>NZ_CALIZP010000094.1 GCF_938028825.1 uncultured Cardiobacterium sp. | reverse complement strand
GCAAAGGTGAAGGTCGGTTTTATCGCCCTGCCGTCACATGCGCCGAATTTTCTCGCCAAGGAACGCGGCTTTTATGCTGAGGAAGGGCTGGATGCGGAGTTGGTGCCGTTTCAGGCGGCGCAGGCCATGGCGGTTGCGATTGCTTCCGGCGATATTGATTTCGGCATCACGGCGGTCTCCGGCGGTCTGCTCAATCTTGCTGCGCGCGGCGATGCGGTGCGGATTTTCGGCGGTGCGCTGACGGAGGCGGAGGGCGTGCCGGGGCATGTGCTGCTCGCGAGCAAGGCGGCGTTTGACGGTGGCTTGCGGTCGCCCAAGGATTTGGACGGCAAGCGTTTTGCCATCACCACCCAGGGGTCGTCGTTTGCGTATATGGGCGCGCAGATTGCCAAGCAGGAAGGTATCGCCATCAAGCCGATGGCGCTGAATACGATGCCGGCGATTGCCGCCGCGTTGCAGGCGGGCAAGGTGGATGCTGCTGTCGCCCAGCCCGCGTTTGCCGCTGACTGGGTGGCGCAGGGTGCAGCGGTGGAGATTGGCCGCGTCGCCGATTTTCTGCCGGATTATCAGGTAACGGTGCTGTTTACTTCGGCGAAGCGCGCGCAGGATAACCCGCAGTCGCTTGCTGCTTTCCGGCGCGGTTTTGCCAAGGGCGCGGCGCTTTATAACGCGGCGCTGGTCGATAAGTCGCTCTCTGAGGCGGAAGTGGCTGCGGTGGTCGCCGATGTGCACCGTTATGTGTTTGTCGATAAGCCCGAAGCGGAGGCGGCCAGGCTGATTCAGGCGGGGGCGATGCGCGTCTCGCCGGATGCGGCGCTGAACCGTGCCGATGTGCTCAAACAGGTGCAGTGGTTCAAGGACGAGAAGTTGGTGCCGGATGCGCTGGATGGTAACGCGCTGTTGGTGGACTGATGCGTCTGCTGGTCGATGATGTGTCGCACCGTTATCACGGGCGGCTGGTGTTGCAGGATGTGTCGTTTGCGATTGCGGCGGGCGAGATTGTCTGCATCATCGGCCCGTCCGGTTGCGGGAAATCGACGCTGCTGCGTTTTCTGGGTGGACTGGAAGCGCCGGATGCGGGCGTGGTGTGGCTGGAAGGTGAACCGCCTGCCGCGTCGCTCAACCCGCTGACGTTCGTTTTTCAGGATTTTGCCCTGCTGCCGTGGCGCACGGTGGCGGAGAATGTGGAGTTGGTGCTGGCGCATCATCCGCTCTCGAAAGCGGAGCGGCGCGAGCGGGTGCGCGATGTGCTGGCGCGCACGCAGCTCAGCGAGTTTGCCCATGCCTGGATTCGCCAGCTTTCCGGCGGGATGCGGCAGCGGGTGGCGATTGCGCGCGCGCTGGCGGTCAATCCGGCGGTGATGCTGCTCGATGAGCCGCTCTCGGCGCTGGATAGTCAGACGAAGGATTTGCTGCTCGATGATTTTGTCCGCCTGTGGCTGGCCGCGCCGTTTTCGGCGGCGTATGTGACGCATAATTTGCGCGAGGCGGTGCGGCTGGGACACAAGGTGGTGGTGTTGTCGCGCCGCCCTGGACGGGTGCGCGAGGTGGTCTCGCTGGATATGCCGCTGGATGCGCGCGATGAGCGGGATCCTGTGTTGCTGGATGTGGAAGAGCGCTTGTGGGCGTTGATGCGCGATGAGGCTCGCGCCGCCGAGCGGGAGTTGGAGGCATGAATACGGTGAACCGGATTGCGGTGCCGCTGCGCACCCGCGCGTTTGGCGGCAAGGCGCCGCGCTGGCAGGGCTGGCTGGTGTTTGCCGTGTTGCTGGTGTTTTGGGAGACGGCGGTGCGCCTCGGCTGGATCAGCCGCGCTTTTATCGCGTCGCCCTCGGAGATTGTGGTGCAGCTCAAACAGTTGCTCGTTTCCGGGCTGCTGTGGGAACACTTGTGGGCGAGTGTGCGCCGTCTCGCCATCGGCTGGGGACTGGGGACGCTGCTCGGCGTCGCCATCGGCTTGTTGATCGGTCTGTGGCGGGTCGCGCGCGGCACGCTGCTGCCGCTGGTCTCGGCGCTGTTTCCCGTGCCGAAGATTGCGCTGCTGCCGCTGTTTCTGGTGTGGTTCGGCATCGACGAGGGTTCGAAGGTGGCGACGATTCTGATTGGCACATTGTTCCCGACGGTGATTGCGACGTATGCGGCGGTCGATAATGTGGATCGCGGTCTGATTCGCATGGGGCAGTCGTTTGGGCTGCCGCAGGCGGCGGTCATCCGCAGTATCATTCTGCCCGGCGCGATGCCGGGGATTTTTGCCGGCTTCCGCATTTCGGTGTCGATTGCCATCACCATGCTGGTGGTCGCCGAGATGATGAATGCGGAAAGCGGCATCGGCGCGTATATCGCGAGTGCCGGCGCGCTTTATCAGATGGATCAGCTGCTGGCGGGGGTCACGCTGCTCGCCCTCTTGGGCATCGTGCTGTCGTGGTTGCTGGGGGTGATTGAGCGGCGGGTGTTGCGCTGGCGGGAATGAAGGCTGTGATTATCCCGCTTGATGGGGACGCGAGCCCAGTGTTTGTCTCGCTTGGCGGGTGGCGCGAGCCCAGTGTTTGTCCCGCTTGGCGGGCGGCGCGAGCCCAGTGTTTATCCCGCTTGGCGGGCGGCACGAACCCAGTGTTTATCTTGCTTG
This sequence comes from uncultured Cardiobacterium sp., assembly GCF_938028825.1. Classification (GTDB taxonomy): domain Bacteria; phylum Pseudomonadota; class Gammaproteobacteria; order Cardiobacteriales; family Cardiobacteriaceae; genus Cardiobacterium. Next base: position 35,884 of record NZ_CALIZP010000094.1, on the reverse strand, counting down.
GCGGGTGGCACGAGCCCAGTGTTTGTCCCGCTTGGGCGTCTTTCATATATGACAGAGGATTGTGATGAAAAAATTATGGTTGCTGTTGTTATCCGCGCCGTTGTGGGCACAGAACGAGCCGCCGGTGGCGTTATTGCCGGTGCAGGGCGATACCTTGACGCCGGAAGCGGCGCTGGCGCGGTCGCGGCAGGGCGACGGCGGCCTGCCGCAGCTGTCCGCGCGCGCGCACCCGCCCGGTCAGGAAAAGAAAGCCGAAGCGCTCACCGCCCCGGCGGATGACCTGCCCGCCGATATTCCGGTGGTGGTGTTGAAGGACGAATCGAAGAACCCGCCGCCTCCGGCGGAAGAAACGCCGCCCGCCGCAGAAGCGGCGGCAGAACAGCCCGCCGGGGCGAAGAAGGACGGCAAGAAAGGCAAAAACAAGAAGACGGCGAAGAAGAAACCCGCCGCCGCAGGGGAAAAGGCGGAAACCCCGCCCGCAGCGGCAGACAATCCCGACGCGGACGGCAAAACACCGCCGCCTGCCGCCGGCGGGGGAGCGCCGCCGCCTGCCGCAAGTGGGGAAAAAACCGCTGCCGCAGACAAACCCGCCGCCGAAGAAAAGAAAGAAGAACCGCCTGCCGCCGCTGCGCCGCCGTCCGCCCCGCCGCCGGACGAAAAAACACTAGCGGAAGCGGCGGAGAATGATGCCAATCCGCAAACGCCTGCCGTGCCCGCCGTCGGCGAGGTGCAGCCGCTTGTGCCCGCCACCCCGCCGCCGACCGCTGCCGAAGAAGAAGCTGATCCGCCGTGGGCAGGTTACGCGCAAGCGCAGTCAATGGCAGAAAACGGCAACCCGCGCGGTGCCCTGCGCCAACTGGAAAGTCGTCTTGCTACCAATCCGCAGGATAGCCGCGCCGCCTACCTGAAAGGGCTGGTGCTGATGCAACTGGGGCGTGGCGAGGAAGCCGAACGCTGGTACAAGATGATGCAGGCCAATTTCCCCGACCTGCCGCAGCCGGGTAACGCCCTGGCGGTGATTTACGCGGGGCGCGGCGATTTGCCCGCTGCGGAACTGGCGCTGCGCGACGTGTTGTTGAAACATCCGGAGCACAACTCGGCACGGGTCAACCTCGCCCGTCTCTACGTGCAAATGGCGCAGGCCGAGTACGAAAAGGCACTGAAAGCGACCCCTGACAATGCTATGATTGCGCGCAAATTAGAGGCCTTGAAGGCCATGCAGTAACTTGAAAACTATCGGATTTTTATGGCGAAACAGACAGAAGAACAGCAAAAGGCGCTCGCCGCCGTGCTGGCACAGCTTGACAAAACTTTCGGCAAAGGCACGGTGATGCGTCTCGGCGACCAGAGTGCCGCGCTCGACATTCAGGCCATCTCAACCGGCTCGCTCGGCCTCGACATTGCCCTCGGCATCGGCGGCCTGCCGCGTGGCCGGATTGTCGAAATCTACGGCCCGGAATCGTCGGGTAAAACCACGCTGACCCTGCAAGTCATCGCCGAAGCGCAAAAAGCGGGCGGCACGACAGCCTTTATTGACGCTGAACACGCCCTTGACCCGATTTACGCGCGCAAACTCGGCGTCGATACCGACAACCTCTACATCACCCAGCCGGACACCGGCGAACAGGCGCTGGAAATCACCGATGCACTGGTGCGCTCCGGCGCGTTTGACGTGGTGGTGGTGGACTCGGTCGCCGCGCTCACCCCGAAGGCGGAAATCGAAGGCGACATGGGCGATTCACACGTCGGCCTGCAAGCCCGCCTGATGAGCCAGGCACTGCGCAAACTGACCGCGAACATCAAGCGCACCAATACCCTGGTCATCTTTATCAACCAGATCCGCATGAAAATCGGCGTGATGTTTGGCTCGCCGGAAACCACTACCGGCGGTAACGCCCTCAAATTCTATGCCTCGGTGCGCCTCGATATCCGCCGCATCGGATCCCTCAAAGACGGCGACGAAGTGATCGGCAACCAGACGCGGGTTAAAGTGGTGAAAAACAAAGTCGCGCCGCCGTTCAAGCAGGCCGAATTTGAAATCCTCTACGGCGAAGGCATTTCCCGCCTCGGCGAAATCATTGATCTTGGCGTCGCCATTGACGTCATCCAGAAATCCGGTGCCTGGTACAGTTACGGCGGCGAAAAAATTGGTCAGGGCAAGGAAAAAGTCCGCGCCTTCCTCAAAGAAAAACCGGAGCTCGCCACCGAAATCGAGGCGAAAATCCGCGAATACTACATTGGCAACAGCGACGCCGAACTGCCAGTCAGCAGCGGCCAGGGTGATGACGGCGAGAATGCCCAGCCGTCTTTGACCGATGGCGATGAACCCTTCTGAGTTCACCAATTCTGACGACGAACAGCGCGCTATCGAAGCGCGCTGTCTCACTGCGCTCGCACAACGCGAACACAGCCGCGCCGAACTCGTCGCCAAACTGCACGGTTTTTCCCCCACCGCCGTCGAACTTGTCCTCGACACCCTCGCCGCGCGCGGCTGGCAGAGCGATGCCCGCTTTGCCGAAGCCTTTGTCCGCAACCGCCTGGCGCGCGGGCAGGGGCGGCTTAAAGTCCGCCACGAACTCGAAGCGCGCGGCATCAGCGGCGAACTGTTGCGCGACGTTCTCGATGCTGCTGATTGGGCGGGCGCTGCCCGCAGTGCCTATCTGAAAAAATACAGCGCCCCCGCCACGACAGCTAAAGAAAAGGCAAACCGGCAGCGTTTCCTCGCACAGCGCGGTTTTTCCTACGACGACATCCAGCAAGCAATGAAAGCAACCCACGATGACACATAAACGACCCACATCTACCGCCGACATCCGGCGCGCCTTTCTCGATTACTTCGCCGAACACGGCCACAAAATCGTTCACTCTTCCTCGCTAGTGCCGGGCAACGACCCGACCCTGCTCTTTACCAACGCGGGCATGGTGCAGTTCAAGGACATCTTCACCGGCAGCGAGACGCGCGACTACAAGCGCGCCACCACCTCGCAGCGCTGTGTGCGCGCCGGCGGCAAGCACAACGACCTGGAAAACGTCGGCTACACCGCACGTCATCACACCTTCTTTGAAATGCTGGGCAATTTCAGCTTCGGCGACTACTTCAAAGAACAGGCTATCCCCTTCGCCTGGAACCTGCTGACGCAAGTCTTCGGGCTGCCGCCGGAAAAACTCTGCGTCACCGTCTATCACGAAGACGACGAAGCCTACGCCATCTGGCGCGACACCGTTGGCCTGCCCGAGAACAAAATCATCCGCATCGGCGACAAGCCTGGCAAAGCCAAATACGAATCCGACAACTTCTGGGCGATGGGTGACACCGGCCCCTGCGGCCCCTGCTCGGAAATCTTCTACGACCACGGCCCGGAAGTGTGGGGCGGCCCACCCGGCTCACCCGAAGAAGACGGTGACCGCTTCATCGAAATCTGGAACATCGTCTTCATGCAGTTCGAGCGGGATGCAGCGGGCAACATGAAACCGCTGCCGCGCCCGTCCATCGATACCGGCATGGGGTTGGAACGCATCGCCGCCGTGTTGCAGCACGTCCATTCCAACTACGAAATCGACATCTTCCGCAACCTGATTGCCGCTGCCGCTGAGGCAACCGGCTGCGACGATCTCGAACAGACCTCGCTCAAAGTCATCGCCGACCACATCCGCTCCACCGTTTTCCTGATGGTAGATGGCGTACTGCCCGGCAACGAAGGACGCGGCTACGTCCTGCGCCGCATCATGCGCCGCGCCATCCGTCACGGCTACAAACTGGGGCAGAACCAACCGTTCTTCTACAAACTCGTCGCACCGCTGGTGGCGGAAATGGGCGAGGCCTATCCGGAAATCGTCGAAGCCGAAGCGCGCATCACCGAAGCCGTCAAGCGGGAAGAAGAGCGCTTTGCGCAAACGCTGGACACCGGCATGAACGTCTTCCACAAAGTGCTGCACGGCCTGAAATTCCTCAAACTCGAATCCCTCCTGCCGCTGGACGGACCGCAAAAAACCATCGAACTGCACACCGCTGACGGCAAACCCTTCAACGTTAGCGCCCTGCAAACGGCAAACCGCAAACAAATCCTGCTGCGTACCCCGCAGGGCGAGACGAAAACCATCGATATGGAAGACGTGCTGGGCGACGAATCCAAATTCAGCGATTCTGAAGTCGCCCCCTACATCGCCGCGCTGGAACAATACCTGAATGATAACCTCGCAAACAGCAAGCTGATTATCCCCGGCGAAGTCATCTTCAAACTCTATGACACCTACGGCTTCCCCTACGACCTCACCGCCGACATGGCGCGCGAACTCGGCATCGAACTCGACAGCGACGGCTTTGAGCGGGAAATGGCGGCGCAACGCGAGCGCGCCAAAGCCGCCGGCAAATTCGACGCCGCGCAGAAACTCGATGTGAGCGGCAAAACCGCCTTTGAAGGTTACGAACACGACCACGGCACCGCGCAAATCATGCATATCTTCGCCGACGGCGCAGCGGTCAACCGCCTGCTCGGCGGCGAACACGGCGTTATCGTCCTTGACCGCACCCCGTTCTACGGCGAATCCGGCGGACAAGTCGGCGATACTGGTACCATCCGCACCGCCAACGGCATCTTCGCCGTCGCAGACACGCAGAAACAGGGCGATGCCTTCCTGCACTTCGGCCACGTCGTCGAAGGCAGCGTGACCAGCGGCGAAGCGGCAGAAACCCAAATTGACGTGGATCGCCGCGCCGCCATCAAGCGGCACCATTCCGCCACCCACCTGCTGCACAAAGCCCTGCGCAGCACCCTCGGCACCCACGTCCAACAAAAAGGCTCGCTGGTGGACGAACGCCGTACCCGCTTCGACTTCTCGCACGACAAACCGCTCAGTGCCGACGAAATCGCCCACGTCGAAACCATGATGAACGCGCAAATCCTGCGCAACGCTCCGGTGACCATCGAACAAATGAGCCGTGACGACGCGCAGAAAAAAGGTGCGATGGCACTTTTCGGCGAAAAATACGGCGACGTGGTGCGCGTCGTCAGCATGGGTGAAGACGGCTTTTCCATCGAACTCTGCGGCGGTACGCATGTCGCCCGCTTGGGTGAAATCGGCATCGCCAAAGTCGTCTCGCAAGGGGCCGTCTCGGCCGGGGTGCGCCGCATCGAAGTCGTCTGCGGCCTGGCTGCACTGGAACATCTTGCACACAGCGATGCCCTGCTCGCAGAAAGCGCCGCCCTGCTGAAAACCGACGGCGAACACCTGCCAGAACGCATCGCCGCTCTGCAACAACAGCTGAAAGCACAAGAAAAAGATATCCAGACCCTGAAACGCCAGCTGGCACAAGGCGGGGACGGTGGCAGTATCGACGTGAAGACCGTCAAGGGCTGGAAAACCCTCGCCCTGCAACGCGACGGCCTCGATAACGCCACCCTGCGCGACACCGCCGACCAGCTGCGCGATCGCCATGGCGCGGACGTCGTCGTCATCGGCAGCGCGGACGGCGATACCGCCCGCCTGATCGTCAGCGTCAACAAAACGGCAAAAGCCCTGCACGCCGGCAACATCATCCGCGAACTTGCCACCCATATCGGCGGTAAAGGCGGTGGCCGCCCTGACTTCGCCCAGGCAGGCGGCAAAACCCCTGCAGGACTGCCCGCAGCTCTCGCGGCACTGGCAGACGCCCTGCCCGACAACACATAGAGGAAACCACATGGCACTAATCGTCCAAAAATACGGCGGCACCTCGATGGGCTCGATTGAGCGCATCGAACACGTTGCCGAAAAATGCATCGCCGCACAAAAAGCGGGCAACGACCTCGTTGTCGCCGTCTCCGCGATGAGCGGCGAAACCAACCGCCTGATCGCACTTGCGCACGACATTACGCCGCGCCCCAGCCCGCGTGAAATGGACGTCATCATGTCCACCGGCGAACAAGTCAGCATCGCCCTGCTCGCCATCGCCATCGAAAAACGCGGTGTTCCGGCCGTGTCCTACACTGGCGCACAAGTCAAAATCCTCACCGATAGCGCCCATATGAAAGCGCGCATCAAAGGCATCGATAGCGACAACATCAAGCGCGACCTGCAAGCGGGGAAAATCGTCATCGTCGCCGGCTTCCAGGGCGTGGACGAACGCGGCAACATCACCACCCTGGGACGGGGCGGCTCCGACACCACCGCCGTTGCCCTCGCCGCTGCGCTGCATGCCGACGAATGCCAGATCTACACCGACGTGGACGGCGTGTACACCACCGACCCGCGCGTCGAACCGAAAGCCCGCAAACTTGACCGCATCACCTTTGAAGAAATGCTGGAAATGGCGAGCCTCGGTTCAAAAGTCCTGCAAATCCGCTCGGTCGAATTTGCCGGCAAATACAAAGTCCCGCTTCGCGTCCTGTCCAGCTTTGAGGACGGCGAAGGCACCCTGATCAGTCTAGAAGAGGAAAACCCCGTGGAATCAGCCATCATCACCGGTATCGCGTTCAGCCGCGACGAAGCCCAGGTCAACGTCGTTGACGTGCCGGATACCCCCGGCATTGCCTACAAAATCCTCGCCCCCATCGGCGAAGCCAACATCAACGTGGACATGATCATCCAGAACATCGGCATCGAAGGCAAAAACGACTTCACCTTCACCGTGCCGCGCGGTGACTACGACACCACCCTGGAAATCCTGCGCAAAACCTTCCCGCCGGAAAGCGGCGTGGTCATCCACGGCTCGAACATCGCCAAAGTGTCCATCGTCGGCGTGGGGATGCGCTCACACGCCGCCGTCGCCAGCACCATGTTCCAGGCGCTTGCCAAAGAAAACATCAATATCCACATCATCAGCACCTCGGAAATCAAAATCTCCGTGGGTATTGACGAAAAATACCTCGAACTCGCGGTGCGCGCTCTGCACGAAGCCTTCGGCCTCGACAAAGCCTGATACGCCTTCATGAAAAAAAGCGGGCACGGCCCGCTTTTTCCGTTTGCGCAGGACCGCTCACCCGAAAACCCATGCCTACCGAAACATCCCGCAACCTGCCCATCGGCGTCTTCGACAGCGGCGTCGGCGGCCTTACCGTCGTCCGCGCCCTGATGGAACGCCTGCCGCTCGAACACCTGATTTATTACGGCGACACCGCCCGCGTCCCCTACGGCGTCAAATCGCGCGCCACCATCGAACATTACAGCGCGCAAATCGTCGCCTTCCTCCTCGCCGCGCGCGTCAAGGCGCTGGTGATTGCCTGCAACACCATTGCCGCCGTCGCGGGCGACGCCATCCGCGCCCAGGCGGGCGGGATGCCCGTCATCGACGTCATCGCCGCCGGCGCCAAAGCAGCACTGGCCACCAGCAGGAACGGCCACATCGCCGTCATCGCCACCAACACCACCGTCAACAGCAACGCCTACGCCCGCGCCATCCACGCACAAAACCCTGCCGCGCGCGTGCAGTCGCAAGCCTGCCCGCTGCTCGTGCCGCTGGTGGAAGAAGGCTGGCTTGAGCACGAGGTTACCCGCCTCACCGTGCGCGAATACCTGAAACCCATCCTCGCCGATGGTGCCGATACCCTCGTCCTCGGCTGCACCCACTACCCGCTCATCAAGCCGCTCTTGCACAGCGAGGCACCACGACTCGTGCTGGTCGATTCCGCCGTGACCACCGCTGCCGATACCGCGCAAGCCCTCGCCGCCGCCAATCTCCTGCGCCATGACGACGGCCGCCCCGCCCGCTATCGCTACTGCGTCAGCGACATCCCGCTGCGTTTCAACAGCATCGGCGAACGTTTCCTCGGCCGCAGCCTCGGCGATATCGAAACCGTGCCGTTGGGCTAGGGGCTGTTGATATCCGGCGTTGCGGCGGCTTTGCGGGCAAGAAACCGCTGCGCAAACCGGATGTGCCGGCAGGCCCGAACGCGTCGTACATTAACGACAAATGAACAGTTCTTGTTGCAACCTGACCACAAAATGACCAAACCCACACTGGCAAAAACTATCGGGCGCGCCATAATGCGCCCCGCCTGTACGGTAAATCTTTCCAACAGCAAGAGGAACCCATCATGAAAAACATCCTGATAGCCACAAGTGTTGCCGCCCTGCTCGCCGCCTGCGGCGGCAGCGACGGCGGTGCCAGCACGACCATCACCCCGGATGACGCCAACATTGACCTCTCCAGGCAAGCCAAAGGGCTCGTCACCATCCCCACCACCTACGGCGAACTGCGCGGCTACAACCAGTATGCCTCCTTCTACGGCCTGTGGATGGACAACAGCAAACAAATCAAAGAATTGCGCTATCGGGGCGACAAAACCGACGACGTCCCGACCAGCGGCAGCGCCACCTACAAGGGTAACGCCGTGCGCTGGGATACCAGCAGCGACAAAGTCCTGACCGACGGCACCAGCACCATCAACGTGGACTTCGACAAACGCACGGTCAACGGCAAAATCGATATGCCCGGACTGCGCCGCAACATCACGTTGAACGAAGGCAAACTGCGCGGCGCCGAATATGCCGGCACCGCCAGCGTTACCGGCAACCACAACGGCCGCTACGAAGGCGCGCTCTACGGCGAAAACGCCAAAGAAACCGCCGGACAAGTCTCCTTTGAAGGCGAAAGCGGCCTGAATACCGCCTTTGGCGGTGTACGCTTCTGATACAAGAAATGCGATCGCCATTTAACCGGATGCCCGCATCCGGTTTTTTTATTGGTGCAAAAAGCGGGAATATAGTCGTCTCAAACAAGAATGAGACAAGGCGGCGAGCCGAAGACAGTACAGATAGTACGGCACGGGTCCCATAAAAATCGCGCTGCGATTTTTATGGGTGCCCGGCGAGGCTCGCCAACACCGTATCATTTCTGTTCAAAACGACTTAAAAAACGGCGGGCAAGGCCCGCCGTCTTTGTCGCCCGGCTTGTTCAGATAAAGCGGTTCATCAGGAGCAGGTTGATGAGGTTGCCTTCGGCGCGGCGGTCACTGCGCGGATCGAAGCGTTCGTAACGCAGGTTGTCCTGCACTTTGATCTGCCAGTTGTTGAGGTCGAGGCCGTCCGCCGGGGTGCCGACGATGGTCAGCACCAGCGCGCCGTTGCGCACCAGGCACAGTTTGTAGAGGTTCAGCGCCGGATCGCCGCTGACGCTGAGTTCGACGCCGTATTCGACGCAGCGGCTCGCGGGGTCGTATTTTGGCGCGGGGGCGAAGGTTTTCCAGCGTACGGCGTCTTTGCCGGTGAGGCCGCTTTCCTGGTTCAGGATGTCGAGGTCTTCGCTGATGCCCTGGCGGACGCGGGTCGGATCAATCGGGATGTTGTCGTCCACATAGCCGACCGGGCGGTAGCTCAGTTGCGCGAAGACGCTGCCGTCGCCGCCGTCCGGCAGGGCGATGGCGATGATGTCGGTGGCGTCGCCGAGGTGCTCGCGGATGAAGGTTTGCTGTGCGGCGCGGCTCAGGACTTTCCAGCCTTTGGGCGGGGTGAGGGTGGCGATGTCGGTCATAGGGTTTCCTCGGCGGTCGGCCAGTTGTAGCCGATGTTGTCTGCCCAGGTGTTCATGATCCGGCAGAAGATGTCGGCGGTGAGTTCGGCGTCGTATTTGGCTCCGTGCGCTTTCTGGCTGTCGTAGTCGAAGCCGCCCTCTTTGGCGATGCGCGCCAGCACGGTCTGGCCGTAGGCGAGCGCGCCGAGGGTGACAGTGTCAAGGACGCTGAACGGGTGGAAGGGGTTGCGTTTGTAGCCGGTGCGTTCGGCGAAGGCGTTGATGAAGCCGAGATCGAAGGTGGCGTTGTGGCCGACGAGGATACTGCGGCTGCATTCCTGCTGTTTTTGATAGGCGCGGATTTCGTCGAAGAAGCGCTCGGCGGCCTTGTCTTCGTGATAGGCGGGACGCAACGGGTGGTAGGGGTCAATGCCGGTGATTTTCAGGGCTTCGGGGTCGATGTTGGCACCGGCGAAGGGGTGGATGTGGTAGTGGATGGTGTGGGTGCGGGTGAGGCGGTTGTTGTCGTCGAAGTTGACAAGGACGGCGGCGACTTCGAGCAGCGCGTCTTTTCTGGCGTCGAAGCCGCCGGTTTCGACGTCGATGACGACCGGCAGGAAGCCGCGAAAGCGCTGGCTGATGAGGGTTTGGGGCATGTGCGGTTCCAATGGCGCGGCTCAGGGTTTTTCTTGCGAGGCCGTGCGGAAGTAATGGTAGGCGGCGGCGGTGTACTGCCACATGGAGAGGATGGTGAGGACGGCGGCGATGAGGATGAGCACCTGGCCGATGCGCCAGATGGGCAGACCCAGCCAGTCTTCGCGGTAGATGAGGAAGCCCATCGAGAACATTTGCACGGTGGTTTTCCATTTGCCGATTTTGGCGACGGCGACGACGCCGCGATGACCGATGCCGCTCATCCATTCGCGCAACGCCGAGATCCAGATTTCCCGGCCAATAATGATAAGGGCGCAGAGCATGAGCCAGATGCTGGGGTTTTCTTTGATGAGGACGATGAGGACGGCAGCGACCATGAGTTTGTCGGCAACGGGGTCAAGGAAGGCGCCGAAGGCGCTTTCTTCTTTGAGGTGGCGCGCCAGCCAGCCGTCGAAGAAGTCGCTGAGGCAGGCGATGGTATAGACGCCGAGCGAGAGCCACTGCCCCCAGCTGGCGGGATGGCAGTAGTAGGTGAGGATGAAGAGGGGGATGAGCACCATGCGCAGGATGGTGAGTTTCATCGCCCAGCCGCTTAGGAAATGTTTGGGGGGGGTGGGTGTCATGGGTCAGCCTTGTTCGTGGAGGGTGGCGTAGATTTCTTTGGCCAGGGTGTCGCTGACGCCGGGGACGCGGGCGAGGTCTTCGACGCCGGCGAGCCGGATTTGCGCCAGTCCGCCAAAGTATTTTAGCAGCGCTTGCCGGCGTTTGGCACCTACGCCGGGGATTTGTTCGAGCACGGAACGCTTGCTGTTTTTGGCGCGCCCGGCGCGGTGGCCGGTGATGGCGAAGCGGTGTGCTTCGTCGCGGATTTGCACGATGAGCTGCATCGCCTGGCTGTCCGGCGGCAGGTAGCGGGCGGTGTCTTCGTGCGGGAACCAGAATTGTTCGAGCCCGGCCTTGCGCCCCTGCCCTTTGGCAACGCCGATGAGCTGCACACCGCTGATGCCGAGTTCGTTGAACACCTCCACCGCCTGGCGCAACTGCCCTTTGCCGCCGTCGATGAAGAGCACGTCCGGCAGCACGCCGCCTTCCTTTTGAATGCGCTCGAAGCGGCGGCTGACGGTCTGGCGGATGGCGGCGTAGTCGTCGCCTGCCGCCACATCGCGGATGTTGTAGCGGCGGTAATCGCTTTTCAGCGCGCCGCGATGGTCAAAAACGACGCAGGAAGCGACGGTCGCCTCGCCCTGGGTGTGGCTGATGTCGATACATTCAAGGCGTTCGGGAATGTCCGGCCAGGCAAACGCTTCGGCAAGCGCGGCGAAGCGCTGCTGCATGGTGAGTTTGCCGGTAAGCCGCAGGCCGAGGCTGAGTTTTGCGTTTTCTTCGGCGAGTTCCAGCCATTTGCGCCGCGTGTCGCGCGGGTGGCTGTTCAGCGTGGTCTTGCGCCCGTTCTTTTCGCTCAGCCAGGCGGCGATGGTGTCGGCATCGGGCAGCGTCTGATTGAGGATGAGCTGCGGCGGCGCGTGGCGCTCATGGTAATACTGGGTGAGGAAGGCGGCGAGAATCTCCGCTTCCGGCGTTTCTTCCGGCAGCTTCGGGAAATACGCCTGCGAGGTAACGTTGTGTCCGTCGCGGTAAAACAGCACCTGCACGCAGGCCTCGCCGTAGGCGGTCGCCACCGCCAGCACGTCCGCATCGGCCTCGCCCGCCACCATGTGCTGCTTCTCGGTGGTCTTGCGCAGTTGAATCAGCTGGTCGCGCAGCAGCGCCGCCTGCTCATAGGCGCGGTTCTCCGCCGCCGCCTCCATCTTGGCGGTGAGCTCCTGCAACAGCGTCTCGCTCTTGCCAAGCAGGAAATCGCGGGTGTGGGCGACCGTCTCCGCATAGGCGGCGCGGTCGATGTAGCCGACGCAGGGCGCATAGCAGCGCTCAATCTGATACTGCAAGCAGGGACGGCTGCGGCTGGCGAAATAGCTGTCCTCGCACTGGCGCATACGGAACACCTTGGCAAGGATTTCCAGCGTGTAGCGCGCCGCCTGCACATTCGGGTACGGCCCGAAATACTCGCCGCCCTTGCGCGCGCCGCGATGCAGCGTCAGGCGCGGGAACGCATGCGCACTGAGGTGGATATAGGGATAACTCTTGTCGTCGCGCAGCAGGATGTTGTACTTCGGCAGATGCGTCTTGATCAGATTATTCTCAAGAATCAGCGCCTCCGTTTCGCTGTGCGTAATCGTCGTGTCAATATCCACCACCTGCCGCATCAGCGCCCGCGTCTTGCCGCTCAGGCTGCTCTCGCGGAAATAGCTCGAGAGGCGGCTGCGCAAATTCTTCGCCTTGCCGACATAAAGCACCGTGCCGTCGGCGTCGCGCATCTGATAGACGCCCGGCAATGTCGCGACGTGGCTGAGGAACGTCTTCGGGTCGAAGCGGCGCGGTGCTGGTTCAGTCCCGCTCATCGCCCGCCCAGCACCGCCTCGACGCGCCGCACATCCGCCTCGCAGTCCACCCCCGGCGGCGGTGCCTCGGCCACCACGCCGACCGCGATGCGCAGCCCGTGTTCCAGAAAACGCAGCTGTTCCAGCTTTTCCGCCGCTTCCAGCGGTGTGGCGGCGAGCTGCGGATAACGCTTGAGCGCCGCGACGCGGTAGGCATAAATGCCGATATGGCGCAGATACGGAAACGCCGCAGCAAACCCGCCCGCATCGCGCACGAACGGCAGCAGCGCGCGGCTGAAATACAGCGCCAGGCCCTGCACATCGCGCACCACCTTCACCGCCGTCGCCGCCGCCGGATCATCCGCAGTAGAGAACAGCGTAGCCAGCGTCGCCACCGCCGCTTCGGGATGCGCCGCCAGCGTCGCCGCCACCTCGCGAATCAGCGCCGGCGGCAACAGCGGCTCGTCGCCCTGCACATTGACGACAATCACATCATCCGCCCAGCCTTCCCTGAGCGCGACCTCGCACAAGCGCTCCGTGCCGTTGGCATGATCGGCGCGCGTCGTCACCACCCGCACCGGTTCACCGGCAAGCGCGGCGGCAATGCGCGCATCATCATGCGCCACCCACACCGGAAAACCGCCCTGCACCGCCTGCCGCGCCGTGCGCACCACCATCGGCAGCCCGGCAATCAGGCGCAGCGGCTTGCCGGGCAGACGGGTGGAGGCGAAACGGGCGGGAATGACGACGACGGTGTTCATGGTAAAAATCCTTGAAAGAAGCGGGAAAAAGGTATTGTACCTGCGGCAGGCGGAGAAGGATGCCGGATGGCGTCAGGCGTCGTGATTGCCGGGTTTGCGCCGGTTGGCGGGGGTTTTTGCCGGAGACGTTGCAGGCAACGTCTCAAAATCAGGAAAGCGCGTGGTTTTCCCGCTTGCGGCCGTTCTTATCAAGAATGCAAAAAGCAGGCTGCGTCTGCTGCTTGATGGGCTGAAGCCCATCCTGCGCCCGCCAAGCGGTACAGATTTTCGCCGTTACGGTGCCTGCGTCGAGAGCCAGGCGGCGACGGCGGCGCTGTCTTCTTCGTTCAAATGGCGCGCGGTCGGGAACATGCCCTTTTCGTCGGCGCTGTCGTTGGGGCGGTCGCCGCGTTGCCAGGCGGTGATTTGTGCGCGCAGGTACGACGCGGGCTGGGCGGTAATCGCGGGGATTTTGCCGTCGCCGCGATTGTCCGCGCCATGGCACTGCGTGCAAGGCTGGATGTTACGTTCGGAATCGCCCTGCTCCGCCAATACCTTGCCGCGCGCAAGTTGCGCTTCCCCGGGCGGCGCGGCGGCAACGGGCGCGGGCGGCAGCGTCGCGTAATAGGCGGCAATATCCGCCATCTTCTCTTCGTTCATCATCATGGCAAACGTCTTCATCGAGGCGGATTTGCGCCCGCCGCTCTTGTAGGCGGCGAGTTGGGCGGCAAGGTATTCGGCATTCAGCCCCGCCAGACGCGGCCAGGATTCCCCGCCGGGGTTGTCGCGTCCGTTGCCGTCCTCCTGATGACAGCCGACGCAGGCACCGTTCGACGCCTTGCCGCGCACCGCATCGCCGCTGCCGGCACAGACGGCGGCATGGGCGGCAAGCCCCATGACCATAATAAGGACGGAATTTTTCATAATTGCCTCTGTGTTACACTGCGCCGCCATTATCTCATGCCGTGGAGTTTGCGATGAAAAACAACCCTTTTTCCTTTTTCCTGGATCAACTGGAACAGAAATTGCCCGATTCACTGCGCCCGGTGCAGGCGGAAATCCGTGCCGCCGCGCGTGCCATGATTGATGAGCGGCTGGCAAAATCCGACTGGGTGCCGCGCAGCGAATTTGAGGCGCAGGAACGCCTGCTGGCGCAGGCGGAGGCGCGCATCGCGGCGCTGGAAGCGAGACTGAACGCCACTGCCCTGCCGCAGGCGGGGGCGAATGCCTGAATCAAGCGGGCATGGAATAAGAAACGGGCCGAACGGCCCGTTTTTTATCGCCAAATTGCGAAGAGGGATGACGGCGCAGGGCGGAGGCTCAATCCAGCTTGCTCAAATCGCGTACCGCGCCTTTGTCGGCACTGGTGGCAAGCAGGGCGTAGGCTTTGAGCGCCGCCGAGACTTTGCGCGCGCGCGGGGCGGCGGGTTTCCAGCCTTTGGCGTCCTGCTCGGCGCGGCGGCGTGCCATTTCTTCGTCGCTGATGTCGAGGTGGATGGTGCGCGCGGGGATGTTGATGCGGATGGTGTCGCCGTCGCGCACGAGGCCGATGGCACCGCCTGCCGCCGCTTCCGGCGAGGCGTGGCCGATGGAAAGGCCGGAGGTGCCGCCGGAGAAGCGGCCGTCGGTAAGCAGCGCGCATTTGGCACCGAGCCCCATGGATTTGAGGTAGCTGGTCGGATAGAGCATTTCCTGCATGCCCGGCCCGCCTTTGGGGCCTTCGTAGCGGATGACGACGACATCGCCCGCTTTGACTTCGCGTTTGAGAATGCCGTTCACGGCGGCGTCCTGACTTTCGTAAACGATGGCTTTGCCGCTGAATATGTGAATGCTTGCGTCCACCCCGGCGGTTTTAACGACGCAGCCGTCTTCGGCGATGTTGCCGTAGAGGACGGCAAGGCCGCCGTCTTGCGAGTAGGCATGGTCAATGTCGCGGATGCAGCCATTCGCGCGGTCATCATCCACGCTGTCGTAACGGCAGTTTTGCGAGAAGGCAGTCTGGCTGCGCAGTCCGGCCGGGCCCGCTTGGTAAAATTCACGGATTTCCGGGGCAGGGTTGCGGGTCAGGTCGTAGCGGTCAATGGCGTCTTGCAGGGTCGCGCTGTGCACGGTCGGCATGTCGGTACGAATGAGGCCTGCGCGCGCGAGTTCGGCGAGGATGTTCATGATGCCGCCAGCGCGGTGCACGTCTTCGATGTGGTATTTGGGCTCGTTCGGCGCGACTTTGCACAGCTGCGGGATGCGGCGCGACAGGGCGTCAATGTCTTTCATGGTGTAGGGGACGTGCGCTTCTTGCGCGGTAGCGAGCAGGTGCAGGATGGTGTTGGTTGAACCACCCATGGCGATATCGAGGGTCATGGCGTTCTGGAAGGCATCGAAGTTGGCGATGGAACGCGGCAGGACGCTGGTATCGCCTTCGCGGTAGTAGCGCTCGGTGATGGCGACAATGGTGCGCGCAGCATTCAGGAAGAGCTGTTTGCGGTCAGCATGGGTAGCGAGGGTGGTGCCGTTACCGGGCAACGACAGACCCAGCGCTTCGGTCAGGCAGTTCATGGAATTGGCGGTGTACATGCCGGAGCAGGATCCGCAGGTCGGGCAGGCGTTTTTTTCGTAATCGTCAACGGTCGCGTCATCCACTGCCGGATCCACGGCATAGACGATGGCATCAACCAGGTCGAGTTTGTGCTTGGCAAGCGCGGTTTTCCCCGCTTCCATGGGTCCGCCGGAGACAAAGACGGCGGGGATGTTGAGGCGCATCGCCGCCATCAACATGCCGGGGGTGATTTTGTCGCAGTTAGAGATGCAGATCATGGCATCGGCACAGTGCGCGTTGACCATGTATTCGACGGAATCGGCAATGATGTCGCGGCTTGGCAGGGAGTAGAGCATGCCGTCGTGCCCCATGGCGATGCCGTCATCCACGGCGATGGTATTAAATTCTTTGGCGACCGCCCCCGCCGCTTCGATTTCGCGCGCGACCAGTTGCCCCATGTCTTTGAGGTGTACATGGCCGGGAACGAACTGGGTAAAGCTGTTGACCACGGCGATGATGGGCTTGCGGAAGTCTTCATCTTTCATGCCGGTCGCACGCCACAGGGCGCGGGCACCGGCCATATTGCGCCCGGCGGTGGAGGTTTGGGAACGGAGGGGGATTGCCTTTGTCATGATGTTTTGCCTGTTTTTTGTGGATGTCAGAAACGATGAAGCCGGCCGCCTGCGGCCGACTTCGTGGGGATGCGGAGGGTCAGAAGTTGCCGCCACCGGTGGTGGTTGCCGGGTTCTGCACGATTTCAAACATGCTGACGATTTCTTTCACCCCGGAGACGCGGCGCGCGATGTCCACCGCTGCCTGCGCTTCTTCTTCGCTGACGATGCCGAGGAGATAGGTGTAGCCGTGTTCGGTAACGACTTTGACGCGGGTCGGGTCAAATCCGGCGATTTTCACATCCAGCAGCGCCGATTTGACCTTCGCGGTCTGCTTGGAATCGTAAGCGCGTTCCATGAAGGTGCTGCGCCGCCCGATCACGAGCTGGTTGTGCACCTGTTTGACGCCGGGGATGCGCTCGACGGCGGCGGTGATGTGCTGGCGGATGTTTTCGTTATACGCCTCGCCGGTAAGCAGTACCATGCCGTTGTATCCGGTTGCGCTGACGTGGCTGTTGTCGGCCAGCATTTTGGTTTGGCGGATGGTGTTCAGCACTTTCAGTTCCAGGGCGTTGTCGTCAATAACCGTACCTGCCGAGCGGCGGTCATGCACCATACCTGCCGTTGTCGCCGCACCGCCGACGAGCATCATGCCGCAGCCTTGCAGCAGCAGGGTGGCAAGCGCGAGAGAAAGCATTTTTTTCATAAAGGACGCAAAAATCTGTGTTAAATCGTGGGCTTTGCATTATAAACAAAATCTGCCCAGGCCACTGTTTTGCGTGCGCAACAGGAATGTGTGCGACGCTGCCGGGCGGAACCCCTGTGGTTTTGCGGTACGTCACGAGGTGATTCATGGGTAATAAAAAAGCGAACCCGAAGGTTCGCTTTTTGCGGTAGAGGATACCGATTAGAAGTCGTGACGAACGCCAACAACAACTTCGTAGTTATCATCTGCGCCTTTCGCACGCGGATCATTGTAAGTACCTTCAACCCAAGTGTAGGTACGCGGGCTGAGGTTGTACTGGTAACCGAGGGCATATTCGTACCAGTCATCCTTACCTTTACCATCTTTGTAGCCGAAGCCAGCGCGGAAGGTGTTGTTGCCGAGGTAATAATCACCAGCCAAGTTGTAATAGCTATCAGCGCTAGACTCGTGTTCGTAACCAAGACCAACTTTGAAGGTGTCATTCTTAAAGCCAGTAGAACCACCCATCAACTCAGTAGAACCTTTACCTTGATCCTGATATTGGTAAGCGCCACCAAAGAAGAAGCCGCTGTTTTCATAGAAAGCGCCAGCTTCCCAAGCATCTATACCTTTAGAATCAGAGCTAGAGATAACGCTATTATCGCCATCCAAGATCATAGAAGCGCCAATCTTGAAGCCGTAGATATCCGGGCTGACGTAGCTGATAACTTTGCTCAGACGATTAGAACCGTTATGGTATTTGAAATAAACATCTTGGAAGTTATCGTTAAAATCGGTTGCAGTGGCAAAGATGGTTTTTTGACGTCCCAAGGTCAGGGTACCGAAGTCACCTTTCAAACCGAGATAAGCGTAACGGGTACCCTCTTTGGCGCTAGTAACACCAGCATCGGTTACATTGAATTCGAAGCGGTAGAATGCTTGCAGACCACCATTCAGGTCTTCGGTACCACGAATGCCGAAACGGGCAACACTGCGTTTCAGGTCCCAATTAGTTTTATTGAGTTCCAAAGGACGATTATTTTCGGATTTATCGGCAACTTTGACGGAATAACCGATAGCGCCGTAAAGCGTCGTGGTGTTTTCTGCTTGGGCAACGCCGACCATGCCGGCCAGAACGCTCAATGCAATCAGTGATTTTTTCATGTTAAGTCTCCTAGCAATAGCTAAATTCAATTTCGCGGATCGCCTAATCCGGGAGCAATCATACTGGCTTTTTTGTGGTCGTGCAACCGTTTTGTTGCAAGAAACCAACAACGGTATTTTTGTTGTTATTTTACGACGGCGCGGCTTGCCGTTTTTCTGCATCCGGGTGGGTAATGCACGGAATGGGTGCGGGTTTTCACGTTATGGCTTGCTGCGAGCGCGGGTTTGCCGTTCGCACCAGACGAAGGCGACGGCGTAATCGCGTTCGTCGCTGAGGCTGAGGTGGATGGTGGCGATGCCGCGCGCCAGGCGCAGGCTGCGCAGTGGTTCGGTATCGGCGAATTGCGGCGCGCCCAGCGCGGTCTTGTCGAGGCGGATGGCGGGCATGACCAGCGGCGCGCGCAGGCCGGTGCCGAGGGCTTTGCCCAGCGCTTCTTTGGCCGCCCAGCGCATGGCGAGGTAGCGCACCGGATCGCGCGCCCCGGCGAGGCGGGCGCGTTCGGCGGGGTGCAGGATTTTTTCCGCCAGACGCCGGCCGTGGGTGTGCCACAGGGCGGCGATGCGGCGTTTGTCGATGATGTCGGTGCCGATCATGAGAGGGCCGGGGGTTTCTGGGCGATGATCATCGCGGCAAAGAGCAGGGTGCAGCCGGTGAGCATCAGCGGGGTGACGGGTTCGGCCAGCCACAGCCAGCCGGCGATGAGGGCGAAGACGCTTTCCAGCGAGAGGATGATGGCGGCGGGCGTGGCGGCGACGCTGCGCTGCCCCCAGGCTTGCAGGAAGAAGGCGAGGCCGGAGGAGACGATGCCCGCATAGAGGATGTCCCAGCGGCTGTACGCGAGGCGGGCGGGGTCGGACAGGGCGGGCAGGCCGTCGCTTGCGACGGCGATGGGCAGGGCGATGAGGGTGGCGGCGAATGTCTGCATCGCGGTCAGGGCGAGGGCGTCGCTGCGGCGCACGGCGATGCCGGTATAGATGACGTAAAACGCCCAGATGAAGGAGCAGGCGAGGGTGACGCTGTCGCCGATGTTCCAGCCAAGCGTCTTGTCGTCGCTTTTGATGCCGACGAGGCAGCAGATACCGGCGAAGACGAGGATGAGAGCGGCGATTAAGTGTTTATGCAGCCGCTCGCCCGCGATAAGCCCCAGCAGCGGCACGAGGATGACGTAGATGCTGGTGATAAACCCCGCCTTGCCGGCGGTGGTGTGGGCGAGGCCCCATTGCTGGCTGTACATGCCGAGATAGAGCAGGATGCCGCAGACGATGCCGTCGCGCGCCCAACGGCCCCAGACGGGTTGGCGGCGCAGGGCGAGCATCAGAACGAGGAACGCGGTGGAGACGGGCAGGCGCCAGGCGGTGAAGAGCGTGGCGGAGACGGCGGCGGCGCTGTGCCGCTGGAAAATGAAGGTGCTGCCGAAGAGGGCGGCGGTAACGAGCAGGGCGAGGTGGCCGCGATGGAAGGCGGGAAGCATCATGCGGGGCGGGTTTGTTCAAAAATATATTGCAGGCCTTTCAGGCCGGGGTAGGTGCGGCCGCTGTCGCGGAAACCGCAGCGCAGATACAGGCGCCGGGCGGCGGCATTGGCATGGTGGACACCGAGGACGAGGCGGCGGATGGCCGGGATGTGGCGGTCGATATAGGCCCACAACACGGGCGGCGCGAGCGCCAGTGCGGCGATGCCACGCCCCTGCCACGCGGGGTGGATGGACATCGAGCGCAGCAGCAGGGCGTGCGCATCGTCGCTGTAATCTGCCCTGTTGGCGCCGCTGTCGAGTATGAAAAAGCCGACCGGCGCGGCATCGGCAAGGATGCTGACGGGATATTGTCCGGGGCGGAAACCGCTGTCGAACCATGCTTGCGGCGCGCGGGTGTAGTTGTCCTGCGGCGGCGGCAGGCGGTAGGCGAGGGCGGCGTAGTGCGTGGCTGCGCAGGGGGTGAGGGCGATGCGGGGCATTTGTCGGTCGTGCGGAAATTCGCGGGCATTGTAGCGCTTCGCCGCGCAGCGGCAGCAAGCGGTATGGGTTCCGCGCCGCGCCGCTTACAATGACGGCAGAGGCATTTTCGGGAAAGGAGCGGCAATGGGCGGCACAGGGCGGGACGGGCAGGGCGGTCATACGGCGGACGGCAGCAGCGGGCGACGTACCGCCCTCCCGCCGCTCGATGCGACCCTGCTCGCAGTCGTGGTCGGCATACTTCTCGCCCGGCACCTGCCGCTGTCGCTGTGGTGTCTGCCCTGCACGCTGGTGCTGCTCGGCCACCGCCTGACCCGTTTCCCCGCCATCGCCGTGCTGGCGGCGCTGTGGACGCTGTCGCCGTGGCAGTTCACCTCGCCGCTGCCCGCCGCAGCGGATTGCCGTGCCGACTTTTACATCGCCGATTTCCCGACGCGCGGTTATCCCGTCGGCAGCCGCTTCGTCATGGCGACGCTGGACGCGGGCGACTGCCCGCTGGCGCGCGGCGACCGCCTTGCCGCCGCCGATTTTTCCCGCCGTTCCTATCGTCCCGGTGAGGCGGTGCGCGCCGAGGTGCGCCTGAAAGCGGGCGACGGCGGGCTGTCGGCGCAGCGGGAGCGGCTGCGTGGGCGGGCGACGGTGCGCGCGGTGGTGCCGCTTGACGGGGTAACGGTACCGTGGACGGTGCGGCAGCGCGCCGCCCTCGCCGCCCGCATCGACGCCGTCTTCCCCGCCGCGCAACGGGCGTGGCTGCGTGCGCTCATCATCGGCGACCGCAGCGGGCTGGACGCAGACGCGCAGAACCGGTTGCGCCGTAGCGGCACCACGCACCTCATCGCCATCTCCGGCCTGCATCTGGCGCTGATTGTGGGGCTGTTCTACCTCATCCTGCGCCATGCCTCCGCCGCTCTGCCGCCGCGTTGGCGCGGCGGGGTGCAGCCGCACACGCTCGCCCTGCACGGCACGCTGCTGTGCGCTCTCGTCTATGCCATGCTCACCGGCGCGGCCGCGCCGGTACTGCGCGCCTGGCTGATGCTCGCCGTGCTGGCGCTGTGCTGGCACTGCCCGGAGGCGGGCGGCGGGCGGCAGGCGCTCAAACTGGCGGCGCTCGGCATCCTGCTGGTGAATCCGTGGCAACTCGGCACAGCGGGCGCGTGGCTGTCGTTTGCGGCGGTGGCGGTGATTCTGTACAGCGCGCCGTTGTGGCGGCGACTGCGCCCGCTGTGGCAATGGCCGGTGTTGCAGGCGCTCATCACGCTGGCGCTGCTGCCCATCGGCTGGGCGTTGTTCGGCGGCATCAGCGTGGTGTCGCTCGCCGCCAATCTGGTGCTGATTCCGTGGCTGGCGCCGGTGCTGGTGCTGGCGTTGGTGGCGCTCGTCCTGCCGCCGCTGGCGCCGCCTGCGGTGTGGCTGCTGGATACTTTCCTGCACGCGCTGGCGGCCCTTGCCCAACCCGCCTGGGCGTACCGGCAACCCGCCTTCCAGCCGACCATCGCCGCCGGGTTGTGCGCGACGGCAGCGGTCCTCTGCGCGCTCGCCCGCCTGCGCGGGCGGGATTTCCCGCTGCGGGCGGCGGATGATGCCGCCCCGCCGTGGTATTGGCGGCTGCCTGCCGCGCCGCTTGCCTGGATGGCGCTTGCCGTCGGCATCAGCCTGCATGCCGTTCTTGCCGCGCCGCCCGACTTCCTCGCGCCGAACGGCAGCGCGGTGCGCTATTTTGGCGGCAAGACGCTGGTGGTCAACACCGGACTGCGCCACCGCAACTACGGACGCGACGATGCCGCGCGCTACCTGCTGCCGGAACTGCGGCGACGCGGGCGGCGGCCCGATGCCATCGTCCTCACCGGCAAGAACCTGCGGCACACCTCGGCGCTCATTACCCTGCTCGATGCCTACCCGCAGACACCCGTGTACAGCACCCTGCCGCTGCCCGACCTGCCCTTTGCCGTCGCCTATTGCCCGGCGGCAAACGCGGCGGGACTGGTGTTCAGCAAAACGGCGGCGGGCTGCACTGCCCGCTTCGGCAGCGTCCGCCTGCCCTAGCTCCATGCGGCAGTCTGAGGGAACCAGCATTTTTTCAAGCAGTTATGGGAATAACCGGATGGAAACCGCGCTGCGGCGCCGATACACTGCTCCGCCCATCACCCCCGCCAACCCCATGACCTGCTACCACTGCCACCGGCCTATCCTTGCCGGCACCGACATCCATGACGACGCCGGCCATGCCTACTGCTGCACCGCCTGCCGTGCCGTCGCCGCCATCATCAGCGCGCACCACCTCGACCAGTACTACACCGTGCGCGACCATCCCGCGCCCCGGCCTGATACCGCCTACGACCACAGCCACTGGCAAGCCTACGACCTGCCCGACATCGCCGCCCAGTACACCTATCACGACGGCGAAAATAACGAAATCCACCTCTACATCGACGGCCTGCACTGCGCCGCCTGCACCTGGCTCATCAGCCGCGCCCTCGAACGCGCGCACGGCATCACCCACACCCACATCAACCTGACGACAGGGCGCGCCGAAATCCGCTGGCGCGACACCCCACTCTCGGCCATCCTCGCCACCATCGCCGACCTCGGTTACACCCCGAACCTCACCACGCCCGACCAGGAAGAGCGCCGCGACCACCGCCGCCGCAACCACGACCTGCTGCGCCTCATCGTCGCCGGCCTCGGCATGATGCAGGTGATGATGTTCGCGACCGGCCTCTACACCGGCGCCTGGCTCGGCATCGAGCGCGAATACGAACAACTGCTGCGCTGGATCAGCGCGCTCACCAGCGCCCCGATCATGCTCTACGCCGGCTACCCCTTCCTGAAAAACACCTGGCTCGCCCTCAAACAGCGCCGCCTTAATATGGATGTACCCATCGCCATCGCCTGCGCGGGGGCGTGGCTCGCCAGCCTCTACCACACCCTCCTCGGCCACGGCGAAATCTACTACGACGGCGTCACCATGTTCATCTTCTTCATCACCATCAGCCGCACCCTCGAAGCGCACACCCGCCGCCGTGCCCGCCACAACCAGCACCACTTTGCCCGTCTTCTGCCTGACGCCGTGTACCAACGCGCGGCCGACGGCGAATACCGCCTCGTACCGTTGCCCGCCATCCGCGTGGATGACCACATCCGCGTCCTGCCGACGCACACCATCCCCGTGGACGGACGCATCGAAGCGGGCACCAGCCGCGTGGACGAAAGCATGTTAAGCGGCGAAAGCACCCCGCAATACAAACAGGCGGGCGACACCGTCCTCGCCGGCAGCACCAACCTGGCAAGTCCGCTCGACATCCGCGTCACCCAAACCGGACAACAAACCACCCTCGCCGCCATCCGCCGCATCAGCGCCCGCGCCGAACAGCACCGCTCGCCGCAGATAGACCGCAACGAAACCCTCGCCCGCCATACCATCCTTGCCGTACTCATCCTCGCCGCCGCCGGTTACCTCATCTGGCAGTGGATAGCGCCCGCGCGCGCCTTCGACATCGCCCTCGCCGTACTTGTCGCCACCTGCCCCTGCGCACTATCGCTGGCGACGCCGACCGTGCTCACCGCCGCGCTCAACCACGCGCACAAACACGCCATCCTCATCAAAAACAGCGACACCCTCGACTGCCTCACCCGCATCAAGCGCATCCTCTTCGACAAAACCGGCACCCTGACCGTCGGCAAATACCAACTGCGCGCAGGCGAAACCTATGGCGACGCCGACCCGCACATCCTGCTCGCCATCGCCAAAACCCTCGAAACCAACAGCACCCACCCCGTCGCCTGGTACTTCAGCCGCCAGGAAACCGCCACCCTGCCCATGACGAACATCACCCAGCACAGCGGCAAAGGCGTCAGCGGCGACTGGCAGGGCAGCCGCTGGCATATCGGCAGCGCCGCTTACATGCAGGAAAATGGTGTCTCCATCCCCCTTCCCCGTGGGACTGGAACAGCCCGCCCGCAGGACGAAAAAGGGGACGGGGGAGAGGGCATCCCGTACGGCGAGACCGACACTGGCGCGGCTGCCAGCGTCCACCCTTCCACTGTCCCCAAACGCCACTGTGGCTATGCCATTAATACCGGAAGACGCCTGCAAGAAAATTACGCCCGCCGACAATCCCCCATCCCGGACACAGACGAAGATACCGCCAACACCACCCACGTTTACCTCGCTGAAAACACCACCCTGCGCGCGCACTACCGCCTGAGCGACCCCGAACGCCCCGGCCTCGCCGCAACCCTGACCGCGCTTGCCGCCCGCTACCACCTCGCTATCGCAAGCGGCGACCGCAGTGCCAACGTCGCCCGCCTCGCCGCGCGCTACCACATCACGGACTACCACGGCGACCTGCGCCCAAACGACAAACTCGCCCTGCTCGAAGCGCACGACCCCGCGCATACCCTGATGATTGGCGACGGCATCAACGACGCGCCCGTCCTCGCCCGCGCCGCCGTCTCCGTCGCCGTTGGCCGCGCCAACCCGCTGTCGCAGACCCATGCCGACATCGTCCTCATGCAAAACGGTCCCGACGCCTTGCCCTACCTCTTCGACCTGGCCACACGTACCCAACGCATCATCCGCCAGAACCTCGCCTGGGCGACCGCCTACAACCTCCTCATCCTGCCGCTTGCACTCTGCGGCTATCTCACCCCGTGGATTGCCGCGCTCGGCATGAGCACCAGCTCGCTGCTCGTTACCGCCAACGCCCTGCGTATCCAGCGCACCGCCCCGCCGCCCGGGGCATAAAAGTAAAGGGCGGGATGCCCCGCCCTTGCTCCGCTATTCCTTCACCTTGAAATGAACCCAGGCGACTTCGCCCGGTTCCGTCAGATACTTGAACATCTCGCCCAGATTGATCACCGGCGGCGGGTGGTCGCCGACCACAATCACCTCGACGCCGCGCATTTCCGGCTGCCGGACCAGTTCCGCCAGTTCATCGAAAAACTGCGTCTGCAAGCCGAAATTGCGGCAGAGCATCGTATCCGCCGGCAGACCGTAGGCCGCGCAGTCGAGGCGGTGGTTGAACAAGTCCTCGGCGGGATAATCGGTGTGCGAGGTCAGCGTCATCCAGTAAAAGAACAGTTTCGGGTGATGGGCGAAGGCTTCCTTGACGATCGCGAACAGGGCGCTGTCGCAGACGCCGTTGAACGCCTGGCAGGTCGGCTTGCCCATCAGCTGTTCCGCCGCCACGACCTGCGCAAAACCCGCTTTCGGGTACCAGCTGGAACGGTCGTAGAGCAGGCTGCTGGCACCATGCTGGGCGACCGTCATATACCCCTGCTGCCGCAGGCGGTTGGGCAGGCAGTCTGCGAAGCGACCCGCCGGGGTACGGCGCAGAGCCAGCCCCTGTACCTGCAAGACGCACAGCTCGCGGATTTCGCCCTGCACCGTGGCGCCGACAAAGGGGAAATGGCCCACCTGCCAGATGTCGAAGCGGTCGCGTTCTGCTGCCAGTTTTGCCAGCACGGCATCCTGCAAGGCGGGATTTTTCGGCTGCCCCCAGGACTCGTTGACGATAAAGAGGATTTTTGCCGACGGCGGTTGTGCCAGCAGTCTTGAAGCGTGATCGAATTGCAGCGGGGAAAACACCGCTTCGACATCGTTGGCGGTAATCCGGGCAAATTCCTTGCTCCTGCCGTACAAGGCGAACTGGCTCTTGCCGTAGAAGAAATTGTTGCGCCCGAAGAGATTGGTCTGCAAACCGCGCTCGTGATATTGCAGGTGCCCGGTGAAATAGGATGCCACCGCCAGCGGGATGGCGAGCCATAAAGCGTGGTAGAGATTGGTCCTTTTTCCCAGCCGCCACAGGCAGAGGGGCATGATGAGGACATACGCCAGCGCCAGGAGGCAGAGCAGCCGGTACGACCACGGCGCTTTCAGCACAAACGGCAGCAGATAGAGGGCACCGCGCAAATCCAGGAAGGGGAAGAGCTGCATCACGAACATCAGCACATCAAACAGAACGGCCAGCCAGAATGCCGCGATACCCGCAAGGCGCGTCCAGCGCCACGGCGCCGCCAGCAAAAGCACCGCGACGAAATAATCCAGATTCAGCAGCGGCCGCGCCGTATGGGTCAGCCACGCCAGCAGCAGAAAAGCCACGTTGGGCGCGACAAGCAACGCCAGGGCATAAGCCAACGCACGAAATGAAAAGGGCGGCAGCGCAATCTGCCGGTTCCAGGAAAGATTCACAGATACTCCTTGCAGTCATTAACGGCCGGCCAACACTTGACCGGCCGCGTATGTTACCCCGCCGCAACGATAGCGGGAAACTGCCCCTGCCCCGCCGCCGGGCGGGCATTGTGCCCCCGTCGCTGTATAATCCGCGCCATTTTCCGCCCGGAGCACAACAACATGGATACCCCCATCCTCGGCATCGACCTCGGCACCACCAACAGCCTTGTTGCCTACTGGCAGGACGGCAAGGCGCAGCTCGTCAAAAACGCCCTCGGCAGCGTCCTCACCCCGTCCGTGGTCAGCGTTGACGACGACGGCAGCATCCTCGTCGGCGCCGCCGCGCGCGAGCGCCTCGTCTCGCACCCGCAGGCGACCGCCGCCGCCTTCAAGCGCTACATGGGCAGCAGCAAGCGTTACCGCCTCGGCCACCGTCACGAATTTTCCCCGGAAGAACTCTCGGCACTCGTCCTCGGCGCGCTCAGGGCCGATGCCGAAGCCGCCTTCGGC
Organism: uncultured Cardiobacterium sp.; assembly: GCF_938028825.1. Taxonomy (GTDB): domain Bacteria; phylum Pseudomonadota; class Gammaproteobacteria; order Cardiobacteriales; family Cardiobacteriaceae; genus Cardiobacterium. Next base: position 8,998 of record NZ_CALIZP010000094.1, on the reverse strand, counting down.
GCGCGCGTCACGGATGCGGTCATCACCGTCCCCGCCTATTTCAACGACACCCAGCGCAAAGCCACCCGCCACGCCGCCGAACTGGCCGGGCTGAACGTGCGCCGCCTGCTGAACGAACCCACCGCCGCCGCGATGGCCTACGGCCTGCACCAGGGGGAAGACGCGCGCAAATTCCTTGTTCTCGACCTCGGCGGCGGCACCTTCGACGTGACCCTGCTGGACATGTTCAGCGGCATCATGGAAGTGCGGGCAAGCGCGGGCGACAACATGCTCGGCGGTGAAGACTTCACCGAACTGCTCATCCGGGGCTTCGGCGGCGCCCATCCCAAAGCCGACCTCAGCGGCGTACAAGGCCCACTCTACGCCGCTGCCGAACGCGCCAAACAGGCGCTGAACAGCGGCGATACCGACATGTCGCTCAACGTGGGCGGCGAGACGCTCGATTGGCACATCACCGCCGCCGACTGGGAGAACCGCTGCGCGCCGCTCATCGAACGCTGCCGCGCGCCCATCGAGCAGACCCTGCGCGACGCCGGGGTGCGCGCCGCTTCGCTGGACGACATCATCCTCGTCGGCGGGGCGACGCGGATGAGCGTCCTGCGCAAGGCGATGGCGCGTCTCTTCGGCCGCTTCCCGACCACCGGCCTCAATCCGGACGAAACCATCGCCATCGGTGCCGCCATCCAGGCGGGGCTGGTCGCGCAAGACCAGGCGCTGGAAGAAGTGGTTATGACTGATGTCGCTCCCTACTCGCTTGGCGTCGAAACCAGCATCCAGACCAGCGAGCAGCACTACGAAAGCGGCGTGTTCAGCCCCATCATCGAGCGCAATACCGTCATCCCCGTCAGCCGCATGGAAACCTATTACCCCATCCACAACAACCAGGACGCGCTGCTCTTCAAAATCTACCAGGGCGAAGCGCGGCTCGTGCGCGACAACATCTACCTCGGCGAAATCAACATCCCGCTGCCCGCATACAGCGACCCCGAACAGATGCCCGCCGAAGTGCGCTTCACCTACGACGTCAGCGGCCTGCTCGAAGTGGATGTGCACCTGCCCGCCGACGGCAGCACGCACCAGCTCACCATCCACAACAGCGGCGTCAACCTCGACGATGCTGCCTTGCGGTCGGCACACGAAAAACTGGCAAAACTGAAAATCCACCCACGCGACCAAATAGAAAACCGCACCCTGCTGGCGCGCGCCGACCGCCTCTACACCCAGCGCCTCGGCGAAGACCGCCAGTACATCGGGCAGCGCATCGCCCTCTTCACCGCCGCCCTCGACAGCCAGGACGAACGCCTCATCCGCGAAGCGGCAAAAGAAATGCAGGAATTCTTGCAGCATATGGACGACGATCCCTGGCAATGACGGCGCGGGCGGCGGGCTTCGCCGCTGTCGCGGTGCGCCCACCACAGTTTTCTGCCATCGGCAAGGACATCATGCACTACACACTCATCACACAAGACGGCGACGCGCGTCGCGGCACCATTATCTTCCCCGACGGCCAGCTCGTGCAGACGCCGGTTTTCATGCCGGTCGGCACCCTCGGCACGGTGAAAGGGCTTGCACCGGAGGAATTGCACGCCCTCGGCGCGGAAATCATCCTCGGCAACACCTTTCACCTCATGCTGCGCCCCGGCGAGGACATCGTCGCCGCGCACGGCGGCCTGCATCAATTCATGCACTGGGACAAACCCATCCTCACCGATTCCGGCGGTTTTCAGGTGTTCAGTCTGGCGAAAATCAGGAAGCTGACCGAAGAAGGCGCGCATTTCCGCTCGCCGGTGGACGGCAGCGCGGTGTTTCTCAGCCCGGAACGTTCCATGCAAGTGCAGCGCGCGCTCAATGCCAATATCGTCATGCAGCTCGACGAATGCACCCCCTACCCGGCGACGCACGAGGAAGCAGCGAAATCCATGCGCCTGTCGCTGCGCTGGGCGGCGCGCAGCAAGGCCGCACACGCAGGCAACCCCAACCACCTTTTCGGCATCGTCCAGGGCGGCATCTATCCCGACCTGCGCCGCGAATCGGCGGAAGGCCTGGTCGCGCTCGACCTGCCCGGCTATGCCGTCGGCGGTCTGGCGGTCGGCGAACCGCTTGACGCGCGCAACGACACGCTGGAACACACCCTGCCGCACCTGCCTGCGCACAAGCCGCGCTACCTGATGGGCGTCGGCAAACCGGAAGACATCGTCGAAGGTGTGCGGCGCGGCATCGACATGTTCGACTGCGTCATGCCGACGCGCAACGCACGCAACGCCTACCTCTTCACCCGCTTCGGCACCCTGAAACTGCGCAACGCGGCGTACAAGCGCGACCTGCGCCCCATCGAAGAGGATTGTGATTGCTACACCTGCCGCCATTACAGCCGGGCGTACCTGCACCACCTCGACAAATGCAACGAAATGCTCGGCGCGCGGCTCAACACCATCCACAACCTGCGCTACTACATCCGCCTCATGCACGACATGCGCGCGGCTATCGAAGCGGGGCAGTTCGCGAGCTTCGCCGCCGACTTCTACGCCATGCGGCGCGCCGAAGCGAGTACGCTATAATGCGCGCCGCTTCCCCTTCCATAACACATTAAAGGACAAACCCATGCTATTCATTCAAGACGCCTACGCCCAAGCCGCCCCCGCCGCAGCACAAGGCGGCGGCTCCCTGCAAATCATCATGCTGGTCGTGCTCTTCGGCGCAATGTGGTTCTTCATGATCCGCCCGCAGCAGAAAAAGATGAAGGAACACCAGCTGCTGGTTTCCAGCCTGAAAAGGGGCGACGAAGTGATGACCAACGGCGGCCTGATGGGGCGCGTCATCGACCTCGACAATTTCGCCATCGATCTGGAAATCGCCAGGAACACCGTGGTGCGCATCCAGCGTGGTGTCGTCGTGCAAATCCTGCCGAAAGGCTCGCTCAAAGCCACCCTCGGCAGCAACAGCGCCGCCAATGACGACAAGCACGAGAAAGGCGACAAAAAAGACGGTAAGCACGACAAGGCGGACGAGGCCCCCAAAGCAGACGGCAGCGACCCAAAAGAAAAAGAATAAATGCCATACCGAAGGCTGCCGGCGGCAGCCTTCATCACTTGAACCAACCGGAACACCACCATGTCCAAAGCCTACCCCGCATGGAAATACCTGCTCATCATCGCCGTTACCCTCTTCGGTCTGCTGGTCGCCCTGCCGAACTGGTATGGCAAAAGCCCGACCGTGCAAATGCAATTCCCTACCCCGGAAGCAGCGGCAACAGCAGCAGGCAATATCACCAAACAGCTCAATGACGCCAATCTTGCCCCCATGCGCTGGAAACAGGACGGCGAGAACCTCAACCTCTTCTATCCGCAGACCGACGTGCAAATCCAGGCGCGCGACCTGCTTGCCACCAAATACCCCGACAACAGCGTTTCCGTCAACCTGATGGCGAACACCCCCGAATGGCTGCAAGCTCTCGGCCTCGCCCCGGTCAACCTCGGCCTCGACTTGCGCGGCGGCATCTCCTTCCTGCTGCAAGTGGACAGCAACGAACTTTTCACCCGCAAATCCGCCGAACTCATCGACCTCGCCACCACCACTACCGCGAAAAACAACATCCCGATGCAGGGCGCGGAAGCATCGGCCAACGGCGGCGCCATTCTCAGTTTCGCGACGGGCGCCGACCGCGAACAGGCGCTGGATGCCCTCTACCGCCTGCTGCCGACCGGCATCGAACAAATCAACTATGAAGAAAACGGGCAGTACCGCGTGCACATGCAATACACCGAACAGGGCATCAGCGACATGAAACGCCGCGCCGCCGACCAGAACCGCATCCGTATGGCGGGCCGCGTCAACAGCCTTGGTGTCGCCGAGCCCTCCATCCAGGTCGTCGGCGATGACCGCCTGCTCATCCAGCTCCCCGGTATTCAGGACGTCGCCAAAGCGAAAGAAATGCTCGGCTCCACCGCCACCCTCGAATTCTATATCGTCGATGAGCAGGGCGACGTCGCCCGGGCGGTACAGATGAAGCGCGCACCGTTCGGCAGCAAACTCGCCTATTTTGAAGACGGCACGCCGATACTGCTCAAACGCAAAGTCGTGATGAGCGGCGAACATATCGTTGATGCGGCGGTGGATACTGCCAACCAGAGCGGCATCGCCGTCAGCGTCGTCCTCGACTCGCAGGGCGGGGCGCAGATGGCGGAAATTACCCGCGAAAACCTGAAAAAACCGATGGCGACCGTGTACGTCGAATACGTCCCCGTCACCAAGAACGACGCCGATGGCAAGCCCGTGACCACCGTGGAAAAACGCGAGACCGTGGTCAACTCCGCCACCATTCAGGGGCAATTCGCCGAACGCTTCCAGATTACCGGCGTCGAACCCCTCTCGCGCGCGAAAAAACTTGCCGCCACCCTGCGCGCCGGTTCGCTTGTCGCGCCGGTGTACATCATCGAAGAACGCACCATCGGCCCGAACGCCGGGAAAAAGAACATTGACCAGGGCGTGAACGCCTCCGTCATCGGTTTCCTCTTCGTCGTCGTCTTCATGCTGGTGTACTACCGCAAACTCGGCCTGGATGCGGATCTCTCCCTGCTCGTCAACCTGATCCTGCTGGTAGCATCCCTGTCGCTGGTCGGTGCGACCCTGACCCTGCCGGGCATCGCCGGTATCGTCCTCACCCTCGGCATGGCGGTGGATGCCAACGTCCTCATCTACGAACGCATCCGCGAAGAACTGCAACACCATGTGGACGTGCGTACCGCCGTGCGTCTCGGTTATGAAAACGCCCTGCCGACCGTGGTGGATGCCAACATCACCACCCTCATCGTCGCCGTGCTCCTCTTCAGCTTCGGTGCCGGCCCCATCAAGGGTTTTGCCGTTACCCTCTCCATCGGCATCCTGACCACCATGTTCACCGCCGTGTACGTCAGCCGCGCGCTGGTCGAATTCACCACCCTGCGCAAAGAAAACCCGCAGATCAACATCTGAGCCCGCCATGCAAATCAAACACCCCTTCATCCCCTTCATGAAATATGCCCACGACGGGCTGTGGTTCTCCCTCTTCCTCACCGTCACGGCTGTCTGCCTCATCATCTTCCGGGGCTTCAACTTCGGCCTCGAATTCACCGGCGGCGCGACCATCGAAGTGCAGTACCCGCAGACGGCGGACGTGACCCGCGTCCGGGGCATCGCCGAAAAAATCGTGCCGGATGCGGGCGTCGTGCAATACGGCTCCTCGCGCGACATCCAGATCCGCTTCGCCGAACAGGAAGGCAGCAACATTGACGACACCATGAGCAAAATGGTTGCCGCCGTGCAGGCCGACAACCCGGAGGCCAAAATCACCGGCCAGTCCAAAGTCGGCGGGCAGTACAAAGAAGAACTCGTCAGCAAAGGCCTGCTCGCCATCGGCCTCGCCTGCGTCGGCATGATCATCTACCTCGGCCTGCGCTTCGAATGGAAATTCGCCCTCGGCGCGGTGCTGGCGCAACTGCACGACGTCATCATCACCGCCGGCGTCTTCTCGCTCATGCACTGGCCGTTCGACCTCAACGTGCTGGCGGCACTGCTCGCCGTCCTCGGTTACTCGGTGAACGACACCGTCGTCGTCTATGACCGCATCCGCGAAAACTTCCGCAAGCTACCCGCCATCTCCCCGAAAGATGTCATTGACACCTCCATCAACCAGACGCTCGCCCGCACCATCGTCACCAGCCTGACCACGCTGCTGGCCGTCATCGCCCTCTTCTTCTTTGGCGGCACCATCCTCAAAGGCTTCTCGACGGCGATGATGATCGGCATCATCTTCGGCACCTACTCCTCCATCTTCGTCGCCAGCGCCCTCGTGTACAAAATGGGTGTGCGCCATGAAGACCTGATGCCGCGTTCCAAGCGCCCCATTGACGATTTGCCGTAAAACACCGGACGCAAAAAAACCGCTGCACGAGCAGCGGTTTTTTTGTGCCTGCTGCGGCCAGGCGGGTCAATACCGCATCGTTTCTATCTGAAACGGCTATATCTGTCCGTGTTTGAGTGCGCGGATGAGGTAACGGGTGGGGTCAATGCGTTCGAGTTGCGGCGCAGGCAGCGGGATGGGGGTGTTGTTGATGATGGCAGTGAGGATGTCGGCGTTCAGCCAGGCGTAGGTGCAGCCCTTGGAGCCGAGGCCCTGGTGCATATAGTGGCGCGGGTGGTGGGCGATGTCGCGCATGATGGTTTTGTGCGCGTCGCGGCGCAGGGCGGCGTATTCGTGCAGAACGCTGGCGGCGTCGCAGATGGCGCCGACCAGCGGCATGTGGTCGCGGCTGGCACCGCGTATGCCGACGAAGTGACCGCGCAGTTCGGTGCGGGCGTCGGGGTAATATTGCAGGATGGCGGCGAGGTTGCGCGCGTCGTCATCTGCGCGCGGGGTGAGGTCGGTATCGCCGGGACCAAAGCCCGCGCCGCTGTAAACGCTGTCGCCGTCGGGGATGAGTGTGCGTGCGGCGCAGTACACGCCCGGCGGCACGCGGTCGCTGTGATAGGTGCTGCCCTGGCCGCGCAGGGGGCGGATGGTGTGATGCAGCGCGGCTTCGGGATTGAGCGCGGTCTGCCAGCCGCAGCAGTGGATGATGGCGGCGTAGTCGGTAAGTGCGGCGAGGTCGGTGAGGGTGCGGGTCGTGCGGGTGATGTTGGGGTGGTCGGCAAGCGCCGCAAGCAGGGCAGGCAGGTGGACGGCGCCGCCGCGCGGGTAGGTGAGGTCGGTGGCGTTGCCGCCGATTTCGGCGGTGCTCAACAGGTGGGCGTCAAGCAGGGCTTGCTGGCGGCGTGCTTCGCGCGGGTTTGCGGCGTGGTTGGTGACGCCGCAGGGGTTGTAAGTGTTGCGCGGAAATGTGTGCAGGGCGCGCATGGCGTGGTGCCAGGTGGCGAACTGGTAGGGACGGTCGGGCGAGGCTTCGCTGTCGGGGTTGAGATAGGGTACGGCGAGCGGGACATGGCTGGCGGCGGGATGGACGTCGCTGTGGTAGAGGGTGACGCGGCGGCCGCTTTCGGCGAGGGCGCGCGCGGTGGTGCTGCCGGCGATGCCCGCGCCGATGATGGCGATGGGACCGTCGGCAGCGGCGGGCTGGTTGGTCCAGTGCGGTTCTGCTGTGGGCGGGTTGGCGAGGGCGGCGGTGAGCATGTCGCGTTTGGCGCCGTAGCCCGCCGTTTTCCGGATGGTGAAGCCGGCTCCGCTCAGGGCGTCGCGCACGGCGGCAGCGGCGCTGAAGGTGGCGAGGGTCGCGCCCGGCGCGCTGTGGCGGGCGATTTCCTGCATGAGGGCGGGCGTCCAGCAATCGGGGTTTTTCGCCGGCGCGAAGCCGTCGAGGAACCAGGCATCAACGCGGGCGCGCAGCGGCGGCAGGGTGTCGCGGATGTCGCCGAGGATGAGGTGCAGGTGGATGCGCGGGTGGATTTTGAGGAGATGATGACCCGCGTGGTTGTGCGGGTTTTGCGCGAGAAAGGCAGCGCGGAGGGCGGGTTGCGGCCAGTTTTGCCAGAGACGGGCGAGGTCGGCGGCGGCGACAGGGTGGCGCTCGAAGCTGAGGTAGTGCAGGCGCGCGCTTGGCGGCGCGTCGCGCAGGAAGGCGTCGGCGGTGTGCAGGAAGTTGAGGCCGGTGCCGTAACCGATTTCGCCGATGGTGATGTTGCCGGTGCAGCGGGTGAAGCGTTCGTGCAGGCGGTTGCCGTTGATGTAGGTGTGCTCGGCCTCGGCAAAGCCGTCGCCGCTGTAATAGATGTCGTGGTAGCGCTCGCTGCGCGGGTTGCCCGCGTCATCCGGGTTGAGGCGGGTGTAGTCGAGCAGCATGGTCAGGCGATGAGTTGGCGGATGTGTTGCGCCTGATGATTCAGGTAGTGGGTCAGGTTCTGCGGGTCGTCAATGGCACTCAGTGACACGCTCAGCGGGCGCTCATCCGGTTTGGCGGCGAACGCGGCGGCGAAGAGGGCTTCGTGACCACGCAGCAGTGCTTCGTCATTCTTGCTGAATGCGTGGCGCAGGCAGCGCAGCGGCCGGGCGGTGTACTGCGCGGAGATTTCGCTGTCGTATTCGTTGGCATGAACGATGCGTTCGCGGATTTCCAGCGCCAGACCGTTTTCGGCACAGGCAAGGAAAGGGCGGTCGAGCATTACGGCTTGTGCGCCGCTGATGATGGCGGCAACGATGTCGGCACCGTCGGTGAGATCGCCCCAGAGGACAAGCGGTTTGTCGCTGTATTTGCGCACCTGTTGCAGGAGCGAAAGCGCGCCCTGTTCGACAAGCGGCAGGTCGTTGGTGAAATGGCTGCGCTCGCCGCCCGCTTCCATGCCTTGCAGGACGAGGGCATCCGCGCCGTAGTCGTCCGCGCTGATGGCTTCGAGCAGGTTGCCGACGATGGCGAAGGTGAAGATGTTTTGTTCGCGGATGAGCGCGAGGGTTTCGCGGTCGGGCAGACCCTGCGCAAAACCGATGGCGCGCGGTTTGGCGGCAATGGCGGTTTCCAGCAGATCGAGGAAATGATCGCCGCGATGGGTAATCAGCGGTTCGGTAAAGAGGCGGCGTTGCAGGATTCCGGCGGCGAAGCTGTCCGGGGCATCGCCCTGCGGCTGCTGCGGCAGTAGGTGGGCAAAGCAGAAGGATGGCGCACTGTGGTGTTTGCGATAGGCTTCGATGCGCGCGGTGAGGGCGGTCCGGGTATCGTGCGTGGCGATGCGGATGATGCCGTGTGCGCCGTGGGCGCTGATTTTGCCGGACATTTCGGCGTGGATGAGGTCGAAGGGCAGCGGGGCCTGCCAGAAGGGATACTGGCTTGCCAGTTGCTGGCTGAGTGCATTGGCTACGAGGTACATGGCGTTCCCTGACTTTGCTACTGGGTGTATCTGCCCGAATTATAGCGGAAAGCCGCAGGCCGTGTGCCCGTGTGGCGCGAGCAAAAAAAGAGCCGGGCTTTGCAGCCCGGCAAACAACCACCAAAGGAGGATATAGAGGAGATAACATCAATGATGTCGGGCGTGGATT
>NZ_CALIZP010000093.1 GCF_938028825.1 uncultured Cardiobacterium sp. | reverse complement strand
TCTTCACGCTACTTTATTTGCTTAGATGTATGAAATGTTAGGTGTATTAGCTATACACCGCCATCCCCGTCGGCCGCACCTGGACCGCGCGCGCCTCCTACACCTTCGACAACATCAAGACCGAAGTGGGCTGGCGCGGCCGCTTCGTGCAAAACGGCGGCTACACCGACCCCTCGCGCGGCTCCTCCGGCAGCGACGAACGCGTCGAACGCCCCGGCTACGGCCTGAACGACTTCTACGTCAACTGGGAACCGCAGAAAAACCTCAACGTCAATCTCTCGGTCAACAACGCCCTCGACAAAAACTACCGCAGCCACAGCCAGCGCGCGGGCAGCAGTACCCTGGCCGAAGCGGGTCGCGACGTGCGCCTGAACTTCAAATACTCGTTCTGAATACACCTGTCGCAAAAAGAAAGGCGCTTCCCCGGAAGCGCTTTTTTGTCAGTGCGATACCCATCCCCAAAAATATAGCCGCTGCAAACAGAAATGATGCGGTGTTGGCGCGCCTCGCCGGGCACCCATAAAAATCGCTGCGCGATTTTTATGGGAAACCCGCGCCGTATGGTCTGTACGGTCTTCGGCTCGCCGCCTTGTCTCAGCCCTGTTTGAAACGACGATAAAACGGGGTTCGTAATGGTTTCGGCGGGCTGAAACCCGCCGTTGCGGCATTGCTGGCGGGCTTCGTCCACCCCCAAATCCTGCTTTGTTTTTTGGTATCAGAACGGCGCGGCGAGGTGGAAGCGCTGCCTGATGCCGCGCAGGTTGGTGGCGGTGAGGGCTTCCGCGTGCAGCATCAGGCGCGGCGCAGCGGGAAGATGTTCGTCGGCATAAAATTCGTCGCCGAGGATGGGGTGGCCGATGGCGGCGAGGTGGACGCGCAGTTGGTGGCTGCGGCCGGTGTGCGGGGTGAGGGCGACGCGGCTGTTGCCGTTTTCTACCGCGAGGACCCGGTAACCGGTGTGCGCGTTTTTGCCGTATTCGTAGTCGATTTTCTGGCGCGGGCGGCGTTCCCAGTCGGTGATGAGCGGGTAGCGGATGTCGCCGCTTGTTGGCGTGAGGATGCCGTGGGCGAGGGCGATGTAGCGTTTTTCAACGCGGCGCGCGGCAAATTCTTGTTTGTAGTGGCGTTCGGCGGCTTTGTGTTTGGCGATGAGCAGCAGGCCGCCGGTCGCCATGTCGAGGCGGTGCGCCGCCATCGCTTCGGGGGCGATGTTTTGGCAGCGGCTTTGCACGCTGTCGTATTTGTCTGCGCCCCGGCCGGGCACGGACAGGAGCCCCGGCGGTTTGTTGATGACGAGGATGTCGGGGTCTTCGTAGTGGATGTCGAGGTCGGGCATCAGTGCCGTTCTTGTTTGATGTCGCGCGCGAGCAGGCTGGCGATGGTGTCTTGCAGGCCGGTTTCGCCGGCGAGCATATGGTGCAGGTGGGTGGTGATGGGCATGCGGATGCCGTGCGCCTGTGCGAGGGTGTAGGTGTCGTGCGTCGCGCCTTCGCCTTCGACGGTCTGGCCGATGGCGGCTTTGGCTGCTGCCGCACTCCGGCCGTGTCCGAGGGCGAGGCCGAAGCGGCGGTTGCGCGACTGGTCGTCGGTGCAGGTGAGGACGAGGTCGCCCATGCCGGCAAGCCCCATCAGGGTTTCTTGTTGTGCGCCGAGGGCGGTGGCGAGGCGGGTGATTTCGCGCAGGCCGCGCGTGATGAGGGCGGCACGGGCATTGGCGCCGCAGCCGAGGCCGTCGGCGATGCCGGTTGCGATGGCGATGACGTTTTTCACGGCACCGCCTATCTGGACGCCGATGAGGTCGTTGCTGGTGTAGCAGAGGAAGTTGCTGCCGTGGTAGTAGTGGGCGATGTGTGCGGCAAGGGTGTTGTCGGCGGCGGCGATGGTAACGGCGGTCGGCTGTCCGGCTGCGACTTCTTTGGCGAAGCTGGGTCCGGCGAGGATGGCGTGCGGGTGGCTGCTGCCGATGGTTTCGTGGAAAACGTCGCTGAGCAACCGCCCGCTGCCCGCTTCGAAGCCTTTGATGGCCCACATCAGCGGCGTGTCGCGCAGATGCGGTTTGAGGTCAACGAGCAAGCCGGCGAAGGCACGGCTGGGGACGACGGCGAGGACGAGCGCGGCATCTTGCACGGCGGCGGCGAGATCGCCGCTGATGGCGAGGTTGTCCGGCAGCGGGATGCCGGGCAGGTAGCGGCGGTTTTCGCGTGCCGCCATGAGCGCCGCCGCGTGTTCGCGGCGGTGGGCCCAGAGGGTGATGTCGTGCCGGTTGCGGGCGAGTTGCAGCGCCAGTGCGGTGCCCCAGCTGCCCGCGCCGAGGACGGTGATGCGCGCCATTATTGGACCGGCTGGTCGCCCTGCTGTTCGGCGGCCTGTTGCAGGCGCTGCTGGTACATGATGTCGAAGTTGATGGGTTGCAGGTAGAGGTTGGGGAAACCGGCGCGGTTGATGGCGTTGCTGATGGCTTCGCGCGCGTAGGGGTAGAGGGTGGTCGGGCAATAGACGTTCAGCGCGTGGTGCAGTTGCGCGTCCGGCAGGCCGCTGATTTCAAAGACGCCGTTTTGCGCGACTTCCACCAGATAGATGACGCGTTCGCCGTCTTTGGCGGTAACGGTCAGGCGCAGTTTGATGTTGTAGTGGTTGTCTTCCGGCAGTTTCTGGATTTCGTGGGCGACGCCGAGGCTGATTTCCGGGTTGAGTTCCTGCTGGAAGATTTCCGGGGCGTGCGGGACTTCGATCGAGAGGTCGTTGATGTAGATTTTGCGGATGTCGAGGACGATTTGGGTTTGTTGTTCTTCGCTCATGGGGGGGCTCCTTTTCGGCCGGGTGAAGCGGATGGAATGCGGCGCGGGGTGCGCTGCAGCGTCGACCGCGCATTGTACGGCTTTGCCCGCGCGCGGCAAAATCGGCTCAGGGGAGGTAGGCAAGTACCAGTCCGAGGAAGACGGCGGCGCCGACCCAGTTGTTGTGCAGGAAGGCGCGGAAGCAGGGTTCGCGCCCGCAGTGGCGGGTGTCCCACAGTTCCCAGGCAAAAAGCAGCGCGGCACCGAGGATGGCGGCGTAGTACCAGGCACTGAGCGCGGCGGCATATCCGGCGGAGAGCAGCAGGGCGAGCATCAGCGCCATCATCGCGGCGAGGAAGCGGTGTTCGCGGCCGCGCATGGTGATGGCGCTGGATTGCAGGCCGATTTTCAGGTCGTCGTTGCGGTCAACGAGGGCATAGAAGGTGTCGTAGATGAGCGTCCAGCAGATGCCTGCGCCGTAGAGCAGCACGCCCGGCAGGGTGATGGTGCCGAGAAGCGCGGTTTGCGCGAGGAGGATGGGACTGGCAAGAGCGATGCCGAGGATGAGTTGCGGCGCGGGGAAGCAGCGTTTGCTGAGCGGGTAGAGCAGCATGATGATGCCGCAGGCGATGGCGAGCAGGATGGTGGGGCGGTTGAGCAGCAGCACCAGCAGGAAGTTGAGCAGCATCAGGATGATGCCGAGGACCAGGGCCTCTGTGATGCTGATTTCGCCCCGCACCAGCGGGCGGTGGCGGGTGCGTTCGACATGGCCGTCGAAGTTGCGGTCGGCGAGGTCGTTGAAGACGCAACCGGCGGAGTGGGTCAGCCAGGCACCGAGCAGGAAGATGCAGACGGTGCGCGCGGGCGGCCGCCCGCTGCCCGCCAGCCACAGACCCCACAGGCAGGTCCAGGCAAGCAGCAGCGGCACGATGGGGCCGTCAAGGCGCATCAGGCGGATGTAAGCGGTGATTTTGCGGTTTGGCATGATGATGTCCTGTTTTCGGGTTGTTTGGGGTTCGTGCTGCCGGGCGGGCTGCGCGGCGCCGTCGGGTCATATGGTGCGGCAAAGTCCGCCCGGCGGTCATGATAACGGTCAAGCGGGCGGCTGTGCGCGTCAGTCCAGCACGCCGAGCTGGTGCAGCGCCACCGCCACGCCGTCTTCTTCCAGGGTGCCGGTGATGTGGCGGGCCACCGCTTTGAGTTCGGGGCAGGCGTCGCCCATCGCGATACCCGCGCCGACGGCGGCGAACATTTCCACGTCGTTCAGGCCGTCGCCGAAGGCGAGGGTGTCTTTGGGGTCGATGCCGAGCGCGGCGCAGGCTTCGTGAATGCCGCGCGCCTTGCTGCCGTCTGCGTGTAATAAATCCACCGCGCCCGCGTGGCTGCGCACGGTTTTGTAGCGGCCACCGTGTGCGGCGAGGATGGCTTGCAGCGCGTCTTCTTGTGCGACGGGGGCGAGGACGATGAGCTGTTCGACGTCGTGTGTGCGGTAGTAGTCAGGGTCAACGGTGTAGCAGGGGTAGTTTTTCAGGATTTTGTGGCTGCTGCCGCGTCTGCGCCCGGCGGCCATGTGCGTGGCGGAGACATAGGTGTATTCCCAGTCGTGGCGGCGGAAGGCGCGGGTGAGGCTCTCGATGTCGTCTTTCGCGAGCGGGTGCGCGCTGAGGACGCGTTCGCCGTAGCGGTTGTACTGGCCGTTACTGGCGACGACGAGTTCGATGTCGCCGTCTTCGACGAGTCGGTCAATGGCGGGCGGCAGGGCGCAGTAGCCGCGTCCGGTCGCGATGGCGGGGATGATGCCGCGCGCTTTCAGGGCAGCAATGGCGGCAAGGCTGGAGGCCGGGACGTAGTCGCGGCTGTGTTCGTAGAGGGTGCGGTCGATGTCGAAGAAGACGGCGCGGATATGGCTGGTCATAGGGTTCACGGGTTAGGGCAGATGGGCGAGGACGATGCCGAGCAGGATGGCGGCACCGACCCAGTTGTTGTGCGCGAAGGCACGGAAACAGTGTTCGCGGTCAAGATGGCGCGCGTCCCACTGCTCCCAGGCAAAGAGCAGGGCGGCAGCGGCGACGCCCGCGTAGTACCAGGCATTTAGCGCGGCGGTGCGCCCGGCGAGCAGCAGGCAGGTGAGCATCAGCAGCATCATCAGCGCGAGGAAGCGCCGCTCGTAGCCGCGTACGGTGATGGCGCTGGAATGCAGGCCGATTTTTTCGTCGTCCTCGCGGTCCACCAGCGCGTAGTAGGTATCGTAAATCAGCGCCCAGATGACGCTGGCGGCGAAGAGCCACGCGCCTGCTGCGGTGATGGTGCCGAGGATGGCAGTTTGTGCCATGAGGATGGGGCTGGCGAAAGCGATGCCGAGCACCAGTTGCGGGGCAAGGAAGAAGCGCTTGCAGAGCGGGTAGAACAGCGCCACCGCACCGCAAGCGACGGCGAGCAGCACCGATTGCCAGTTGAGCAGCAGCACCAGCAGGAAATTGAGGAAGAGCAGGATGACGCCGAGCGCGAGCGCCTCGCCTACCGTAGCTTCACCGCTGGCTAGCGGGCGGTGGCGGGTGCGCGCGACATGGCCGTCGAAATTGCGGTCGGCAAGGTCGTTGAAGACGCAGCCGGCGCTGCGCATCAGCCACGTTCCAAGCAGGATGACCACCACCACGCGCGCGGGCGGCCGGCCGCCACCTGCCAGCCACAGTCCCCACAGCCCCGCCCAGGCAAGGAGCAGGGTGCCGACGGGGCGGTCGAGCCGCATCAGGCGGGCGAAGGCGGAACATTTATGCAGGAACATGGGCAACGTCTTAACAAAAATAAGGAATCACATAGAATAGCGCCTCACTTTTATCAGACAAAGCGTAAAACATGAGCCAATACGTCTATACCATGAACCGGATGAGCAAAGTCGTCCCCGGCGGCAAATTCATCCTCAAAGATATCTCCCTCTCTTTCTTCCCCGGCGCAAAAATCGGCATCCTCGGCTTGAATGGCGCGGGCAAATCCACCCTGCTGAAAATCATGGCCGGGGTCGATACTGATATTCAGGGCGAGGCACGGCCGCAGCCCGGCATCAGCATCGGCTATCTGCCGCAGGAACCGCAGCTGGATCCGGACAAAACCGTGCGCGAGGTTGTGGAAGAAGCGATGAGCGACATGAAAGACGTGCAGGCCGAACTTGATGCCGTTTATGCCGCTTACGCCGACCCCGAAGCCGACTTTGAAGCGCTGGCCGCCAAACAGGCCGAGCTGGAAAACAAACTCGCCGCCGGCGGCGGGCACGATAACGAACGCCGCATGGAAATCGCCGCCGACGCCCTGCGCCTGCCGCCGTGGGAACAAGTGGTGAACACCCTCTCCGGCGGGGAAAAACGCCGCGTCGCCCTCTGCCGCCTGCTGCTGTCCAACCCCGACATGC
This sequence comes from uncultured Cardiobacterium sp., assembly GCF_938028825.1. Classification (GTDB taxonomy): domain Bacteria; phylum Pseudomonadota; class Gammaproteobacteria; order Cardiobacteriales; family Cardiobacteriaceae; genus Cardiobacterium. The sequence continues at coordinate 20,487 of NZ_CALIZP010000093.1, read as the reverse complement.
TGCTGCTGGACGAGCCGACCAACCACCTCGATGCCGAATCCATCGCCTGGCTGGAACGCTACCTGCACGACTTCCCCGGTACCGTCGTCGCGGTCACCCACGACCGCTACTTCCTTGACAACGTCGCCGGCTGGATTCTCGAACTCGACCGGGGCGAAGGCATCCCGTATCAGGGCAACTACTCCGCCTGGCTTGAGCAGAAAGAAAAACGCCTCGCCATCGAAGAAAAACAAGAATCCGCACACCGCCGCGCTCTCAAGCAGGAACTCGAATGGGTGCGCAACAACCCCAAAGGCCGCCACAGCAAAAACAAGGCGCGTCTCGCCCGCTTCGACGAACTCTCCGGCAAAGAATTCCAGAAACGCGCCGAAACCCAGGAAATCTACATCCCGCCGGGTGAGCGCCTCGGCGACAAAGTCATCATCGCCAATCACATTGCCAAAGGCTACGCGCACAAAGCCCTCTACGAAGACCTCAGCTTCAACCTGCCGACCGGCGCCATCCTCGGCATTATCGGCCCGAACGGCGCGGGCAAATCCACCCTGTTCAACATCCTCGCCGGCAAAGACACGCCGGACGCGGGCACGGTGGAAATTGGCGAAACCGTGCAAATCGCCTTTGTGGACCAGTCACGCGACGCCTTGAACGCTGACAAAACCGTGTGGGAAGAAGTCTCGGACGGCCTCGACAACATCATCGTCGGCAGCTACACCATCCCCAGCCGCGCCTACCTCGGCCGCTTCAACTTCAAGGGCGCGGACCAGCAAAAACGCGTCGGCGACCTCTCCGGTGGCGAACGCAACCGCCTGCACCTCGCCAAACTGCTGAAAAGCGGCGGCAACGTGCTGCTGCTTGACGAACCGACCAACGATCTCGACGTGGAAACCCTGCGCGCGCTGGAAGAAGCCATCCTTGCCTTCCCCGGCTCGGCGCTCATCATCTCGCACGACCGCTGGTTCCTCGACCGCGTCGCCACGCACATCCTCGCCTTCGAGGGCGACTCGCAAGTTACCTTCTTCCCCGGCACGTACAGCGAATACGAAGCCGACCGCAAAAAACGCCTCGGCGACGAAGCCGACCAGCCGCACCGCATCAAATACAAGCGGATTCAATAAAACGAAAGCCCCGGCAACGGGGCGCTTTTTTATGGTGGGGCAGCATTTATCCCACTTGACGAACCCAATATTTACGCTGCTTGGCATGAATAAAGCCCATAAAATATCCCCTCCATTTCAAACCAACCCATTCCAGCCATGCATAAAGCCCTGCCCCTCACCGCCGCCCTGTTCCTTGCCGCCTGCGGCAGCACCGCCACCTTCCTTACAGGCACCCCGCAACTCGCCGACGGCGACAACGAATTCTGGATGTACTACTGCACCGACGGCAACGATAAAGGCCGGGAACTGCAAGTGGACTACGCCAACATGGGCGGCGAATACAGCGCCACCCCGAAAATCGACGGACAAAAACGCGTCCTGCAACGCCAAAGCGCCTACGATTTCGGCGACGGCGAATACCGCTGGCGCAGCGACGACGGCGGCCACTACTTCCGCCTGAGCCACCACGACCAAACCGAATACAGCCACTGCGGCGCACGGCGCAAACTGGACAAAGACGCCGTGTACCTGCGCTGACCATGCCCCTCCTCAGCCCCGAAACCCGCGCCATCCTCGCCACGCAGGGCTTCACCCTGCACGAAACCCCGCCCCGGCGCATGACCATCCCCGGAATCCTCACGAACCCCTACGGCCTGCTGCACGACATCCCTTACAGCTACATCAACCTGCGCTGCATCCGCCACCCTGACCAGCTCATCACCCTCAGCCGCGCCGGCGAGCACTGGCGCTGCTTCGCCACCTACGGCGAAAACGGCTGCCTGCTGTTCGATGGTGCCAACCGCGTCTGCGCCCTGGACGACGATGGCAGCATCGCCCCCGTCAACCACAACCTGGGCGACTTCACCTGCTGCTTCGCCTGGTATCAGTCTGCGCTTTACGCCATCCAGGCCAGCGGCCACCGGAGCGACGGCAAACACTTCGGTGCCGCCTGCGACCGCGCCGCCCGTTTCGCCCGCCGCCGCATCGCCCCGCTCGCCGACACCCGCCCCGGCAGCTTCTGGGACAACATGCTCTTCTGCCTCGAAGACTGGCTGGGCGGCTTCACCCCCTCCATTACCGACTATATCCAAAACGGCCGCGCCTGACATGAACGACGCAGACTACATCCGCCTCGCCATCGCCCAGGCCGCGCAGGCCGAAGCCCTCGGCGAAGTCCCCATCGGCGCGCTGATTGTTGCGGGTGGCGAGATTATCGCCGCCGCGCACAACCGCACCATCACCGACCATGATCCCGCCGCCCACGCCGAAATCCTCGCCCTGCGCGCGGCGGGGCGAACCCTTGCCAACCACCGATTGGGCGGCGCGACCCTCTACGTCACCCTCGAACCCTGCACCATGTGCACCGGCGCGCTGGTACACGCGCGCATCGACCGCCTCGTCTTTGGCGCTTACGACCTGCGCGCGGGTGCCTGCGGCAGCGCCCTTGACCTCGCTCGCCATCCGCAGCACAACCACCACATCCGCGAAGTCAAAGGCGGCGTTCTCGAAGACGAATGCCGCGCGCAACTGCAACGGTTTTTCCAAAAACGCCGTACGGCAGGATGATGACCCGCCAAGCAGGGTGGATACTCTGAATTTGTGGTAGCCGCTAAGCAGGCGGCCGCTGTTAGCTAACCACCTGCGGACTGTTTCTGCTGAGATACGCCATCTGAATTTCCCGAAGCTCTATCCATCATTCGTGTGAGTAGTTCTTCCATTGGGATTTTCTCAGCCGTTGACTTATCCAGCAAAAGTGCAGGGTTTAATCCCATAGATTCAATAGTAATTCGAGAAAGAATTTTTCGTGCTGTACCGTCATCTAGACGTGGATTCTTGTTAAGCATGTCGAGAAAGTTTAGATATGTCCTTGCAACTATCTCTTTGTGTTTATAGGTTTGTTCTATTTTTCTATCTTCCCTTATATTCTTTATAGTAAATAAAATCATCCAAACTAATGGGATTACAAATAATAATTTTGCAAGATAGGTGCTTATCTGCTCGTTGCTGATTCTAAATAAGATTATTACTACAGAAACTACTACATGCAAGATTGGAATAGCAGCAAGTAGAAATACTAAAAATATAGTGCTAATTTTAATTCTTAAATTGACTTCATCCGCTTGTTTTTTATATTCACTATAAAGATGTACTTCATTAGTTGTGCCAATCAAATCAGCAACTAGTTTATCAAATTGCTGATTATATTTTCTTAATGTAAGTTCAATAACTTCATCCGCTTTACTATATACATCTACATAAAAGTTAATCCTTTCAATTTTTAGAAAAATATCTTTTATGCTATTCAACATTTCTAAATATTGCGTTTTTGCATCTACTTTAATTGCAGCAACAACATTACAACCTAATTTTTCGCTAAACCTATAATTATATCTTTCATCCAGAATGAATTTCATTAATTGAGATAACTCCTCTTGTAAGGCTTCTATTAAATCAATTTCAAGTAATTCTAATATGGCATGATTAAAGCAATTATTTAGGTATTGTGCAATATCTTTAAATTCTATAGGGGGAAATGCCAGGTCTCCGAGACCAAGGTTGCCAATTACCTCGTAATTTATTTTCCAATCACCCAAAATTTCATTAATTATTTCCTGTTTTTCACGCATATAATTCCCTCCTATATTTGATTAGACTTTTTCAGATAATCCCTTCGCGTCTCGCCTGGTAGCGGCTTTCCGCGTCGATGCGGGCGAGAATGCCGAGGGAGATGCAGATGATGACCACCGAGCTGCCGCCGTAGCTGACCAGCGGCAGGGTCAGGCCTTTGGTAGGCAAAAGGCCGGTGGTGACGCCGATGTTGACCAGGGCCTGGATGGCGATGGTGAGGCCGATGCCGTAGGCAAGGAGGCTGGCGAAGCGGCGGCGGACGCGGTCGGCGAGGTAGCCGATGGCGAATGCCCGCCAGACGAGCAGCACGAAGAGGGCGATGACGGCAAGCGCGCCGATGAGGCCGAATTCTTCGGCGATGATGGCGAAGATGAAGTCGGTGTGGGCTTCGGGCAGGTAGTCGTGTTTTTGCACGCTCTGGCCGAGGCCGCTGCCGAAGAGGCCGCCGCTGCCGATGGCGATGAGCGAGTTCACCAGTTGGTAGCCTTCGTCGTATTGGTGTTCCCAGGGGTTGAGGAAGGTGAGCAGGCGTTTGACGCGGTAGGGGGCGGCGACGAGGACGGCGGTCATGAGGCCGGTGACGCCGAGGAAGAAGAGGGTGAAGCGTTTGGCGTTCACGCCCGCCATGAACATCATGCCGAGGATGACGGCGACCATGACCATGGTCGTGCCGAAGTCGGGCTGTTTGATGAGGATGGTGGCGAAGATGGCGGTGATGGCGAGGAGTTCAAGCATGGGGCGCCAGCTTCTGTCAAGGAACTGGTTGTTGCGTTGCAGAAAGGCGGCGGCGTAGATGGTGATGGCGAGTTTGACGATTTCGCCGACTTGCAGTTTGAAGAGTTGCAGGTTGATCCAGCGGCGCGCGCCGTTGACGGAGACGCCGACGCCGGGGATGTAGATGATGCCGAGGAGGATGAGGGAGATGACGAGCAGGCGGCCGCTGTGCTGGTAGTAGTAGTGGGTCGGCATGCTGTAGCAGATGTAGGCGGCGAAGAGGCCGCAGAGGTAGAACACGGCCTGGCGCGTGGTGTAGTGGTACATGTCGCTGTTGTGGCCGACGGCTTCGCTCATGGAGGCGGAAGTAACCATGATCATGCCGATGGCCATCAGCGCCAGCCAGGCGAAGAGCAGCCAGATGTCGGGGAATTCGAGTCCCTGCCAGCGCGAGACGTGCTGTTGCTGGCTGTGGTGGAAGGCGTTGATGTGGCGCGCGGCGTTTTGTTGGCGGCCGGGGTCGCGCGGGGTGAGGGTGGGTTCGATGCGGCGGGCTTTTATCGGCATGTGCTCGTGACCTCGTAGGCGAAGGCGTTGCCGCGCGCGTCGTAGCCGCTGTACTGGTCGAAGCTGGCGGTGGCCGGGGCGAGGAGGACGGTGTCGCCTGTCTGCGCGAGGCTGCGGGCGCGCTCGACGGCTTTGTCCATGCTGCCGCAGTCTTCGTAAGCGATGTTGGCAGCGGTGAAGGCGGCCTGCATGGCGCGGTTGTCCACGCCGATGAGCAGGACGTGGCGGACGCTGCTGGTTTTGATGATGGCGGCGAGTTGGGCGAAGTCCTGGTTTTTGCCAACGCCGCCCGCGATGAGGATGACGGGGCCGTGAATGCCCGCCAGTGATGCGGCAGCGGCGCCGATGTTGGTCGCTTTGGAGTCGTCCACCCAGTGGACGCCGCCTTCTGTGGAGACGGTTTGCATACGGTGCGGCAGGCCGGCAAAGGTTTCGATGGCGGGCAGGGCCTGGCTGGGGGCGACGCCGTAGGCTTCGAGCATGAGCAGGGTGCAGAGGATGTTGCTGTGGTTGTGCGCGCCGTGCAGGTTGAGGCAGGCGGTGTCGAGGACAGGGTGCCCGTGCAGGATGATTTTGCCGTCTTCGATGCGGTTTGGCAGGGTCGGTGCGTTGCCGTAGTAGATGATGTTTTGTCCTTGTTCGGCGGCGGCGATGCAGTTTTCGTCGTCGCCATTGACGATGGTGATGCTCGCCTGGCGCACGAGGTTGGTTTTGGCGGCGGCGTAGGCGGCGAAATCGTCGTAGCGGTCGAGGTGGTCGGGGGTGATGTTGAGGATGGCGGCAACGCGCGGATAGAGCGAGGGGCAGAGTTCGAGCTGGTAGCTGGAGAGTTCGAGGACGTAGCAGTCGGCAGGTTCGCCGTCAAAGAGGGCATCCAGCACGGGGCGGCCAATGTTGCCGCAGAGTTTGGCGCGTTGTCCTGCGTGGTTGAGGGCGGCGGCAAGCAGGGTGACGACGGTGCTTTTGCCGTTGCTGCCGGTCACGGCCAGCACGGGTTTGTCGTTTAGGAGGGCAAAGAGTTCGATGTCGTTGATTTGTCGCGCGTAGCTGTGGGTAAAGGCGGCGCGGCGGCGATCCACGCCGGGGCTGACGACGAGGGTGGCGGCGCCGGCAAAGGCGTCCGGGTCGTCGAAGTGGCGTTTTTCGATGCGGCGTTCGTCCAGGCGTTCGTCTAATCCGATGGCGTTGTAGCCTGCTTCGCGCAGGAGGTCGAGGGTAACGTGGCCGGATGCGCCCATGCCGACGACGTAGATGGGCTCGGCGAGCGCGAGGGCGCGCAGTTTGCTGGTCAGGGTATTCATGAGGGTTCCGGGGTTAGCGTAGTTTGAGGGCGGACAGGCCGATGAGGACGAGGACGACGGTGATGATCCAGAAGCGGATGGTCACGCGCGATTCGGGCCAGCCCGAGAGTTCGAAGTGGTGATGCAGGGGCGCCATGCGGAAGACGCGTTTGCCGCGTGTTTTGTAGGAGATGACCTGAATCATCACCGAGAGCGCTTCGGCAACGAAGATGCCGCCCATTAGGGCGAAGACGAGTTCCTGGCGGATGGCAACAGCAATGGTGGCGAGTGCCGCGCCGAGAGCAAGCGCACCGACGTCGCCCATGAAGACGAGAGCCGGATGGGCGTTGTACCAGAGAAAGCCGAGTCCCGCACCGGCGATGGCAGCGGCGAAGACAGCCATTTCGCCCGCACCGGGGATGGCGGGCTGGTGCAGGTAGTTGGCGAAGTAGGGGTTGCCGGAGATGTAGGCGAAGACGGCGAGGCCGCCGGCGACGAGGACGACGGGCATGATGGCGAGGCCGTCGAGGCCGTCGGTGAGGTTGACGGCGTTGCTCGCGCCGGTGAGGACGAAGTAAACGAAGGGGATGAAAATCCAGCCCATGTTCCAGCTGAGGCCTTTGAGGAAGGGGACGATGAGGGTGGTTTCCGCCGGACTGGTGGCGCTCAGGTAGAGCCAGACGGCGGTGAGGAAGGAGACGAGCGAGAGCAGCGCGTATTTGTGTTTGGCGCGCAGGCCTTGCGGGTCTTTGAGGATGAGTTTGCGGTAGTCGTCAATCCAGCCGACGGCGCCGAAGCCGAGCATGACGAAGAGGGCAATCCAGGTGTATTTGATGCGCAGATCCGCCCAGAGCAGCATGGCGATGCAGACGCTGAGGATGATGAGCGCGCCGCCCATGGTCGGTGTGCCAGCTTTTTTCAGGTGGGTTTGCGGGCCGTCGTCACGGACGTACTGCCCCATTTGCAGGCGTTTCAGGAGCCGTATCATCGGACCGCCGCAGCCAAGCGAGAGAAACAGGGCGGTGAGGGCGCCGAGGATGATGCGCGAGGTGAGGTAGGTAAAGGCGTTGAGCGGGGTGATGTAGCCGCTGAGCCATTCGGCGAGGGCGTAGAGCATGGTCGTTTAGTCCTGGGTGTGGGTTCTGTCGATGGCGGCGGCGTCGAGGACGCCTTCCATTTTCGCCGCGCGCGAGCCTTTGACGAGGATAGTGGTCGGCGGTGTCGCCGGATCGGCGAGCAGTTGCTTGAGGGCAGCGCCTGCGGCAGCGGTGTCGGGGTAGTGGCGGGTGGTCTGGTCGTTGTTCAGGGTGTCGTCATCGACCCGGTCGCCATCACTTTGTTTTGCGGCGAGGTAGGTGGCGGGGTATTCGCGGGCGAGTCCGTCGCCGACCGCCCAGAAGGCGCCGATGGCTTTTTCGGCGGCGTAAGCGGCGACTTCGCGGTGCAGGGCGGCGGCGCGTTCGCCCAGTTCGCCCATGGCACCGGCGATGACGAGACTGTGCGGCGCGCTGGCTATCACGTCAATACCCGCTTTGAAGGAGGCGGGGTTGGCGTTGTAGGTGTCGTCATAGATGGTATGCGGGCCGACGCGGTAGGCGGTGAGGCGCGATTGGTGCAGGACGAGGCCGTGCAATGCGGCCTGTATTTGTGCGCCACTGATGCCGGCGAGGGTGGCGGCGGCGGCAGCGGCCAAGGCATTGGCGATGTTGTGGCGGCCAACGAGCTGCCAGGCGACGGGATAGGTGGCGTCATCAATGTGCAGGGTGAAGCGGTGACCATCGTCGCTGATGTCGCTGGCGTAGAGGTCGGCACCTTTCAGCGGGTCTAGCGCGAAATTTTTTTGCGGGCGGTGCTGGTATTCGTCACGCCAGCGTCTGCCCGCCGGGGCGTTGAGGTTAATCACCAGCGCGCCGCTGCTTGCTGCATAAATTTCGCTTTTTGCGCTGATGACGCCTTCCAGCGAGCCGAATCCGGCGAGGTGCGCCGCCGAGGTGTTGGTGATGACGGCGATGTCGGGGCGGACGAGGGTGGTGAGCGGGGCGATTTCGCCGGGATGATTCGCGCCGATTTCGATGACGGCGTAGCGGTCTTCGTCGGTCAGGCGCAGCAGGGTGAGCGGCACGCCGATGTCGTTGTTGAGATTGCCCTGGGTGGCCAGGGCTTGTCCTTGTTGTTGCAGGAGGCGTTGCAGGATTTCTTTGGTGGTGGTTTTGCCGTTGGTACCGGTGACGGCAATGAAGGTGGCACGGCTACGTTCGCGGCGGTCACGTGCCAGGGCGGTGAGTGCCGCGAGGCTGTCCTTGACGACGATTTGCGGCAGGTCAACGTCGCGCCGCGCGCTGACGATGGCGGCGACGGCACCGCGCGCTTTGGCGGCTGCAAGATAGTCCGCGCCGTCGTAGTTCGCGCCTTTGAGGGCGACGAAGAGGGCACCGGGCGGCAGGTTGCGGCTGTCGGTGGCGACGGTGAGGGCGCGGAAGCCGGTGCCGTAATGCACACCGCCGCAGAGGGCGGCGATGCGCGCGGCGTCAAGCGGGGTGTTCAGGGATGGGTAAGCCATGTGCGGACGGTTTCCTGGTCTGAATAGTGGTGTTTGCTCGTGCCGATAATCTGGTAGTCCTCATGGCCTTTGCCGGCGATGACGACGGCGTCGCCCGCCTGCAACTGCGGCAGCACCCAGCGGATGGCGGCTTCACGCGGGCGCTTGACCCAGATGTTTTCCCGCCTGCCCGTGCCGCGCAGGGCGTCGGCGATGATGTCGGCGGGGTTTTCGGTGCGCGGGTTGTCGTCGGTGATGACGGTGGCGTCGGCGTAGCGCTCCGCCGCCTGTGCCATCAGCGGGCGTTTACCGTGGTCGCGGTCGCCGCCGCAGCCGAAGATGCACCACAGTTTGCCGGGAACGTGCGGGCGGATGCCTTGCAGGATGTTGGCCAGCGCCGCCGGGGTGTGGGCGTAATCGATGATGGCGCAAGCACCGTTTGCCAGCGGGATGCGTTCGGCACGGCCGGGGACGCCGCGCAGGGCGGCGAGGATGGCGGGGATTTTGGCAAAGGGTGTGCCGCAGGCGAGCAGGCTGGCGGCGGTGTTCAGAAGATTATCGACGTTGAAGCGGGCGAGCAGGGGCGAGGAAATGGCGGCGCTTGCGCCATCAACGTGCAGGGTGAAATGGATGCCGTCGGCGTCGAGCACAATATCAGTGGCGCTGACGGTCGCGGCGGCGCGCGGGTGGTGGTTGCCCGCGCTGCTGACAGCAATTACGCGCGTCGTAGGGAGGACGAGGTTGTCATCGAGCAGGCGGCGGCCATGCGCGTCATCAATGTTGATGACCGCCTGCGGCAGGGGTTGCGTGAAGAGGCGGGCTTTCGCCCGGAAGTAGTCTTCGAGGTCGCGGTGGTAGTCGAGGTGGTCGCGGCTGAGGTTGGTGAAGACGCCGAGGGCGAAGTCCACCCCGCCGACGCGATGCTGGGCGAGGGCGTGCGAGGATACCTCCATTGCGACGGTTTTGATGCCATGTTCGCGCCAGGCGGCGAGGTGCTGCTGGATGCGCAGCGGGTCGGGGGTGGTGTGGCTGGCGGGTTCGAGGGCATCCAGCGGGCCGTAACCGATGGTGCCGAGCATCGCGCCGCCAGTCGCCTGGGCGAGGAAGTGAACCAGCGAGCTTTTGCCGTCGGTGCCGGTTACGCCGATGACGGTCATGGCGCGGGAAGGGTGGTCGTAGTAATTGGCGGCGATACCGCCGAGATACACGCCGAGGGCGGGGCAGGGCAGGGCACCCGCAGGCGGGGCAGGGTAGGGCAGTTCGTATACGATGGCGGCGGCAGGCTCGCCGTGGTAGTAGTCCAGCGCGTGATGGCTGACGCCGCGCGCGGCCAGCCACAGGGTGTCGGCATCAAGCGCGCGGCTGTCGGTGGCGATGTCGCCAATCGGGCGGTCGTCGGCGGGGTCGATCTTGAGATAGGGGGCGAGGAGGTTACTGAGTGATTTCTTTGGCGGGGACATCGGGGGCTCCGGCTGTGTCGTTGTCTTCAAAGGGTTCGCCGTTGTCGCCGGTCAGCGCGATTTCGCCGGTTTTACTGATTTTGTCCGGCAGGACGTTAAGCATTTTCAGCGAGGCTTCGGCGATGCGGGCGAAGGGCGGCGCGGCAACCAGGCCGCCGTAGTAGTCGCCTTTGGGGTCGTCAACGACGACGACCATGGCAATGCGCGGTTCGTGTGCCGGGGCGTAGCCGGCAAAGATGCCGCGATAGTTTTTTTCGGCGTAGCCGCCGCCTGCGCGCACTTTGTGCGAGGTGCCGGTTTTGCCCGCCACGGTGTAGGTGGCGGTGTTGGCGCGCCGCCCGGTGCCGCCGTCGCCGACCACGGCTTCAAGCATTTTCCGCACGGCGGAAGCGGTCTGCGCGCTCATCACCCGCTTGCCTTCGGGCGGGGTCTGCACTTTCAGGAGCGACAGCGGCATGGCGACGCCGTCGTTGGCGATGGTGGCGTAGGCGTGTGCCAGTTGCAGGGCGCTGGTGCTGACGCCGTAGCCGTAGAAGGTGGTAGCGTATTCAAAGCTGTTCAGTTTTTCCACGCGCGGGAAGTGGCCACGCTGTTCGCCGGGGAAGTTGATGCCGCTCGGTTCACCGAAGCCGAGTTTGCGCATGAAGGCGCGGTATTTTTTGCGCGGGGTGCGCTCGCTGATCAGCGCCATGCCGACGTTCGAGGATTTGCGGATGATGCCGACGGTGTCCTGGGTGCCGTAGTTGTGGGTGTCGCGCACGGTGTTTTTGCCCATCTGGTAGGCGATGCCTTTTTTGAAACGGGTCGAGGGCGAGATGGCACCCAGTTCGATGGCGGCGGCCACCGCCAGCGGTTTGATGGTCGAACCGGGCTCGAAGGTGTCGGTCACGGCGCGGTTTTTCAGCAGTTCGGCACGGCGTTCGGCGGAAACGTTCGGGTTGCCCGCCGGCAGCGACACCATGGCGAGGATTTCGCCGCTCTTGATGTCGATGACGACCGCCGTGACGGATTCGGCGCGGTACTGGTTCATGGTGTCCTGCAAGACTTGATGGGTGATGAACTGGATACGCTTGTCGATGGAAAGTTGCAGTTGCGCGCCCTTGGCAGCGGGCGCGACTTCTTCGACCACGCGCAGCGCGCGTCCGGCGCGGTCTTGCAGGATTTTTACCTTGCCGGGGCGGCCGGCCAGGGTGTTTTCGTAGAGTTTTTCCAGCCCTTCCTGACCTTTGTCTTCCACGTCCGTGTAGCCGATGATCTGCCCCATGATTTCGCCGGAGGGATAGAAGCGTTTGTAGCCGTTTTCGCTGCGCAGGGCGGGGATTTTCAGATCCAGCGCTTCTTTGGCGATGCCCGGCGGGATTTGCCGCCCCAAGTACATGAACTGGCTGTCGCCGCGTTTCGCCAGCTCGTCGTAGAAGCGGGCGAGGTCTTCGTCGAGCAGCCCCGCCAAAGGGCGCAGGATTTCGTAGTGATAGCGCAGGCGGGTTTCCTCTTCGTCGCCGCTGTTCACCCAGGCGCAGTCCTCGCTGTAATTCCTGTCGGACAGACACGCCTCGCGCAGCCGCTCGAAATCGCCGTTGAGCGTCGCCCACAGGCGGGTCGGGTCGGCAATCAGGGTGCTGACCGGGGTGGAAATGGCGAGCGGCTCGCCCTCGCGGTCGAAAATGAAGCCGCGCAGCGCGTCTTCCGTCTGAATGCGCAGGCTGCGGTCGTAGCCGCGCGCGGTGAGTTCCCGCGCCGTCGTCACTTGCAGGCGGACAAGCTGCCCGATTAGCAGCAGCGTCATGCACACCAGCGCGGCGATGACGATGTTGCGGCGGGTGGTCGCGCCGTAACGGGATGTGGAGCGCGCCACCGTCTCAGTCCAGATAGACGACTTGCGCCGCTTGCGGAATGTGCATGTTCAGTCCGTTGCGCACCGCATGGTCAATGACGCTGTCGTCCGCCAGCATCTTCTGTTCCAGCAGAAGTTGCGTCCATTCGGCGTTAATCTGGTCGCGCGTCTTTTTCAGCGACTGCACTTCGTTGACGAGGTCGCTCTGTTCATGCGCCGATTTCGCCGCCTGCACCCCGCTGAAACACACACCGCCAAGCAGCGCTGCCAGAATTAACATCATGATTTTCATATCTTTACTGCCTTTCTCAGTCTTGCACTGCGACTTCTCGGATTGCCCGCCACTTCCCCGGCGGACGGCTTGATCACGGGCGGCACCAGTCGCAGCAAAGGGTTCACCCGGTCGTGCGCCGACGGAATCTCTGCCGGCAACGGCGCGCCTTCGCAGGCGCGGATAAAGCGCTTGACCAGCGCATCTTCCAGACCATGAAACGTAATCACGGCCAGCACCCCGCCGCTACGCAGCAGGGTGGTCGCGGCTTGCAGGCCGCGTTCAATCTCGCCGACTTCATCATTGACCGCGATGCGGATCGCCTGAAACGACTGCGTCGCCGGATGAAAACCGGCGCGGTGCAGCTTGCGCGGCACGGCGTCGGCGATGACGGCGGCGAGATCCAGCGTCGAATGCAGGCGCGGGCGGGCGCTGATGATGGCGCGCGCAATGCGGCGCGCCACCGTGTGCGGCTCGCCGCCCCAGTCGCGGATGACGCGGGCCAGTGCCGCCTCGTCCACCGCCGCCAGCCAGTCGGCGGCGGTCAGGCCGCTTGCATTGTCCATGCGCATATCGAGCGGGCCTTCCTTGTTAAAGGAAAAACCGCGTTCCGCCTGATCGAGTTGCGGCGAAGACACGCCGAGGTCGAGCAACACGCCGTCAAGACTGCCCGCGCCGACAGCGGCAAAAGCCGTCGCCATCTGCGAAAACGGACAGCGGGCAAAAGAAAAACGGGGGTCAGACCAGGTGGCAGTGGCGGCAGCAGCCTGCGGGTCGCGGTCGAGCGCGAACAAACGGCCATCAGCGTCAAGCCGGCCGAGGATGGCGCGGCTGTGCCCGCCACGCCCGAACGTGCCGTCCAGATAACGCCCGGCGGGGCGGATGGCGAGCGCCGCCACCGTTTCCTGCAACAACACCGTCGTATGCAGACCATTCATAGCGACAGCGACTCCAATGCGCCGCTGAGGGTAATGCCGTCCGCGCGCAGCCCGTCGGCATCTTCGGCATTCACCGCATCCCACGCTTCCTGCGCCCACAGCTCGAACTTGTTGCCCATACCGCTCAACACCACCTTCTTGTCGAGGCCGGCGCGCTGGCGCAGCGGCGGCGGAATCAGGATGCGGCCGGTCGCATCCAGCTCGCATTCGGCAGCATTGCCCATATACAGCCGCTTCAAGCGGCGGATTTGCGGATCAAAACTCGGCAGCGCGACCAGCTTTTCCTCCACCTTCTCCCACTCCGGTAGCGAATACAGCAACAACTGCCCTTCCAGCTCGGCGGTCAAAATCAGCCCGCCCGCACTTTCCGCTTCAAACTGCGCCCGCACCCGCGCCGGAACGGATAACCGTCCCTTGCTGTCGAGTGAGATGTGGTAAATGCCGCGAAACATGTGAGTGAGCGATCCTGCGCCTATGTGTTGCACTTTTTCCCACATTATAAAGTGTTCATGAATTTCGGCAATAAATTCAGGAGGTCATTACAACAAACCCCTTAAAAAGCAGTAAAAAATTTTTCAGCGTCCTGCCGCTTTGCGGCAATTTCTGCCGTAATGGTGCAAGAATGTGGGAAGGAAAGACACAATTCCCGCAGCCGTTATCTTGAAGCGCGCCATCAATGAATTTGTTGCCGACTATCTCAATCCGCCGCCGCTTGCGCATCAGATTGCCATATTTTTGTAGCCGGGCGCTTCTCGCCGGCCTTCCGGATGGAGATGATTTTGACCGCCCGGCGCGGTGTCGAAGCCATAACCGCACAATGTGCCGGTAACGGCTTGCCGATAAAGCCGCCTGTCCGCAGGCAGGTGGCGATGATAAACTCTGCTTGCGGCATGCCCTGTGGCTCCGGGATTTGTGGCGGAAGCCCCGGATTGAGGGTAATATCTTGTTTTAGAAAATGTTCTTCGTACACGACAAAACTCCCCATTGGGCACAGGGATCTGCCTGTTTGGGTAGGCGGAAGCTTTTAATTATCAAAGATAAATCCCCTTCCCCGCATGCGGGGGGAGGGATTATTCACTGTTTTTGAAAAGATTTTTCTCGTCGTGAGATGGGCGGGTTCCCATGCTTGCGGGGTTCTTCATTTTTGCCGTGTACGCAGGAGAATGTTGTGAAAGGTCGAGAGCGACGTTTTTGAAGGTTTTTTATGTCTATGCGTTTCTGGCAGGCGAACGGTCTGCCGCATCCGTATGTGATGCTGTTTTTGGCACCGCTGTTTTGGGCGACGAGTAATGTGGCCGGCAAGCTCGGCAAGGCGTGGCTGACGCCGTATGAATTCACCTTCTGGCGCTGGGTGCTGGCAGCGGCGTTGTTGTCGTGGCTGTTCCGCGCGCGCATTCGCGGGGATTTGCCGGTACTCAGGCGGCGCAAGTGGTGGCTGCTGGTCGTCGGTGGCAGCGGTTTTGCGCTGTTCAATATTGTGTTGTACAGCGCGTATGTGCGCGGCGCGTCGGTGGTCAATGTGTCGATTATTACGGCGCTGATTCCGGTGATGGTGCTGCTGGTCGAAGTGTTTTTCCTGCGCGGGCGGGCGCATCCGCTGCAATGGCTGGGGGTGGCGCTGTCGTTTGTCGGCGTGGTCTGGGTGGTGAGCAAGGGGCATCCGCGCGCGCTGCTGAATACGGGACTTGCGGCGGGCGATGTGCTGGCGCTGGTCACGTCCGCGATTTATGCGGGTTATTCGCTGGCGCTGCGCCGTGCACCGGTGGTGCATTGGGCGAGCCTGCTCTGGGCGATGTGTGTTGCGGCGGTGGTGGTGTCCGCGCCGTTTTTCTTGTGGGAAGGGGTTGCGCAGGGTTTCCGCCAACCGCCGTGGCAGGCGTGGCTGCTGCTCGTTTATGTGGCGGTGTTTATCGCGATTTTGTCGAAACTGTTTTATATGGAGAGCGTGATTGCCATCGGCGCGGGGCGGGCGGCACTCACCATGAATTTGTTGCCGGTATTCGGCGCGCTGGTCGGGGTGGCGGTGTTTCCGGAGGAACGGTTGGGCGGTTATGTGTGGGTGGCGCTGCTGTTGGTGGCGGCGGGAATTGCCGCTTCGGAATGGGGCGCGGCGCGTTTGCGCGCGCGTTTGCCGGAAAGCTAGAATGCGCGCCTTTCTGTTCTGTTTTTTATTGGAGGATTTTTATGGCCGGTCATAGTAAGTGGGCGAATATCAAGCACAAGAAGGCAAAGGAAGATGCGAAGCGCGGCAAGGTGTTCACCCGTTTGATCCGCGAGTTGACGATTGCCGCGCGCCACGGCGGTTCGGATCCAAACAGTAATCCGCGTCTGCGTCTCGCCGTTGCCAAGGCGCAGGCGGAGAACATGTCGAAGGATACGATGGATCGCGCCATCAAGCGCGGCGCGGGCGAGCTCGGCGGCGCGCAGATGGAGGAAATCCGTTATGAAGGCTACGGGCCGGGCGGCGTCGCGGTGATGGTCGATTGCTTGACCGACAACAAGAACCGCACGGTCGGCGAGGTGCGTCATGCCTTCACCAAGGCGGGCGGGAATCTCGGCACCTCCGGCTCGGTCGCCTTTCAGTTCACCGAGCGCGGTGTGCTCTTTTTCGAGAAGGTCGAGAATGAAGACGCCTTCATGGAGGTGGCGCTGGAAGCAGGCGCGGACGATATGGAAGTGGACGAGAACGGCGCCGAGGTGCTGACGTCGCCGGAAAGTTATGCCGCCGTGTATGACGCGCTGGTCGCCGCCGGTTATACGCCGGATGAGAGCGAGGTGACGATGCGCGCCGATAATCTTTCGCCCGTCTCCGCCGAGGACGCCGACAAGGTGATGCGCATGATCGAGCGGCTGGAAGAGTTGGACGATGTGCAAAGCGTCTATACCAACGCCGATTTTCCTGAAGATTTTGCCGGCTAGATGGCTGTTACCCGCCGCATTCTCGGCACTGACCCCGGCTCGCGCGTCACCGGTTACGGCATTATTGATGTCACGGGGCAGGAGGTGCGCTATGTCGATAGCGGCTGTATCCGCCTCGCGGATGAAGCGATGCCGCTGCGCCTGATGATGATTCATCAGGGTATCAGCGAGCTGATCCGCATGTACCGCCCGCAGGAGTTTGCGATTGAGGCGATTTTTGTGCACAAGAATCCGAACTCGGCGCTGAAACTGGGGCAGGCGCGCGGCGTCGCCATTTGCGCGGCGGTGCTGGCGCAGTTGCCCGTCGCCGAGTATGCGGCGAAAAGCATCAAGCAGGCGGTGGTCGGCAAGGGCGGTGCGGAAAAGGCGCAGGTGCAGCATATGGTGAAAATGCTGCTGAACCGCAGCGGCGTGATTCAAAGCGACGCCGCCGACGCCCTCGCCGTCGCCCTCACCCATGCGCACCATCTGCAAACACAAAAGCGGCAACAGCAGGCGGGTCTGCTCGCTGCCTGGGAGACTTAGAATGATTGCTTACCTGCGCGGCACGGTGCTGCTCAAACAAGCCGGACAAATCATCATCGAAACCGGCGGTGTCGGCTATGAAGTCTCCGTGCCGCTTGCGGTCCTGGAACGCGTCCACGAAGGGCAGGAAGCGGCGCTGTTCGTGCATCATGCCGTGCGCGACGACGGCCACTACCTTTACGGTTTCCTCACCCTGCAACAGCGCGGCTGGTTCCGCGAAATGATCCGCGTCAGCGGCGTCGGCCCGAAAATCGCCCTGCTCATCCTCTCCGGTTTCGACGTTGATATGCTGACGCAAATCGTGCGCAACCAGGATAGCGCGGCGCTGGTGAAATTGCCCGGCGTTGGCAAAAAAACCGCCGAACGCCTGCTCATCGAACTGAACGACCGCGTCACCCGCCTGCCGGTCGGCGTCGCGAGCGGGCAGGGCATCATCCGCCCCGCCTCTGCCCGGCTGGATGCCGAAGAAGCCCTGGTCGCCCTTGGCTACAAACCTGGTGAGGCGGCGCAACTCATCGAACGCGTCGGCAGCGATGACGACACCGACACCGACACCCTCATCCGCCGCGCCCTGCAACTCAAATTCACCGGCAAACCATAAAAACCATGATCGAATCCGACCGCCTCATCCACGGCGCCAGTCAGGGCAACGACGAACAGGCCGTTGAGCGCGCCGTCCGCCCCAAACGTCTTGCCGAATATATCGGGCAAAGCGCGCTGAAAGCGCAAATGGCTATCTTCATCGAAGCGGCACTCGCGCGCGGCGAGGCGCTGGATCACGTCCTCCTCTTCGGCCCGCCCGGCCTTGGCAAAACGACGATGGCGAACATCATCGCCGCCGAACTGGGGGTGAACCTGCGCCAGACCTCCGGCCCCATCCTCGACAAAGGCGGTGACCTTGCGGCGGTGCTGACCAACCTCGAAAGCCACGACGTCCTCTTTATCGACGAAATCCACCGCCTCTCCCCCGCCGTTGAAGAAGTCCTCTACTCCGCGATGGAAGACTACCGCATCGACATCATGATCGGCGAAGGCCCGGCGGCACGCTCCATCATCCTGCCCATCAAACCCTTCACCCTTGTCGGCGCGACCACCCGCAGCGGCCTGCTCAGTGCACCGCTGCGCGACCGCTTCGGCATCACCCAGCACCTGCAGTTTTACAGCGAAAGCGAACTGACCGAAGTCGTGCTGCGCGCCGGCCACCTGCTTGGCGTGAAAATGGAAGATGAAGGCGCGGTGGAAATCGGCAAACGCGCGCGCGGCACCCCGCGCATCGCCAACCGCCTCCTGCGCCGTGTGCGCGACTACGCCGATGTGCGCGGCAGCGGCGTCATCACCCGCACCATTGCCGACGAAGCCCTGTCGCTGCTCGCCATTGACGGCCTCGGCTTCGACAACCTCGACCGCCGCCTGCTCACCATCATCATCGACCACTTCGCGGGCGGGCCGGTCGGTCTCGACACCCTTGCCGCCAGCATCGGCGAAGAACGCGGCACCCTCGAAGACATCGTCGAACCCTACCTCATCCAGCAGGGCTACCTGCAACGCACCCCGCGCGGCCGCGTCGCCACCGCCCGCGCCTACATCCACCTCAACAGGGAAATGCCCAAACCGTAACGCACACCCCGCACAACCCATACGTTACACTACCGCAATCCCCCGCTCATCCAGACAAAAAGGAGACCAACTTGGAGCCCACCGCACAAACCGGCCTGTCCGTCACCCACCTCATCGGCAACGCCAGCCTGCCGGTCAAAGTCATCATGACCATTCTCTTCCTGATGTTCTTAAGCACCCTCTACCTCACCGGCAAAAAATACATCCAGTTCCTGCGCCTGCGCCGCAAAAACCGCAACTTCGACCAAACCTTCTGGTCGGGCAGCGACCTCGAAGTCCTCTACGCCAACTACGAAAAACGCCACACTGAAAGCATCGAACGCATCTTCATTGACGGCTTCCGCGAATTCACCCAGTTCAACGGCAACGACCTCGAAGACCCCGACGTCATCGTCCACAACTGCCGCCGCGCCATGACTGCCGCACACAACCGCGAAACCGCGCACCAGGAACGCGGCCTGAACGTGCTGGCCACCATCGGCTCATCCGCGCCCTACATCGGCCTGCTCGGCACCGTGTACGGCATCATGAACTCCTTCATCGCCATCGGCGGCGAAAAAACCGCCAGCATTTCCAGCGTCGCGCCGGGCATCGCCGAAGCGCTGATTGCCACCGCCATCGGCCTGCTCGCCGCCATCCCCTCCGTCCTCTCCTACAACTACTTCGTCGCCCGCTCCGAGACCCTCGTCGTCGAATACGACGCCTTCATCGAAGAATTCTGCAACCTCCTGCAACGCCAAATCCTGCGCGCCCGCGACTACCAGCGCAGACAACAGAGAAAACCCGCATGAGCCGCAACCGCCGCCACAAACTCAAAGCCGAAATGAACGTCGTCCCCTACATCGACGTCATGCTCGTGCTGCTCGTCATCTTCATGATTGCCGCCCCGCTTATCCACCAGCAAAGCATCGAAATCGACCTGCCCGACACCAGCTCGGAAGTCCTCGAAATGCCGGAAGACGCCGGCAACGACACCCTGCCGCTCATCCTCAGCGTGGACGCCGCCGGCAGCTACTACCTCAACCGGGGCAACGACAAACAGCCGCTCTTGCCCGACGACATCATCGCCCTCACCCAACAGGCCCTCGCCGAACACCCCGACCTGCCCGTCCTCGTCCAGGGCGACACCAACGCCAACTACAACCGCGTCATCGACGGCATCGTCCTCCTGCAACAAGGCGGTGCCAGAAAAGTCGGCCTCGTCACCGAACAACCGCCGGAAAGCGGGGGAAAACCGTGAGAGAAAGCCGCCAGCCGCAGCGCATCATCCTGCAAGAAAACCTGGGCGGCATCGCGGGCATAAGCATCGGCATCATCGCCCTCGCCCTCATCTTCCTGCTCGGACGCGAACACCCCATCGAAATCGACGGCGGCAAAACTCCGACGGCGCAAAACCCTGATGCCGAACCCATCGCCACGCAAATCGTGGACGCGCGCACCCTGCAAAACACCCTCGACAACATCACCGCCAGACAACAAGCCGAAGAACGCGCCCGCCTCGAAGCCGAAAGACAAGCCGAAGAAGCGCGACGGCGGGAAGAAGAAGCCGCGCGCCGCGCCGCCGAAGAACAACAGCGCCGGGCCGAAGAAGCCGCCCGCCGTGCCGAAGCCGCGCGGCAAGCAGAAGCCGCGCGACAAGAACGGGAACAAGCCGCCAGAGAAGCTGCCGAAAAAGCCGCCCGGGCGGCACGCGAAAAAGCCGCCCAAGATGCCGCTGCCAGACAAACCGCCAAAGAACGCTCCGCGCAGGAAGTCAAAGCCGCCAAAGAACAGGCAGACCGAGAAGCGCGCGAAGCCGCCGCCGCCAAAACCAGAGCCGACAAAGAAGCGCGCGCGGCCGCCGAAAAAGCCGCTGCCGAAAAACGCGCTGCCGAACAGGCCGAAAAACAGGCCAAAGCCGCCGCCGACAAAGCAGCGGCGGCCAAGGCGGCGAAAGAAAAAGCCGCCGCCGACAAGGCAACGGCCGCCCAAGCAGCGAAAGAAAAAGCCGCCGCCGACAAAGCAGCCGCAGCCAAGGCGGCGAAAGAAAAAGCCGCTGCCGAGAAAGCAGCGGCGGCCAAAGCGGCGAAAGAAAAAGCCGCCGCCGACAAAGCAGCGG
>NZ_CALIZP010000092.1 GCF_938028825.1 uncultured Cardiobacterium sp. | reverse complement strand
GAGCAACGTAGTTTTCATAATCGGGCACACCTGCCATGAGGTTGGCGGTAAGTTTGGCGGTTTTCCACCAAGCGGCGAGTTTACGCTTCACTTTGTGCCTCCGGTTGTTTGCCGTCGCGGTAAACCGCCGGGATTTCTTTGGCGGTTGACCAGCCGACTTTGCGTGCTTTCATAGCGGTACGCACGCCGTAGATGGCAACGACAACGACGACTGAGAGGAACAATGCGGTCAGACCGGCATTGACCTGGTCGTTGAAGATGATTTGCGACATTTCGCCGATGTCTTTAGCGGGCGCGAGGACTTCGTTTTTAGCCAATGCTTCGCTGTATTTGCCGGCATGGGCAAGGAAGCTGACGCGCGGGTCGCTGTGGAACAGTTTTTGCAGACCGGCATAGCAGGTGACAAACAGTACGCCGACGGCAGGAACGAGTGCCACCCAGACATAACGGTCGCGTTTCATCTTAATCAGCACAACGGCACACATAATCAAGGCTACGCCTGCCAGCATTTGGTTGGCGATGCCGAACAAAGGCCAGAGCGAGTTGATGCCGCCCAAGGGGTCGGTCACGCCGGTGTAGAGGAAGTAGCCCCACAATGCCACGGCGAAGAAGGTCGCAATCAGGTTGGCAGGGATGGAGTCGGTGTTGCCGAAAGGTTTGTAGAAGATACTGCCCAAGTCTTGAATCATGAAACGTGCGACGCGCGTACCGGCATCGACGGCGGTCAGGATAAACAAGGCTTCAAACAACAGGGCAAAGTGATACCAGAATGCCATCATGGCTTCGCCCGGAATCAGGCGGCTCATGATGTGTGCCATACCGACTGCGAGGGTTGGCGCACCGCCCGCACGGGACAGGATGGTGTTTTCGCCCACTTCCTTAGCGGTGTGCAACAGGGTTGCGGCATCGACAGGGAATTGCAGCTTGGTGGTAATCACTTCGGCAGCGGTATTGGCATCTGTACCGATCAGGGCGGCGGGGCTGTTCATGGCGAAGTACACGCCGGGGTCAAGCGATGACGCGGCAGCCAAGGCCATAATCGCCACGAAACTTTCCATCAACATACCGCCGTAACCGATCATGCGGACGTGGGTTTCGTTTTCCAGCATTTTCGGCGTAGTACCGGAAGAAATCAGCGCGTGGAAGCCTGAAACCGCACCACAGGCGATGGTAATGAAGAGGAACGGGAACAATGCGCCTGAGAATACAGGGCCGGAACCGTCGATGAAGTGGGTCACGGCAGGCATTTGCAGCGCAGGGCTGACGATGAGGATACCGATGGCGAGTGCGACAATCGTACCGATTTTCAGGAAGGTAGAGAGATAGTCGCGCGGAGTCAGCAGCAGCCATACCGGCAATACTGATGCTACGAAGCCGTAAATCATAATCGCCCAAGTGAGCTGGATGCCGTCAAGGTCAAACCAGTGACCGATGGAGCTGTGCGCCACATTGTCGCCGTAAATCACCGCCAGCATCAGCAGGATAAAGCCGACGATGGAAATCTCGCCGATTTTGCCCGGGCGGATA
>NZ_CALIZP010000091.1 GCF_938028825.1 uncultured Cardiobacterium sp. | reverse complement strand
CGGGTGTTTTCGCTGGCGGGGATGAGGTATTCGCGCCCGTGCGGGATGCGCGAGATTTCCCGTTCCATGATGCCGAGGACGCGCGGGTTGCGTTCGTCGTCGGCGGAGTTGATGGCGAGCAGGTGGGCGCGGATGTTTTCGAGATGGGCTGAGGCGTTGTAGTCGTGTGAGGATTCCCACTGGTAAATGAAGTCGTTGGCGTCGCCGTTGAAGGGGGCGGCAAGGCGTTCTTGCAGCCAGGCGTCGCCTGCCGCGCTGCTGCTGCCCGCTTTGTACAGCGCCTGTTCGCCGCCGTTGGTGGCGGTGGTGAAAAAGAGATAGGTGCGGCGGAAGTTCTGCGGCTGTTCGCGGTAGTCACCGTTCTGCCAGCTGGGGTCGCTTTTGATGGCATCGACCAGCAGGCGGCGCATCATCCAGTTACGCCCTGCCATTTCAGTCGGGTAGGACGCCATCGGCACGGCGATGTCCATCATGTCCGGGTAGCGGGTCGCCCACAGCCAGGTGTGCATGCCGCCCATGGAGTTGCCCAGGACGAGGCGCAGGTGCTTGATGCCCAGGTGCTCGGTGATGAGGCGGTATTGGGCATCGACCATGTCGTCGTAGGTGTAGCGCGGGAATTTCATGCGCAGGCCGTCTGAAGGTTTGCTGCTTTTGCCGGTGCCGATGGCGTCCGGCAGGATGATGCGGTATTGGGCGGCATCCAGCGGTGCACCGGCGCTGAAGAGTTCGTCAGCAAAGCCCTTTTCGAGCATGCTGCGTGCGGAGCCGGTGGTGCCGTGCAGGATGAGGACGGGTTCGCCGTCGGGGTTGCCGAGGGTGGTGTAGTGCAGGCGCAGTTCGGACAGGGTCTCGCCGTTGGTGAAGCGGTAGTTCGGGATGACCCATTCGTGTTCTTCCTGGTTCGGGTAGGTGGTTTCTGCCTGGGCGAGGGTGGTGAGGCCGAGTACGCAGAAGGCGGTTTGGAGGAGGCGGCGTAGTGTCAGGTGCATGGTGTTCCCCTGTTTTCTAAAGCGAAAGGGCCCGCCGTGGCGGGCCCTGTGTCGTCGTTAAGCGGTGATTTTCCGGTTCATGTGCATGACGTAGGCCATGACCAGACCGAGGATGACGAGCGGCAGGATCGGGTCAAGGATGGAGCCGCCGTGGCCGAAGATGAGGTTGGCAACAGCGACCAGCGCGCCGCCGATACCCCAGGCGATGGTGGTCGGGATAGACCAGACGATCATCTGGGTTTTCACGTCGGCGATGCCCATCATGCGGTTGACCACCCAGTAGAGGCTGTCGTTGAAGTAGCCGAAGAAGAGCGAGCCCATGGTGGCGGCGTTGGCGGCCATCAGCATGTTGATACCTTCGATTTCGGCGAGTATCGGCATGGAGATGGAGGCACCTGCAATCATCGCCACGGTGCCGGAACCCTGGATGAAGCGCATCAGGGTGGCGATGATGAAGGGAATCATGATCGGCGAGAAGGGCAGGTGCTGGGCGATGTGCTGGGCCATTTCTTTGCCCGCGCCGCTGTCGCGCAGGATGGCGCCGAGTGCGCCGCCGGCACCGGTCACGAGCAGGATGATGCCTGCACTGGTCACGCCTTCTTCAAGGTATTTGGCGGTGTCATGTACGCTTGTCTGCGGCAGCAGGGTATAGACGGCGACCAGTACGCTGATGGCGAGCGCGATGATGGGGTTACCGACAAAGGCGATGGTTTGGTAGAAGGCACCGGCCTGGAAGGCTTTCAGGGCTTCTTCGGTCGGGAAGCTGTATTTGCCGACGAGATCAACGATGGCTTTGGCGAAGATGAGGACGATCGGCAGGACGATGGGCAGCATGGAAAGGAACAGGCTGGGCAGGGATTTGGCCTGTTGTTTTTCGATGTAGCCGTCGAGTTTGTCGCGCAGTTCGTCTTCACTGAAGGCTTGCTGGTTGAACTCGGGGAAGCGTTTGTCCAGCCATTTGGCGTAGTACACCATGCCGATGACGCAAGGCACGGCGAAGCACATGCCGGAGAGCAGCATGGCGCCCAAATCTACGCCGAAGATGCCGGCGACGCCGAGTGGGCCCGGGGTCGGCGGCACGGTGTGGTGGGTGACGACCAGGCCACCGGCGAGGGCGACGCCGAGGGTGAGCAGCGAGCGTTTGCTGTTTTTGGCGAGCGCTTTGGCGACGGGGTAGAGGACGACGAAGGCGGAATCAACGAAGATCGGGATACTGACGATGTAGCCGGTGATCGCCAACGCCCATTCTTCTTTTTTCTCGCCGAGGAACTTGATGAAGCTGAACGCCATTTTTTCGGCAGCGCCGGAGACTTCAAGGATGCGCCCCATCATCACGCCGAGGCCGATGACGATACCGATGCTGCCGAGGGTGCTGCCGAAGCCTTTGCTGATGGCGCTGATGGTTTCAGTCGCGCTCAGACCGCCGCAGATGCCGGCGATGGATGCGGCGATAAGCATGGCGATGAAGGCGTGCACGCGGGTGCGCAGCACGAGGTAGATCAGGACGAAGATGGCAATCAGGAGGCCGATGATGGGCAGAGGCATGCCGAGCACGGTGGTCACGGCTTTTTCAGTGGTTTCCATGAGTTATCCCCCTTGCAGGTCTTTATCGATGAATTGGCGGATGACGCTCTGGAAGTCGCTGTCGCAGATGAAACCGCGCGCGAGGGCGCTGGTGTTGTCGATCGCAGCCGGCCAGCTGGCGACGATGGCGTTGATGCCTTCATCGAGTCGCGGCTTGATGTGTTGCAGGATGTTTTTGCCCTTGATGGCGGCGAGGTCGTCGAGCATTTGCTGCACGCTGATGGTGAAGCCGGGCAGGTTGATGACGTGCCAGTCGCGCGGCGGCAGGGAAGGCATATCAAGCGCGTGGATGAAGTTGGCAACGACGGTATCGGGGCTGGACAGCCACAGGCGCAGCGCAGGGCTGACCGGCAGCACGGCGTCTTCACCTTGCAGCGGTTCGCGCATGATGCCGCTCACGAAAGACGAGGCGGCCTTGTTGGGTTTGCCGGGGCGGATGCAGACGGTGGGCAGGCGCAGGGCGAGGCCGTCGGCGAAGCCTTTGCGGGTGTAGTCGTTAATCAGCAGTTCGCACATGCCTTTTTGTGTGCCGTAAGTGGACTGCGGGGTAACAGCGGTGTCGTCGCGGATGACATCGGGCAGTTTGCCGCCGAAGACGGCGAGCGAGCTGGAAAAGATGATGCGGATGGACGGTTTGGTGTGGCGGATGGCTTCCAGCAGGTTGCGCGTGGCCAGGAAGTTGATTTCGTAGCCGAGGTCGGGTTCGGCTTCGGCGTGGCTGCTGACGATGGCGGCGAGGTGGAAGACGGCATCGGTCGCCGGCGTGATGACGCTGCCGAGGTGGGCGGGATCGCGCAGATCCATTTCCACGCAGGTTACGTGCGGATCGTTGCCGGGGGCGGTCGGCTTGATGACATCCACCAGGGTGAGGTGGACATCCTGCCGCTTGGCCAGCAGGATTTTGGCAAGCCGCTGGCCGAGGAAGCCGGCGCCGCCAGTGATGACGATGTTTTTCATGGGTTGCCTCTGTTGTGTGAATGAAAGTGTGTGAAATGACGGGCAAAGCGAGATGTCAGGTTTTATCCCGCTTGGCGGGGTAATCCCCTTCTCCTGCTGGGGAAGGCTGGGATGGGAGTTGGACAAATTGCGTTAGCAACAAGCCCTGTCCCGCAAGGCCAGGTTTTATCCCGCTTGGCGGGGTTTTGTCGGGCTTCGCCCGTTTTCTCTAACCCCCACCCCAACCCCTCACCCACCGGGTGAGGGGCTTTTTCCGTCCCGTAAAGCCCAGGTTTATCTCGCTTGACGGTTTGTTTTCTCCTTCCCCCGCAAGCGGGAGAAGGGATTTGGGGGTTCCGCTTGGCGGCGATGCGAATCGTAGGGTGGTTTTAGCCCACCAAACATCAGCAAGGCTATCTGTTCATGGTGGGCCAAGGCTCACCCTACACGCCCCCAGGTTTTATCCCGCTTGGCGGCCTGTTTAACGGTAAGCCGCAAACCAGCCCAGCCCGTCTTCGGTTTTGCCGCGCGGGTTGTATTCGCAGCCGATGTAGCCCGCGTAGCCGAGTTCGTCGAGCAGGGCGAAGATGTAGGGGTAGTTCACCTCGCCTTCGTCCGGCTCGTGGCGGTCGGGGACGGACGCAATCTGGATGTGGCCGATGCGCGCAAACATCGCTTTGGTCATCGCGCTCAACTGCCCGTCCACGTTCTGCGCGTGGTAGTAGTCGAACTGGATCCGCACGTTGTCGCGGTCGATGGCTTCGACGGCGGCAAGCGTGTCGTACTGGCTTTTCAGCAGGTAATTCGGTTTGACCTGCGGGCTGAGGGCTTCCAGCACGATGTGGATGCCGTGCGGGCGGAAGCGTTCGCTGGCGTAGCGCACGTTGTCGATGTAGGTGTTGAGATAGGCGTTGCGGTCAGCGCTGGCGGGGACGACGCCCGCCATGATGTGCACGGTCGGGCATTCCAGGGCAATGGCGTATTCCAGCGCCTGGTCGATGTCGCGCCGTGCCTCGCTTTCGCGCCCCGGCAGGGCGGTCAGCCCCCATTCGCCGTTTTTCGTATCGCCCGCCGCGCTGTTGAAGAGCACCTGCTTTAAGCCGTGCTTGTCCAGCAGCGCTTTCAGCTCGGCGGCGGGATAGTCGTAGGGCCACAGGTATTCGACGTAGCGGAAGCCCGCGTCCGCCGCCGCCTTGAAGCGTTCGAGGAAGGGGCGGTCGGCAAACATCATGGTCAGGTTGGCAGCAAATTTGGGCATGGTTATTTCCCCCGGTTTTTCAGATCGTTAACTTCGTCATCCGTCAGATAGCGGATGTTTTCGCCGCGCAGGATGAAATGCAGTCTGGCGGTTTCTTCCAGTTCTTCGGTGTTATCCACCGCATCGGTGAGGTCGCTGCCCGTGACCACCACGCCGTGATTGGCGAGCAGGAAGGCGCGTCCCGTGAGCGCCCGCGCTTCCAGTTCACGCGCGATGTCGGGGTGGCCGGGGCGGTAATACGGGATGACCGGCAGCGCGCCGACGCGCATGACGTAATACGGCGTGAATGCTTTGAACGCGTTCGCAGGATCCAGCCCTTGCAGGCAGGAAAGCGCGGTGAGGTAGGTGGAATGCAGGTGGACGATGGCGTTGCAAGCGGGATTCTTGCGGTACAGCGCGAGGTGGAAGACGGACTCCTTGCTCGGCTTGTCGCCGGCGAGCAGCTTGCCGTCGCCATCCAGCACCGACAGCCGTTCCGCCGTCAGCCGCCCCAGCGAGGAACCGGTGGGGGTGGCGAGGAAACGCCCGCCGTCCAGGCGGCAGGACAGGTTGCCCGCCCCGCCGACGCTGTAACCCCGGTTAAACAGCGACGCCGCCAGCGCCACCATCTGGTTTTTTTGCTCAAGCTCGGTCATGCGAACATCCCCTGCGCGTAGGCGAAGAAATCCTCAGTGCCGAAGTTGCCGGATTTCAGCGCGAGATAGACTTCGCCATCGAGCACGCGCAGCCACGGCACGCCGGGGGCAATCTGCTTGCCGATGTGGAAGCCGTCCACGCCGAGACGCTGCACGACGATGCTGGACGTTTCCCCGCCCGCGCAGATGAAATTCACCACGCCCTGCGCGCGCAGCTTTTCTGCGACGGCGGCAAACACCTGTTCAATGGCGTGGCTGGATTTTTCCATACCGAAACGCTGCTGAATGGCTTTGAGCTCATCCGGCGGCACGGTGGCGTAGAGCAGCGGTGCGTGCTTATCGTCCAAATGGCTGACGACCCAGGCGGCGAGTTCGGCGGCATAGTCCGCGCCCCGCTCGATGCAGGCCTGCGCCTCGACGAAGCGGTGCGGCGCGACGGCCTTATAGGTGGCGACCTGCTTGTTGGTCATCACCGAACACGAGCCGGAGAGCACCACCGTCGCCCCTTTCTTCGGCACAAAGGCGTTATCGCCCTTCTTGCCGCCGGAAAGCAGCGCCGCGAGATACGCGCCCAGCCCCGAACCGCCCGTGACCAGGCGCAAATCGCGGCAGGCCTCGGCCAGCACCGCCAGTTGCGCGTTATCGACACTGTCGGCGACCGCATAGCGGTAGCCGTCTGCGCGCAGACGGGCAAAGCAGTCCCTGACGTGCGCCGCGCCCTGCACCATGTCCGGATAGGCGACCAGACCTGTTTTGCCGCGCGCCTGCGCGTCCATCAGGCGCGGCAGACTGGCGTCGCGCATCGGCGTAATCGGGTGATTCTGCATCCCCGATTCATTGAGCAGCACCTGGCCGACGAACAGATAGCCGTTAAAAATCGTCCGCCCGTTGACCGGCAGCGCGGGAGAAATCACCGTGAAATCCTCGCCCAGCGCATCGAGCAGCGCATCCGTCACCGGGCCGATATTGCCGGCGGCGGTGCTGTCAAACGTCGAACAATACTTGAAGAAAAACTGCTGGCAGCCCGCCGCCTGCAACCACTGCAACGCCGAGAGCGACTGCGCTATCGCTTCTTGCGCGGCAATCGAGCGCGATTTCAGGCTGATCACCACCGCATCAACGCCGTCCGGCAGGGCGCGCGCCGGAATACCGTTCATCTGCACCGTGCGCAGACCGTTCTCCGTCAAAAAGCTGGCGATGTCGCTTGCGCCGGTGAAATCGTCGGCAATTACCCCTAACTGCAACATCTCAGCCCCCTTTTTTCGGCAATTCGATGCCGCTGAAAATCTTGATTACCGCGCTGTCGTCTTCCTTGCCATGCCCGGCATTGCTCGCCTCGGTGAACATATTGAACGCCGTGGACGCAAGCGGCAGCGGGAAACGCAGCGCCTTGCCCGTATCCGTCACCAAGCCCAAATCCTTGACGAAAATATCGACCATCGACAGCGGCGTGTAGTCGCCATCGACAACGTGCTTCATGCGGTTCTCGAACATCCACGAATTGCCGGCGGCGTGCGTGACCACGTCGTACATCAAATCGAGCGGAATCCCGGCCTTGGCAGCCAGCGCCATCGCCTCCGCCCCGGCGGCAATATGCACCCCGGCGAGCAGCTGGTGAATGATCTTGACCGTCGCGCCCTGACCGATGTCCTTGCCACAGCGGTACACCTTGCCCGCGACCGCATCCAGCACCGGCTGCAACTTGGCGAACGCCGCGTCATCACCGGCCGCCATCACCGTCATCTCGCCCGCTGCCGCTTTCGCCGCGCCGCCGGAAACCGGCGCATCCAGCATCAGCAGACCGCGCGCGGCGAGCGCCTCGCCAAAACGGCGGGCATCCTGCGCGGCAATCGTCGAAGAAACCATCACCACCGTGCCGGGCTTGAGCTTGTCAGCGAGCTTGCTTTCGCCGAAGAGTACAGCCTCCACCTGCGCGGCATTGACCACGAGCAGCAGCACCGCATCGAGCTTGTCGGCAAAACCATCCGCCGATGCCGCGACCGCTTTCGCGCCGGCAGCCTGCAAAACGTCGCGCGCCTGCGCAGACAAATCCACACCATACGTATCGAGACCGGCGCGCACACAGGACTGCGCCGCTCCCATACCCATCGCACCCAAACCGATTACCGCAACTGCATACGACATGATGAACCTCTCGTTATGTGAAAAACGGGTGGATATTAGAGCAAGGCGATGTGCAAAGCAATCGGTTTTCCTGTGGATTTATGGGAAATAAAATCTGCAATCGCTGCAATGCCTTAAAATTTCAGCGCAGGCCGCTTATAAACAGCGGCAGCAGACGCATTAATAGCCAACAGGAAACTTCCACATCATCCGGCGCATTGATAGTGGAAACGCACAAAAGATGTGTGGATAACCAGGAAAATTTGAGGATACGACGGCGCCCGACGGCAGGAGAATATGCCGCGCGTCCCGGCAGCCCGCGCAACCCCGTCAACTAAATCCGATACTTGGCGGCGATGGCGCGCAGGTCGTCACTATTCTGCGCCGTGAGCAAATCGGCAATCAGCGCCTCGTTATCAAGCATCACCGCCAGCATTGACATGTTTTCCAGATGCCGCTCGTGATTCTTTGAGGCGAGGGTAAAAAACAGGCGCGCGTCTTTCCCACGGTCATCAAGATCAAAGGCGACCGCTTCATGCACCTTCATGAACGACACCGCCGTCTGATGAACACTGGCTGCATTCCCCTGCGCGTGCGGCATGGCAATATCCGGCGCGATGACGATATACGGCCCGTATCGTTCGATGCTGGCGATGATTTCATCGGCATAAGCGGCGTCCACCGCGCCGCTTGCCACCAGCGGCTCACAAGCCGCATGAATGGCGCTCTGCCAGTCGGCGCAGCGCGCCTTGAAATTGACATGCCCGGCGTCAAGCATTTGCGTAAGTAACATAACAACCTCGCTCAGTGCATAACAAAGCCAACAGAAGACGGCACCCGCCGTTCCTTTTTATAACGCATCATTTCGCTGACTTTGCACATAAAAAACTCCACTAATACCAATACCGGGAAATAAAACGGCGTTCGTAGCGGGCTTTATCCCGCCATCCGCATGGTTTCGGCGGGCGACCACACGCCCTGCGGCGAGTTATTTTTGATTTTGGTATAGCGACAGGAAAAAGCGGCAAACAGAACTGCCGCCCATGCTTGCGCACTCTGTACTACAACCGCAGACAGCGCAAGACAAAGCGAACAAAACCAACATATCAATACGGATTCGGTGCTTGATGTATAGTCAGTTTCAAATAGGATTGAGACAAGGCGGCGAGCCTAAGACAGTACAGACAGCACGGCAAGGCGAGCCAACACCGTATCAGTCCTATTTGAAACGACTATATCACCGACAGCGGCGCCGATACCGCCTTCATCGCCGCATTGAACCGGCGCGGCATCAAGGTAACGCTGGTGGGCGTGGACGCATGACACCGCTCCGGGAAACAGTCTGCGAGTACGCCGCAAAAACCCGCCTCACGGCGGGTTTTTCGTGCGTTTTCGGCACGGTTCAGAACAGTCCGGTGATGTTGCCGTCTTTATCCACGTCGATGTTGTTCGAGGCGGGCGCTTTCGGCAGACCCGGCATTTTCATGATGCTGCCGGTGATGGCAATGACGAAGCCCGCGCCCGCCGCGATTTGTACTTCACGGATGTGCAGGGTGAAGCCTTGCGGGCAGCCCAGCGCTTTCGGGTCGTCGGAGAGCGAATACTGGGTTTTTGCCATGCACACGGGCAGGTTGCCGTAGCCGAGTTTTTCCAGATCGGCGAGGGTTTTGCGCGCGTCGTCGCTTAGGGCGATGTCCGCCGCGCCGTAGATTTTCTGCGCGATGGTGCGGATTTTGTCAACGAGCGGCATATCGTCCGGATAAAGCGGGGCGCAGCGGCTTTCGCCTTTTTCGCAGGCGTCGATGACGGCGCGGGCGAGGTCTTCGCCGCCTTTGCCGCCGTGTGCCCACACTTCGCACAGCGCGACTTTCGCACCGTGTTCGCCGCAGGTTTTTTCAATGAGAGCGAGTTCGGCGTCGCTGTCGCTGACGAAACGGTTGATAGCGACGACGACCGGCAGGCCGAAGGCGTTTTTGAGGTTGGCGATGTGTTTCAGCAGGTTCGGCAAGCCTTTACCGAGTGCGTCCACGTTTTCGGCGGTGAGCGCGTCTTTGGCGACGCCGCCGTTGTATTTGAGGGCGCGCACGGTGGCGACGATGACAGCGCAATCGGGTTTGAGGCCGCCTTTGCGGCTTTTGATGTCGATGAATTTTTCCGCGCCGAGGTCGGCGCCGAAGCCTGCTTCGGTGACGGTGTAGTCGCCGAGGGCGAGGGCGGCGCGGGTGGCGATGAGGCTGTTGCAGCCGTGGGCGATATTGGCGAACGGCCCGCCGTGCACGAGCGCCGCCGTGCCTTCGATGGTTTGCACGAGGTTGGGTTTGACGGCGTCTTTGAGCAGCGCCGCCATCGCGCCTTGTGCGTGCAGGTCGCGGGCGTACACGGGTTCGCCGCGCCTGTTCCAGGCGACGATCATGTCGCCGAGGCGGTTTTTCAGATCTTCAAGGTCGCGCGCAAGGCAGAAGCAGGCCATGACTTCGCTCGCCACGGTGATGTCGAAGCCGTCCGGGCGCAGGGTGCCGTCCACGCTTTTGCCGAGGCCGCTGATGATGTTACGCAGCTGGCGGTCGTTCATGTCCACCGCGCGGCGCCAGGTGACTCGCTTCGGATCGATTTCCAGGGCGTTGCCGTGGTGGATGTGGTTGTCGATGAGGGCGGCAAGCAGGTTGTTGGCGGCACCGATGGCGTGGAAGTCGCCGGTGAAATGCAGGTTGATGTCTTCCATCGGCAGCACCTGCGCGTAGCCGCCGCCGGCCGCACCGCCCTTGATGCCGAAGACGGGGCCGAGCGAGGGTTCGCGCACGGCGATGACGGTTTTTTTGCCGAGACGGTTCAAGGCGTCGGCAAGGCCGATGGTGACCGTGGTTTTGCCTTCGCCTGCCGGTGTCGGGTTGATGGCGGTGACGAGGACAAGTTTGCCCGGCTTGTCGCTCGCGCGCGGGCGGATTTTGGCTTTGTATTTGCCGTAGTGTTCGAGTTCGTCGGCGCTGATGCCGATTTTGGCGGCAATGGCGTCGATGGGTTGCATGGTGGCCTGGCGGGCGATGTCGGCGTCGGTCATGGTTGGCTCCGTGGTTTGTTGAGTGAGCAGGCGGTGGTTTCTGTGGCTTCTTGTGTTTCTCTTGGTAATTATATGTGTGTTTGCCACAGATTTCAGGTGGAACTTTCGCCGCCCGGATTCGGCGGTCCCAGGCTTCGTGAAAAACCGCTCATTAGCCTGATGCGCCCTGACCTGATATAAAGCCCGCCCGCATCCCCGCAACAATAAACCGAGACAGCTCCCATGAAAAAAACCATGCTCGCCGCCGTCGCCCTGCTCGCGGCAGCGGCCCACGCCGAAAAATACGACCTGCCGCCCGCCGACATCAACGTTATCGGCCGGGTGCAGCAAATCAGCGCCAAACAGGGCGAAACGTTTGCCGATATCGGCCGTGAATACGGCATCGGCTACGACGCCATGGAACACGCCAATCAGGGCGTGGACGGCCTCTATCTGCGCGAAGGCGAACAAATCCTCCTGCCGACCCGCTTCATCCTGCCGGACGCACCGCGCGAAGGCATCGTCATCAACCTGCCGGAAATGCGCCTCTACTACTACCCGCCGAACAGCAATGTCGTCCACGTATTCGCCATCGGCATCGGCCGCGAAGGCTGGGGCACGCCGAAAGGCATCCTCAGCATCAGCGAGAAAAAAGCCAATCCGACCTGGACACCGCCCGCCTCTATCCGCGCCGAACACGCCGCCAACGGCGATCCGCTGCCCGCCGTTGTCCCCGCCGGCCCGGACAACCCGCTCGGTCTCTTCGCCATGCGGCTTTCCAACCCAGCCTACCTGCTGCACGGCACCAACAAACCCGAAGGCGTGGGCATGCGCGTCTCGCACGGCTGCATCCGCCTCTACCCCGAAGGCATCGAAGAACTCTTCGGCATGGTGCCCGTCGGCACCAAGGTCAACATCATCAACCAGCCGATGAAAGTGGGCTGGTTCGGCGACAGCATGTACCTCGAATTTCATGCGCCGCTCGGCGAAGATGCGCGCACCCTTGAGCAGAACATCGCCGAAGCACGCGAAACCGTGCATAAAAGCGTCGCCTCGCGCGGCCTGCAAGTATCGAACGACCTCATCGACGCCGTGGTGCGCGAAGAAAGTGGCCTGCCGGTTGAAGTCGCCTACTATCAATAACCTCTTTTCTCCCGCCACCAAGCGCCGCAAGGCGCTTTTTTTCTGCCTGCACGGCACGATGTGGACAAACCCCATCAATACTGCGCAAAAAACCACAATAATATGTGAGAATCACATTTCATCGCGCTATACTGTGCAGCGGCCATCGCGCCATCCCATCCTCTGAACGCACGGAGATTCATCATGCAAAACCTGCAACAACTGCTCGGCCAAGAAGCCGATACCCTGCTCAACCACCGCTGCACCGCGATTCCGAAAGAGAACCTCTACCTGCCCGGCCCCGATTACATCGACCGCGTTTTCGCGCAGAATGACCGCTCGCCCGCCGTGTTGCGCGCCTATCAGCAAATCGTTGATCACGGCCGCCTCGCCGGCACCGGTTACGTTTCCATCCTGCCGGTGGATCAGGGCGTCGAGCACTCCGGGGGGGCGTCTTTCGCCGTCAACCCGCAATACTTTGATCCGGAGAACATCGTCAAACTCGCCATCGAAGGCGGTTGCAATGCGGTGGCATCCACCTACGGCGTACTCGCCAGCGTCGCGCGCAAATACGCGCACAAAATCCCGTTCCTGGTCAAACTCAACCACAACGAAACGCTGACCCTGCCGCCGCTGCACGACCAGACCATGTTCGCCACCGTCGAGCAGGCGTTTGACCTCGGCGCGGTCGCCGTTGGTGCCACCATCTACTTTGGCGCGCCGGAAAGCCGCCGCCAGATTCAGGAAGTCGCCGAAGCCTTCACCCGCGCGCACGAACTGGGGATGCTCACCGTACTCTGGGCTTACCTGCGCAACCCCGCCTACAAGCACGACGGCGTCGACTACCACAGCGCCGCCGACCTCACCGGCCAGGCGAACCACCTCGCCGTGACCATCGGCGCGGACATCGTCAAGCAGAAACAGGCGGTAAACAACGACGGCTACCGCAAAATCGGCTTCGGCAACACCGACGACCTGGTGTACAGCAAACTCACCACCGACCACCCCATCGACCTTACCCGCTACCAGCTCGCCAACTGCTACATGGGCAGAATCGGCCTCATCAACTCCGGCGGCGCGGCAGGCGGCGCGAGCGACAAGGCGGAATCGGTGCGCACCGCCGTCATCAATAAACGCGCGGGCGGCATGGGCCTCATCCTCGGCCGCAAATGCTTCAAAAAACCCTTTGATGAAGGCGTCGCGCTGCTACACGCGGTGCAGGATGTTTATCTCGACAAAAGCATCACCATCGCCTGACGGCATCGCCGCCAGGAAAAACGGGGCTGTATGCCCCGTTTTTTCTTGGCGGCCTTCATACGCGGCAAAAATTTTTCATGAATAGGCCTCTCGTGAAAATATTCATCCCATCGCGTAGTGATTTTTATGGGTGCCCGGTCAGGCGAGCCAATGCTGGTGGATGATGATGGACAACAGCCCGCGATAAAAAAACCGCACCATTGTCTCGCCGGACGCGGTGCGGTGTTTTTATTGCCGTTTCAGCCGTTTTATGACGAAGCTAGGCCGACGGGCTTTGCAGGAAGGCGCGCAGCCAGCGGTTGCAGCGTTCGACGCTGGCGATGTTGACTTTTTCATTCGGCGAGTGCGGCGAGACGATGGTCGGGCCGAAGGAAGCCATTTGCCAGTGCGGGTATTTGGTGAAGAGGATGCCGCATTCGAGACCGGCGTGTACGGCTTTGACCGGCATGTCGTCGCCGTAGATGGTGGCGCCGATTTTTTTCAGTTTTTCGACGAGTTCGGAGTGCGGCAGCGGTTGCCAGCCGGAGTAGGCGCCGCTGTATTCGCTGCTGCCGCCGGCGAGGCTGACGAGCCATTCGATGCGTGCGGCGAGGTCTTCGCGGGCGCTGTCCACCGAGGAGCGCAGCATGCAGCCGATGTGCAGGGCGTTGTCTTTGGTTTCGACAACGGCGAGGTTGTTTGAGGTTTCGACGAGTGCGGGAATGTCGATGCTCATGCGGTCCACGCCGTTGTGCAGGTTGCGCAGCACGGCAATGGTTTGTGCGGTGCTTTGCTCGCTGAGGGCGCGGTTGACGGTTTCCGCCGGTTCGAGGCTGATGGTCAAACCGTGGTCTTCGGCCGGCAGTTCGTTGCGGATGTGTGCGGTGAGTTCTTGCAGGGTTTGTTGGGCGGCGGCGAGGTTGCTGCCACTCAGGGTAATCAGGGCATCGGCTTCGCGCGGGATGGCGTTGCGCAGGTCGCCGCCGTTCAGGCTGATGATGCGCAGGGCGTTGGTTTTGTCGTCATGCAGGGTTTGCAGGGCGCGGGCGAGGATTTTGATGGCGTTGCCGCGTTGCAGGTGGATTTCGATGCCGGAGTGCCCGCCTTTGAGACCGCGTACGTGCAGGTGGTAGCCTTGTCCGTTCAGGGGTTCGTATTGCAGCGGCAGGGTGTAGCTGCCGTTGACGGCACCGGCACAGCCGATGCAGAGTTCACCTTCGTCTTCGTAGTCGAGGTTGAGCAGGATGCTGCCGTTCAGCCAGCCTGCCTGGACTTCCAGCGCGCCTTCGAGGCCGGTTTCTTCGCTGGCGGTGAAGAGACCTTCAAGCGGCGGGTGGCTGAGGGTTTTGTCGGCCAGCACGGCGAGAACCATGGCGGCTCCGATGCCGTTATCGGCACCGAGGGTGGTGCCGTCGGCATGCACCCATTCGCCGTCCACAATGGTGCGGATGGGGTCTTTGCTGAAATCGTGGCTGGAATCTTTGTTTTTCTGCGGCACCATGT
The DNA here is from genome assembly GCF_938028825.1 of uncultured Cardiobacterium sp. Lineage (GTDB taxonomy): Bacteria > Pseudomonadota > Gammaproteobacteria > Cardiobacteriales > Cardiobacteriaceae > Cardiobacterium. The sequence continues at coordinate 5,522 of NZ_CALIZP010000091.1, read as the reverse complement.
CGAGGTGCGCTTGCAGGATGACGCCCGGCTCGTTCTCGCGTCCCGCACTCGCTGCTTTTCGCACCCGGACGTTGCCGCGTGCATCCCGTTCGGCTTCGAGGCCGAGGCGTCCCGCTTCGTCGAGGATGTATTGCTCAATGGCTTCTTCTTGGTGCGTGGGGCGGGGAATTTGTGTCAGCTGGTGAAAGTATTGCCAAACCGCACGGGGCTCGAGTTCGGTTATGTTCATGACAGTTCCTTTTTGTTTGTTTTCACAGGGATTGTCAGCGGAGGCGCGCTTTCAGCGGGCGGGCGCTGAGATGGCCGAGAAAGCGCTGTTTGAGTTTGTCGTACCAGCGCTGTTTGCTTTTTTCTTCGAGTTGCAGCAGCCGGTGGCTATGCAGATGCGCGAGGATGTAGTCGTCGCTGGTGCCGATGGCGTCTATCAGGCGGTTTTCTACGGCTTGCACACCATACCACGTTTCACCGGTGGCGAGGGCGTCGATGTCCAGTTGCGGGCGGTATTCATGGATGTGCTGCTTGAAGAGATCGTGGGTGACGGCGAGTTCGTGGCGGAATTGCCGACGGTCGGCTTCGCTGTTTTCGCCGAAGAGGGTGAGGCTGCGTTTGTGTTCGCCGGCGGTGTGTTCTTCGTAGCGGATGTGGTGCTGTTTGAGCAGTTCGTTGAAGTTGGGCAGGGCACCGACGACGCCGATGGAGCCGAGGATGGCAAAGGGGGCGGCGATGATTTCGTTGGCAATGCAGGCCATCATGTAACCGCCGCTGGCGGCAACTTTGTCCACGGCGATGGTAAGCGGGATTTGTCGCGCGCGCAGGCGGGCGAGTTGCGAGGCGGCGAGGCCGTAGGCGTGTACCAGCCCGCCGCCGCTTTCGAGGCGCAGCAGAACGCGGTCTTCGGTGTTGGCAATCTGGATGACGGCACTGATGTGTTCGCGCAGTTGTTTCACTGCCGAGGCTTCGATGTCGCCGTCGAAATCGAGGACGAAGATGCGCGGTTTCTGGCTGTCGTCGTTGTCTTTTCCCGCCTGTTTCTGCGCCTTTTGCCGCGCTTTCAGGGCTTTTTTGTCAAGCAGGGTTTCGTAGAGGCGGTCTTGTTGTGCTTCGTAGTACTCGTTCAGCGAGCGGATTTCGAGTTTGTCTTCGTCATCATCTTTGTCCCGCTTGGCAGCGGCGATGCCGACAACGGCGAGCAGCAGGCAGACGAGGGCGGTCAGGGATTTGGCCAGGAACAGGCCGTATTCGAGGAGGAAGGTTTTCATCGGGAATTGCGTGTCCAAAGTAGGGGCATCAGGGTGAGAAAGAGCAGGCTGTGCATGGTGATGTAGAGCAGGGTCTGCATGGTGGCGATGCCGCGATAGAGCAGGCTGAGGTGTTCAAAGGGCGAGAGCCAGCTCAGGATTTCCATCAGCCACGGTGGGGAGGTGGTCAGCACGGGCAGCAACCACAGCAGCAGCCAGAAGAGCGCCAACAGCAATGAAGCGGGCAGCGGCTGTTTCTGCGAAGCGGAGATGGTAAGCGAGAGTAAGGTGGCATAGAGGGCGATGAAGATTTGCGCCAAGAGGAGTGCCAAGAGCAGTTTGCCGTCCCACAGGTTGCTGCGCGCAATCCAGGCGGCAGTCAGCCAGAACGGCAGGGTGAGCAGGGTCAGCGCGCTCAGCAGCACGATGGTTTTGCCGACGAGCAGGCGAGGCAGGCCGCCGCGTACGCCGCGCAGTAATACGTCGGTGTGCCACAGTTTTTCCCCGGCGAGGCTGCGCGCGCCAAAGTAAATCGTCCACAGGATCATCAGCCATTGCAGCAGCTGCGCGGCACTGCCGAGCAGGGTTTCCGTCGCGCCACGCCGGTTTTCCAGTCCCGCCAGCTTGGGTGCAATCGCCTGATATTCCACCAAGCCACCGGCAAGATACAGACCAAGCGCCAGCCATGACGCGGCAAGGGCGGAAAAAAATGCCGGGGTCGCCAGCAGGCGGTATTCTTTATGTAACAGGCTGCGCCACAGCATCGAGTTTTTCCTGAAAAGCGTCACGCGGGTAAGCGGGGTAATACGCGCAGATAGCGGGATTCGCCGCCAGCTGCTGCCACAACGACTGCCGCGCTGCGGCAGTGCCATCATAAGCAAAGGCAGCAAAGCGTCCGTCCCGCAAATCCGGATTGGGCAGGGCCTGCGCCTGTGCGGCGCTCTCGCAGGCGACCCAAATATGCGCCCCTGCCGGGCGGGGAATAACGATTTCGCGCAGTACACCGTCATGCAAGTGGTAAACACGGTGTGCGGTGGCGAGTACTTCGTCCCAGTCATGACTGGTCATCAACACGCAACAACTGTCCGCCAGACTTGCCAGCAGCGGGCGCAACAGCAGGCGCTGGTTGCTGTCCAGACCATTGGTGGGTTCATCCAGTACCAACAGGGGCGGTTTGTGAATCAATGCTTGCGCCAGACCGACCCGCTGCCGATAGCCATGTGACAATTCGCCGCAGCGCTTATGCGCCACTGCTTGTAAAGCGCAACGTTGCACAACATCGGCCAGTGCTGCTTTACAGTCACCCACACCGCGCATCTGCGCACACATCAACAAAAACTCGCGCACCCGCCACTGCGGATAAAGCGGTGCCTTGTCCGGTAGATAACCCAGCCAGAAAGCAGGTAAGCCTGCCTGGTAGCGGACAACGCCTGCATCCGGCGTTAATGCACCCGTCAAAAGTTCCAGCAAGGTGGTTTTACCGGCACCATTGCCCCCAATCAGCGCCACCACTTCGCGGGAGTGCAAAACCAATGACGCATCACGCAGAATGGTTTGTCTGCCACGATGCAGGGCAAGATGTTGAGCGGAAAGAAGCATGCGGTGAATATGGGTTATAAAAAAACCCGCCTGCGCGGGTTTTCGAGACAGGTAGCCGACGATTACTTGATCTTGACTTCCTTATAGATGACGTGTTTGCGGGCAACCGGGTCAAACTTCTTGATTTCCATTTTTTCCGGCATGTTGCGCTTGTTTTTGGTGGTGGTGTAGAAGTGTCCGGTGCCTTCGGAAGAAACGAGGCGGATCTTTTCACGAGCGGTTTTCTTGGCCATGTCTCACTCCTTATACCTTTTCACCGCGAGCGCGAATCTCTTGCAAAACGGCGTCAATGCCTTTCTTGTCAATGATACGCATCCCGTGAGCAGAAACTTTCAGTTTGACGAAGCGGTTTTCACTTTCAACCCAAAAGCGGTGTTCCTGGATATTGGGGAGAAAACGACGTTTGTTTTTATTATTTGCGTGGGAAACGGTGTTGCCGACCATCGGCTTTTTACCGGTCACCTGGCAGATGCGGGACATAGCCGGACCTCATACAATCTTTGAAATAACGGAAAATGGTGGTGGCCAAGGGCGGAATCGAACCACCGACACGCGGATTTTCAGTCCGCTGCTCTACCAACTGAGCTACTTGGCCTTGGAAAGGACGCGCATTAAACAGGAAAACCCCAAAACGGTCAAGCACAAAATTACGCCGCAGACGCGTGACGCACGGGCGAAACAGGACGCCCCGGCCGCCGTGATAAAATCGCGCCATTTATCAGGGGAGGCACATGAGCGCGGTTATCATCGGCATTGAGGGAACGCATCTGCAAGCGCACGAGCGCGCACAAATCTGCCAACCCGCCTGCGCGGGCGTCATCCTGTTCAGCCGCAATTATGCTGCGCCGGATCAACTGCACCAACTCTGCGCCGCCATCCGCGCTGCGCGCCCCGACCTGCTGCTCTGCGTTGACCACGAAGGCGGACGTGTGCAACGTTTCCGCGACGGTTTCACCGCCATCCCCGCTGCCGCCGCCTTTGGCCGCTGCTTTGACCGCCGTCCGCTGCTCGCCTGCCGACTGGCCGAGGCGGCAGGTGTCGTTATCGCCTGCGAACTGCGCCAATACGGCATCGATTTCAGCCTCACCCCCGTCCTTGATCTCGCCGCGCCCGTTTCCACCGTTATCGGCGAGCGTGCCTATCACGCCAATCCTGCCGTCGTCGCCGTTCTCGCCGATGCCCTGCGGTGCGGCCTGTGTCAATGCGGCATGGCCGCTGTCGGCAAACACTACCCCGGGCACGGGCGTGTGAGCGGCGACTCGCACCACACCTTGCCGCACGACCCGCGCAGCCCTGCCGAACGCGAAGCCGACCTCTACCCCTTCCGGCACCACATCGCCGGCGGCATCGAAGCACTGATGCCCGCGCACATCGTCTATCCCGACATCGACGACCGCCCCGCCGGGTACTCGCCCCTGCATATTGCCGCATTGCGTCAGCTCGGTTTCGACGGTGCCGTCATCAGCGACGACCTTGACATGGCAGGCGCGCAAGGCATTGCCAATCCCGGCGACCGCATCCAGGCCGCCCTCGATGCCGGTGCCGATGTGACACTGATGTGCAACGACCTCGCCGCAATCCGCCAGGCACTGACCCGCGACTATCACCACCCCGATGCGGCAAACAGCGCCCGCCGCCTCGCCGCCCTGCGCGCCCGCCCCATTGATGCGGCAACTGCCGCCGCCCACTACCGCACCGCTTGCGAACTGCTGCAAGCCCACGCTGCCGACCTCGTATAATGCCCGCCTGAACCGGAGCACCCCATGGCAGAAAAACTCGTCATCATCATCCTGAACAGCGACCCGCAAAACGGCACGGAAATCCTCGAACCCGTCTATCACGCCACCATCGCCGCCTCGATGGATTATCACACCGAAATCATCCTTGCCGGACGCGCGGGCGAACTCGCCATCCGGGGCGTTGCCGACAAAATCGAATCCCCGCGCAAAAGCGGCGAAACCCTCTACGACCTCATCAAAGAAGCCTACCAGAGCGGCGTTGTCATCAAGGCGAGCAAATTCGTCGTGCAAAAATGGGGCGACAACCTCATCGCTGAAGTGAGCGAAGTCGTCAGCGGCGGCTACATCGTTGGCGAAATCATGAACAACAACACCACAACCCTGAGCTACTGACCATGCAACACCTCAGCAACCAAGAACTCGAAAACGTCCTGCGGCACAGCGAATGCCTCATCGACAGCGGCCGCATCAACGCCGCCTACGACCACCTTGCCGCCCAGCTCAACCTGCACTACGCCGGTCTCAACCCGCTCATCCTCATCGTCATGAACGGCGGCCTCATCCCGGCGGGACAACTGCTCACCCGCCTTTCCTTCTTCCACCGCATGGACTACCTGCACGCCACCCGCTACCGCGACAACATCGGCAGCGGCGAGCTCATCTGGAAAATGCGCCCGACTGCCGCCATCGCGGGCGAACACATCCTGCTCATTGACGACATCTTCGACGAAGGCATCACCATCAAGGCCATCATCGGCGAACTCAAGGCGCAGAACCCGCAAAGCCTGCGCAGCGCCGTCCTGCTCAACAAAAAACACGACCGCAAAGTCGCCGACTACAAACCCGACTTCATCGGCTGCGAAGTCGAAGACCGCTACATCTACGGCTGCGGCATGGATTATCACGGCTACCTGCGCCACCTGCCGGGCATCTACGCCCTCAAACA
>NZ_CALIZP010000090.1 GCF_938028825.1 uncultured Cardiobacterium sp. | reverse complement strand
GCGACAGCGACGGCGTACCGACCAGCGGCGTTACCTACCAATGGCTGCGCGACGGTGTCGCCATCGGCGGCGAGACCAACAGCAGCTACACCCTCACCCAAGACGATGCCGGGCACAAAATCACCGTGCGCGCCACCTACAAAGACAACGCCGGACACGACGAGACCCCGCTTAGCGCGCCGCTGGATGTCGAAAACATCCCACCGCAACCGCAGCCCAATCACGCAGGCACCATAACCATCAGCGGTGAGGCCAAAGTAGGCGCGACCCTCACTGCCGCCGTGACCGACGCCGACGGCACCGCGCAAGCGGACATCACCTACAACTGGTACGCCGACGGCGTGAAAATCGGCGAAGGCGCGCACTACACCCTAACCGCCGCCGAGAAGGGCAAAACCATCACCGTGCGTGCGGCCTACACCGACGACAAAGGCACGGCGGAAAACCCGACCAGCGACGCCACCGCAGCAGTAACGGACGACACCCCGCCGCCTGCTTATGCGCCGGGTGTCACCCTGCACGGCCCGGGCGAGATTACCGAGGGCGGCAAGGCGGTTTATACCGTTGACCTTGATCTTGCCCCGCTGCCCAAGGCGGACACGGCCGCCGGGTTGCTGGATACCCTGCGGCACAACGCTGGACACGGCATCCTTTTCGGTCAGCATCAGGGCTTGAATGCCGGGCGTGCCGATGCCGACGCGCAGGGGTATAAATCTGATGTACATGCCCTCACCGGGCATTACCCGTCCATCGTCGGTCTCGCGATGATGGAACAACCCATGGATCGCAGCAAATCCGTGGAAGAGAACGGCAAGGCTATGGGAGCGGAAATTGCCAAAGTTGATGCGCTGGGCGGCATTGCCGCCGTATCGGCGCATTGGGACAACCCGATGCCGGGACCGAATGGTGCCAACGATTTTTCCAATGTCAGCCTCAAACGCCTGCTGCCGGGCGGTGATTTGAACGGTACGCTGAATGGATGGCTGGATACTGTCGTTGCAATGGCACAGCATGCGGTGCGTGCCGACGGCAGCAAAATCCCCTTCATTTTCCGCCCGCTGCACGAAGGCAATGGCGAATGGGCATGGTGGTACTACGGGCGCGAGGGCGCGGAAACCTACAAGGAGCTCTTCCGCTACGTTGTCAACTACGTCAAGGAACACGGCGCGGACGGGCAAATCCTCACCGCCTTCGCACCGAACGGCAACTTCGGCGGCGACGAAAGCCGCTACCTCCAGCTCTATCCGGGTGATGACGTGGTGGATATTCTTGGCTATGACGGCTACGATACCAACGCCGCCAAACCGGCCAAAGACGGTTGGGTCAAGGAAGTCGTGGAAGACATGGCGATGCTTGCCCGCATGGCCGAAGCGCGTGGCAAAGTCGCTGCGCTGACCGAATTCGGGCGCGGCGGCGACAAAATGATCAAGCCGCAGGGCAACGTTGATCCCGAGTTCTATACCGACCTGCTCAAAGGCATCCTTGCCGATCCGGACGCACGCAAAATTGCCTACATGATGACCTGGGCGAACTGGGGCGAGAACGACATCTACGTTCCGAAAGAAGGGGAAGAACTGGCGGCCAATTTCAAGGCGTTCGTCGAACAACTGTTGCTGACCCGCGTTGCTGACCGCGATATCACGGTGGACGTCACTATCGAACACGGCACGACGGACGACGGCGATGTCAGGCTCAGCACCCAGCGCGTCACCATCCGCAAAGGCGAAAGCAGCGCGACCTTCACCGTTGAGGCCGTTGCCGACGGCAAGGCGGAAGGCGATGAAAAATACACCGTGAAAATCAGCAATCCGCAAGGGGCAACGATAGAAGCGGGCAAGGACAGCGTCGCCACCACGGTTCATGACGACGGCAGCGTTTCCCCGCCGACCCCGCTCAATCACGAAGGGCAAATCACCATCAGCGGCGAAGCGAAGGTTGGCAGCACGCTGACGGCGACCGTCAGCGACGCCGACGATTTCGCCGCCGATAAAGTGCAATACCAATGGCTGCGCGACGGCGTCGCTATCGACAAGGCGACAGGCAGCACCTATCAGCTCACGAACGACGACGCAGGCCACAAAATCACCGTGCGCGCCACCTACAAAGACAACGCCGGGCATGATGAAACCCCGACCAGTGACGCGACGGACATCCCCGCGCCGCCTGCAAACCACGAAGGCACCGTAACCATCAGCGGTGAAGCGAAGGTTGGCAGCACGCTGACTGCGACCGTGACTGACGCCGACGAGTTCGCCGCCGATAAAGTGCAATACCAATGGCTGCGTGACGGCGTCGCTATCAGCGGACAAACGGGCAACACCTATCAGCTCACCCGAGACGACGCCGGGCATAAAATCACCGTACGCGCAGTGTACAAAGACAACGCGGGCCATGACGAAACCCCGCTCAGTCTGCCGACGGATACCGTCGCCGATAATGGCGCGACGGTGAACCACGAAGGCACCATCAGGGTCGAGGGCACCAACCGCGTCGGCTATACGTTCACCGCCGTGATTGACGATGCCGACGGTGTGCCGAAAGACGGCGTGACGTATGAATGGTACGAGTTCTACGGCAAACATCTCGGCAGCGGCAAGACCATCACCCTCACGGAGGAACAGGTGGGGATGCAGTTGCAGGTGAAGGCGAGCTACACCGACAACGCCGGGCATCATGAAGACATCACCAGCCGTTTCAGCGGCACCGTCCTGCCCGATCACGGCGGCGGCACGGGCGCAGGCATCAATCCGCCGGCCGCCGACGCGCCGCATGTCACCCTGAGCGGCGCGGACACGGTCAAGGAAGGCGACACCATCATCTACACCGTCTCGCTCGACAAGCCCGTGGATAAAGATGTCAGCGTGGACATCAAAATCCGCCACGGCAGCACCACGGTGGATGATGTCGGCGTGCGCTGGGGCATGCAGCGCGCCACCATCAAGGCGGGCGAAACCAGCACGCGCATCTGGGTCGATACTGCCAAAGACGGCGAGGCCGAGGGCAATGAAACCTACACGCTGACCATCAGCGATGCCGTGTACGGCACGGTCTATGCGCCGAACGTCAAGCCGATCGAGGACAAGGTCAGCGCCCAGTCCGTGTTCATGCTGTCGTACAAATACCCGCTGGCGCAGCCCAACACCGACATCTATTCCGACTACTGGCAGGCGGTGCACAAAGCGGGCAGCAAGAAAATCCCCTATGTGCTTGTCACGCCGGACGCCAAGCCCGACGCCATCCTTGATCCGGGCTATGTGAAAGTCATCGCGAAGAACATCGAGCTGGGCTTCAAGAACGTCGTCTATGTGCGCACCATCCAGCAGACTCGCGATCTGGCCGAAGTCAAAGCCGAGATCGAAAAATACTTCGAGCTCTACGGCAAGGACAACATCCACGGCATCTACCTGGATGAAATCAACCCGCACAGCAACGCCGCCGTCGCCTATCTCGCCGAACTCTACAACTACATCAAGAGTCAATACGGCAACAAACTGGTGGTGGCCAATCCGGGTATCCACATCACCGACGCCATCGCCCCCTATGCCGACCTCTTCATGCTCAATGAAAGCACGGCGGATGATTACATCAACCACTACGAAAACCCGACCTCGGCCTTTGAAAACGATCCGGCGAACGCGCACCGCATCATGCACACCATCTATGACGCGAGCGCTGCCGACTACGACAGGATCATCGAACTGACGCGCAGCCGCAATGCGGGCTGGGTATACCTCACCACCGACAGCACCCATCCGGACGGCCGCCCCTACAACGACCTGCCGCAGGATTTCGGCCAACTGGTGGATCACATCAACGACCTAGGCGCGACCCCCGCCGACCCGAACCGCAGCGGCACCCTGCCGGTGCTCAACGGGGCCTATATCGACAACGCCGGCGTGGAAACCACCATCATCGATGCCGACAGCAGCAACCGGCCGGGCAGCGTCCACATCGAAGGCGAGGCGAAAGTCGGCAGCGAACTGACGGCGACGGTTGCCGACAGCGACGATTTCGCCGCCGATAAAGTGCAATACCAATGGCTGCGCGACGGCGTCGCCATCAAAGACGCAAACGGCAAAACCTATCAGCTCACCGCCGACGATGCCGGGCACAAAATCACCGTGCAGGCGACCTATAAGGACAACGCCGGGCATGATGAAAACCCGACCAGCGACGCGACGGACATCCCCGCCCCGCCTGCGAACCACGCAGGCACGGTTGCCATCACGGGCGAGGCCAAAGTGGGCGGCACGCTTACCGCCACCGTCAGCGACGCCGACAATTTCGATGCCGCAAGCGTTAGTTACCAATGGCTGCGCGACGGCGTCGCTATCAGCGGCGAAACCAGTAGCAGCTACACCCTCACCCGCGACGACGCCGGGCACAAAATCACCGTGCGCGCGGTGTACAAAGACAACGCCGGGCATGATGAAAACCCGACCAGCGACGCGGCGGACATCCCCGCGCCGCCTGCGAACCACGCGGGCACCGTCACCATCAGCGGTGAAGCGCTGGTGGGCAAAACCCTGACTGCGACCATTGCCGACGGTGACGGCGTTGATCCCGCCCAGGCGCAGTATCAATGGCTGGTGGACGGCAAAGCTGTGAATGGCGCAACGGGTGCCACCTACGAAGTCCGCCCCGAAGATGCGGGCAAGGCCATCAGCGTCCATGTCGAATACACCGACAACGCCGCGCACGGCGAAAAACTCGACAGCGGCAGGGCAGACGCCACTGTTGACCACCACAGCGGCTACAAACTCGTCTGGCAGGACGAATTCAACGGCAACGCACTCGACGAAAACAACTGGGGCTACCAGACCGGCGGCTGGAACTCATCGGGAGTGCAGAACTACTACAGCGCCGGCGACAAAAACGTCTCCGTCAGCGACGGCAGCCTGAAAATCACCGCGCACCACGAGAGCGCCCCCATCGTGCGCGGCTCGGGCGAAGACCAGAAAAGCTACGACTTCTCCTCGGGCTTCGTGCAAACCCAGGGCAAACAGGCGTGGACCTACGGCTACTTTGAAGCACGGCTGAAAATGCCGAATGCCGAAAACGGCAGCCTGTGGCCGGCCTTCTGGATGAGCCCGAACGAAGCCAAATACGGCGGCTGGCCGCGCAGCGGGGAAATCGACATCCTCGAAACCCGCAGCTACATCAACAACGCCGACCGCGACCACGACGGACAAATCAAAGTCGCCGCCGACGCGCACTGGGGCACCGGCTCCGGCAAAGGCAAGCACAGCCACAAACAGGGCATCACCTATGTGGATGGCAGCGACGAATGGCACACCTACGCCGTCAAATGGCAGGAAGGCAAACTCGAATACTACGTTGACGGGCGGCACTACCACACCATCGACAACTTCGGCGCACCGAATGCCACCGAACATCCCGGCCCGTTCAACATCCCGTTCTACCTGCGCCTCAACGTCGCCGTCGGCGGCGACTACATGAGCGGGAAATACCAGGATGCGCACAACAGCATCGACAAATTCCCGGCGACGATGGAAGTCGATTACGTCCGCGTGTACCAGCTTGACGGCAACACCCCGCCCACGCCGCAGCCGAACCACGCAGGCCAAATCACCATCAGCGGTGAGGCGAAAGTGGGCGGCACGCTTACCGCCACCGTCAGCGACGCCGACAATTTCGATGCCGCAAGCGTTAGTTACCAATGGCTGCGCGACGGCGTCGCTATCAGCGGCGAAACCAGTAGCAGCTACACCCTCACCCGCGACGACGCCGGGCACAAAATCACCGTGCGCGCGGTGTACAAAGACAACGCCGGGCATGATGAAAACCCGACCAGCGACGCGGCGGACATCCCCGCGCCGCCTGCGGAAAATCACGCGCCGAGCGGGGCCGTAACCGTCAGCGGCGTTGTCGAAGTCGGCCGTACCCTCGTCGCGGGCAACAATCTCGACGACCAGGAAGGCATGGGGCAAGTCAGCTATCAATGGCTGCGCGACGGGCAGGACATCAGTGGCGCGACGGGCGACAAATACACCCTGACCGATGCCGACGCCGGACACCGGATCAGCGTCCGTGCCAGTTACACCGACGGCGCGCAAAACGCCGAAAGCAAGGCCAGTTTCACCACCGGCAGCACCGCTGCCGCCGGCACGGCACCGACCTATCACGACATTTCGGGACAAGCCGAAATCGAATGGGCCGGGGTGAAATGGTATGTGCGTGACAGCGACTGGAATTCAGGCTCACCCGGCAGTGGCAACTGGTCGCGCGGCAATACGCAGATTGACGGCACCGACATGCACATGTCGCTGACCAATCCGGACGGTAAAACCCCGATCGCTTCGGAAATCATCTCCAGCAACGCGATGGGTTACGGCACTTATGAGACCACCTTCCGCGCCGATTTCAGCAAGTTTGATCCCTACACCGTCTTCGGCTTCTTCACCTATGAATGGTCGCAGACGACTGTGGCTGGCAACCGCGAAATCGACGGCATCGAAGTTTCGCGCTGGGGCGATCCGGCCCTGAAAGGCGTCTTCACCTACTACCCGCCGAGTGAGGCCGACAACGGCATCAAAATGCGGCCGGGTTACACTTGGGCGGAAGACGTCAAGCACGTCAGCATGAAACTCGACTGGCAGCCGGACAAAATCACCTGGACGCTGCGCAACGCCGAAACCGGCGACGTGCTGCACCAGGTCGAAAGCACGCGCGACATCCCCGATGCGGCGAACCAGCAAGTACACTTCAACCTGTGGACGTACAAGCCTACCGACCCGCCGAACGAATGGTGGACGGCCACGCCGCAGAAAGTCACCCTCGGCTCCTTCAACTACACCCCGCTTTCCGGCGGCACCCCGCCTGCCGCCAATAAAGAAGGCAGCATCAGCATCACGGGCGAGGCCAAAGTGGGCGGCGTGCTGAGTGCAAACGTCACGGACGGCGACGGCGTGCAGGAAAGCGCCATCACCTACCAATGGCTGCGCGACGGCGTCGCCATCGACCAGGCAACAGGCAGCACCTATCGGCTCACCGCCGACGACGCCGGGCACAAAATCACCGTGCAGGCGACCTACAAAGACAATGCCCACCACGACGAAAGCCCGTCCGCGACGCAGGACATTGCCCGGACGCCAAGCGGTGAAAACCACAGTGGCAGTATCACCATCAAGGGCGAGGCCAAAGTGGGCAGCACCATGACGGCGGAAATCAGCGACCGGGACGGCGTGCCGACAAGCGGCGTCAAATACCGGTGGTTTGGCGATGACAAACCGATTGACGGGGCGAATGGCGCAACCTTTGCCGTCACCGATGCCGTGGTCGGGCAGCAAATCCGCGTCGAAGCCATCTACACGGACAACGCCGGACACGATGAACGCCCGACCAGCGACCTCACCCCTGCCGTCACCACCGGCGCGATGGACAACCACAGCGCCCTCTTTCCGCCGGCAGCGGCAGACGCCCCGCGCGTCAGCCTGAGCGGGGCGGCAACTGTCAACGAAGGCCGGCAGGCCACCTACACCGTGAGCCTCGACAAAGCGGCGGACAAAGACGTGGCGGTGGACGTGCAAATCAACTACGGCACCGCCTCGGACAGCGACGCCAAACTGACCTGGGACATCAAGCGGGTCATCATCCCGAAAGGGCAGACCGGCAAAGACTTCACCGTGGATACCACCGGCGACGGCCAGGCCGAAGGCAACGAAACCTATACCGTGAAAATCGCCAACGCCCTGATGGATGACTTTGGGCCGCAAAACGTCCCGCCGTTCAGCGGCAGCGTCACCGCGCAGTCGCAAATGATCCCGGCCTACAAATACCCGACCGGCAACTGGGAAACCGACACCTACTGGGATACCGTGCACAAAATCGGCGGCGAAAAAATCCCCTACACCGTCATCAACCCGTCGAGCGGCGCAGGCAAAACCGTTGACCCCAACTACGCTACCCTCGTTGACCAGAACATCGCCGCCGGTATCAAAAACATCGGCTACATCCGCACCATATACAGCAACCGCCCCATCGAAGAAGTCAAAGCCGAAGTGGACCGCTACTTCGAGTTCTACGGCAAAGACAAAATCCACGGCTTCTTCTTTGACGAACTGGCGAACACCAACGAAGCCACCGCCTACATGGCCGAGCTGTACAACTACGTGAAAGGCAAGGGCGCGGAAAAAGTCGTGGTCGCCAACCCCGGCTGGCACATCACCGACGCCATGTCGCCCTACGCGGACATCTTCGTCACCACGGAAATCAGCGCGGACCAGTACATCAACAACTATCAGAAGCCGACCTCCGCCTTTGAAAACAATCCGGAGAACGCGAAGCACATCTACCACATGATCCATGACGTCTCGCCGGAACAATACGACCAGGTGCTGCAACTCTCCCGCGAGCGCAACGCGGGCTGGGTCTTCATCACCAGCGACTCGCAGGAAAACCCGCTGCCGCCGGAGCAGAGGGAAGCCCATCCGGAGCAGGACGGCAACCCGTACAACTATCTGCCGGAAAACATGGCATCGCTGAGCGACCGCATCGCCAACCTGGGTGCGATTGACTCGCCGCTGCAACACGCGGGCGGCAAAATCGTCAGCGCGCAAATGGGCAACGACAGCGTGACCACGGAAATCATCGACGCCGACAGCGGCAACATGCGCGCCCCGCAAGAAGCCGAAATCCGGCATGACGACGCGAGCGCCGCCCAAAGCGCGCACCACGACGGGCAGGACGACGCGGCGCAGCCGCACGACGACAGCGCGGGACACAGCCCGCTGTTCGGCGAAGAACTGCCACACGCCGACCTCGGCGGCCTGCTCAACCTCGAAGGCGAAGCCGTGCTCGACTACCTCGGCGCACACAGCGGCGAACTGCTTGCCCGGGCACAAGCGCACGATGGCCTGTACGGCATCGAAGGCAGCGGCGCGGCGGACACCTTCATCACCGCACACGGCAACCACCTGCTGCAAGGCGGCGCAGGTGCCGACACCTTCGCCTTCCTGCTGGATGGCAACAGCAGCGGCGACCGCATCCTCGACTTCGACATCGCCGCAGGCGACCGCATCGTCTTCGCCGGTGAACATATGCAAGGCGCGCACATCTCCGTCGCGCACGAACACGGCGGTACACAAGTCAACATCACCGACAGCGCGGGCAACCGCCACAGCGTGGACATCACCACGGCTGACGGCAACGCGCCCGACGGGCAAGACCTCCTGAGCCACGTCGAAATCCGTGGCCCGCAGGGCTACCACGACACCGCCTACCACGGCGACGTCAACCGTCACCTGCCGGAAGAAGAGCAGCACAGCGGCATCGTCATCTGAACAGGCACACGCCGACGACCGCCTGCCCGCACGGGCAGGCGGTTTTTTGTGTCCGTCCTTCGTACGCGGCAAAAGCCGCAACGCTTTTGCTTTCGCGGTCAAGCGGCTATATTGCGCGCCCATCACTCACACCCAGGGAGAAAACACCATGTGCGGAATCGTCGCCGGCGTCGCCGAACGCAATATCACCCCCATCCTGCTCGAAGGCCTGAAACGCCTCGAATATCGCGGCTACGACTCGGCCGGGCTTGCCGTCTGCCACGACGGCCGCATCGAGCGCTGCCGCGCCGTCGGCAAGGTGGCGAGCCTCGTCGCCAAAGCGCAGGAAGCGCAGATCAGCGGCACCAGCGGCATCGCCCACACCCGCTGGGCGACGCACGGCGTGCCGAGCGAAAGGAACGCCCACCCGCACATGAGCGGCGAACGCATCGCCGTCGTCCACAACGGCATCATCGAAAACTACCAGGATATCCGCGACGAACTGCGCGCGCGCGGCTACACCTTCCACAGCGACACCGACACCGAAGTCATCGCCCACCTCATCGACAGCCACTACACCGACGACCTGCACGCCGCCGTGCGCGCCGCCACCGCCCGCCTGCGTGGTGCCTATGCCATCGCCGTCGTCGCCGCCGACCGCCCCGGCGAAATCGTCGCCGCCCGCCACGGCTCGCCGATGGTTATCGGCATCGGCATCGGCGAGAACTTCGCCGCCTCCGACATCTACGCCCTCCTGCCCGTCACCCGCCGCTTCGTCTCCATGCAGGAAAACGACAGCGCCCGCATCACGAAAGACGGCTACCAGATTTATGACGCGAGCGGCACCGCCGTCGCCCGCGCCGAAAGCGAGAGCGAACAGAGCGCCGACCTCACCGGCAAAGGCGGCTACAAACACTACATGCAAAAAGAAATCTTCGAACAGCCGACCGCCATCGCCGACACCCTCGAAGGCCGCCTCAGCCACGGCGAACTGCACCTCGCAAGCCTGCGCCCGGCGTTGCTCGATGCCCTCGCGCGCATGCGGCAAATCCACATCATCGCCTGCGGCACCAGCTACCACGCGGGCCTCGTCATGAAATACCACTTTGAGGGAAACGGCATCCCGACCGCCGTCGAATACGCCAGCGAATACCTCTACCGCCCCATCGCCGTGCCGGCAGACACCCTGCTCATCACCCTCTCCCAATCCGGCGAAACCGCCGACACCCTCGCCGCGCTGGAAAAAGGCAAACAGGACGGGCGCTATCTCGACAACCTCGCCATCTGCAACGTCCCCGAAAGCGCGCTGACCCGCGCCGCCGCGCACACCCTCCTCACCCGCGCCGGGCGGGAAATCGGCGTCGCCTCCACCAAAGCCTTCGTCACCCAGCTTGCCGTGCTGCACCTCGTCAACGCCATCATTGCCGAACTGCAAGGCCGCGCGTACAGCCGCGAACAGCTTGCCGCCTTCGACCGCCTGCCGCGCGAACTGCACGACATCCTCGCCCTCGAACCTGCCATTGCCCAAGCGGCGAAAAGCCTCGAACACCGCCACGGCTGCCTCTACCTGGGACGCGGCGAAAACTACCCGCTCGCCGCCGAGGGCGCGCTCAAACTGAAAGAACTCGCCTACATCCACGCCGAAGCCCACCCCGCCGGCGAACTCAAACACGGCCCGCTAGCGCTGGTGGACGAGAACATGCCCGTCATCGCCCTCATCAAATACGACCAGCTCGCCGAAAAAGTCATCAGCAACCTTGAAGTCGTGCAGGCGCGCGGCGGCCGCCTCATCCTCTTCGCCGACGACCGCGTCGCCCTCGACGGCTTCCCCGGTGCGCAAATCATCCGCCTCGGCCAGCTCGACGACCTCACCGCCGCCATCGCCAGCATCATCCCGCTGCAACTCTTTGCCTACCACGTCGCCCTGCTGAAAGGCACGGATGTGGATCAGCCGCGCAACCTCGCCAAATCCGTCACGGTGGAATAAATGCTGACCATCATCTCCGGCGGGCAGACCGGCGTGGACCGCGCTGCGCTGGACGCCGCCCTCGCCGCCGGTACTCCCTGCGGCGGCTGGTGTCCGGAAGGCCGCCTCGCTGCCGATGGTGTGATTGACGCCCGCTACCCGCTACAAGAACTCATCGGCGGCGGCTACCGCAAACGCAACCGGCAGAACGTCCTCGACAGCGATGCCACCCTGCTCATCGTTGCGGGTGCGGCTGTCGGCGGTACGGCATTGACGCTCCGCTTCTGCCAGCAATACCACAAACCTACCTGTTGCTCGACAGCCTCAGTCAAAACCCGACGGACGCCGCTACGACTGCTACCGCCTGGATTGTGCGCGAACACTTCCAGACGCTGAATGTGGCAGGCCCCAGCGGCGATCGCCTGCCGCCGCTTTACGACTACGCCCGCATGACCGTCGCCGCCATCCTGCAACAACTGCGACAGGGCGGCTGATACCCAACCCCCGCCCGGTGGCGCTTCCTCATGACCCGGTGAGGCAACGGCGGCATGGAAAACGTAAGCGGCGTTGCCTGCGGGGAAGAGACACAAAAAATCCCGCTGTGGCGGGATTTTTTGCGGGCCGTTGGCGTTTAGAAGTTATAGTTGAAGCCCAGCCACACGCTGCGTTCGGGGGCGGCGACGGGGGCGGGGTTGATTGCCGCCGTGTGCGGTTGTTCGTTGTAGGCAAAGTAGCGGCGGTTGAAGAGGTTGTTGACGCCGAGGGTCACGGCGAAGCGGTCGCGGGTTTGCAGGCTGCCGTAGAGGTTGACGGTGGCATAGCCCGCCGTCGGGTAGTCGATGCCGAGACCGGTTGCCTTGTTGCTGTCGCGGCGGCTGTTTTTGTGCGCGTAGTGCAGGTTCACGCCGAAGTTGTAGCTGCCGAAGGGGGCGTAGTCGCGCCAGTCGAGAGCGAGGTCGGCAGTGAGCGGGCGGACGTGGTAGAGCGCGCGGTTGTCGCTGTCGTTTTCGCCGTACTGGTAGCGGATTTTGCTGCGCGCGGCGAGATTGGCCGTCAGGCTTTTTGCCGCGCCGATTTCCGCGCCGATGAGGGTGGCGTCCACGTTGCGGCTGATGACGCTGCCGTCGCTTTGGCGGATGCCGCTTTGTCCGCGCGCGCGGTCGAGGGTGATGAAGTTGCCCACTTTGTCGTAATCGGCGTTGGCTTCGATTTGCCAGGCACCGCCGAGGTCGCCGTTCGCCACTTTGCCGTAGTCGCGCCAGCCCGCGCCCTGCCAGCTGGCAGCGAGGCTGATGCGGTTGTGGCGTTCGGGTTTGAGGTGGGGGTTGCCGATCCAGCCCATGCCGTTTTGCCCGGGCAGGGCGTGGAAGCGTTCGGTGTTGTCGGGCTGGCGGATGAGGCTGTCGGCGGCGATGCGGTAGGTTTGCCGTTCGTCCGGGCGGTATTCGTAGGCGAGCGCTGCGCCGACGCCGTCGGTTTTGGCTTTGTGATTGAGGGCGCTGCCGTAGTAGCGTTGCCAGAGTTGGTTCGGCGCCGGGATGGTTTGCCCGCCGACGCGGGCCCCCCGGTTTTTGGCGCGCGGGTCGGCAGTGAGGTGGTCGTAGCTCAGGCCACCGCTCAATTGATGCTGCGGAGTGATGTCCCAGTAGTGGTCGTAGTAGAGGTGCCAGCGGTCGCTGTGCACGTCCGGGAAGCGGTAGGCGTTGCGCAGCAGGCCTTGCGGGGTGTTGAGGTAACGCTCGGCGTTGTGGTTGTCGTGGCCGTAAGAGAGGCCGATGTGGCTGCGCTGGTCGCCGTATTGCAGGCGGTAGTCGGCGCTGAGGTCGTAGAGGTTGCGGTCGATTTTCATGTTGACGCGCTGCGGCCCTGCGCGGCGCAGGCTGTAATTGTCGGCGCGGCGGTCGAGGTGGATGTTGCGCGCGCCTAGGTTCAGGGTGTTGCTCTGGTCCTGGGCGCCGAGGCGGGCGCTGCCGTTGACCACGACGCGGCGGGTGCGTCGCGCGTCCATCTGGTCGCTGGGCTGTTTGTCGTTGTCGATGTTGTCGCGCACGACGCCGAGGCGGTATTCCTGGATGTTGTCCGGCACGGCACCGAGGACGACCGCCCGGCCGTCGCGGGTGTAACCGGCGTTGACGCGCGCGCCGCTGCCGTCTTTGTAGTCGCCGAGATGCTGGCGGTAGGCATTGCCGATGAGGTAGCTGTTGCTGCCGCGCAGGCGCAGCAGGGCGCGTTCGCCGTCGCCGTGGCTGCCGATTTGTGCGCCGAGTTGCAGCGGCCGGGTGGTGCTGCCCGCAACGTCGTTGGCGATGTTCGGGTCGAGCCAGGGGCGGGCGTAGTCAAAGGGGTTTTCCACCGGGGTGTTGATGTCGGTCTGCGGGGTGATGACCGGCGGCGGGCCGAAGTTGTATTGCATGTGGTAGGCGTCGGCAGAGGCGAGGTCGGTCGCTTTTTCGGCATGAGCGCCTGCCAGCGCGAGGGCGGGGAGGAGGTAGTGGATACGCATGGCGGTGTTCCGGTTGGGGTTTGCCTGGGGTCTGTTGACACTCAACATTGCGGCGGCTTTTCGACCAAAATCCGGCAGCTGCTGCGTTAAAAATGCGCGCAAGGTGTCCAACCTTACTGCGCTTTTTGCCTTGCATCTGCCGTTTTTGCCGCAAAAATCCGCTGCGCAAGTCAAATGTCAATAGACCCTAATGTTAGGAATTATTATTATTAAACGGTATGATTTTTGTCATGATATTTCCCCAGTGTCTTGTTTTTGCTAGTTTTGTTTCTTCATATGGAAGGCGTGCTACACTGCGTTTTATTGTTTTTTGTTCATGCAATAAGGATTCCCGCCATGCCCCGTTTTCCCGCCGCGCTGCTGTTTGCCGCGCTTGCCCTGCCGCAGGCCTATGCCGCCGTCCATCACAAGTACCAGCCGCTTGACACGAATTACCCCGTCCCCGCTGAAAATGTGCTGTGGGTCGCCGCTGATGCCCCCGTCGGGGGCGACGGTAGCCGCGACAAGCCGCTGGATACCATCCGCACCGCCGTGCAGCGGGCGACGGACGGCACGACCATCATCCTGAAAAGCGGCGCCTACCGCGAGCCGCATTTCTTCGTGACCAAGAACCACATCACCCTGCAAGCGGAGCCGCATGGCGATGTCTGGCTGAAAGGCAGCACTGTCGTCCCCGCCGAGCGCTTCGAGAAAGAGGGCAACCTCTGGAAAGTCACGGGCGATTTCCAGAATTTCTGCCACGTCTGCACCCTCTCTGCCGGGCCGCAACAGGCGGGGATGTCCGCCTATCCGGAGCAGGTATTCATCAACGACGAACCGCTGCGCCAGGTGCTCAGCAAGGATGAAGTGACGGCGGGGACGTTCTATGTGGAAGACCACACGCCGACCACGCTGAAAGACCCGCAGAACAACCGCGCCGGCTACAACATCGGCGCGCAGGACGACATCACCTATTACCTCGGCAGCGACCCCGCTGCCGGCACGGTGGAAATCAGCGAGCGCAGCCGTGCCTTCAGCGCCGGCGGCGGTACGCACCACTTCACCATGCGCGGCATCAACGTCGCGCAGTTCTCGCCGAACCATGTCTGGAATTTCAAGGACCCGCGCCTGGACGATAAAAGCGGCCCGGCGGCGGTGGTGATTGCCAGCAACAACGCACTGGTGGAAAACGGCATTTTTGCGCAGAACACCAGCTCCGGCCTCGCCATCATCGAAAACAACGGCGCGCGCGTGGCGGGCAACCGCTTCATCGACAACGGCGGCGCGGGCACCGGCGGCAACTACGCCCAGAACGTCACCTTTGAAAACAACTACTTCGCCAACAACAACCTTGACGGCTACCCAACCAACGGCAGCATCTGCCAGGCCTACTGCGGCTTTGCCCACCTGAAAATCACCCACGTGATGAACACCGTCTTCCGCAACAACATCATCGACGACAGTATGCGTCCACCCGCTACCGACCCCGCCAACCGCGACGACCAGCTGCCCGGCTTCTGGTGCGACGAAGGCTGCATTGACGCGAAAATCACCAACAATTTCTTCACCAACGTGCCGCTCGCCATCTTCTACGAAGTCTCCGATCGCGGCATCATCGCCTCCAACATCATCGAAAACGGCGCGGTCGGCATCTCGCTCTCCGGTTCCAGCAACACCCGCATCTACAACAACACCATCTCGCGCACCTTCCACCCCATCCGCCTGCGCGAAGACGACCGCCTCGGCGGCTGCAACTTCTACAAAGACGGCCGCTGCCAAACCGAAGAACGCTGGTCGAAAGGCAAAAACCTGAGTTGGGCGCAGACCGGCACGGAAATCTACAACAACATCCTCTCCTCGCGCGCCTTCCAGAAAAACGACAGCAGCGGTCCGCACTACGCCTACCCGCTGCGCACCGTCGGCGGCATCGACCAGGACGGACAGCGCAAAACCTTCACCAACGACATGTTCACAGGGCTGGACTACAACGCCTACTACCGCAGCAACCTCGAAAACGAGCCTTACGTCATTACTTGGGACCTGGCCGACGTCAAAGACCCGCTCAACCTGCTCTTCGTGCGCACCGCCGACCTCGCCGCGCACAACAAAGTGAACAAAAAAATCAACGGACTGGAACGCCACGCGCTCGACCTCTTCGGCAGCCGCGCGGAAAACCCCTTCTTCATCCGCGAAGCCGCAGGCAACGACGCCTACAAACAAAGCAACTACCACCTGCGCGCCGACAGCCCCGCCAAAGGCAGCGGCAAAGCCCTGCCGCTGGACATCGCCCGCGCCATTGATCCCAGTGGCAAAATCAAACCGGGCATGGCGGTGGACCGGGGCGCGCTGATGAACATCATGATGGACGCCACCGGCGGCGCGACCGCCCCGGAACGCGTAACCGCCAGCCTGCACAAAGAGCACTCTGTGCCGACTGCCGCCGCACACCGCGCCCCGCACGGCACCACAACAGGCGGCAATAACAGCAGCACAACAAGCGCGGACAGCAGCGGCAACAGCATCGTTGCCAATCCGGCACTCTCCTACTACGGCCTGAACGGCAGCAGCAGTGCAAACAGACAAAACCTCACCCTCAAAGCCGCGACCGCAGGCGACAGCGCGCCTGCCGTTGCCGCAGACCACCGCAACATGGGCGTCCTGCCGGACAGCCGCCTGCCGCATGACCGCTACGACCGCATCCGCCCGTACAGCGAAGGCATGGCCGCCGTGGAAAAAAACGGCCGCTGGGGCTTCATCGACCAAAAAGGGCGGGAAATCGTCAGACCGCAGTATCAGGATGTGCTGCCCTATGGCGAAGCGCGCGCGGCGGTGAAAAAAGACGGCCACTGGGGCTTTATCGACCCCAAAGGCAAAGAAACCGTCAAACCGCAGTACGACAATGTCTGGTCATACAAAGACGGCCGCGCCACCGTGGAAAAAAACGGCAAACGCCACGCCCTGGACCTCAACGGCAACGAAACCGCGCCGTAATACCAATCCCAAGAAACAAACAGGATGCGCACGGCGGGCTTCGGCCCGCCGTGGCGATATTGATGGCGGAATGAAGCCGCCCTGCGGCAGATGATTTTGGGGTTACGGGAACCGCCTGGCGCGCGAATCGTTATGGCACTTCCGGCATCGGTGCGGGTTGGGCGTTTTTCATCCGGTCTTCTGTCCAGTAGTCTTGCGGGTCTTGTGTCGTCGGTGCCGGGGTGGCGGTCGAGCTGTCCGATACCGGCGTATCCGGCGGCGGTGGCGCGGTAAAGTTTTCGTGACCACCGCCGCCACCGCAGGCAGTGAGGAAAGCAAGAGCGGGCAGGGCGATGATGAGCGGTGTTTTCATGGGTATCTCCTTGAAGTTTGAGAAAGTCATGCCGACGGCAACGCCCGCAACTGCATGGCATCACTGAGCCACAGCACATCTGCCACCTCGCGGCGGGTGATGCGCGCCAGTTCGGGGTAGTCGAGGTAGCGCGCGGGGTTGGTGATGGCCATGCCGAGCGCTTCTTCCACCGCGAGGTGCATGTAGCGGATGGCGTTTTGCACGCATTGCAGCAGGGTGACGTGCGCGCCGGCGAGTGAGCCGTGTTCGTTGACCAGACGGTCTTTTTCGACGAAGACGCGCACCCCGCCCGGCAGGGTAAATTCGCGGATGTCCGTGCCGATGGTGTGCATGGAATCGGTAACGAGGATGAGGCGGTCTGTGCCGATGAGCTTGCCGGCAGCGGCGAGCGAGAAGGGGTCAACGTGTACGCCGTCGGCGATGATGCCGCAGTAAAGACGCAGTTCGGCGGCGCTGCCGATAACGCCCGGTTCGCGGCCGACCAGCGGCGGCATGGCGTTATAGAGGTGGGTCACGCCGCCGAGGCCTTCGGCGAAGGCGCGCTGCATGTCGGCTTTCGCCGCCATTGTGTGCGCGGCGTTGACGCGGATACCGAGGTCGCGGATGCGGCGGACGGTGCCCGTTGGGACGCGTTCCGGCGCCAGCGAGATGATGCTGTGTTGCAGGTCAGCGGCGTGTTTTTCGTAGCAGGCGAAGTCTTTGTCATCGGGGGCGCGGATGAGGCGTGGATCGTGCGTGCCGTGTTTTTCCGGATGGATGAACGGCCCTTCAAAATGCCCGCCGAGGATGCCGTGCACATGGCGGCTTGCTTCGGCAATAGCTGCGATGCCGTGCAGATAGTTGTCCTGCGTGTCGCAGATAAAGGTCGGCAGCATGGCGACGGTGCCATAGGTGCGGTGCGCAGAGAGAATCTGCGCCAGACCTTCTGCGTCACAGTGCGCATTCACCAGATAACCGCCGCCGCCGTTCGCCTGCGTTTCGATGAAGCCGGGGCTGAGGATGCCGCCATCGAGACGGCGCACGGGCGCATCGGCGGGCAGGTCGCTGTCGGCGACAAGGGCGACGGTCCTGCCGCCGTCAACGAGCAGGCTGTGGTCGTGCAGCATCACGCCATCGTGAAAAATACGCGCGCCCTGGAAATAAGTGGTCATGGATAATGTCCGGTAAAAGTGAGGCGGTTATTGTAGCGCTGTGCCGACGGGTTGCGGGGCGAGCTTCCGCCTCTTATTATTGACTGATAATTCCCATGCAATCCAACGGGAGAGGTAAAGCATGATTACAGAGGAAAAATCATCCGGCGGCTGGCTGCACGGTTTTGTTTTCAGTTTTTTATCCATTTTCACATTCAACATGCTTGGGAAAATCTTTATCCAAGATTGCAGATGGAATCCGGATTGGCAGGAAACAAGGATTTTGCCGCTTGCGGCACATTCATGGCGGCAGTAATTATGGATAGTTACTGCATTCACAGGAAAGGACGCGGCATAAAAACATAATTCCGGACAATCATCATGGCCAAATTCAACGATCCCGCCGCTTATGAACGCTATATGGGCGGCTGGAGCCGCGCGGCAGGTGAACAATTTTTAGACTGGCTGGGACAACCGCACGGCCTGCGCTGGTTGGATAACGGCTGCGGCAGCGGCATTTTCAGCGAGCTGTTGTGGCAGCATGCAGCACCGTCAGCCCTGCACTGCCTTGATATATCGGAGGAATTGCTGGAACGCGCGCGGCAGCGTCTGCCGCAGGCAATCACCCTGCACCACGGTGATGCCAACGCCTTGCCCTTTGCCGCTGGCAGTTTCGATGCTGCCGCAATGGCGCTGGTTATCGTCTTTCTCGCTGATGCGCTGCAAGCCGTGCGTGAAATGCAGCGCGTGGTGCGTAGCGGCGGGGTGATTGCCACCTACATTTGGGATTTGCCGCATGGCTTCCCCTACGCTGATGCCTTTGCCGCCCTGCGTGATTGCGGCGTGCTGCCTGACCGCGCCGCCCCCGATGAAGCGACGGCGCTTCCGCAGTTGCGCGCCTTGTGGGAAAACGCGGGGTTGCAGCAGGTGGAAACCCGCGCCTTTACCGTCGGCCGCGCTTACCCCGACTTCGCCGCCTATTGGCATGCCCTGCAAGACAGTGCCAGCATCGGCGAGCGCCTCGCCGCCTTGCCGGTGGCAACGCGGGCGGCGGTGCGCGCGGCATTACAGGAACGTCTGCCCGCTGCGCCCGACGGCAGCATCAACGTAACCGCCCGCGCCCATGCGGTGAAAGGAATCCGCGCCTGAACCTTGGCGCGATAAACGCAACAACAGCGGTATCGTTCGACCAATATCTCCCACCGCAAACCAAAATTTCCGGCGAACACTGGGTGAGTCATCAGAAAACCGTCCATCACCATACTGCGGCATAACCAAAACAGAATGAATCAAGGGCGGGTTTCGCGTAGAAAATAATTAACCACGCTGTCGCTGCTAATAATACGGCAGCGCCATTGCACTGCTCCGGTAAATCGCGCCATAAGTGATAACCGGCGGAATTGCCAGCTGTATATCAAGGAATAAATAATCTGTGATGATATGGCAAATAACAAGGCACCGCCGCATACGAATATTGCCGAAACATCTCACTGCTTCTGAGGCAATGCCACTTTCGACTTCATCCGTTCCGGGCGGCATTTTCCTGCCGCATGACGCCGGGCGGAATGATAAAGTACGCGCCGTTTTTTCATGTCTCAGGGGGTTTTATGCAGGGTCAGTTGTGGATTGTGGCGGCGCCGTCCGGCGGCGGCAAAACCAGTCTGATTGCCGAGGCGGTGCGCGTGCTGGATGATGTGGTCGAAAGCGTGTCGCACACGACGCGGCCGGCACGCCCCGGCGAGGTTGAGGGCGTGCATTATTTTTTCGTCCCGCCCGAGCGCTTTCAGGCAATGATTGATGCCGACGGTTTCCTCGAATACGCGCAGGTTTTTCACAATGCTTACGGCACGGCGGCGGCACAAGTGGACGCGCTGCTCGCGGCGGGCAAAGACGTGATTTTGAGCATCGACTGGCAGGGCGCGCAGCAGGTAATGGCCCGGCGGCCGGATACGCGGTCGGTGTTCCTGCTGCCGCCATCGCTGGATGCCTTGCGCGAGCGCCTGACCGCACGCGGGCAGGACAATGCGGCGGTGGTGGAGAAACGCATGGCGGAAGCGGAAGAGCAAATCAGCCATTTCAGCGCGTTCGAATTTGTCATCGTCAACGAAAAGTTTGCACAGGCTGCGGGCGAATTGCAGGCGCTGATCCTGTCCGACCGCTTGCGCCGGGTGCGGTGTACGGCGGATTTGCTGCCGCTGTTAAAGCGCCTGGGGCAGTAGCGCAGAACAGGCTGATGTTGCTTTCCTGCGCCTTCGCCGCGCGCACCTTGACATCGGGCAGTATTGCGGGGCTGTTTGGATAATTGACGATTGCCCCGCTTCCACCACTCATTATTATCTTTGATTAAGATAGGGCGGGACAATAATACTTCCTTAAAAAGGACTGTATTCGGGCATTACTTTTTCTCGCGCATTTTTTATATGCACCCAAACCTTCTCTATAGGGTTAAGGACCGGTACATATGGCGGTAAAAGTAATATAGTCGTTTCAAATAGGAATAAGACAATATCCCGCCCGGCGGTAGTCTACGCCCGGAACGCAAAAGCAAACCCCGCCGCCTGGTGAGCAGCCACCAGGCGGCGGGGTTGTGGGGGTGTCGTCACGCTAGGCGAACGGCACGGCGCCTAGCGGCCGAAGGTGGCGGTCAGGCTGGCGCTGCCGAGGCTGTGCTGCCAGACGTTGAAGCCGATGTGGGCGGTGGTGATGTCTTGCGGCAGGTCGAGGCGCTCGCAATCAAGCGCGTGGATGGTGAAGATGTAGCGGTGCGCGCCGTGGCCGGTCGGCGGGTGGGCACCGCCGTAGCTGTATTCGCCGTAGTCGTTGCGGCCGTGCCGGGCACCGGCAGGCAGACCGTCTGCGGCGGCGTTTTCCGCGAGGCTGTGTACGTCTGCCGGGAGGTTGATGACGTACCAGTGCCAGAAGCCCGAACCGGTCGGGGCGTCGGGGTCGTAGCAGGACAGGGCGAAGCTTTTGGTGCCGGCGGGCGGGTTGGCCCAGTGCAGTTCGGGCGAGCGGTTGGCACCGCCTGCGCCGCTGTGGACTTGCGCCAGCGGCAGGGTGTCGTTGTCGCTGAAAGCGGGGGAGGTGAGGGTGAAGTGTGCTGTCATGGCGGACTCCTGGGTTGTCGTGTTGAATGGGTTGGTGTTTTTCACGCTGACGTAGATGTCCACGCTGCCGTCTCGGTGGTATTCCTCGTAATCCACGCGGTAGGCGCGCGGCAGTTCGCCGGCGGCTTCGAGCTGCCAGAGGTGTTGCCAGGTGGCCAGCACGTGGGCGCGGTCGGTGTGAAAGACGCGGTAGGGGATGCCGTCGGGCGGGGTGAGGACGGGGCAGTCGGCTTGCGGGACGGCGAGGGCGGTGCTGCACTGGTAATCGCCACGGTAGTCGCTGCGGTAGTGGTGATAAACGCCATAAACCGGCCTGCTGCCGTCGAAGAGGTACGCCGAGCGTTGCCAGAGGTCGGCGAATTTGGTGGCGAGCGCGGGGTCGGTGAAGTTGTTGGTTTCGATGTGGTGGTGCAGGTAGAAGGTGGGGTGCATCGGCGGTATCTGTTCAGTGTGTTTCCGGGGTGTCGCGCCGTTCTTGCAGCAGGGCGTTGATGGCATCCGTGTCTTCGCCGAGGGCGGTGAGGGCCTCGATGGCGCTGTCGTCGCCGAGCATGAGGGCGGCGCGGTAGTGCTGTTTGCGGACTTCTGCGGCGGCGCGGTTGTTGCCCGGGGTCAGGTCGGCGATTTTCCGGTGGGCGTGGCGGGTTTCTTGTTGTCCGGCGCTGTCGTCGGCGGCGAGCAGGGCGTTGCCGTAGTGTTCGAGGGCGAGTTCGGTATCCCGGTTGACGCCGTCGCCGTGTTCAAAGAGAGCAGCGAGGCGGTTTTCGGCGCGCGGGGTGTGGGCGCGTTGCAGCCAGAGCAGGGCTTCGGCGGTGTTTTGCGGGACTTCCGTGCCGCTCAGGTAGAGTTCGCCGAGGGTTTCGGCGGCGCGGCCGTCTTGTTCGTCGCGCGCGGCTTTGCGGTACCATGGCAGGGCTTCGGTGAGTTTGCCGTTTTGATGCAGGGCGCGGGCGTAGGGATAGTAGGCGTCTTTTTCGCCCGCTTCGGCAGCGGCCCGGTAGTAGGTGAGGGCTTTATCGGGGGCGCTGTCGCGGTAGGCGTCGCCGAGGAGCAGCATGGCGCGGATGTCGCCGTGGGCGGCGGCCTGTTCCAGCCAGTTGCGGGCTTCGTCGCGGCGGTTTTCCGCCAGGCGGATTTCGCCGAGCCGGCGCGCGGCGTAGCCGCTGCCGGCTGCGGCGGCCTGTTGGTACCACAAGGCGGAGCGGGCGATGTCAACGCTGTTTTCGTGGTAGTCGCCGAGGGCTTCCATGGCGGGGATGTAGCCCTGGGCGGCGGCGCGGCCGAGCCATTTGAGCCCCGCCTTGTTGTGCCAGTGGTTGATTTTTTCCATGCCGTAGCGGGTCTGCGCGACGGGGTCGCCCGCTGTGGCGGCGCGGCGCAGATATTTTTCGGCGGAGACGTGATGCCCGCGCGCTTCGTAGAGGCGGGCGAGCTGGTAGGCGTAGCGCGGGGTGTCGACATGGGTCTCGGCGCTGTTTTCGCAGGCGAGGCGCAGGGCGTCCCACATGGCTTCGTCGGCGATGACGAGGGTGTTTTTATCGGCCGGGGCGTCGCCGTCGTCGCCGCTGCCGGTCCGGAAGGTGATGTTGCTGACGCCTGCCACGCCTGTGGGGTTGCCGGGGTGGATGGGATCGGCGGCGCGGTCGCAGGTGTTGATGTCGTCAATGTCGCCCGAGGCAAGCGCGCCGTGGAAGAGGAGGGCAAGGAGCAGGGGGAACAGGGTGTTGCGGGTCATAGGGGTTTCCGTTGGCTTGGTTGCGCGGGATTTTATACCAATCGCGGCGTTGGGCGGGGAAGAGGGCGCGTTATGGCGGTTTCTTGGTCAGGCGGCGTGGCTGCCGGGCGCGCTAGGCGGGGGGCAGGATTTGCGCTGCGCGATTTTGCTTGACCCTCTCCCCAAACCCCTCTCTCAGTGGAAGGGACTTTTCGTGTCAAGCGGTGTCAATACTGGCTCTCGTAAAGGCGTTGCCTGCAACGTTCTCAAAATCAAGGAAACGCGTGGTTTCCCCGCTTGGCAGTTGCGCTTACCCAAAACGCAAAAGCAGGCTGCGCTTGCTCGATGGGCTAAAGCCCATCCTGCGCCCGCCAAGCGGAGTGGCGTTGGCTTCGTCAAGCGGCGCGCATGAAAAACAGGCATCCTCGCGGATGCCTGTCTGTGTTGGCAGGTGTGTTTTACCAGCCTTTGACGGCGGCGCCTTTGAAGGATTTTTCGGCGGCGTCTTCCACTTCTTTGCTTTGGTAGGCATCGACGAATTTTTTCACTTCGTCCTTGTCTTTGTCGGCGGTGCGCACGACGATGATGTTGACGTAGGGCGAATTGGCGTCTTCCATGAAGAGGGAATCGCGTTTCGGGATGAGCCCGGCGTTGACGCCGTAGTTGGAGTTGATGATGGCGAGGTCAACGTCAGGCAGCACGCTCGGCACTTGTGAGGCTTCGATTTCGCTGATTTTGTAGTTGTGCGGGTTTTCAGCGATGTCCATCACGCTTGCTTCGAGGTTGGTGTTGTCTTTGAGTTTGAGCAGGCCCTGTTTGTCGAGCAGGATGAGGGCGCGCGCGCCGTTGGTGGGGTCGCCCGGGATGGCGATTTTTGCGCCGTCTTTGAGTTCTTTGATGTCTTTGATTTTTTTGCTGTAAGCGCCGACGGGATAGACGAAGGTGTTGCCGACGGCGACGAGGTCAAGGCCGCGCTCTTTGGTGATGACGTCGAGGTAGGGTTTGTGCTGGATGGCGTTGGCGTCAATGGAGCCGTCGGCGAGGGCGACGTTCGGCATGACGTAGTCTTCAAATTCGATGACTTCCACATCCAGGCCGTGTTTTTCTTTGGCGATTTTGGCGGCGATGTGCACGAGTTCACCTTCGGGGCCGGTCATCGCGCCGACTTTGAAGGGGGCAGCCTGGGCGACGGCGGCAAGGCCGGCGATGAGGGCGGCAAGGGTTAGTTTTTTCATGGGTTTTCTCCGGTTAGGTTGGGATTAGCGGTGATCGAAGCGGCGGGCGAGGGCGTCCCCCAGCCACTGGATGTTCTGCACCAGCACGACGATGATGCAGACGGTGTAGAGCATGATGTCCGGGCGGTAGCGCTGGTAGCCGTAGGCGTAGGCGACTTTGCCGAGGCCGCCCGCGCCGAGGGCGCCGGCGATGGCGGAGTAGCCGATGAGGGCGATGAGGGTGATGGTGAAGGCGTTGATGATGCCGGGCAGGGCTTCGGGCAGCAGCACTTTGCGCATGATTTGCGCCGGGTGCGCGCCCATCGCCTGTGCCGCTTCGATGAGGCCGCCGGGGACTTCGTTCAGCATGTTTTCGACCATGCGCGCGATGAAGGGGACGGCGGAAAGGGTGAGCGGGACGATGGCGGCGGTGTTGCCGATGGAGACGCCGACGACGAGGCGGGTGAAGGGCACGATCCACAGCGCGAGGATGATGTAGGGGATGGAGCGGCCGATGTTGACGATGATGCCAAGCGGGTAATAGATGTAGGGGTTCGCGAGGAAGCGGCCGCGCCTTGTCGCGTAGAGGATGAGGCCGAGCAGGGTGCCGAAGATGCCGGCGATGAGGGTCGCGCTCAGGGTCATGTAGAGGGTTTCGCAGGCGCTGACGAGCATGAGCCAGGCGGTGTCGCCGATGAGGGCATGCAGCCAGATGGTGAAGGATTCCCACCATCCGCTGATGGCATGCCAGAGTTTGAGGAGATTATGCAACATAGCCGAGGATTTCCGTGCTGACGGGTTGGGTGGTGAGGTAGGCGAGGGCGTCGCGGGTCTGCCCCGGCTCGCCGATGATTTCGGCGACGAGCAGGCCGTGTCGCGTGTGGCTGCCGATGTGGTCGATTTTGGCCTGGATGATGCTGATGTTCACGCCGAAGCGTTTGGTCAGCGAGGAGAGGACGGGTTCGTCGATGTGCTGGCCGAGGAAGCCGATTTTGACGACGGGGTGCGTGCCGCTCGCGTGCAGGCGCGCCTGGTATTCTTCCGGCAGGTCGAAGCGCCGGGTTTGTGCGACGAACTGTTTGCCAAGCGGCGAGGCGGGCGCGGTGAAGAAGGTGTTGACGTCGGCGGTTTCAACGAGTTGCCCGCCGTCGATGAGGGCGACTTTGTCGCAGATGTGTTTGACCACTTCCATTTCGTGGGTAATCATCAGGATGGTCAACCCCAGTTTTTCGTTGATGTTTTTCAACAGGTTGAGGATGTCTTCGGTGGTTTTCGGGTCGAGCGCCGAGGTGGCTTCGTCCGACAGCAGCACCCGTGGTTCGGCGGCGAGTGCGCGGGCGATGGCGACGCGCTGTTTCTGCCCGCCGGAGAGTTGCGCGGGGTAGTGCCCGGCTTTGTCTTCGAGGCCGGTCAGCGCCAGTAGCGGTTGCACTTTGGCGGCGATGGTTTTTTTGTCCGCACCGATGAGTTCCAGCGGCAGGGCGATGTTGGCATAAACGGTACGGCTGGAAAGCAGGTTGAAGTGCTGGAAAATCATGCCGATTTTGTGACGCGCGCGCAGCAGTCCGGCGGGATCGAGCGCAGTGAGGTCTTCGCCGGCAACGATGACGCGGCCGCTATCGGGGCGTTCGAGCAGGTTCACACAGCGGATAAGGGTGCTTTTTCCGGCGCCGCTTTGTCCGACGACGCCGTAGATTTCGCCTGCGGCGACGTGCAGGTTGACGTCGCGCAGGGCGTGGATGTCCTGGCCTTTATGGCGATAGGTTTTTTGCAGCTGTTGCAGGGTAATCATGATTCTGTGAATGGGGAAAGGCGGGCGATTATCGGCGCTCGCTATGGGGCGGTCAAGCGGGGGAAGGGGCGGTTTTCAGGCCGTTTTGTCATGTGTCGGGGCGTTTTTGGCATATCCGCTGCCGGGCGTGTTCAGGCAAGCAATCCCTCAGCGGCGAAGCAGTCGCGGTAGGTCGCCGCTTTTTGCGCCAGCGGCAGCGGGTAGGCGCGCGAGGACGAGGGCAGGCGGTACAGGTGCAGGGGGCGGGCGGCGCAGGTGGTGTCGGCCGGGGCACCGATGCGCGGAGCGGCGGTGGCCGGCGGCAGTTGCGTGAGCAGGGTGGTGGTCGCGAGGGCGCCGGTGGTGGCGATGGCGCGGCAGGCGGGGAGGCGGTCAAGCAATGCCGCGAGGTTCAGCGGCTCGATGATGCGCAGCGACTGGTCGGCGGCGTTGTCGCGCAGACGTTCGACGCGTTGTGCGGTGTCGCTGATGGCGATGCCCGTCGCCGTCAGGAAGGCGCGCAGCTCGGCTGCGCGGAAGCCTTTGCCGTCGGCGGTGAGGAAGTGGTCGCGGTCGGTGAAGAAGACGAGGCCGAAGATGCGCCACATATCGTTTTGCAGGTTCGGGTAGTAGAAATCCATCTTCCAGCGTGTCTGCGGCGGCGGGAAGCTGCCCAGCATGAGCAACCGCGCCGCCGGCGGCAGGAAGGGTTCAAGCGGATGGGTTTCGATGACGGCAGGCATGGTTGCGGGCGGGGCAGTGGCCGTTAGGTGCCGTGGTAGTCGCAGGGGTATTCGCTTTTTAGTGCCGCTGCCTTGTCGAGCACGCTGCGGCGCATTTCATCCTGATAGGCGGCGATGCGTTCGCGCAGGACGGGGTCGTGGCTGGCGCAGATGCGCAGCGCCAGCAGGGCGGCGTTTTTCGCGCCGTTCAGCGCCACGGTGGCGACCGGCACGCCCGCCGGCATTTGCAGGATGGAGAGGATGCTGTCCCAGCCGTCGATGGAATTGCTGGAATGGATGGGCACGCCGACGACCGGCAGCGGGGTGACGGCCGCCACCATGCCGGGCAGGTGCGCCGCGCCGCCCGCGCCGGCGATGATGACGTTAAGCCCGCGTGCGGCGGCGGTTTTGCCGTAGTCCAGCAGGCGTTCCGGGGTGCGGTGCGCCGAGACGATGGTGAGTTCGTAGGCGGTGTGGAATTGTTCGCAGGTGCGGGCGGCGTCCTGCATGACGCCGAGGTCGCTGTCGCTGCCCATGATGATGCCGATTTTGTGCATATGGGGTTCCTGGGTGATTGAAGGGTTGTGCGTGGCATGTCAATGCCGGAAAACCATCCGGCTGTGCCGGCGTGCCGCGCCGTACTGCCTTCCCGGCCTGCTTGCCGGGTGGGTATCCGTGCAGGCGGGGCATGTCGGGTTTGCCGCTGGTGCGGGCGCTGCGGGTCCGGGGCAGGGTAGGGCGGTGATTTTATCGTGTGCGGGATGCGTAATAAAAAACCGGAAAGCGTTGCCGCTTTCCGGCGTCTGATGTATCGCTGCGGGCTTATTCGCCGGCGACGACGCGCACCAATACTTCGGTGCTGATACCGGCGAAGAGGTGCAGGGAGATGGTGTATTCCCCGATCTCGCGGATGGTGCCGTGCGGCATCATCACTTCGCTGCGGGCCAGTTGCAGCCCTTGCTGTATGGCGGCATCGGCGATGTCCTGGGTGCCGACGGAGCCGAAGAGTTTGCCTTCGTCGCCGGCCTTGGCCAGGATGGTCAGTACCTTGCCGGAGAGCGCGGCGGCGCGTTGCTCGGCATCGGCCAGTTTGGCGGCCTGCTGTCTTTCCAGCTCGGCGCGGCGGGCTTCAAAGCGTTCGATGTTCGCTTTGGTGGCTTCGGTGGCCTTGCGTTGCGGAATGAGGAAGTTGCGGGCGTAGCCTGCTTTGACGTCCACACGGTCGCCGAGTTCGCCCAGTCCGGCGACTTTTTCCAAAAGGATGATGTTCATGCGTCCTCCTCAGTGCTGGTCGGAATAGGGCAGGAGTGCCAGGAAACGGGCGCGCTTGATGGCGGTGGCGAGCTGGCGCTGATAGAACGCGCTGGTGCCGGTGATGCGGGCGGGGACGATTTTGCCGGTCTCGCTGATAAACGATTTCAGGGTTTCGAGGTCTTTGTAGTCGATTTCTTTCACACCCTCGGCGGTGAAGCGGCAGGATCTGCGACGTGCCATGGTTTAGCCCTCCTTCTTCTTGCTTTCGGCCATCGGCGAGGCTTCGGTAACGGCTTCGTCGCGACGGATGGTGAGGTGACGCAAAATGGCGTCGTTGAAACGGAAGCTGGTTTCCAGTTCTTCCAGCGTCTTGGCATCACATTCGATATTCATCATCACATAGTGCGCCTTGACCAGCTTGTTGATGGGATACGCCAGCACGCGGCGCCCCCAGTCTTCGAAGCGGTGGACCTTGCCACCGGCGGCTTCGATGACGGAGCGGTAGCGCTCGGTCATCGCATTGACCTGTTCGCTCTGGTCGGGATGGACCAGGAAAACGATTTCATAATGTCTCATCAGAAGATTCCTTATGGATAAACAAAGCCGCCATGTGGCGGCAAGGAAATGCCGGCGAACCGGCAAGCGCGCGGATTATACGGAAAAGCCCCGGCAAAACAAACTTCCCCGCCTGCCGCTATCGTGCTACCGTGCCGCGCCGTATTCCGCCGGGAACCCTTATGGAAGATTTCAACCCTCACCACATCCTTTGCTACGACAGCGAATTTGTCCGCGAACACAGCTACATCCCCAAACTCGCCCTGGTGCAAACCTGCCGGCCGGGCGGCAGTGCGCATCTGTACGACCCGCTGGATGGCGCGGACGCCGTGCCGTGGCAGGCCATCCTGCACCATCCCGCTCCCATCGTCCTCCATGCGGGCGCGCAAGACCTCGAACTCATGCAACTCTGCGGCGGCGGCCTGCCGCAGACCGTGCGCGACACGCAAATCGGCTTCGCCCTCTGCTCGCCGCAGCTTGCCGTCAGCTACGCGCAGCTCGTCGAACACTACCTCGGCATCAGCCCCGACAAAAGCCAGACCCGCAGCGACTGGCTCGCCCGCCCGCTCAACGCCGAACAGCGCGCCTACGCCGCCGCCGATGTCGAACTGCTTGCCCGCCTCTACCCCTACCTCGTTGCCGACCTGCGCCGTCTGGGGCGGCTGGACTGGTGGGCGGAAGAAAACGCGGCGCTGCTCGCGCGGCAGACGCGCCCGCGCGAAGCCTGGCACTGGTACCGCCTGCAAGGTGCGCCGCAACTGCGCGCAGGCGACCGCCGCGTCGCCGAAATCCTCACCGCCGCGCGCGAACGCCTTGCCGCCGCACAAGACCTGCCGCGCCGCGCCATCATGAGCGACCGCCAGCTCATCGCCATCGCGCAAAAACAGCCGCCGACCCTCGAAGCGCTGGCCGAACACCTGAGCGCCAGCCACCCGCTCTGGCAAGAACTGCCCTACCTCAGCGGGCAGTTTGCCGCCGACGCCGCCCCGCCCGCCCAACCGTCCAGTCCGCGTCTTGGTCACGCGCGCCGCCAACAGTACGAGAAACTCTGCCGCTCTGTGGCGGACACCGCCGCCGCGCTCGGCATCCACCCCGACCTGCTCGCCACCACCCGCGCCCTCAAACACTACTGCGCCGAACCAAGCGCCGACAGCCCGCTGCTGCGCGGCTGGCGCGCCGCCTACCTGCGTGAAGAACTGCAAAAGCTGCTCTAAACCATGCGACTCTGGCATCAAGCCCTCATCCCCCACCTGCCCCGCCCGCAACTGCTGGGGCAGCACCGCGAATGCGCCGCCCTGCGCGGCAACGGCTGGGGCAGACCGCACGCGACCGTCAACTACGTCTTCAACCACAGCCCCTACCTGCTCTACGCCTACCACCGCCTCGTCATGGCGGAAATGCGGCGGCGCGGCTACCGCCCTGATGCCGCCTGGCTTGACCCCAACCATCGCGGCAAAAACCTCGCGCCCTATGGCGGCCTGCCTGCCGCCGCCGTTGCCGACCCCATCTACCCCGAACACGACGCCGCCTACCTGCGCGCATGCCTCGCCAACCTCGCGGGCAAAGGCATCCATCTCACCCACCCACCCACGGAGAACCCCCATGACCTACCGCGCCATCTACAGCGACATTGACGGCACCCTGCTCAACCGCGAACACCGCATGAGCGCGCGCACCCTCGCCATCACCCGCCGCCTCGCGCAGGCGGGCATCCCCATCGTCCTCGTCTCGGCGCGGCCGCCGCTCGCCATCACCCCGTTCACCGCCGCCATCGGCGGCAAACAGCCGCTCATCGCCTTCAACGGCGCGCTCATCCTCGACGGCGACCTCAACGAACTCTACAGCGTCACCCTTGACGACGCCGACCTGCACCGCCTCGAAACCCTGCTGGAAAACGACCCCGCCCTCACCTCCATCAACTACTATCAGGGTACCCACTGGTACAGCCCCGACCCGGATAACTTCTGGACAGTGCAGGAAGGCGACATCACCGGCCTGCGCGCGACAAAGCGCCCCGCGACGCTTGCAAACGTGCACAAAATCCTCGTCATGGGCGACGCGCCCGTCATCGCCGCCCTGCAAGACCGCCTGCGCCCCGCCTTCCCGCACCTCGAAATCCACCGCTCCAAAGACGAATACCTCGAAATCGTCAACAAACGCGCGACCAAGGCGCAAGCCATCGCCTTCATGGGCGAACGCCTCAGCGTCCCCGCCGCTGAAAGCATCGCCTTCGGCGACAACTACAACGACCTCGACATGCTGCGCTACGCGGGCTACAGCGTGGCGATGGGCAACGCGCCGGACGACATCAAGGCCGAATGCAGCACCGTGACCGCGCCGAACAGCAAAGACGGCCTCGCGCAAGAACTGGAACGGCTGTTTCCCGCGTGAAATGAACGACGGCGGGCGGACAGTGTTCCTGCCCGGCGGCCGGATGCAAAAAAGCAGCGCGGGTTGGCGCTGCTTTTATAGTCGTTTCAAACAGAAATGATACGGTGTTGGCGAGCCTCGCCGTACTATCTGTACTGTCTTCGGCTCGCCGCCTTGTCTCATTCCTGTTTGAAACGACTATATATTGAAGCCGGGCTGTGCAGATGACATTCCCCCAACGGCACCGTTTGGCAGGACCGGCACCCGCCGCTTTGGCAAGCGGCGGGTTTCGTCATGATTGCCCGCCCGGCTTTTGCGTATCATGGCGCTGTTTTCATCACGGAGAGTTATATGAACCGACGCGCTGCGTTTTCCCGCGATTTGCTCGCCGAACTGCCCCAGTGGGAGGCAAGCGGCTGGGTTTCCCCCGAACAGGCGGCGCTGTTGCGTGCCCGTTACGTCCTGCCCGTGCGGCACCGGGGGCAATGGTGGCAGATGGTGCTGTCGCTCTTTGCCGCGCTGTGCGTCGGCGCGGGCATCATCGCGCTCTTTGCCGCCAACTGGGCGAGCCTGACGCGCCCGCTGCGGGTCGTGTTGTCGCTGACGCCGCTTGCCCTGTCGCAGGCGGCGCTTTATTTCGCCTGCTGGCGCCGTCCGGCGAGTACCGTGTGGCGCGAGGGCAGCGCGCTCCTCGTCGCGCTCTCGACCGGGGCGGCGATTGCCCTCATCGCGCAGACCTATCATGTGGAAGAAGACCTGCCCGCCTTCCTGCGCGTCTGGCTGTGGCTGACGCTGCTGCTCGCGTATGTGGCGCGCAGTTGGGCGGTAGTGTTTTTCGCCGCATTGCTGGCGCACTTCATCGGGATTTACAGCAACGAACCGCTGCTGTTCGACGTCGCTTTTTATGCGGACTGGGAATACGTGTTTTATGTCGCTGCCTTCCTGCCGTGGCTCTGCCCACAGCGGCAGCCCGGACTGCATTACGGCGGGCAGACGGGCATATGGCGCACCTTTGCCGCGCTGCACACCACTGCCTTCGCCCTGATTCTCTGCACGAACAGCCGCAACGCCGGCTTCCTGCCCGCCTGGGTCTGCCTCTCCGCCTTCTACCTCGCCGCCCGCACCCTCCTGCCCGCCTGGCGCAACATCATGGCGGTGCTCGGCAAAATCACCCTCGCCGTGCTGCTCCTCTTCGGCGCGGAGATGACCATGCGCGAGCCTGTGGCGGACGCCCTGCTCGCCGATCCGCAACTGATCGCAGTCAGCGGCGTCCTGCTGCTCTTCGCCGTCTGCCGCTGGCGCCGCCTGCAAGGGTGGGATCTCTGCTTCGTGTTGAGCGGCATCGTCATCTATCTGCTCGCGCAGCAGGGTATCCGCGAGCGCTACGGCGACATCTGGCCGTGGCTGCCGACCGTCTTTGTCATCATCCTCGGCCTGTGGCGGGCGCGGCTTGACCTCGACCGCAGCCTCTTTGCCGTCAACTCCGCGCTGATTTGGGTACTGATGGCGCTGTTTTTGCGCTTCGTCGGCGACAACATGCCGCTGTGGGTGAAAGGGCTTGTCTTCATCACCGCCGGTATCGCCTTCTTTACCGTCAACCTGCACCTCGCCCGCCGCCCGCGCCCGACCGGAGAAACCGCATGAACACCCGCCTGAAAAGCCGCCTCACCCTCCTGCTGCTGCCCTTCGTCTTCGCCCTGCAATGGCTCGTGCCGCTGCTGCAAGTGGCGCACGGCGAAAGCATCCTGCGCGACGGCATCGCGCTGCGCCTCGAACTCGAACCCGTTGACCCGCTTGACGTCCTGCGCGGCCGCTACCTCGCGCTCGCCTTCCCCGAAGAGCGCAAAGAACACATCCTGCCGCCCGGCGTGCAGGGGGGCGACACCATCTACGTCGTGCTGGAAGCGGACAAAGACGGCTTCGCCCGCATCAGCCGCCTGAGCCACAACGCCCGGGATGGCGCCTTCGCCTACCGTATCCCCGCACAGTACAAGGCGGGCGACAAAATCACCATCAAAATCCCGCTGACCCGCTACTACCTGCCGGAAGAGGACGCGGTAAAAATCGACGAACTCTTCCGCTGGCGCAGCGACGGCACCCCGCGCAGCAATGCCAGCCTCGGCGTACGCATCAAGGACGGGCAAATCGTCGCCGAAAGCCTGTGGATAGACGGCCAGCCCTACCGCGACTGGCTGCACAACTACCAAAGCACGCAGACCGCCGGCAAACAGCAAACCCCCTGACGGAGAACCACCATGCACACCATTCATGTCGAACACCTCGGCGGCCTGAGAAACCGCGCCACCCGCCACGACAACCGGGCCGCCGTCGAAAGCGACGCGCCCGCAGGCAGCGGCGGCAAGGGCGAACAATTCTCGCCGCTTGACCACTTTGCCGCCGCGCTCGCCTTCTGCTGTCTGACACAAATGGCGAAAAAAGCGGCGGCACAAGGCATCGAAAACCTCGCCGTCAGCGCCGACGTCGGTAAAAACATGGCGAACGACCCGCTGCGCGTCAGCGAAATCATCATCGATTTCCACCTGAGCGGCGCGCTGGATGCCGACACCCGCAACGTCATCGAAACCGCCGCGCGCCATTGCCCGGTCGCGAACAGCCTGCCCGCCGGGCTCAAACAGACCATGCGCTTTCATTACGACAACTGATGCCCATCGCGGGAAAAGCGAACGGCACAGGGCGGACTTCGGTCCGCCCAAACTTTTCCAGCCATGACCAGACCTTCGTGCGTGGTATAGCTGTTTCAAATAGGACTGATACGGTGTTGGCGCGCTGCCTTGTCTCAATCCTGCTTATCAAGCATGGTGGGCGCTATCGGCTTTTGTCCGGTTCTGGCTGCAACCGGTGAGATGCCGATATTTCTTCCCTTTGATACCGCCCTGTCTCGCGCAGAAACAGGCGGAAGTAAACGACAGCAGAAACCGGAAAAACCGCAAAGAAAAAAGCCGTTTGCGGAAACAAACGGCTTTTATAGGAAGTAATACTGGTAGGCCCGGAGGGACTTGAACCCCCGACCAAGCGATTATGAGTCGCCTGCTCTAACCGACTGAGCTACAGGCCCGCAAGAGGCGCGAATCATACGGGATTTGCCGCCTGTTGTGAATGGGGGTGCGCCGCTTTTGTCGCCGCCCGCCGGGGGCGCTGCGGCGTACGCGGCATGGCGTGAAGGGGAAGCGGCGGGGATGCCCCAAAATAGGGTCGCCGTCGGCCATGATTCTGACGCTGCGCGGATGGGTATAGTCGTGTCAAACAGGAATGAGACAAGGCGGCGTGCCGCAGGCAGTATGAATAGTACGGCGGCGGGAACACCGCATCATTCCTGCTTGCAACGCCTCTATCAGGCGCGGTGATAGGGATGGTGGCGGTTGATGCTCCAGGCGCGGTACAGCGCCTCGGCGACGATGATACGCACCAGTGGGTGCGGCAGGGTCAGCTTGCCGAGCGACCAGCTTTCATCGGCCAGTGCCTTGATTTCCGCCGTGATCCCTTCCGGGCCGCCGATGATGAGTGCGATGCGGCGGCTATTTTCCTGCCAGTGTTGCAGGCGGGCGGCAAGCGCCTCGCTCGTGTACTCGCGGCCGGGAATGTCGAGGGTGATGATGCGGTCGCTGCCTTGCAAGGAGGTCTTGATCTGTGCCGCTTCTTTTTGCTGCGCGGCGGCAAGCTGGCCGGCACTGCCACGTTTTTGCAGGGGAATTTCGCTGAGGCCGAGGGAGAGATCGCCGGCGAAGCGGGCGGCATAGTCGGCAAAGCCGTGATTGACCCAGTCCGGCATTTTCTGCCCGACGGCGATAAGTTCGATGTGCATAAGTGGCTCTCCAACGCGGTAATGCTTGCAGTCATGCCGGTTTTCCTGTGCGGCGGGAAGCGGAAAAACGGCATAAGCGATGATAAACAATGGCGCTACAATAGCGCGCTTTCTTTTTCGGAGCATATTGATAATGAAGAAATTATGGCTTTTGTCCACATGCTTTGCGGCGTGCCTTCCCGCCTTTGCCGCCGACGACAGCCTGAGGGTGGATGCGCAGTCGCGTCTGGAAAACATCCGCCGTAAGGCGCCGGAATTGGCGCGGGGCAGCCGTCAGGTAGTGACGCATGTCAGCGCGTCGTTACAGGTCAACGATGCCACGGTGCTGGAACTCCTCTGCGAGAAGCCGGAAAACGACGGACGGACGCTGCGTTTGTGGAGCGGGGCATTGCTGCGCGAAGGCAATGTGCTGCCACCGGCGCGGATACTGGCGCACCTACTGTTGGGCATGGACGGCAGGCAGGATGCCGCCGCTTATTTCAATACGGCAGACGGGGATTACCGCCGGGCGCGCACGCTGGGCTGCTACCTCGGCATCTTGCAGGCGGCGTTGCCGGATGCGGGCGATGCGGCGGCGCAGCGCATGGTGCTGACGCAGTTACTGCACGAAACCGCCCGGCAGGCGGGGGTGGCTGATGTGTACGCCGTTGCCGATGATAGCCGGGCGGGCGGACGCTGGGCGCAGGCGCGCCTCAAACCGCTGTTGCAGAGCAGTGATAATCCCGCTGACTGGCCGGAGGCGTTGATCCCGCCGGCAGACGCGGCGGATGCGGCAGCATTACAGGCGTTTCGCCGGGGATTAGAGCAGGGCAGGGCGGTGCGTTGAGCGAATAACCGCTTGCCGCCCGAAAAAATCGGGCAGCCTTTTGGCCAAATCCGTACACTTCGCGTGCCTCACGGCATCTCTTTAACTCAATTGGAGAACCCATGAAAAAATTCATCCAGACCCTTACCCTCGTCTTCTTCGCTGCCATTCTTACTGCCTGCGGCGACGGCCCGGACAAAACCGCCAAGACCTTCTTTGAAGAACTGTTCAGCGGGGATGCCAGCAAAGCCGCTGAGCTCGTCTATCTGCCGCCAGAAGCCGCACAAGCCGGCATGACTGAGGAAGCCATGAAAGGCAAGCTCTCCATGGCAGCGGCAGAAATGCAGCAGCAGATTAAAAAGTCAGACGGCAAAATCAGCGTCAGCACTGGTGAAGTCACCTACCTCAACGCCGACAAGACTGAAGCCAGCGTTACCGTCACCCTCAAAGGCAAACAAGGCGACAAAGACCAGGAACAAAGCAACAAAGTCAATCTGATCAAGACCGATAAAGGTTGGAAAATCAAAATGTAACCTGTGGCGCGCAAGCGCCACTTCTCTTGCAACAAGGAATCCACATGAAAAAACTCATTCAGACCCTCACCCTCGTCTTCTTCGCCGCCATTCTTACCGCCTGCGGCGATGGCCCGGAGAAAACCGCCAAGACCTTCTTCAGCGAAATGATCGACGGCGATGTCAACAAGGCCGCTGAACTCGTCTATCTCCCGCCGGAAACCATGAAAAGAATCTCGCAAAAAGACATGAGCGAAGAAGCCGCCAAAAGCAAACTCAGCATGATGATCATCGCGGCGCGAGACAAAATGAAGAAAGAAGGCGGCGTACTCAAAGCCGAAATCGGTGAAGTCAGCTATACCAATGCCGATAAAACCGAGGCCAAGATTGCCGTTATCCTGAAAACACAAAAAGATGGCCAAGAAAGCGCCAGAAAACAGGACTTTGTGCTCATCAAGACGGATAAAGGCTGGAAAATCAAGCTGTAAGCCGTGGCGCGTCAGCGCCCCCTTTATTTTTCATTTAAGGAATCCGTTATGAAAAAGCTCCTCCTCGCCTTTACGGCCCTCCTCGCCAGCATCGCTCATGCCGCCGACGGCCCGAAAGAAACTGCGCAGACCTTCTTCCACGAACTCTTTGCTGGCGATGCCGATAAGGCGGCTGAACTCATCT
Organism: uncultured Cardiobacterium sp.; assembly: GCF_938028825.1. Taxonomy (GTDB): domain Bacteria; phylum Pseudomonadota; class Gammaproteobacteria; order Cardiobacteriales; family Cardiobacteriaceae; genus Cardiobacterium. The sequence goes on along the minus strand of NZ_CALIZP010000090.1, from coordinate 61,975 downwards.
ACCTCTCACCGGAAGTCATCCAGGAATCCGCACAACAAGGCATCGATGAAGCCATGCTCAAGAACCAGATTATTGAGCTCATCACGATGAGGAGAGAACAGGCGGTAAAAGAAGGCGGCATCCCTACTGCCGAAGTCGGCGATATCACCTACACCAGCAGCGACAAAACAGCGGCCAAAGTCGCCATTACCCTAAAAAAGCCGAAAAGCGGTAAAAGCGGGGGAGAAAGCGACACATTAGACCTGATCAAGACCGATAACGGCTGGAAAATAAACCTGCAATAACCGCAAGGAATCACGATGCAAAAAATCATCCGCGCCCTGGCTCTCATCCTCTTTACCGCTTTGCTCACCGCTTGTGGCGAAAAAATCGACAAAGAGGCCGAAGCCGCGCAAAAAATCACCCAAACCTTCTTCGACGAACTCTTCCAGGGCGATCCTGCCAAAGCCGCCGAATACCTCGCCATCCCGCCCGAAGCCAAACAGGCAGGAATCAACGAAGACACCGCCCGCAAAACTATGGCCATGCTTATGACTCAAGTACGGCAAGAGGCCCAAAAAGAAGGTGAAATCCCCACTGCCCAAGTTGGTAAAGTCACCTACACCAATGCTGCCAAGAGCGAAGCCAAAATTGCCGTTACCCTCTACAAGCACATCAGCGGCAAAAAAGCCCGCCGTGACGCCGAAATCCTGCTCATCAAAGAAGACGGCACGTGGAAAGTGCTGAAACCCGACACCTAACCCCGTTAACCATCCCTTCATTTACCAGGAGTAATCCCATGAAAAAACTCATCCGCACCCTGCTGCTTGGCCTTACCGCCGCTGCTGCAACGATCGCCTACGCCGCCGCAGGCCCGAAAGAAACCGCGCAAACCTTCTTCGAATCCCTCATTAACGGTGATGCCAGTAAAGCTGCCGCCGTCACCTATCTGCCGCCCGAAGCCGAGCAACAGGGCATCACCGAACAAGTCATGCGCGGTAAACTTGGTGTGATATCGATGGAATTGCGTGAAGAAATTAAAAAAGAAGGTGGCAGCATCACCGTCGTCAGCGGCGAACCCACCTATACCAATGCAGCCAAGACTGAAGCGAAAGTCCCTGTCACCCTCAAGATGAGCGATAAAAGCGGCAAAACTGAAGAAGATAAGGAGACGCTCGACCTCATCAAGACAGACAAAGGCTGGAAAATACAACTGCACTAAACCTCAAGACACTATCCCATCCCAAACCAAAGAGTCGCCATGAAAAACACTATCCGCAGCCTCATCCTCGGCCTTGCCGCCCTCATCACCTTCGCTCATGCCGCAGCAAACGACGACCCGGGCACAGTCGCCGCCGCTTTCGGCTCCGCCCTGCTGCAAGGCGACGCCGATACCGCCATCAGCCACATGCAAATTATTACCCCGGAAGAAAGCGCGCAGCTGAAAAAAGAAATGGGCGAAGCCGAATACCAAAAAAACGTCAATCAACTGACACAACAGCTCAAAAACATGATTGTCAGCGAAGCCGCCGGCATACAGAAAACGCTCAAAGAAAATGACGGCAAAATCCACGTTAACGCGGGAGAAGTCACCTATACCAATGCTAAGAAAACCGAGGCCAAAGTTGTGGTCACCATGAAGGCCGAAAGAAAAGACGGTGCCACCGCAGAGGTTGGTAGCGAGACCTTCACGCTCAGCAAAACCCCACAAGGCTGGAAAGTCACCCCCAACTGAGACAATAACGGGCGGCGCAAGCCGCCCAAAACACACCATGCCCCGCATCTTCCTGCTCCTCCTCCTGCCGCTTGCCGCCCTTGCTGCCGACCCCCCGCCTGATATCGCCGTGGGCGATTGGGTATTCCGCGCCGGCACTGGCCGCGAAAGTGCCATCATCCGCGAGATCGACCACGGCGAACACTCCCATATCGGCATCGTGACCGCCGTTGAACCGACAGTCCGCATCACCCACGCCACCACCGACGACGACCCCACCCACCCGAACCAAATCATCGAAAGCGATTACGCCGCCTACACCGCGCCGGCAATCGCCGACAAAACCGCTGTCGCTCGCCCCGCCTTTTTGAGTGCAGACGAACGCCGTGCCATCGCCACCCAGGCCGCCGCGCGTCTCGGCGAACCCTTCCGCCTTGTTCCCCGCGAAAAGAACCCCAACTACTGCACCACCCTCATCCACGATGCCCTCACCATCCTGCGTCCCGATATCCACGCGCGCTGGCGCCACATCGACTTGCCGCTCCTCGGCGGCGACTACCTCTTTCCGCAAGCGCTCGGCGAACTGCCGGGCATAGAATGGCTGACCGCACCATGATCGAACTCAACCACCTCACCCTGTCGCGCAACGGCAAAAACCTCATCGAAGACGCCGATGCCCGCATTCACCCCGGCCAGCGCGTCGGCCTCACCGGTCGCAACGGCAGCGGCAAAAGCACCCTGCTCGCCCTCCTGCGCCACGATCTCGAACCCGACAGCGGCAACTACCGCCTGCCGCCCGACTGGCGCATCGCCAGTGTCGCCCAGGAAACCCCGGCGCTGCCCGACAGCGCCCATGACTACGTCCTCGCCGGACATGCCCCCTACCAGGCTGCCCTTGCCGCTATCGCTGCCGCCGAAGCGAGCGGCGACGGTCACGCCATTGCCAAAGCGCACGAACAACTCGCCGCTTGCGACGGCTACGCCCAACCCGCGCGTGCCAGCGAACTCCTCGCTGGTCTCGGCTTCCCGCCGGACGAACAACAGCGCTCTGTCGCCAGCTACTCCGGCGGCTGGCGGATGCGCCTCAACCTCGCCCGCGCTCTCATCGCCCCGGTTGAACTCTTACTACTCGACGAACCCACCAACCACCTCGACCTTGACGCCATCATCTGGTTGCAGGACTACCTCAAAACCCTGCCCGTCACCCAAATCATCATCGCTCACGACCGCGAATTCCTTGACGCCCTCTGCACCCGCATCCTCAACATCGAAAACCAGCGCCTCACTGCCTACACCGGCAATTACAGCGACTTTGAACGCCTGCGCCACGAACAACGCCTGCAAGCCGACGCCGAATACCAAAAACAGGCGCGCAGCCGCGCCCACCTGCAAGCCTACATCGACCGCTTCCGCGCCAAAGCGACCAAAGCGCGGCAAGCACAAAGCCGCCTCAAAGCCCTCGAAAAACTCGACGCCGCCCCGCCCCCGCCGCCGGAAGCCGATTACCGCCTGCAATTCCAGAGCGCCGAACACCACCCCAACCCCATGCTGAATGCAGACGCCCTCGCCCTCGGCTACGGCGGCAAACCCATCCTCAGCGGCATCCGCCTGCGCATCGCCGCCGATGCGCGCATCGGCATCCTCGGGCGCAACGGCGCGGGCAAAAGTACCCTGATGAAAGGACTTGCCGGCGTCCTGCCGCCGCTTGCCGGGAGCATCGACACCCACAAAAACACCCGCATCGGCTACTTCACCCAGCACCAAATCGACGCCTTGCGCGGCGAAAACAGCGCCCTCTGGCACCTGCAACAAATCCAGCCGGATAAAACCGAACAAGAGCACCGCAACTACCTCGGCGGTTACGGTTACCACGGCGACAAAGCCGATGCCCCGGTCGGGCGCAACTCAGGCGGCGAAAAAGCGCGCCTTGCCCTCGCCCTCATCATCGCGCAGCGCCCGAACCTGCTGCTGCTTGACGAACCTACCAACCACCTCGACCTCGCCATGCGCGATGCCCTCACCCTGGCGCTGCAAAACTACGACGGCGCCATGCTCATCATCTCGCACGACCGCAGCCTGCTGCGCGCCACCTGTGACGAATTTCGCCTCGTCGCTGACGGCAAATTGCAACCTTTCGACGGCGACCTCGACGACTATCACCGCTACCTCAACGAACAAAACAGCGCTGCTACCAAAAACACCACAAATACCGACAGCACCCCCAACCGCCAGGAACAAAAACGCCTTGATGCCGAGCGCCGCAGCCGTTTGCGCCCGCTCAAACAGGCGCTCGAAGCCGCTGAAAAAGCCGTCGCGACTGCTGAAAAAGCCCTGGCGAAACACAAAACCGCCCTCGCTGACGCTGCGCTTTACGACGCTGCCAACAAAGACCGCCTGAAAGAAACCCTTGCCGCCGAAAGCGCCGCCCAGCAAGCCCTTGCCCGGGCAGAAGCGGACTGGCTCACCGCTGCCGAAGCGCTGCAAGCGGCAGAAAACGACAAGACCTGACGGGAAATGGAGCCGTTGCAAGCAGGCATGAGGCAAGGCGGTGAGGCAACACCGCATCATTACCGTTTGAGACGACTATAAAAACCCCCGCCGCCATGCAGCAGGCGGACAGTCCCGCCGTTTGTTGCCGCAGCACCGGCGGCGTACCGGCAAACGGGCATAAAAAAGCCGCGTCGAAAACGCGGCACCTCAACAAGGAGATTGAAGGAGAAACTGGTGGGCCGTAAAGGACTCGAACCTTTGACCGATTGATTAAGAGTCAACTGCTCTACCAACTGAGCTAACGGCCCGTTTGAAAGCGGTGGTGGGTCGTGAAGGGTTCGAACCTTCGACCAATTGGTTAAAAGCCAACTGCTCTACCACTGAGCTAACGACCCGCAGGGTAAAAGATAAAGGAGGAATGAATGGTGGGTCGTGAAGGATTCGAACCTTCGACCAATTGGTTAAAAGCCAACTGCTCTACCACTGAGCTAACGACCCGTTCGAGGGCGCGCATTATGCCAAATAATTTTTCCGATGCAAGGCATCAGCCACAATCTTTTGCTAGGTTTTTGTTTTTGTTATAGACAGTTAGCGGATGCAACGGCGGTTATCCGGCGCGGCGGATGCGGTAGCGGCGGAGGCGTTTTCCTTCGTAACTGACGGTGTCCCGCAGTTCGCCGCCGTTTTTCTCAATCACCCGCGCCGAAGCGGGGTTGTCGGCATGGCAGGTTTTATCGCAGCAGCGGGTGGATTTGGCGGATCTCGCGGCAGAGGGCGGGGTAATCGGGGGTGTCGTCCGGGTTGAGGTAGCCGTGGCGGATGAGGTAGTCGATGACGACCACGGCGGAATTGAGCTTGAAGTCTTCCGTGTCGCGCACCAGGCGGGCGACTTCGTCCAGCGGCAGGCAGAGGAATTCGCCGACTTCACCGTCGCGGTTTTCCGGGCGGAAATCGGGCGGCAGGTGCAGGTCGTAGAGGTAGAGCAGGTCGGCGCGGATGCCGCTTGCGGTCTGCGCGGTGTAGCTGATGGTGCCGACGGGGCGCGCCTGCCGCGCCAGCGTTTCGGGGATGGCGGCTTCTTCCGCGCTTTCCTTGATGAGGTTGGCGAAGATGCCGATGCCGTGCGGGATGCCGCCGGCGGCGATCTGGTCAAGTTTGCCCGGTTCGACGGATTTGCTTGCCGCGCGGCGCGCAATCCACAGATGCGGTACGCCGCCGCGTTCGGTGATGCCGTTCACATGCACGCCATAGCCGCAAACGCCCAGCACCGGCGCAGCGGCGCGCTCGATGAGGGCGCGGACGGGATGATGCAGGCCGGCGAGCAGCGGCAGTTTTTCGTCGCGCCAGCCGCTGATGTAGCCGCTGCGGTAAAGGGCGGCGGCGAGGTTGGCGAGCAGGCGGTTGCGCGCGGCGAAGTCGGCGGGGGCGTCCCAAACGTAGTGCGTGTCTTCCGCGCGCAGCCCGATGCCGTGCGCGCGCAGGCGGTCGAGGTTGTTCTCCCAAATGAGGCCGACGGCGTCGCCGTCGAGGATGAGCGGGCGGTATGCGGCGGGGTTGGCGCTGTTGAGCTGTTGAATGCGGGCGAGGTAGGTCATGTCAGTCCTCTTGCGGGCGGCGGGCGTAGCGTTGTGCCAGCACCGCGCAGACCATCAGCTGAATCTGGTGGAAGAGCATCAGCGGCAGCACAAGGATGCCGACGGCTGCGGGCGGGAAAAGGATGTTCGCCATCGGGATGCCGTTGGCGAGGCTTTTTTTCGAGCCGCAGAAGACGATGGTGATTTCGTCTTCCTTGCTGAAACCCAGCGCGCGGGCGCTGTATGTGGTGAAGGCGAGGACGATGGCGAGCAGCACGCAGGAAACGACGGCGATGAGGACAAGCGTCGCCACGCTCACCTTGCCCCAGATGCCTTCCAGCACCGCCTCGCTGAACGCGGTATAGACGACGAGCAGGATGGAGGACTGGTCGGTGATTTTGATCAGGCGGCGGTTCTTGCTGATCCAGGCGGCGAGCCACGGGCGCGCGAGATGGCCGAGGACGAAGGGCAGCAGCAGTTGCAGCATCACCGCCTGCACCGAATGGAACAAATCCGTCTGCCCCTGCGCGCTGAGGAGCAGGCCGACGAGCACAGGCGAGAGGAAGACGCCGAGCAGGCTGGAAAGCGCAGCGCTGCACACGGCGGCGGCGATGTTGCCGCGCGCGACGGACGTGAAGGCGATGGCGGATTGCACCGTGGCGGGCAGGGCGCAGAGGTAGAGGAAGCCCTGGTAGATGTCGGGCGGGATGACCGACGGCGTCAGCGGGTAGAGGGCGAGGCCGAGCAGCGGGAAGAGGATGAAGGTCGTCGCCAGCACCAGTGTGTGCAGCCGCCAGTGGCCGACGCCGGCGAGGATGGCCTCGCGCGAGAGCTTGGCGCCGTGCATGAAAAAGAGCAGGGCGATGGCGGCGGTGGTGAGGTGCTTGAAGAACGTCTTGCCGATGCCTTGCGCGGGGACGATGGTCGCGGCCAGCACCATCAGCAGGATCATCATGAGGAAAGGGTCGAGACGCAGGCGGCGGATGAGGTTCATGGGCAGGCGGGATGAAGAAAGGGGCGGCTATTGTATCGCCGCGCCCTGCCGAAACCCACACGGCCTGACGCGGCATGGATGCCGCTTGGCGGGTCCGGTGTTCCGGATGCTTTTCCGGGCTCGCATCACGGGCGCAGCCGCCGTTCCGCCCAATACACCAGCAGCAGCACCGGCACGCCGATCAGCGAGGTAATCAGGAAAAAGGCGGGATAGCCGACGGCGGTGACGATACTGCCGGAATAGCCGCCGAGCGTTTTCGGCAAGAGAGTCATCAGCGAGCTGAAAATGGCGTACTGCACGGCGGTGAAGCGGACGCTGGTCAGCGACGACAAAAAGGCGACGAAGACCGAGCTGGCCAGCCCCGCCGCGAGGTTGTCGAAGCCGACCACGCCGTAAAGCAGCCGGTTGTCGCTGCGGAAAGCGGCGGCGACACCCGTCTGCACGGCATGAATCACCTCTTGCAGCGGCGGCAGGGCGGGCAGCCCCTGCGCGGCGGCGAGCAGCGACTTGTCGCCGTACCGGGCGAGCAGGATGAAGAGCAGGTTGGTGCCGACGGTGAGCAGCGCGCCGAGCATCATCATCCGCATCAGCGCATAACGCTGCGCCAGCATCCCGCCGAGAAAGCCGCCCACCAGCGTCATCACCACGCCAAAAACCTTCACCGCACTGGCGATTTCCGTCTTGCTATAGCCCAAGTCCTGATAGAACACGTTGCTGATGGCACCGGAAACAATATCTGTGCTGCGATAAAGGCCGATAAGCGCCAGGAGTAACACCGCCACGCGCCCGTAGCGGCGGAAAAAATCGGCGACGGGTTCCAGCCACGTCTGCCACGCCAGCGCGCGGCTGACCAGCCCGGCGCGCACGCACAGCGCACCGACCGCTGCCGCTGCCGCCAGCCCGCCGAGAAGACGCAGACTCTCGCGCAGAAAACCGCCGAGCACGCTGGCGGCGGCGGGCAGGGCGCCGAGCAGGCGGTAAGCGGCGATCAGCGCGATAACGGCGAGCACAAAGAGCGCGAGCAGGCGCAGATTGTCGGCGGCGGGGCGCAACGTGTTGACGCCGCTTGACGCGGGCGGCTCGCGCAAGGTGAAGGTCGTGGCGAGGCCGATACCCATCACCGCCGCCATGCAGAAATACGTCGCCCGCCAGGCGGCGTAATCGTAATGCTGCATGGTCGAGCCGAACCAGGTCGCCAGCAGCAGCGCGCCCGCGCCGGAAACAATCATGCCGCAGCGGTAGCCCGCCGTGTACGTCGCCGCCATCGCCGCCTGCATCGCACTGTCGCCTGCCGCCGCTTCAATGCGGTAGGCGTCAATCACAATATCCTGCGTCGCCGCCGCAAAGCCGAGGAGGACGGCGGCGAGCGCCATCAGCGGCAGCGCCTCGCCATCGGCGGGATTGATGAGCGCCATCAGGCAAATGGCGGCGATGACCACGCATTGCGCCGCTGCCAGCCAGGCACGACGCCGCCCGAGGCGGCGGGTCAGAAACGGCAGCGGCAGGGTATCGATGAGCGGTGACCAGATGAACTTGCAGGAATAAGCGAGCGCCGCCCAGCTGAAACGGGTCACGGTGCCGCGCGTGACGCCCGCTTCATTCAGCCAGATGGAGAGGCTGGAAAAAATCAGGAGAAACGGCAGCCCGGCGGCAAAGCCGAGGAAAAACAGACTGATGGCGCGGCGGTCGGCATAAATGGCGGCAGACTGGAAGAAGCGGGGTGTGGGCATGGGAACGGCCGGTCGGGAAAAGGCGGCAATCATAGCCCTTCCCGCCCCGGCGTTCACCTGCGGCGGTTGCCCGCCATGCCGCCCATCGCCATCGCCACCTCGTCTCATATCCACACCAGGAAATAAAGCAGGGTTCGCGGGGCGGGCGGCCGTTTGTTGCTTCCGGTATCAGTCCTGTTTGCAGCGGCTGTGTTTACCGGGCTGATTCTTGTGCGGCGGGTGCAGGGCGTGGTAGCAGGGTTCGATGATGCGGCTGATCATCAGCAGTTGTTGCCGCAGGATGCTGTGCCGTTCCTGCGGGTTGTTTTCGTCCGGGCGCAGGCGATCAAGTTCGGCGCGGATGGCGGTGTATTGTGTCCGGAAGGCGGCCGCGTCGAGGGTGTCGAGGCGGTCAAGCAGGCCGGCGATGTCTGCGCCGAGGCGGTAGTAGGCGGTCAGCAGCGGGTCGGTGTCTGCGCCCTGTTCTTGCCCCGCCGCCACGGGGGAGGCACCGCCGGCGGCGGTGTGTGTTTGTTCCGCAGGGGCGGGCAAGCCGGTCTTGTTGCGGTAGGCGCCGAGCGCCGAGATGTAGGCAAGCAGGGTGTAGTTGAGGTTGAGCAGGTTGAAGGCGTTGTCGAGTTGGTTTGCGTATTTGCGCGGTTCGCTGCTGATGTCGGAGACGGTGCTGCCGAGCTGGGCGGCGTTTTCGTGCGCAACACGGCGGATGCTGCGGTAGGCAACGTCGTCGCTGCCGCTCGCTTGCAGTTGGGCGAGGATGTGGCGCAGGTAGGCGGCGTCGCTTTTGATGGCAGTGCGCGCGGTGTTGTCCAGGGTCAGGTAGCGCCAGTCCGGCCAGAGGTAGGTAACGGCGGTCCAGGAGATGGCAACGCCGATGAGGGTGTCGATGATGCGTAGCGGGATGGCGGCGGTGAGGTCGTAGCCTGCCAGCGAGAAGCTGGTGAAGGCCTGCACGGTGATGAAGAGGGTGGAGATGCTGTATTTGCGGTTGCGGTAGTAGAAGAAGAGGGTGGTGCTCGCGATGATGAGCCACAGTTTGGTGGCAACTGTCGGGGTGAAGAGCGGCGCGACGGAGCCGATGATGACACCGAGGATGGTGCCGAGGACGCGCTGGTTGACGCGGCTTTTGGTCGCCGAGTAGTTCGGCTGGCAGACGAAGATGGCGGTGAGCAGGATCCAGTAGCCGAGTTCGAGGTGCAGCGCGGCGACGATGAGGCAGCAGGTGAGGACGACGAGGCTGAGGCGCACGGCGTGGCGGTAGGCGGGCGAGCGGAAGCTGAGGTGGCGGCGCAGGGCGGGCAGGATGTCGCGCAGGCCGGGTTCTTGACGGGCGGCGATGGTGCTGTCGGTGTTGTCTTCTTGCGCGGTGTCGAGGTGGGTGAGCTGGTAGTTGATGCTGCGCAGGTTGTCGAGCAGGCGCGCGAGTGGGCGACGCGCGGGGTCTTGCGCGAGGTGGTATTGCAGGGCGCGGGCGAGGCCGTCGCTGTCGCGGTCGAGGCGGGGGTCGCCGGGCCAGGCGGTGTTCCGGTGCAGGGCGGCGGCGATGGCGCGGCAGGCCGCCGCCTGGCGTTCGATGAGGTGCAGGAAGCGGTAGGGCAGGTCGCTGTGTTCGTGTTTTTCCGCGAGTTCGCGGTAGTCGATGTGCGATGAGCTGATGCGTTCGTGGATGTCCTGCGCGGCGAAGTAGTAGCGCAGCATGCGCGCGGTGCGCGGGTGGCGGTGCTGGCCGCGCATGCGGTAGTAAAGGGTGCTGCGGCACTGGTTGAAGGCCTGGATGAGGGCGGTGTTGGCGCGGGCGAGGCGCTGCTGCCGCCCGCCGTAGTCGCCGTCGTCCGGGTCGAAGTAGCAGGCTTTGGCGTCGATGTAGTCGGCAAGCGCGGCGTAGGCGGCGGCCATGTTTTCCTGCACCTGGCGGTGCGGGAAGGCGAGTTGCACGATGAGCGCGCCGCCGCCGTAAAGCAGGGCGCCGGCGAGGATGAGCAAAGGGTTCGCGTACCACGGCTGGGCGGGGTTGTAGGCGAGGGTGGTGTAGATGGCGACGGTCAGCCCGCCGAAGGCGATGGTGCGGTAGCGCAGCCCGGCAGCGCCCATGTAGGTGAGGAGGAAGGTCATCAGCAGCATGGCGGTGATGTAGGCGGCGCTGTGGTTGAGGGTGAGCTGCACGGTGAGCGAGGTGGCGGCAAAGGCGGCGAGGACGATGCCGAGGTCTTTGATGCGCCCGCGCAGGCGGTTGTCGAGGTCGGCGAGGCCGCCGGCGATGACGCCGAGGATGAGCGGCATGGCGTAGTGCGGGATGTCGAGTATCCAGATGATGAGGGCGGCGGCGCTGATACTGAGGACGACGGGCAAGGTCGAGACGAGGTTGGCGTTGGGCAGGGGGATTTTCACGGGGTACACGGTGATGGGCGGGGCGCGGGATTGTATCGGCGCTTCCCCCCGCTGTATAGCGGCAGCAGGCACCGCGTGCCTAATCCCCGGCACCGCTATACAATGCGGCGATGCAAAAACCACAGGGCATTTTCATGAACGACATCAAAGACAATTTCGACAAGCTGCTGCGCGCCATCCGCTACCTCTTCAAGGGCGGCAATCTGCTGTATTGGGTACTGCTGGCCCTTATCCTCTGCATCAACGGTTTTCACGACTACCAGCAGACGGAAATCTCGAACAAAATCTTTGCTGATGCCGGTCTGTCGCCGGATTGCAGCATTACCGACCTAAAATGTTTTGATGCCGTGCTGGAAGCGAACGAAGCCACTTCGGGCAATTTCGGTTTCCTCCTGCTGCAATTCGCCGTCGGCTTTCTCCTCACCTGCAAGATGTTCGACGGCATCATGCGTATCTCCGAAGGGCTGGAAGAAGAACCCGTACCCTACGCGCCGGTCACGCTTATCCCCTTCCTGACCCCACTCAAATACGCCATCGGCATCATCATCATCGCCATTGCCCTTCTCCCGCTATGGCTGCTGGGCGGCCCTTATGTCTGGGCTGTCCCCTTCATGTTCATCAGCTGGTTCTTTGTCCCGGCGATGATTATGAATCTGGTCGGCAACGACAGCATCGGCAGCATGATTGACCCGCGCGGCTGGATACAGGTCATCCGCAACATGGGCATCGGGAACTACCTTTCCATCCTGCTCTTCCCGCTTGTTGTGCTTATTGGTGCGGGTGTTGTGCTGGGCTTCCTCGTTGGCATCATCGCTTACGCTATCAATGCTCCCACGCTGGTCGTATTCATGGTTGCCGTCATCCAGGCCTTTGCCACCGCCCTCACCTACACCTACATCGGCTACTTCATGCGTGACGAGAGACCGCAAGGCCTGAGCGAAGCGGAGCGGCGCGTCCTCTACGAAGCTGACACCTACCGCATGGACGACGAAGAGAAGAAACAGTTCGCGCAAGACCTGCTCGCCATCGACGTGCTGATGCAGGAAGGCGGCTTCGAGCAGGCCGAGGCGCTGCTGCGCAACTACACCAATGCGCACCGCGACATCGGCCAGTATTTCCCCGCCTACCGCATCCTCTACGAATACTATCAAGTGCACCACCGCTACGAAGAACTGCCCGCCCTCGAACAGCGCCTGATTGAAGCGGCGGTGCACGGCAACGAACGCTGCTACCTCTGCGTGCGCAAGGCGGTGGAAAACATCGCCCTCGACGACATCGCCCGCCTGCCCGCCGACTGGATCAAGCCGCTCGCGCGCATGGCCGGCGAACATCACGACTACAACACCGTGCTCGCGCTCACCCGCAACTTCGCGCAGCGCCACAAAGGGCACAAGGACATCCTCGACAATTACTACGCCGCCGCCCGCGCCCTGGACAAAACCGGCAAACGCGAGCAGGCGCTGCACCTGCTCGCACAGCTCATCAGCCACTACCCCGACCACCCGAAAACCGCGCAAATCCGCCATAGTTACGAACTGCTGCAAAAACAGGCAGATGGGCACGTTTCGCTCAACAAAAAGCCGGAACAGGGCAAATAACCCGCAGGAGAACACCATGCCCGACACCATCCTTTTTCTCGACATCGATGGCTGCCTGACCCGTGGCAAGTTCGCCCGCTACGACCTCGCTGCCCTGCAAACGCTGGAACAGCTTGTGCAGCAATCGCCGACCGAAGTCGTCCTCTGCACCGGCCGCTCGCTCTCCTACATCGAAGCGCTGGCGCAATTTGCCCGCCTCGGCCGCTACGCCATCACCGACCAGGGCGCGCTGCTCTACGACTACCTGAACGACGACGTCATCCCCGCGCCGCAACTCACCCCCGCCGTGCGCGAACGCACGCAGCAGATGGCGCAATACCTCGCCGCGCATAAAGACAGCTTCGCCGTGCACTGGCAAATGAGCCACGGCAAAGAAGCCTGCCTCTCGCTCGTCGCCGAACAAGGCAAAACGGCGGAAGACGTGTACGCCGTGGTCACCGCCAACCTACATACCGACGGCTTCGACCTGCACTGCTCCGGCCGCGCGCTGGACATCATCCCGCACGGCATCAACAAATGGACGGGCGTGCAGCACTACCTGCACCACACCGGGCAGCAGGCGGCAAACTGCCGCCTCGCCGCCATCGGCGACTCCCCCGGCGACCTGCCCATCCTGCGCAAAGTGGACTTTGCCGCCTGCCCCGCCAACGCGGCAGAAGCTGTCAAACATATCTGCCATTACGTCAGCCCGGAAGCGGAAATCTACGGCGTGCTGGACATCTACCGCCGCTACTTTGCTTGATCACCCACAAGTGGCACCGGCTTCACAGCGGGGAAAAATGCTTCCGGAACAACGGACAACCCGCCTCCCGCAAGCGGGAGGGGCCACGAAAGGGCGAGGCGGTCTTTTGCCCATAAAAAACCGGACGTTGCGTCCGGTTCTTGCTGCACCCGTGCGGGGGGGGGGGGGGGGGGGTAGGCAGGTCAGAGGTTTTTGATGACTTCCGTCACGCCTTTCAGCGAGAAACCCATGGTTTGCTGTTTGTCGCCGACGAAGGCCGCGATTTGCAGGACGTTGCCTTTTTTCACGCTGGCTTCGATGTTGCCTTCCAGCGGGATGGCCGCGTTGCAGCCGCCGTTGTCGCAGAAGTCGTACGGGGTGACGACGAGTTCTTTGCCGTCCACGGCAAGCGCCATGCCGGCGCGCAGGTTGACACCGAGCGGCACGGTAACGAAGGCGACGACGCTGTTTTGTGCTTCCGGGATGCGGCGCAGCAGGATGCGGCCGACCGGTTCGCCTTGCGGGTTGTTGACGATTTGCACCGCGCCGCATTCGTTGCCCTGGCAGGTGCCTTTCCAGTCGCCGTAGGCCTTGCCTTCGCTCAGTTTGGCGGCGGCGGTCAGGCTGACGGCGGCGAGCGCGGCGACTGCGGCGATTTTGACGGTGTTTTTCATGAGTTCTCCTGTATGGAATGGTGAAGGCGGCGAAGTGTAGCAGCTTTGCCCAAGGGGGTCTAGGAAGCCCTAGCCGGTCAACTGCCGCGTAATCAGGCGTTTCAGCGGCGGCAGATGGTCGGAGAGACGCAGGACGCCGTGGCGCAGGATGCGGGCGGGCGGGGTTTCGCGGGTGAAGAGTTTGACGATGGCGTTGGTGCCATGGTAGAGCGGGCGGGTGTTCAACTGGTGGCGGCGGCCGTAGGCGGCGAGCATGGCCGGATTGCCGATGTCCCTGCCCTGGCCTGCCTGACGCAGGATGAGGCGCGAGAGGATTTCCTGGCTTTGCAGGCCGAGGTTGTAGCCGTGCGCGGTGACGGGGTGCATGCCGCAGGCGGCGTCGCCGATAAGCGCGCAGCGGTTGGTGTGGAAGCGGCGGGCGTGCACGCCGACCAGCGGGTAGTCGTGAATGGTGCTGACGAGTTTCATCGCGCCGAGGCGGTGGTCGAGTTCGGCGGCGACGTGCGCGGCGATGCCGTCACCCAGGGCGATGAGTGCCGGGGCTTTGCGGCTATCAATGGTGATGACGCAGTTGGTGATGTGGTCGGTGAGCGGCAGGAGGGCGAGGGTGCTGCCGTAGAAGAAGCATTCGCTCGCGGTGTGGTCGTTGGAGTGTTCGTGTTCGAGGCGGAAGACGAGGACGTTGCGCCCGAATTCGTGGGTGTCGGCGGCGATGCCCATCGCGCGGCGGACGAAGGAGAAGCGGCTGTCGGCGGCGACCAGCAGTTTGCCGCTGATGGTGTCGCCGTTATCGAGGGTGACGTGGGCGCTGGTGGTGTCGCTGCCGCAGGCGATGACGCGGCGTTCGGTGTGCCAGCGGATGTTAGCCTGGTCTTGCACGGCTTCGTAGGCGGCGCGGCGGATGATGTGGTTCGGCACGAGGTAGCCGAGGGTGTCAATCGGACGCTTGTGGCTGTCGGCGGGCGGCAGCGGGAAGTGCAGGCGGTAGGGCGAGTTGCCGTTCAGCACCGAGGCTTCGCGCAGGTTATAGACTTCGTCGGCGGGGAAGCGCTGCCAGATGCCGAGGTTTTCGAGGATGGCTTTGGAAGGGTGGGTGAGGGCGATTTCGCGACCGTCGTAGGGCGGGTCGGCAAGCACTTCTTTGCTGTGGATTTCGACGACGCTGATGTTGAGCTGGCTGCCGGCAAGCGAGCGGCAAAAAGCCAGTCCGGCGGGGCCGGCGCCGACGACGATGATGTCGGTTTGTTCTTGCATGGGAATTCTCCGCTGTGGGTGGGTGTGGAAAGGCGGACATTATAGCCTGTTTGATTGGTCATTCACGGGTGAGGTGATTGGGTTTTTTCATGTATCAGCAGGAATGCGGCCTGGCAGTGGTTCTGCTGCCGGGCGCAGGCTGTCGATGAGGGCGCGCAGCGCGGGACTGATGCGCCGGTCGGGATAGTAGAGGTAAAAGCCGGGGAAGCACGGGCAGTGGGCAGTCAGCAGGGCCGTCAGCCGGCCGGCGCGCAGGTGCGGCGCACAGACCAGGTCCAGGCCGTAGCTGATGCCGAGGCCGGCGACGGTGGCTTCCGCCAGCAATTCCGGGTCATCGAAGATGAGCGGGTGCGTCAGGGTGAGGCTTTGCGCCCGGTCACCGTCTTCGATTTCCCAGCGGTAGAGTTCGCGGCTGCCCGGCTGGCGGAAGCCCAGGCAGCGGTGCCGGGCCAGTGCCGCCGGGGTCTGCGGCAGGCCGTGGCGGGCGAGATAAGCCGGCGCGGCGACGATGACGCTGTGCAATGGGCCGGTCAGCGGCACGGCGATCATGTCATTCGCCAGATTTTCACCGAGGCGAATGCCCGCATCGTAGCCCTCGCGCACGATGTCGATGGCGCGGTTGTCGGCGGCGATGTCGAGGTGAATGTCCGGATGGCGGGCGCAGAAATCCCGGAGACGGGGCAGAAGCACCGTGGTCGCCACACAGCGCGGCAGGCTTAAACGGACACAGCCCCGGGGCCGGTCGCGGTGCGCGTTCACGCTGTCGAGTGCGCCCGCCAAATCGTGCAGGGCGGGCGCCACCTGGCCGAAGAGCGCCCGGCCCGCTTCGCTCAGGGCGACGCTGCGGGTGGTGCGGTGCAGCAGGCGCACGCCGAGGCGTGCTTCCAGCGCGCCCAGGCGGTGCGATACGGTGGAAGGTTTCAGGTTAAGCCGGGCGGCGGCGCGGCGGAAACTGCCACTTTCGGCGATGGCGACGAAGGCGGCCAGTTCGGCGTAGTCGTTGGGGTGCATTGTTGCTTCTCCTGCATGATGGTATGCCCCGGCGCGGGGCTTATGGCGGGCGGCGGCGCGGACTATGATGGAACTCTCACTTTTTTCGGGAGTCTTTATGCAAATTCTGGTCAATGTCTTTCATCCGCGTCTTTCACAATCCACGGTCAACCGCGCCTGGGTCGCGCGCCTTGCCCCGGCGGGCGTTACGCTGCGTGATCTGTATGCGCTCTATCCGGACGGCCGCATTGACGTGGCCGCCGAACAGGCCGCGCTGCTCGCCCATGAACGCATCGTCTTTCAACATCCGTTCTATTGGTATGCGCCGCCGCCATTGATGAAGCAGTGGCTGGACGATGTGCTGACCTATGGCTGGGCCTACGGCGGCGGCGCGGCGCTGGCGGGCAAGGAATGGCTGTCGGCGATTTCCACCGGCGGCCCGGCGGATTCCTATCAGGCTGGCGGCTATAACCGCTTTGCCATGAGCGAGTTCCTGAAGCCACTGGTGCAAACGGCGCAGCTATTACAGATGACCTTTCTGCCGCCGTTTATTTTTCATGGGGCGGTGGCGGCCACGGCCACAGCGGTGGCGGATTCGGCGGAACGGCTGCTGGCCCATGTGCATGACCCGCTGCTCGACCCGGTGAAACGTCTCGCTGCGTTGCAGGCGCAGATGACGCGGGATGGGGTGAAACTGGGGTAAATGTTATCGGTTGTCGGCAGGCCGGGGTTTCCCCCACTGCATGATCGTCCTGCCTTTTCCACAAACCGTGTGGTTATAGTCAAATAGCCAAGAAGCCGTAACAAGGCGCGCCGCCGCAGACAGTACAAATCAGTACGGCAAGGCGGCGCAACACCGTTACGGTTTTTTTAGATATTTGACTATATCCCGCCTGGCGGCACCGCCCGGATTATTCGCTGCGGTAGCGGCTGCGGGTGTTGAAGGCGAGGGCGAGGGTGCTTTTGTCAATGTAGGCGAGCTCGCCGCCCATCGGCACGCCGTGCGCGAGGCGGGTGGCGGGGACACCGTGTTTGGCGGCGAGTTCGGCGAGGAAGTAGGCGGTGGTTTCGCCTTCCATGGTGCTGTTGGTGGCGAGCACGACTTCGTGGATGTCGCCGCCGGTGAGGCGTTGGTCGAGGATGTCGAGGCCGAGTTCTTCCGGGCCGATGCCGTCGAGCGGCGAGATGTGGCCCATCAGCACGAAGTAGTGGCCGCGATAGTCGGTGGATTGTTCGATGGCGAGCACATCGGCGGGTGCTTCGACGACGCAGATGGTGCCCGCGTCGCGGCGCGGGTTGGCACAGATGAGGCAGAGGGCTTCGTCGCTGATGTTGCGGCACTTCTCGCAGCGGCGCACGGTGTGCAGCGCGTGGTTGGTGGCATCCGCCAGTTCTTGTGCCTGCGCGGTTTTGGTGAGCAGGAGTTGCAGCGCCATGCGCTGCGCGGTTTTGTTGCCGACGCCCGGCAGGCAGGTGAGGGCCTGCACGAGGCGGTCGAAAGCGGGGGAAAAGCTCATTCAGAAGGGTAGCTTGAAGCCGCCGGGCAGGCCCATACCGCCGGTGATGGCGGCCATTTCTTCCTGGGTCATCTGGTTGACTTTGCTTGCGGCGTCGCTGATGGCGGCGGCGATGAGGGCTTCCAGCATGTCTTTGTCTTCTTTCAGCGCTTCTTCGCCGAGTTCGACGCGCTGGCAGGCGTAGTGGCCGTTCAGGGTTACTTTGACCGCGCCCGCCCCGGCGATGCCGACGACGTGTTTGTTCGCCAGTTCTTCTTGCATTTTCTGCATGTTGGCCTGCATTTCCTGCGCTTTTTTCATCATGTTGCCCAATTTTCCGGGAAGCATTGTGTCTCCTTATGTTTGTGAAGGGTTTGTGGGTTGGATGTTGTCCACGCGCAGGCCGTCGCCGAAGACGGCTTGGGCGGCCTGTACTTGTGGATGGTTGTGGAAATCGCTTTCCGCCTGTTGCTGTTGCGCGGCATTTTTCTGCCGCCGGTAGTCGATGGGGGTGGTCACGGCGTCGCCCGGCCGGATGTCGATGGTGCAGGCGGTGCCGATTTTGGCGGCGATGGCGGCGGCGGCTTCTTCGCGGTTTTGTTTCTGGTCGAAGATGATGCCGCCCGCGCCGGTTTGCAGGCTGAGGCGCGGCGGCTGCCAGGCGACGGGGATGCTGTTTTCGAGCAGCAGCAGCGGGTATTCGTGCAGGTCGAGGGTGATGAGGAAGTCGTTCCAGCGTTCGAGGTTGTCTATGAGCGGGTCGAGGCTTGGGGCGTCGTCAGCAGCGGTTGCGTCAGCGGCGGTTTTTTTTTCTGCGGCGGTAGCGGCGGGCACGCTTTCGTCCGGAATGGTTTCGCTCACCCACGGCGGGATGTCGTTGTCGTCGGCGGCAGGGAGGTCTTCCCACGGCGGCGGGGCTTCTTCTGTGTTTGCAGCGACAAGTGGCGGTGTCGTCCCGCTTGGCAACGCGGGCGGTTCGGTATGTGCGCTGTTATCCGTGTCGGCGGATGCCGCTGTTATGCCGCTTGGCGGGGCGGTTGGTTCGGTTTGTGTGCTGTTAGCCGTATTGGCGGATGCTATAGTTTCCCCGCTTGGCGATGCGGTCGGTTCGGGTTGCGCGCTGTTGTCTGTGTCGGCGGATGCCGCTGTTATGCCGCTTGGCGATGCGGTCGGTTCGGGTTGTGCGCTGTTATCCGTGTCGGCGGATGCCGCTGTTGTCCCGCTTGGCAGGCTGTCTTGCAGGATGGCGGTGAGGTTGTCGGCTGCGGTGGCGGGCGCAGCTTCGCGGATGGTCGACGCCTGTGGCGGCTCGGCGTCCGGCAGCAGCGGTTGCAGGGCAATCATGCGCAGCAGGCTCATTTCCAGCGCCATGCGCGCATCGGGCTGGTAGGGCAGGTTTTGCCAGGTGTCGCCGCCGATTTGGTACCACAGTTGCACGAGTTCGACCGGCAGGCGCGCGGCCAGTGCATGTAGTTCGGCGGGGATTTCGCCCGGATAGCGTTCGGCGTTGAGGCGGACGATGGTGATTTTCTGGATTTGTTGCAGGAGGCGCAGCAGCAGGTTGGCGTAGTCGGGGGCGTATTCGTCCAGGGCGTCGAGGACTTGCCGCAGTCCGGCGGCGTTGCCGTCGGCCAGCAGGTGCAGCATCTGGTTGAGTTGCGGTTCGGGCACGGCACCGAGCAGGGTGGCAACGTCGCGGCTGCGCACTTCGCCCTGGCCGTAGGCGAGTGCCTGGTCGAGCAGGCTGAGGCTGTCGCGCATGCTGCCGGCAGCAGCGTTGGCCAGCAGTAGCAGGGCGTCGCGGTCATAAGCGGCGTTCTCGCTGTCAAGGATGTGGGCGAGATGGTCGCTGATTTGCCGCTCGCTCATGTTTTTCAGGTGGAATTGCAGGCAGCGCGAGAGAATGGTCGCCGGCAGTTTTTGCGGATCGGTGGTGGCGAGGATGAATTTGACGTGTTCCGGTGGCTCTTCAAGCGTTTTCAGCAGGGCGTTGAAGCTGCTGGCGGAAAACATGTGTACTTCGTCGATGAGATAGACTTTGTAATTGCCTTTGACCGGGGCGTAGGGGATGTTGTCCAGCAGTTCGCGGGTTTCTTCGACGCGTGAACGCGAGGCGGCATCCACTTCGATCAGGTCGGGGAAACGGCCTTCGTCGATTTCGCGGCAGTGTTCGCATTCGCCGCAGGGTTCGGAGCTGACGCCGCGCGTTTTGCAGTTGAGGGATTTGGCGAAGATGCGGGCGATGGTGGTTTTGCCGACGCCGCGTGTGCCGGTGAAGAGGTAGGCGTGGTGGATGCGGTTATGATCGAGTGCGTAGGTCAGCGCCTGGGTTACGTGTGTCTGGCCAACCAGTTGGTGAAAGTTTTTCGGTCGCCAGCGGCGGGCGAGTACCTGATAAGCCTCAGACATGGGATTTTTGCTGCTTATAAATAGAAAAAGGCCTGCACCAGCTTACTCCGGCACCCGATTTCACCACTACCGCTGCTTCCTTCCGGACCTGACGGGGTTTGCGGCTGATCGTTGCGAAGCGCCAATGCAGACCAGCGGCGCATTTTAGGGATTTTTCATGCGTTTGCAAGGTGCTTTTCATGTTGTGCGTTAGCATGTTGTTTATTTTGCCTTTTTCACCGGTCTTTGCCAGCCGCTGATGGTTTTCTGCTCGCTGCGGGTGAGGGCGAGCTGCTCGGCGGGCACGTCTTTGGTGATGACTGAGCCGGCGCCGATGGTCGCGCCGTCGCCGATGTTGACCGGCGCGACGAGGGCGCTGTTCGAGCCGATGAAAACGCGGTCGCCGAGGGTGGTGCGATATTTGTTCGCGCCGTCGTAGTTGCAGGTGATGGTGCCTGCGCCGATGTTGACTGCGCTGCCGATAGTGGCGTCGCCGATGTAGCTCAGATGGTTAATTTTGCTGCCCTTGCCGATGGTCGCCGCTTTGGTTTCGACGAAGTTGCCGATGCGCACGCCTTCATCGAGCACGGTTTTCGGGCGCAGACGGGCGAAGGGGCCGACTTGCGCGTTCGCCCCGACTTCGCAATGTTCGAGGCGGGAATGGCTGTACACGCGTGCGCCTGCGCCGATGGTGCAGTTATCGAGCACACAGCCGCTTTCGATATAGACGTTGTCGCCGAGGCTGACCGTACCCTTGATGACGACATTGGCCTCGATCACCACGTCGCGTCCGGCGCTGAGGCTGCCGTGCACGTCAAGCCGTGCGGGATCAATCAGCGTCACGCCCGCATCCAGCAGTGCCTGTGCCTGACGGCGGCGGTACACCGCTTCCGCCTGCGCCTGCTGCGCACGGGTGTTGATGCCCATCGTTTCCTCGGCGTCATCGGCGATAACGGCGCTGATTTCGCCACCCGCCGCGTGGTGCAGGGCGACAAGGTCGGGCAGATAGTATTCGCCCTGCGCGTTGTTGTTCTGCAACTGCGGCAGATAGGTAGCAAGCAGACCGCTCGCGACTACCATCATGCCGGTGTTGATCTCGGTAATTGCCCGCTGCGCTGCGCTCGCATCCTTCTCCTCGACTACCGCGCTGACGCTGCCGGCGGCGTCGCGCACGATGCGCCCATAGCCGAAGGGGTTGTCCACCACGGCGGAAAGCAGGGCGAAGCCGCTTGCCTGCGACGCATCCAGCAGCCGCTGCAAGGTTGCGGCGCGCACCAGCGGCGTATCGCCGAAGAGGATTAACACCCGCCCGGCCTGGGCGATTTCTGCCATTGCCATCTGCACCGCATGACCCGTGCCGCGTTGCTCGCGCTGCTCAATCCACTGCACCTGCGGCCAGGCGGGTCCGATGCAGGCGCGCAACTGCCCGCCCTGATGCCCGAACACCACCGCCGTGCGCTCAGGGGCGAGCGCCTGCAACGTTTCCAGCAAATGCACGATCATGGCCTTGCCGCCGACGGGTTGCAGCACCTTGGCCTGGGCGGAACGCATCCGCGTGCCTTGGCCGGCCGCGAGAATCAGGGCGAGAGTACGCATAACAAATCCTTCACAAACAAATGGGAGATCATTGTAACGAAAGCACGAGGTGATGTGGATTTGTCGTTAACTTTTTACATATTCTGTGATGACTTTGAGGATGCAGTGTTAAAATACCGCTTGTTTTCCGGAACAGCCGGTTAAATTCAGAGAAAAATTGGAGAAAGTACAACATGAAAAGACAAGAACAACTCGAACGCGCCAAAAGCGGAGAAGAATGGGATGTCGTCGTCATCGGTGGCGGCGCGACCGGTCTCGGCATTGCCGTGGACGCTACCACACGCGGCTTCAAAACCCTGCTCCTCGAACGCATGGACTTCGCCAAAGGCACCTCCAGCCGTAGCACCAAACTTGTGCACGGCGGCGTGCGCTACCTCGCCCAGGGCGATGTCGCCCTCGTGCGTGAGGCTCTGCGCGAACGTGGCCGCCTCGGCAAAAACGCGCCGCACCTCTTCAAAAGCGAAGCCTTCATCATCCCGGGCGAAAAATGGTGGACCGCGCCGTACTACACCTTCGGCCTGTGGCTCTATGACCGTCTCGCCGGCAAACTCGGCATCGGCCACACCCGCTACCTCGGCAAAGACGAAGCTAACCGCCTGCTGCAGGGCGTCAAACCCGAAAAACTGCGCAATGGCGTCTGCTACTACGACGGTCAGTTTGACGACGCCCGTCTCGCCGTCAACCTTGCGCAAACCGCCATTGACCACGGTGCCGCCGTCGTCAACTATTGCGAAGTGACCGGTCTTGCCAAAAACGACGCCGGCAAAATCTGCGGCGTGACCGCCCGCGACACTCTCGGCGGCGACACCTTCGACATCAAAGCCAAATGCGTCGTCAACGCTACCGGCGTCTTCACCAACGAAATCAACGCGATGGATAACCCCGACGACATGGACAGCGTCGTCCCCAGCCAGGGCGTACATATCGTCATTGACCGCGCCTTCCTGCCCGGTGCAAGCGCACTGATGGTGCCGAAAACCTCCGATGGCCGCGTTCTCTTCGCTGTGCCGTGGCATGACAAACTCGTCATCGGCACCACCGATACCCTCGTCAAACACGCCGAATACGAACCCAAACCACTCGACAAAGAAATCGACTTCATCCTGAACACCGCCAAAGACTACCTCGTCAAAGCGCCGACCCGCGCCGATATCAAAAGCGTCTTCGTCGGCTTGCGCCCACTCGCTGCGCCGAAAGGCGGCGGCAAGAGCACCAAAGAAGTCTCGCGCAGCCACAAAGTGCACGTTACCCCGTCCGGTATGGTGGACATCATCGGCGGCAAATGGACGACCTACCGGCAAATGGCCGAAGACGCTGTGGACGCTGCCATCAAAGAAAACGTCCTGCCTGCCAAAGAATGCAAAACTGTTGACTTGAAAATCCACGGTCACCAGGCAGCAGACGAAAAAAGCCACCTCGGCTTCTACGGCAGTGACCGCGCCGCCATCGAAGCGCTTGCCGCCGCCGACAGCAAAGCTGGCAGCAAAATCCACCCGAATCACCCCTTCCTCTACGCCGAAGCGCTGTGGGCGGTGCGCGAAGAAATGGCGCAAACCCTGGAAGACGTGCTGGCGCGCCGCATCCGTCTCCTCTTCCTGGACGCCCGCGCCGCCGCCGAATCCGCCGAAGACGTCGCCCGCTACATCGCCGCCGAACTCGGCAAAGGCGAAACCTGGATCAGCGAACAGACCGCCGCCTTCCGCGAACTGGCGAAGCAGTACCACTTCTGAACCTGCATCACCCTGCACGGGAAAAAACGCTGCTGCGGCAGCGTTTTTTTTTATCGACACACCGCCTGCGCCCCTTCCCGCATCGTGCGCGCGGGAGGTTGCAGTGAAGCCGGTTCATGAAGGAAGCCCTTCCTCCCGCAGGCGGGGGAAGAGTTTGATGTCGCGCAAGTGTCCGCCGGGTTTGCGGTTTTTTGCCGCGTATGAGGGTTGCGTATCAAACAGGAATGCGACAAGGCGGCGCGCCGCAGGCAGTACAGATAGTACGGCGCGGGTTTCCCATAAAAATCGCGCAGCGATTTTTATGGGTGCCCGGTCAGGCGTGCCAACACCGTATCGGTTCTATTTGAAACGACTATAAAAAACACCGCCCGGGCGGGCGGTGTCTGGTGTGCCGCAGGCCGCTCAGGCTTTCGGGGCGGCGGCTTTGACTTCCGCGCTTGCACCATCAGCGAATTGCGCGAAGTTGTCGTTGAACATTTTCGCCAGTTTTTTCGCCTGGGCGTCGTAGGCGGCTTTGTCTGCCCACGCGTTGCGCGGTTTGAGGATTTCCGCCGGGACGTTCGGGCATTCGGTGACGACGGCAAAGCCGAAGACGGGATCGGCCTCGGTCGGCATTTTCGCCAGTGCGCCGCTGTTGATGGCGTCGATGATGGCGCGGCTGTATTTGAGCTTGATGCGTTCGCCGACACCGTAGGCACCGCCTGCCCAGCCGGTGTTGATGAGCCAGACATTGGTGTTGTGTTTTTTCATTTTTTCGGCGAGGAGTTCGGCGTATTTGGCCGGGTGCCAAACCATGAACGGTGCGCCGAAGCAGGCGGAGAAGGTGGCTTCCGGCTCGGTCACGCCGACTTCGGTGCCGGCCACTTTCGCGGTGTAGCCGCTGATGAAGTGGTACATCGCTTGGGCCGGGTTGAGGCGGGAGACCGGCGGCAGCACGCCGAAGGCGTCGCAGGTGAGGAAGACGATGTCCGTCGGTTGCCCGGCCTTGCAGGGGATACGCGCGTTGCTGATGTATTCGATCGGGTAGCTGGCGCGGGTGTTGCTGGTCAGCGGGGTGTAGTCGTACTGCACGACATAGTGTTCGTCGTAGGCGACGTTTTCCAGCACGGTGCCGAATTTGATGGCGCCGAAGATTTCCGGTTCTTTTTCGGCGGAGAGGTCGATGACTTTGGCATAGCAGCCGCCTTCGATGTTGAAGATGCCGTCTTCGGTCCAGACGTGTTCGTCGTCGCCGATGAGGTTGCGGTTCGGGTCGGCGGAGAGGGTGGTTTTGCCGGTGCCGGAGAGGCCGAAAAGCACGGCGGAGCGTTCGCCGCCCTGTTCGGCGGTGGCGGAGCAGTGCATGGAGAGCTCGCCCTGTTTCGGCATGAGGTAGTTCATGATGGTGAACACGCCTTTTTTCATTTCGCCCGCGTATTCGGTGCCGAGGATAACCATGTCGCGTTCTTCAAAGGAGAGCGAGACGGAGGTGGTGCTGGTCACGCCGACGACGGTGCGGTCGGCGGGTTTGTGTCCGGCGTTGTAGATGACGTAGTCCGGCTCGCCGAAGGCGGCCAGTTCGGCATCGGTCGGGCGGATGAGCATGTTGTGCATGAAGAGCGCGTGATACGGGCGGGTGGTGATGACGCGGATTTTCAGGCGGTATTTTTCGTCCCAGCCGGCGTAGCCGTCGAGGACGTACACGCTGTCGGCTTCGTTGAGGAATTTCACCGCGCGGCTGCGGTTGGCGGCGTGCGATTCCGGCGGGAAGGGGATGTTGATTTTGCCCCACCAGATGTCGTTTTCCGAGGCAGGGTTTTTCACGATGCGCTTGTCTTTCGGTGAACGGCCGGTTTTCACGCCGGAGAAGGCGATCAATGCCCCTGTGGAGGAAATCACGGATTCATCGCCCGCCTGCAATGCGGCTTTGTAGAGTGCGGATGGCGAGAGGTTGCGGTAGGCCTGCTTGTGGATACCGTAGGGGGAAAGGTCAAGGAAATTGGGGGTTTGGATTGCCATACATGTTCACCTTGTTTGGATAGATGTTTGATTTCAAGCCACAAACGTGTGTTTTTCCGTTTGTGGACTGGGGAAAGTATAGCGGCTTCACACAGGCAAAAAAAGCCGTAACGCGCGGGAAAGTAAATTTTTTCGCCTAATTTTGCCGCCTGCCGCGCATTTTCGGCGCACGGCTTCCCCATTTTGGGCGGTGCTGCCGTTTACCCCACCCCGCAAGCGGGAGGAGGTTTATCTTTGACTATCAGGGATTTCTCATCTGCCGGGATTGCGGATATCCGTGTCGAACGACGCTGTCCGCAGATGCGGGCGGAGGCGTTGGTCTTTTGCCCGGTGCGCAGGTTTTTTGGGAGAATGCAAGGCTGTTCCCGTGTTTATCATATTGATATGATTACACTTGCTTTGTATAACGGAGGTAAATGATGCATATGCACTGGGTATTTTTGATGCTGGCGATTGTGTGCGAGACGTTCGGCTCGACAATGTTGAAGTTGAGCGACGGGTTCAGCAAGTTGTGGCCGACGCTCGGTGTGGTGGCCGGTTTTGGTCTGTGTTTCTGGGCGCTGGCGCTGGCGTTGAAAACGATGCCGCTTGGTACCGCTTACGCGGTCTGGGCGGGGCTGGGGCTGGTGCTGGCCGCGCTGATCAGTGTGTTTGTCTTCGGGCAGAAGGCGGATGTGATGGGCGTCGTCAGTATTGCCCTGATTGTGCTTGGTGTGGTGCTGCTCAATACGGCATCGTCCATGTCCGGCCATTAGGAATTGTTGACATTCGGCCTGCGCAGCGGGTTTTGGTCAAAAAGCCGCCTTGCCGGGTGTCAGCAGACCCTAACCGCCTGTCCGGGCAACGCCCGGCCCCGGCCGGGCATTTTTATGGCTGCCCGCCCACGCCGTCACAGCGCTGAGGGCGACGAAAACGGTGATGATGGCCGCCATCGGCCACGGTGTGCCGTCGGCGAAGCGGGTGAGGAGCAGGGTGGAGAGGATGCCGCTGCCGTATTGCAGGGAGCCGATGAGGGCGGCGGCGGAACCGGCCATGCGGCTTTCCACTGCGGCCAGCGCGGCGGCGTTGGCGCAGCTCGCGATGATGCCGTTCATGCTGAACATGAGGAAGACCGGCAGGGCGATGCCCCAGATGCTGCCTGTGCCGCGACAGGCGAGGACGGCGAGGAGGATGGCGGCAGCGGTGGCGGCGAGGGTTGCGCCACGCAGCAGGCGGTCGAGCGGGAAATGGCGCACCAGGCGGCGGTTGGCGGCGCTGAGGAGCATCACGCCGAGGATGTTCACGCCGAACCAGAGGCCGTAGCGGGCGGGATCGATGCCGAAACGGCCGATATAGACTTTGGGCGAGCCGGTGATAAAGGCGTAGGCGGCGACATAGAAGGCGGTAACGCAGAGGGTGTAGCGCATGAAGGCGCGGTTGCCGAGCAGGGCGGCGTAGTTGGCGAATGCCCCGGCGAGGCTGCCCGTGCCGCGCCGCTGCGGCGGCAGGCTTTCCGGCAGGCGCGAGACGGCGGCGAACATGATGACGCCGATGACGGCGAGCAGCCAGAAGTTGGCGTGCCAGTCGGCGATTTTCAGCAGGAAGCCGCCGATGAGCGGGCCGACGATGGGCGCGGCGGCCATGAACAGCACCAGGGTTGAGAGCATCTGCGCCGCGCGGGTCGCGCCGAAGAGGTCGCGGATCATGGCGCGCGACAGCATCGGCCCGACGCAGGCACCCACCGCCTGAAAGACGCGCCAGGCGACGATGGCTTCGAGGCTGTCGGCGGTGGCGCAGCCGATGGAGCCGATGACGAAGAGCGCCATGCCGGTGAAGAGCGGGATTTTCCGCCCGATGCGGTCGCTGATGGGGCCCCAGACGAGCTGGGCGATGGCGAAACCGGCGAGGAAGCCGGTAACGGTCAGCTCGGCATCGCCGCCGAGGTCACGGCTCATCAGCGGCAGGGCGGGCAGGTAGCTGTCCACCGAAAGCGAGGTGAAGGCCATCAGCGCGCTGAGGATGATGAGAAAGGTCAGGGTGCGTTTGTTGGCGGGCATGGGGGCTCCGGTGGTGATTGGGGCGGGCATTGTAGGCAGCGGCGGCAGGCGGATAAACCGGGCGGCGTCGTTAGGGGTTATGAGCGCCGTGCATCAATGCCGCCGAAAAGTGCTTTAATGACGCCGCCGCAACTGCAAGAGAGGTCAACATGTACGCCCACGATACCGATTTCCGCCTGCTCGTCGCCGCCGCCACCCGCGCGCCTTCGGGACACAACAGCCAGCCCTGGCGGTTCCGCCCGACCGCCGGCGGCATCACCATCCTGCCCGACGACAGCCGCGCCCTGCCCGCCGTGGATGGCGGCAACCGCGAAGGCTTCATCAGCCTCGGCTGCGCGCTGGAAAACCTCTGCCTGTACGCCACTACCCTGCATTACGCGGCAACGGCCACGCTCGACCCCGACGGCAGCATTGCCGTGCAACTCCGCCGCGATGACGCCATCCGCCCCGACCCGCTCGCCGCCTGCATCCCGCACCGCCAGACCAACCGCACGACCGGCGACGGCCGCACCGTCGCGGCGGACAGCCTGCAAACCCTGCTCGGCGAAGCGACGGCAGCAACGCCTGTTCATGCCTTTGCCCGCGACACCGCCGCCTACCGCCTGCTGGCCGACGCGGTGCGGCGCGGCAACGAGGTGCAAATGCACGACCGCGCCTTCAAAAGGGAACTGCTGACGTGGATACGCTACAACCGGGCCGACAGCGAGCGCACGGGCGACGGCCTCAGCAATGCCGTACTGGGTGCGCCCGACCTGCCGCGCTGGCTGGCCAAAATCATCGTTCGCGTCATGCTGAACGCCAGAACCCAAAACAGGACCGACGCGAAACACCTTGCCGCCGCCTCGCACCTGCTGTTGATAACGAGCGGCAGCGACGACCATGCCGCGCATGTTGCGGCAGGCCGCGTTCTGCAACGCCTGCTTTTGCGCGCCACGGCGGCGGGCATCGCCACCGCCTTCCTGAACCAGCCTTGCGAAGTGGCAGCCCTGCGCGCCGGGTTGCGGGAAAACTTGCCCATTGACGGCCACCATCCGCAAATCCTGCTGCGCATCGGCTATGCCCGCAAGGCCGCCTGTTCGCGCCGCCGCCCCATTGATGATGTGATTGTGCCGGACTGACCGACTGGCTACGGTTGGCCCGGCAGCGGGCGGGGCGCGCCGCTCAGGGATTGATGCGGGCGAGGATGTGGCGGGTGAGGATTTTTTCGCCCTGGGTGGTGAAGTGGATGCCGTCGCTTTTGCGCACCGCCACGGGTTTGCCGCTCTCGTCCGGCAGGTAGGCGGTGTAGCTGCCGTCGCTTTTTGCAAACAGGCGGTTGGTGTTCTGGTAGTGCTGCTCGGCTTTTCCGACTTCGTCGGCGATGAGGCTGTCCAGATAGCTGATTTTGTTGCTGTATTTCGGGCTTTTCATCAGCGGCGGGCCTATCCACAGGGTTTTGACATTGTGCGCGGCGGCAATCGTGAGGATTTTGCGGATTTCGCCCCGGTAGTAGGTTTCCCATTCGGGGGTACCGAAGTGCAGGTTTTCTTTTGGCGCGGCAGGGTTCGGCGTGTTTTGCGGGTCGTTCGCGCCGAGCATGACGACGATGAGGCGCACGTCCGGGTTTTCATCAAGCAGGGTGCCGAGGTTTTCCGGCCAGTTGTAGTAGGCGGGGTAGCGCAGGCCGCTGCTGGGCTTGCCGTGGTTCATGCTTTTGATGTGATGGCGGCTCAGCAGTTCGCGCTGGATGTGCGGCGCCAGCGATTTCATCATGGAGTCGCCGATGAGCAGGACGCGGTCGTCCGCGCCGAGGTGGATGGCGTCGCCGGGGCCGGCGGGAGGTTGGGTGTCGCCGTTGTCGCCGTTTGTGGCGACAGGCGGGGCGGTGTCGTCGCTTGCATCGGCAGATAGTGCGGTGTCGTCGCTTGTGTCGGCGGATAGCGCGGCGTCGTCTGCGGCATCTGCGGCATCGCCGTCTTCGTCTTGCCAGATGAGGGGCGGGGTTGGCGCGGCGGTGGCACCGGGGATGACGAGGTCGAGCAGGCTGCCGGGCACGGGGTCGGCAACAGGTTCGGCGAAGGCGTATGCCGGGGTGCGGTTGATGATGTTGGTGTGCCAGCCGTCGTTGTCGCCGAGGTAGGTGCGGGCGTGGATGGGGTGTTGTGCGGCGAGGGCGGCGGCGAGGGCGCGGTGCCAGTCGTTGTCGTCTGCTTCGCCGTCGCTGTCGCCGGTGGCGATGTCGCCGGAGTCGCTGTTGTCGTCGCTGTCGTCGGCGGCGATGAGGGTTTCTTCTGCCGCTGTTTCGTCGTTGTCGGCAAGGGGTGATGCTTCTGCCGCTGTTTCGTCCGCGAGCGGGCGCAGGCGGGCCAGGGCGAGCGGGTCGTATTGGGCGGTGTAGGTGTCGGCGGTGATGGCGGGCAGCGCGGCGGGGGCGAGGGTTGCCCACAGGGCGCTGTGGTTGTCTTCCGGCACGGGCAGCACGGGTGCGGGCGGAGGCGGCGGTGCGACGGGGGCAGGCGGCGTGGGGCTTGGTTGGGGCGTGGGTTTGGCGGCGAGGGTTTGCGGGATGGTAACGGGGTCGTGCTGCGCTTCTTTGCCGCCCGCGCCGAGCAGGGCGTAGAGGGCGTGTTTGAGGCGGTCGCCGCTGCGCCACACGGCAAAGTGCTGTAAGCCGGCGAGCGGTGAGGCGCGGTAGTAGGTTTGTTGCCAGTATTGCTCAATGCCCTGCTGCATCAGCCACAGGGCAAGGAGGCAGGTGGTGGCGAGGGTGGCGAGGATTTTCAGGGTGCGGGTGGGCATGGCGGTGTCTCAGTAGTCGGCGTAGAGGATGTTCGGGATGCCGCCGGGGGCGTAGGCGGCGATGGTCACGAGGATGAGGGTGAAGAGCAGCGCCTGGCTGTGCCACGGCAGGCGGCGCCACAGGTTGGCGGCGAGTGTCTGCCAGCCCGCGCTTTTCGGGTAGAAGTAGAGGAGGAGGTTGAAGGCGAGGACGAAGGTGAGCGCGCGCGCGGGTGCGTCCAGGGTGAGGTTGCCGCCGAGGGCGCGGAAGATGGCGCGGGTGTTGTCGGCGTCGTTTTTGTAGAAGACGGCCCAGGTGAGGACGATGTAATGGATGGTGCCGTAGCGCGCCAGCGCCGGGCTCAGGGTGGCGACGGCGTTTTTGCCCATGAGACGGTCGCAGCTGTTGAGCACGATGATGCCGGCGGCGTGCATCGCGCCCCAGATGAGGTAGTTGCCGCTTGCGCCGTGCCACAGGCCGGAGAGCAGCATGGCGATGGTGAGGTTCACTTGGGTGCGCAGGAAGCCGTGGCGGTTGCCGCCAAGCGGGATGTAGAGGTAGTCGCGTATCCAGGTGGAGAGGCTGATGTGCCAGCGCTGCCAGAAGTCACGCAGGTTGGTGGCGGCGTAGGGCAGGTTGAAGTTCTCGGCGACGCGGATGCCGAGCAGCAGGGCAAAGGCGGTGACGAGTTCGGTGTAGCCGGAAAAGTTGAGGTAGATGTAGAGGGTGTAGGCGTAGAGTCCGGCGAGGACTTCGATGGGCTGGTACTGCTCAGGGTTGCCGAGGATGGGCGTCGTCCAGTTTTCTTCCAGCCAAGCGTTCAGCCACAGCAGTTTGACGAGGGCGCTGATCAGGAGAATGAAGATGCGGCCGGTCTCGCCGACGGCGCGCGGCGCGGTGGCAGCGTATTGCGGCAGCATGTCGCCGGCGCGGCAGATGGGACCGGCCAGCAGGGTGGGGAAGAAGGCGAGGTAGAGGGCAAGGCGTTCGGGTTTTTCGGCAACGATTTGCACGCGCCAGGCGGCGACGAGGTAGGTGATGGACTGGAAGGTGTAGTAGGAGATGCCAATGGGCAGGGCGATTTCGGCGGCGGGCAGGTTCCAGCGGATACCGATGGTGTGCAGCAGGATCTGGCTGGCGCTGCGGAAGAAGTCGAGATATTTCATCAGCGCGAGGTGGGCGACGGCAATGGCGATGGCGGCAGCGAGGTATTTTTTGTTGCGGCTGCGCTGGATGTGACGCGCGGCGAGGTAGATGAAGGCGGAGTAGGCGACGAGTTCGAGGACAAAAAGGAAGCTGTATGTCGCGACCAGCAGGTAGCTGGCGGCAAGCAGCAGGCGGTTTTGCACGACGACGCGCTCGCGCTGGCTCCAGTACAGCGCAAGGAAGAGCAGGAAGGCGGCAATGAATTCGGGGGCGAGGTAATTCATGGCGTTATTATCGCGGAAAGGCTGAATATTAACAATCTGTAAAACATCAGCAAGATTTATGCCATTTTGCTTCCTGTATGGAGGTCTGCGTACAAATGCGATTTATTGACATTAGGCTTAGCACTGGGCATGATGCGTCGCATTTTTAGCCGGGGAGTATCCATGTTGAAACCATTGATGAATTTAGCAAAATTGGTATTTTGCGGCGCGGCGTTTGCCGTGCTCGCGGCACAGGCGGAGGTGAAGCAGATTAAAGATGTGCTGGGGCGCGAAGTGGCGGTGGATGTGCCGGTCAAGCGCGCTATTCTCACCTTTTATTACCCGGATTATATTGCTGCGACCGGCGCGGACAATTTCCGCAACGTTGTTGGCATTTCGCGTGAGTTCTGGGAAAAATTCAATCCCGGCAGCTGGGCACAATTTACGGAAAAGATGCCATTCTTAAAAGACATTGACGATGTCGGCTACGTCATCAGCAATACTTTCTCCACGGAAAAGGCGCTGGCGCTGAAACCCGATGTGCTGGTGATTCCGAAGATTCAATACGAGGCGCTGGCGGCGGAATTGCCGCGTTTTGAGGAAGCGGGCATTCCGGTGGTCGTGGTCGATTTCAATGATCAGACCGTTGAAAACCATACGCAGAGCATCCGTATTTTCGGGCAACTGGCGGGCACGGAAGCGCGTGCGGAAAAGATTGCCCGGGCATATGCCGACGGTATCGCCGATATTCAAAAGCGGGTCAAAGCGGCCAATCTGCCCAAGCCGAAAATCTATATCGAATTCGGCAATAAAGGACCGGAGGAATACAGCTTTACCTTTGGCAAAAACATGTGGGGCGCGATTGCCGATACCGTCGGCGGCGATAACGTCAGCGCACCGCATATCAAAACCTGGGGCACGATTTCCGCCGAGCAATTACTGGTCGCCCGTCCTGATGTCATCATGATTTCCGGCACGGAACTGGAACACGACACCAATCCCAATGTGATGTCGATGGGCATCGGCATCAGTGAAGCAGACGCGCGGCAGCGCCTCGCCGGCTTCATCAAGCGCATCGGCTGGGACAGCCTGCCGGCGGTGCAGAACAACCGCGTCTATGGCCTTTACCACACCGCCTCGCGCTCGATTACCGACCTGGCGGCGGTACAATTCATGGCGAAGGCACTGTATCCGCAGGTGTTCGCCGATGTCGATCCGGACAAAACTTGGCAGGATTTCTATCGCGAATACCTGCCGGTCGTGCCGCAGGGGACGTTTTTCCTGTATCCGCAACGGTAATGGCAAATGCCGCCAAGCGGCGTAACCACGCGGCTTTCGTTCATCTCAGCGAGAGTAATCCCCATGCTTGAATCCCTGCACACCCTGCTCGCCGCGCCCAATCCGCATTTCGTCAACAATGCGGAAGCGGGCGGCGGCGTCATTCCGCTCCGTCATATCACGTTTCCGCCCGCATCCGCTGCCGCCGTTGCCGCGCTGGAAACTGCCTTGCAGGGTTGTGATGCGGTTTTGCCCACGCTCTATCGGGAAAGCGACGGTTTACAGCTTTTCGCCAACCGCGCCGATCCCGGCGAATGCTTTTTCTTCCTGCCGCTCGCGCAAATGGCGGCAGAAAAAGCCATGCTCTATGAATGGCTGCTGCTTGATGACGAAAACTGCGAAGACGGGGATGCGGTGTACGGCGTCCCGACCTGGTGGGACAGCGCCATTGTCTTTGCCGGCTTCGGGCAGGCACCGGAACGTTTTTATCTGGCAACCGCCGGTGCGCATCGCGGCAAGGTGTTTTATTACAACCATGAAGAATGCTCGATGCGGATTGCCGACAGCGTCGCCGCTTTTCTTGATTTGCTCTGCGCCGATCCGGTCACGTTTATGCAGCGTTTTTACGATGTCGCCTATTGGGACATTGCTGCCTACCATCCCGCCTGATTTTCCAAGCCAGCGCGCCTTGCGTCCGGGCGCGGCGGGTTTTACCCACGGGCGCATTTTCCCCACAACAGGAGCTTATATGCTGAAAAAACTGCTTGCCGCTGCCGTCGTCGCGGCGACCATGACCGCCGCCCATGCCGAGGTGAAGACCATCAAAGATGTGCTTGGTCGCGAAGTGAAAGTGGATGTGCCTGCGAAGCGCATCATGCTGGGTTTCTACTACACCGATTACCTCGCGGTTGGCGGTGAAAAAGCACTGGATAACGTCGTTGGCTTCTCGAAAGCCGTGTGGACGGACTGGACGCCTGCCAGCTGGGAGGTGTACAGCAAGGCGCTGCCGAAGCTGAACGAACTCGCCGATGTGGGCGAAGTTGAAGTCGGCACCTTCTCGGTGGAAAAAGTACTGGCGCTGAAGCCGGATCTGGTCGTCCTTGCCGACTGGCAATGGCAGGCGATTGAAGACGACCTCGAACCGCTGGAAAAAGCGGGCATCCCCGTCGTCGTCCTTGACTACAACAAAGAACAACTGCCGCTGCATCTGGAAAGTACCCGCGTCCTTGGCGAAATCACCGGACAGGAAGCGCGCGCGAAAGAAATCGCCGCCTGGTACGAAGGCGTGGTGAAAGACGTGCACAGCCGTGTGGAAAAATCCGGCCAGCCCAAGCCGAAAATCTATCTTGAATTTGGCAACAAAGGCCCGGCTGAATACGGCAACAGCTTCGGTAACACCATGTGGGGGCCGCTCGCCGAGCAGGCGATGGGCAGCAACATCGCCGTTGGCCACGTCGAATACGCCGGCCCGATGAACCCCGAACAAGTCATCGTCGATAAACCTGAAGTCGTCGTCATCAGCGGACGCGAAACCGAGCTGAAGAAAAACGAACAGGCGCTGGTGATGGGCATCAACATCGCCAAAGACGAAGCGCTGAAACGTCTGAACGGCTACAAGACGCGCCAAGGCTGGGCGGAACTGCCAGCCATCAAGGATGGCCGCCTCTACGGCATCTATCAGGGCGCCTCGCGCACACTGGCCGATGCCGCCTCTATCCAGTACATCGCCAAAGCGCTCTACCCCGATGCCTTCAAGGATGTCGACCCGCTCGCTACCTACCTCGACTTCCACAAGAAGTATCTGCCGGTCACCCCGGAAGGCACCTTCTTCCTGAAAGCGGAGTAATTCGTGCCGCAGCAAACCGTTCAAGACACGATTGCCGCCCACCGCCGCCGCGAAAAGCGGCGGTGGACCATCATGCTGCTCTTCATCGTGTTCTGCCTCATCACCTTCATTCTCGACCTCACCAATGGCGCGGCTGGCGGCAAAATCAGCGCCAAAGACGTGCTCTACGCCCTGCTGCAATTCCGCGACACCGCGCCGGAAGCGGGCGCAAGCAGCCTCGCCCTGCACTGGCACAGCTTCCAGCAATGGCTCGGTATCGGCGGCGTGGACAACATCACCCACATCATCGTCAACCACCTGCGCCTGCCCATCGCCCTGATGGCGCTCGTCGCCGGGGCAGCGCTTGGCGCGGGCGGTGCGGAAATCCAGACCCTGCTGAACAACCCCATGGCCAGCCCCTACACCCTCGGCATGGCCGCTGCCGCCGGTTTCGGCGCCTCGCTTGTCGTTGTTTTCGGTACCTTCGGCCTCTCCGTGTACGTCGCCCAGCCACTATCCGCCTTCCTCATGACCATGCTCGCCGCCGGTATCATGTTCATCTTCGCCTCCATGCGCCGCTTCTCCTCATCCACCCTGGTGCTGGTCGGCATCGCCCTGCTATTTATCTTCCAGTCCGCCTCCTCGCTGATGCAATACATCGCTACCCCGGAAGAATCGCAAAAAATCCTCTTCTGGCTCTTCGGCGCCCTTAGCAAAGCCAAATGGCAGACCCTCGCCATTACCGCTGCCGTTACCCTCATCTGCATCCTGCTGCTCTTCGCCAACGTCTGGCAACTCACCGCCCTGCGTCTCGGCGAAGCACGCGCTGCCAGCATGGGTGTGAACCTCGCCGCGCTCAGAATGCGCGTGCTCGTCATCGTCGCCGTCATGACCGCGACCGTCATCAGCTTCATCGGCACCATCGGCTTCATCGGCCTCGTCGCCCCGCACGTCGCGCGGATGCTCGTCGGCGAAGACCAGCGCTACTTCCTGCCGACCGCCATGCTCGCCGGCTCCGCCTTCCTCTCCGCCGCCTCCGTCCTCTCCAAACTCATCAACCCAGGCGCGGAATTTCCCATCGGCATCATCACCTCCTTCATCGGTGTGCCGTTCTTCTTCTGGATCATCCTCTCGCGCAAGGCCAACACATGATGCAGATAGACCACCTCACCATCCATCGCGGCCAACTCTGCGTCGCCGACAACATCTCGCTTGAATTGCACCACGGCAAAACCTACGCCATCCTCGGGCCGAACGGCGCAGGCAAATCCTCGCTCATCAAAACCCTCTTTGCCGAACTACCCTACAGCGGACACATCCGCTACCGCGACAAAACCCTCAGCCACGGCCATCACATGGCCTGGCGCAAACCCATCGGCTACATGCCGCAGGATACCGTCGTTGACGCCTCGCTCACCGCGCTCGAAATCGTCCTGCTCGGCCAGATGACGAACCTCACCATGCACGTCTCGGACGAACAACTCGCCCTCGCCGCCGCCATGATGGAAACCCTCGGCATCGCCCACCTTGCCGGACGCGACGTGCTTGCCCTCTCCGGCGGGCAGCGGCAAATGGTCATGTTCGCGCAAGTCCTGCTGCGCGACCCGGAAATCCTCCTGCTTGACGAACCGGTGAGCGCGCTCGACATGCACCACCAGTGCGTGCTGCTTGAAGCCGTGCGCCACCACACCCGCGAGCGCGACCTCATCACCCTGATGATCCTGCACGACCTCAACCTCGCCGCCCAGTTCGCCGACGAAATCATCCTGCTGGCGGACGCCAAAATCCAGGCACAAGGCGCGCCGCGCGATGTCTTGCAAAAAGAAACCATCGAACGCATCTACCGCGTCGAAGCCGCCGTGTACAACGACCCCGACGGCGCTCCGGCCGTCGTCATGCCGCGCCGCGCCATTCGTGAACCCAAACCCACCCCAACCCCGGAGACCATACCATGAAAAAAACCCTCCTCACCCTCGCCCTGCTCGCCGCAGCCGCGACCACCCACGCCGCCGAACACGAAGTCAAAATGCTCGACATCGGCGCCGACAAAGAGCCGATGGTCTTCGAACCCGCCGTGCTGAAAATCGCGCCGGGCGACACCGTCACCTTCCTGCCGACCACCAAAGGGCACAACGTCGAAAGTAAAGTCATCCCCGAAGGGGCGGAAGCCTTCAAAAGCGAACTGGACGAAAAATACAGCGTCAAACTCGACAAAGAAGGCGTGTACATCTACGTCTGCCCGCCGCACAGCATGATGAACATGGTTGGCGTCATCCAGGTGGGCGAAGCGACCAACATGGAGGCCGTCAACACCCGTGTCCCCAAACTGGAAAAACGCGCGATGAGCAACAAAGGCCGCCTGACCAAATACATCGAACAACTTAAAGGCGACAGCGCCAGTGAACCTGCCGCAGCGGCGGCAGAAACCAAACCCGCCGGGACAGCGGCAACAAGCGAAGCCAAACCCGCCGATGGCGACAAGGCCACGCCAGAGAAGAAATAAAAAAAGGCGGGCTTGGCCCGCCTTTTTGATGCCCGCTTGATAACCCCGGTAATTACGCCGCCTGGTGAGCGTAGGTATTGTGTCTTAACGGTGCCGGGCATTAGAAGAAATCATATTTCTGTTGCATTTCATAGAGATGCAAATCAAAAGAACGCTGATGTTGCGGTACGAACCGCGCGTCGTCGGCAGCGTGCGCATCAGCGCCGTAATCACCAGCGTCTTCGCCTTGCCCCTCACCAACATCTTGTCTGCAAAAGATTGATAAACCTGTCCCATGAGCCATGCCGGCGTAAAGCAAAGCCCGTTCCGACCCTGGCGGGATAAGGGGTATTGTTTTACGTCAACCACAGCCGATGGGACAGGTCCTCAGTGGAGGCGGTCAGTGCATGTTTTTGCCGTACAGTTTGATTTCGACACGGCGATTCGGCTGGTCGCAGGCGGCACGAGCCTTGGCGTTGCGCGGGTAGCGGGCGCGGCAGTCGCTGACGACAAGATCCGTTTCGCCATGACCGCGTGCTTTGAGTGATGAGGCGTTGAAGCCGTTTTCGATGAGGACGCGTTTGACGGTTTGTGCGCGGCGCTGCGAGAGGCGCTGGTTGTAAGCGGGCTTGCCTTCAGGGTCGGCGTAGCCATCAATGTAGATAACGCTGGTTGCGTCGCGGTACTGATAGGAATCGGCAGCGATTTCTTTCAGACGGCGTTTGCCTTCGGGCAACATGCTGGCGTAGTCGTAGCGGTCAAATTTGAACAGGGTGGAAACGTCAATGTTGTACTGCTGCACAAGTTCCGGGGCACAACTGCGATTTTGTTCAAGGCGCGGCAAGGTGTGGATTTGTTCACGCAGCTGACCGAGTTCCTGACCGGCAGTCGCACGGTTGACTGCTTGCAGCGTCGGCCCCACGCCTGAATCCACGACGCGGAAGAAGCTGACGTAACCCTGCGGCAAATCGTAGAATTCTCCCGCGCCTGCCTTGATGTTGTAGGCGGTGTCCTGCCCGGTGTAGGCGGAGGCCAGGCGCTGGTTGTAGGGGCAGAGTTCGGCATAACGATAGCCGCCCGGCAGTAATGAAGCGAGGTATTCGCCATTGACGTATATGTTCGCCGCCGGGCCGCCTGCACCGGCAGGACGGTAGAACATGGCGCCTGCCCAGCCGGGGTTGACAGATTCGTTGCCGGGCACGGGGGCACCGAAGGTTTGCCATTGTTCCGCGAGTTCCGGCATTTGCGCGCTACTGCTCATGGCAAGCAATCCGCCCAACAGGATGACCGGCAGCATTTTCGTGGTTCTTTTCATCGTTTTTTCCTTTAGAAATTGTGCGTGACTAACCGCAGCAGCGGTAATTTTTTGTTCATGTCTTTG
Organism: uncultured Cardiobacterium sp.; assembly: GCF_938028825.1. GTDB lineage: Bacteria > Pseudomonadota > Gammaproteobacteria > Cardiobacteriales > Cardiobacteriaceae > Cardiobacterium. Next base: position 23,495 of record NZ_CALIZP010000090.1, on the reverse strand, counting down.
CAACGCGGCAATACTAAGACTTTCCCTAATGGTTGTCAAAATCCCTTTGCAGGCAATCAGTTGAGTGGATACTCGTGTTTAATCCGCATCATTTTTCCGGCGCAGTTCGTGAATGTAGCGGGCGACATTCAGGTAGCAAGGATCTTTGGATAGTGCCAATTCACGCGCGGTGAGTTCGTCCGCGCTGTGGCGGGCGCGATCATGGGCTTTCATGTAGTCGTAAAAACAGCGGATGGCCGAGCGGTGCACGGGGGACAGTGCAAGTTGAGCCAACAGGGTGGCGACGTCTTCCGGACAGCGTGGGTAAGTGGGTGTGAGTTTGGCGGTTTTGCGGTAAGGATGCAGGCCCCGGTCAAGGTAGGCGAAATTGCCGAACACGTGCTGGGCAAAGCGCAGGGCATGCGCGTTGTAGTACATCAGCGAGAAGTGCCCACCCGGGCGGATGCGGGCGGCACAGGCGGCGAGTAATCCGGCGGCATCTGCGACCCATTCCAGCACCGCATGGCAGCAAACGAGATCGAATTGTGCATCGCCCAGAGCCGTGTCCAGTGCGAAAGCGTCCGCCTGTATGAACGTAACCGGCAGATTCAAGTCCTGCGCGGCAGCGCGTCCTTTGCCCAGCAGCATTTGGGACAGATCGGTGACGGTTACTTCGTGCCCCTGAGCCGCGTACCACAAGGCCATCTGCCCTGCACCGCCGCCAATATCGAGAATGCGCAGTGATGTCTCCGCCAGCAACGGTTGCAGGTCGCGTTGCAGGACGGCGAGGCGAATGCGGCCTTTGGTGGTGGCATAGATATTTTTCAGGAAATGCCCGCCGATGCGGTCAAACAGGGCGTCGTTTGTCGTCATCATCTTTATTGCAATGCGTCACGGGCATAAAAAATCGGGCGTTATGCCCGATGAACAGAGAAGAAAAAATGGTCGGGGAGACAGGATTTGAACCTGCGACCTCTTCGTCCCGAACGAAGCGCGCTACCAGACTGCGCTACACCCCGAAAGAAGGCGCGGATTATACACGCAAGGGAACGCTTTGCAAGCGGAATGCCGGAGCGCGGCGGAAGTCTTTGAAAAAGCGCAGAGTGACGCGGAAAAATGCAGGGACATGTCGTAAAAACGATACTTGACCACCCCCAAAGCCGGCGCTACTTTGTGCGCCCTTTCCCGCAGAGCGCATTGATGCAAACAGCCTTACGATACGGACTCCTCGCCCTCGGCATGTGGCTGCTGGGCGGATGCAGCAGTTCCTCGCCCTACCAATACGAACACAACGACGTCATCGCCCTTGAATCCATCAACGGCGACAACAACGTTGACGACTATTATGAATATCCCGCCCTGCTCAGCATGGAAGATGACGGGGCGCTTTCCTCTTTGCCGGCCGGCGGTCTTTCCCCGCCGCCTGTCCCGGATGTTGTCGGCGGTGATTACGCTATCCATGACATAACCCCGCGCGAGATTCCGCCCCCGACCATCAGCGCCGCCGCATACAGCGGCAGCATCGAAGGCGGCAGCGACATCAGCGGCATCGCCCACGCCTACCTCAGCGCCCTCTACCGTGGCGACGGCGAAACCGCCTGGCGCTATGCCTTCGTTCCTTACAACCCCAAACAAAGCTGGTGGGATGAACAAACCGCCAAAGGCGCGCTCTTGATGAAGGCGGGCAGCAGTGAATACTTCGCCGCCGAAAAACAGGGGGTGCGCAATATCGAGATTACGCCACAAAGTATCTCGCCGGAAGACAACGCCGCCAGTGTCAATGCCCGCATTCTTTATGGCAACGGCAGCAGCAGCGATCTCGAGCTGAAAATGATGAACCGGGGGGGCAAATGGCTCGTACCGCAAGAATAAAACGGCTCGTTGTCTGCGCGATGCTTTTCCTCACCGCTTGTGCCGCCTTGCCGGGGAACAGCGAAGAAAAAGAAGTCGGCAAAATCGCCGAACATTTCATGCAAACCCTCGTCCACAGCGCGCGGGGGCTGGAAAAACAGACCATTGCCGACATTGCCTTCCTCGATAACCATACCGCGAACAGTGACGAAGGGCAGAAACGCCTGCGTCGCGCCCTGCAAATGATGGGGCAATATTTGCGTCAGGCCTTCACCGAAGCGGGCATTGACAGTGATAAAGCCGTCTTCACCGCCAAAAAAATGGATATGGAAACCAAAAATGACGATGAACAGGCTCTGGTCATCCTCTATGCCTATCAGCCGGATAAGAGCAAAGTGGTGGACGGCACCGCGCTCATCACCCGCTGGCGCAAAACCGCCGACGGCTGGAAGCTGGACATGAATCCTTACCTCGACAATTTCCGCAGCAGCAAATAAACAAGCCCTACCGGGGCTTTTTCGGGGTTTCCGGCATCTGCACAAAATCCGCTGCCTGTTTCCATGGCGGGACGCACTCATGCCAATCCGTTATCGGTTCATAGAGAATCCGCCTTTCCTCCACAGGCCATACGCCGTTACAGTAGGCACTTCGTCCCCCACAAATAAGGAACAACCATGAGTCGCATCACCCTGCAAACCGTAGCTACCGCCCAGGACGCCGCCAAACCCCGCTTACAGGCGGCGCTGGATGCCAACGGCTTCCTGCCCAACCTGCTCGCCGTCCTTGCCAACGCGCCGACTGCGCTGCAAATGTATCAGGAAGTCGGCAAAATCAACGCCGCGACCAGTCTCAGTCCCACCGAAATCGAGGTTATCCAGATTACCGCAGCGGCGGATAACGGCTGCGATTTCTGCGTTGCCGGGCACAGCAAAATCGCCAAAGCCAAACTGCGCCTGGATGACGCCACGGTATCCGCCCTGCAACGGCGCACACGACCTGGCGACGGCAAACTCGCCGCCCTGCAAACCTTTACCCTCGCCATCATCAACAAGCGCGGCAAGGTGAGCGATGACGAACTGCAAGCCTTCTATGCCGCAGGTTATGGCGAGCAGCAGGCACTGGAAGTCATTCTCGGCGTGGCACTCGCCACCTTGTGCAACTATGCCAACAACCTCGCACAGACGGAAATCAACCCTGAATTGCAGCCGTTTGCCGCACCGGCAAGCAACTGAGCAGCCGTGATGGTGCTGTCCGTATTCCTGCGGCCTTTCCGAGAGACAGTCATTCCAAATAGAACCGGCACGATGTGATGTTGGCAAGCCGCTGACCGGGTTCCCCGTTTGAAACGGCTACATACGAAAAAGCGCGGCAAGAGCCGCGCTTTTATTTTGTCCGGAACCGTGTTACCAGCCGACGTAGAGGGTGATGAGGGTGGCGGCAATCGCGATTGCGTAGAAGGTGTTGCGGGTGCGGTTGCCGATGTGGATATGCAGGTCGTGCAGCACATAGTAGAAGCGGTGCACACCGTGCCAGAGCATGGCGAAGATGATGCCGACCAGGATGAGGTACACGAAGTTGTTGGCGACAAGACCGTGCAGACTGTGGTAAAGCTTTGCCGGGTCGCCGATGAGGCAGAAGGGCAGCAGTACGCAGAGGACGAAGATAATCGGTGCCAGTGCGAGGGCTGCGATGGTGCCGCCGACCGAGAAGAGTCCCCAGTAGATGGGTTTCAGATGGTGGGTGTGGCGGATGTTTTCGTATTTGAAACGCCACCAGTAGTTTTTGGTGCTTTGTTCGTTCATGGCTGTTTCCTCAGGACAGGACGGCGACGAGGATGATAAGGATGGCGAGGACGCCGCCGAATGCCGCCCAGCCGCCCCGGATGATGATGTTGTCCGGTACGAATTTTTCGCCGCGCTGGATGCGGATGGCTTTCGGCATGGCTTCAAACCAGGTTTTGCTGTTGAGCAGCGAGGCGACGATGGCGACGAGGTTGATGAGCAGCATCAACGGATTGTGCTGGAAGTGGGCCCAGCCGAGCCAGGCGGCTTCACTGTTCGCCAGGGCCGCGACGCCGTAGAAGAGGTTGAAGGCGGCGATGGCGGTGGTCACGCTGGTGAATTCGCGCAGCATGTACCAGCGGTAGGTGTGGTTCGCCATGTACCAGTCGTCGGGTTGGGCGTGGTGGTAGGGTTTGCGTGCCATGTCATGCCTCTTTTGCGTTGTGGGGGTGGGCCGTGGGTTCTGCCGGTTTTTTCGGCGTCACTTTTTCGGGATGGACGAGGTTCGCGCCCCAGTAGGGGACGGCTGTCGCCTTGACTTGCTGGATGGCGCCCGCCGGGTCAACGTGTTTCGGGCAGACTTCGGAGCAGCTGCCGACGAAGGTGCACGGCCAAACGCCGTTTTCGTCGATAAGCGCGCTGTAGCGCTGGCGGTTGCCTTCGTCGCGGTTGTCGAGGTTGTAGCGCTGGGCGAGGGCGATGGCGGCAGGGCCCAAATAGTCGGCATTGATGCCGATTTGCGGGCAGGCCTGGTAGCAGAGCATACAGTTGATGCACATGGCGTACTGCTTGAATTTTGCCAGTTGCGCCGGGGTTTGCAGGTATTCTTTTTCGGCGAGTGCGCGCGGGTTTTTGGTGATGATGAAAGGGCTGACGGCGTTGAGTTTGTTGATGAAGGGGTCAAGGTCAACAACGAGGTCTTTTTCGATGGGGAAGTTGTCCAGCGCGCCGATGGTGATTTCGCCGACGTCGGCAAATTCGCGCACGAAGGTCGAGCAGGCGAGGCGCGGTGTACCGTTTACCACCATGCCGCAGGAGCCGCAGACTTCCATGCGGCACGACCAGCGGTAGGCGATGCTGGGGTCGAAGTCGTCTTTAAGGACGCCCAGGGCATCCAGGATGGACATATCGGGTGTCCATTCGATTTCAAAGGGTTGCGCCCAGGGTCTGTCGTCCTCGTCCGGGCGGTAGCGCATCAGGTTGATTCGGATTTTTTGTGTCATGTTCTTGCCTCTCAATGGTTCGCTTGTTCTGCTTCTGCACCGTACACGCGTTTGGCGGGCTGGGATTTGGTGATGCAAACGTCGCTGTAAGCAATTTCCGGCTTGTCTCCCTCGCGGTGGAAAGCAAGGGTGTGTTTGAGGAAGCGGTCATCGTCACGTTCGGGGTAATCCAGCCGCTGGTGCGAACCGCGCGATTCGGTGCGCTGTTCGGCGGAGTAGATCATGGTTTCGGCGACATCCAGCAGATAGCCGAGTTCGATGGTGGTGAGCCAGTCGGTGTTGAAGGTGTCGCTGTGGTCGGTAACGCGGACGTTTTGGTAACGCGCTTTCAGTTCCTTGATTTTGGCGCTGGCGCGGGCGCAGTTTTCGGCGCTGCGGTAGATGCCGATTTCCGCTTCCATCATCGCGGTGAGTTCGCGGCGGATGTCTGCCGGTTTCTCGCTGCCGCCGCTGCGGTTTTTCAGTTCGAGGAAGGGCAGCCAGGCTTTTTCGGCAAGATTGGCGAATTGCTCTTTGCTGGCGTGGTAGCTGCTGCCGCTGGCGCGTTTCCAGGCGTCTTCCCCGGCGACTTTGCCGAAGACGCAGAGTTCGGCGAGCGAGTTCGAGCCGAGGCGGTTTGCGCCGTGCAGGCCGACGGATGAACATTCGCCGACGGCAAAGAGACCGTGCAGGCGGGTTTCGCAACGCTGGTTGGTTTCGATGCCGCCCATGGTGTAGTGCGCGGTCGGGCGGACGGGGATGGGTTCATGCACCGGATCAACGCCGACGAATTTTTTCGCCAGCGAGCAGATGAACGGCAGGCGTTCGGTGAGGTAGGCTTCACCGAGGTGGCGCAGGTCGAGGTTGACCACATCGCCGCGCGGGTTCTGCACGGTGCGCCCCGCTTTCCATTCGTGATAGAAGGCTTGCGAGAGTTTGTCGCGCGGGCCGAGTTCCATGTATTTGTTCTTCGGTTCGCCGATCGGGGTTTCCGGCCCGAGGCCGTAATCTTGCAGGTAGCGGTAGCCGTCCTTGTTGGTGAGGATACCGCCTTCGCCCCGGCAGCCTTCGGTCATCAGGATGCCGGAGCCGGGCAGACCGGTCGGGTGGTATTGCACGAATTCCATATCGCGCAGCGGTACGCCGTGGCGGTAGGCGAGCGCCATGCCGTCGCCGGTGACGATGCCGCCGTTGGTGTTGAAGGCGAAGACGCGACCTGCGCCGCCTGTGGCGATGATGACGGCTTTGGCCTGCACCGCGCGCAGGACGCCGTTTTGCACGTCGTAGCAAAGGACACCATGCAATGCACCCTTCTCTTCAATCAGGTCAACGGCGAAATGCTCGTCCAGGCGGTGGATATTGGGGAATTGCAGCGAAGTCTGGAACAGGGTGTGCAGCATGTGGAAGCCGCTCTTGTCGGCGGCGAACCAGGTGCGCGGGATTTTCATCCCGCCGAAACGGCGCACATTGGCGCGGCCATCCGGCTTGCGCGACCACGGGCAGCCCCAGTGTTCGAGTTGAATCATCTCTTCGGTGGCGTGTTCGACGAAGTATTGCACCACGTCCTGCTCGCACAGCCAGTCGCCGCCCGACACGGTGTCGTTGAAGTGGTATTCGAGCGAGTCGTCCTCACGCACCACGCCTGCCGAACCGCCCTCTGCGGCAACAGTATGGCTACGCATCGGATAGACTTTGGAAATCAGGCTGATTTTGGCGTTCGGCGCGCTGCGGGCGATTTCGATCGCAGCACGCAATCCGGAACCACCGGCGCCGATAATGGCAACATCGGACTGGATTATGTCCATAAAAATACCTCTTGTTTATGCCTCTTGTTGAATTGTGGGTATTTTAACACGGCTTGGCCACGCAAAGGTATTTTTATCGGGTTTTCTTTAATGAAAATAAGAATTTATAAGAACCAATCGGGTCCCCATTGATTCACATCAAGGCGGCAGCAGACAGTCTCTTCCGTGGAAATCATTGCCGCTGCGCCAAATAGTGCCGGTTTTCAGCGTCCGCCGGTGCCGAGGCGTTCGCGCAGGACTTCCATGCGGGTTTCGAGGTCGTGCAGGGTGCGGGCGCGCATGCCCGCGTGACCGTTGCGGATGAGATCGTGGGTGGCACTGATGAGTTGCAGCAGTTGGCGGCGGTTGTGTTCGCCGAGCTCGGCGGCAGGCAGTTGCAGGTAGAGCAGGCTGATGTGCGCCAGTTCGGGCAGATAGACGGTGAGTAGCGGGCGGTTGGCGCGGATTTTGTCATCATCGCCGCCGAGTTCGCGCAGGTAGGTTTCGCTGTGGTTGCAGAGTTGTTCGAGCAGCAGGCCGATGCGTTCGCCGTCGGCACGGCAGCGGTATTGCACGGCGTTGTCGCGCAGGGCGGCGAGGTCGGCGGCAGCGCGCGCCAGCAGCTGTTCCTGGATGGTGGGCGCTTTGGCGGCAGGGGTGGCGCGGTATTTGCCGAGGTATGCCGCCCACAGCCACGGCAGGGCGGCGAGCGCGAGGCTGGTGATGAGCGCCAGCAGCCACGCGCCGGTGGACGCACTGCCGCGCCAGATAACGCCGTGCACGAAGGCGGCACCGAAGTAGAGGCTGATAAGACTGGCGGTGGCGTAGCAGCAGAAGCGGGCGGTGCGTTTATTGGCGTATTTTTTCAAGGTAGGCCTGATGGGCGGCGGCTTCTGCGTCGCTGATGGTGATGCTTTGCCAGCCGCCGCCGGTGGCAGGCGGTGCGGTGCGGGCGGTTTGCACAGCAGCGGGTGCGGCGGTTTTTTCGGCGACGGCGGGGGTGGGGGCGAAGTCGAAGCCGGATTGTTCGGTGGTCAGGCGCAGATAGACTTCGGCGAGGAGTTGCGAGTCGAGCAGGGCACCGTGCAGGCTGCGGTTGCTGTTGTCGATACCATAGTATTTGCAGAGGACATCAAGGTTGTGCCGCGCGGTCGGCACTTTGGCCTTGGCGAGTTGCAGGGTGTCGGTCAGCCGGAAGCGGTCTTCGAGTTTGAATTTGAGTTTGGCGAGTTTGAATTCGCGATTGAGGAAGGACTGGTCGAACGGCATGTTGTGGGCGATGAGTTCGTCCGCGCCGTCGAGGTAGGCGAGGAGTTCGCCGAGGATGGCGGCGAAGGTCGGCTCGCCGGCGACGCGTTCGTTGGTGATGCCGTGCACGCGCACGGCGTCGGGGTCAATAATTTGTTCGGGGTTGATGTATTGGTGGAAGTAGTTTTCGGTCGGGCGGCGGTCGATGAGCTCGATGCAGCCGATTTCGATGATGCGGTGGCCTTCGGATTTGTCGCGGCTGTTGAAGTTCATGCCGGTGGTTTCGGTGTCGAAGATGATTTGGCGCATGGGGTTTCCTTAGTTGATCGCGGCAAGGTATTTGGGATCTTCGTCGGCAAAAATGCCATCGCCTGCCAGTTGGCGGGCCAGTTGCAGTTCTTCGGCGGCGGCCGCATCGCCCAGCTCAAACAGGGTCTGGCCGAAGCGCAGGCGGATAAAGGGGTTGGTGGCCGCGCCCGGACAGGGCAATACCTCGCGGAATTTGGCGCAGGCACGGGCGTAGTCGCCGTGCAGAAACCAGGCATCACCAATGGCGGCAAGCAGCCAGGTCGCCGCTTCCCAGCGGGTTTTGGGCGCGGGCAGCAGGTTCCAGGCGTACTGGTAGGCTCCGATGGCTTGCGGGTATTTGCCTTCGGCGGCGAAGGTGTCGCCGATTTCGCAGAAGCGGCGGATGCGGGTGTGCAGATGCGGATCGAGGTTGATGTCGGTCATGGGGTGCCTTGTTGTGAGTCAAGCTGATGTATGCGGTCGCGTGTTACCCGGTTAACGCCGGGCAGACGCGAGAAGTGGGCGACAGCCTGCGCCATGTCCCTGTTTGCGGGGATGGCGACGGCGCGCAGATGGCGGTAGCGGTAGAGCAGGCGTGCGCCATACTGCCCGGCGGCGGCAAGCAATGTCTTTTCTGCCTGCGGGGTGTCGTAGAAGATGATGAGGTTGCGGCCGGACGGTGCGTCGGCGGGTTCCACCGGACCGGTGGCGGGCGGTGATGGCGGCGCACAGGCGGCAAGCAGGGCGCAAAGGATGGGGAGGACGGCTTTCATGGCGGCTGGGGCGGAAAAACGGCGCGGATTGTACGGGGTTTGCGCGGGGCATGCTATTGCAAGCCGCGTTTTCGGGAGTGGATAACCGTTTTTCAGACGGGACATTGCCCGTGGCATATTGCACAAACGTATATGCGAACATTTATAGTCATTTCAAATGGAAATGATGCGGCGTTGGCGGGTCGTGCCGCACCGGTTGCGCTGTCTTCGGCTTGCCGCCTCGCCTCAATCCTGTTTGAACAGACTATATTTCTTCATGCCAACAAGTGGTTATTCATTTTGCAGCGGGAGTGACGGGAATGATATGTATCACGCGCAGTAACAAGTTTTGCACCGCGCCTTTTCTTGTCCCATAATGCCGCGCCTTATTGCCTTATTATGCCTATATTGGAGTTACATCATGATAAATCCCGTCGTTCTTGCCGTGTGCCTGATGCTTGTGCTGTCGCTGGCGCGCGTTCATGTAGTTTTCAGCCTGATTATCAGCGCCTTTGTCGGCGGGCTGATCGCCGATATTCCCGCCGAAACCATTCTCGCCGCCTTGCCGCCGGATGTGGTGGCGGGAGTATCCGAACCGGGCGTTATTTTAAAATTGAAGTATCTGGTCAAGGTGTTTGAGGAAGGCATTGCCGCAGGCACGGCAACAGCGTTGTCCTATGCGGTGCTGGGTGCTTTTGCCGTTGCCATTTCGTATTCCGGCCTGTCGCAGGCGATGGCCAATGTCATCGTCAGGCACGCTTCCCACGGCAGCGCCCATTATCTGAAATGGCTGCTGATTATCGCCCTGCTCGTCATGAGTATCATGAGTCAGAACCTGGTGCCGATTCATATTGCCTTTATCCCGCTGATTATTCCGCCGCTGCTGGTCGTGATGAACCGCCTCAATCTTGATCGCCGTATGCTCGCCTGCGTGGTGACTTTCGGTCTGGTGTGTACTTATATGTTCGTGCCGTATGGTTTTGGCGATATTTTCTTGAACAAGATTCTGCTCGGCAATATCACCAAGTTCGGCATGGATGTGTCCGGTGTCAATATCTATCAGGCGATGGCCATTCCCGCGCTGGGCATGGTGGCGGGGCTTGCGCTGGCGGTGTTTTACAGTTACCGCAAGCCGCGTCATTACAAGGATTTGCCGGTCGAGGGTGCAGCGGAGCAGATTCCGGTTAAGCCTGGCAATATCCTTATTGCCACCATTGCCGTCGTCGTCGCCTTTTTGGTGCAGAAATATACGGGCTCGCTGATTCTTGCCGGCCTGCTGGGTTTCGCGATTTTTATGGTTGCGCGCGTTATTCGCTGGCAACAGGCGGATACGGTCTTTAATAGCGGTATCCGCATGATGAGCATGATTGCCTTCATCATGATTGCCGCCAATGGCTTTGCAGCTGTAATGAATGCCACCGGCGGGATTGAGCCGCTGGTGCGCGACAGCATCGCCTTTTTCGGCAATAGCAAGGCGATGGTATCGCTTGCCATGCTGGTGGTCGGCTTGCTGGTGACGATGGGCATCGGCAGTTCGTTTTCCACTTTGCCGATTATTGCCGCGATTTATGTGCCGATTTGTGTGCATATGGGTTTTTCGCCCTTGGCGACGGTTTCCATTATCGGCACGGCCGGTGCTCTCGGCGATGCCGGTTCGCCCGCTTCCGATTCCACCCTCGGCCCGACGATGGGTTTTAATGCCGATGGTCAGCACAATCATATTAAGGACAGCGTGATTCCGACCTTTATTCACTACAATATCCCGCTGCTGCTCGCCGGCTGGCTCGCAGCAATGGTGTTGTAATTTTCTGTTTTTATGGTTTCTTTTATGTCAGTTAACAAATACAGCAAACATATCACCCAGGACGATACCCAGCCTGCCGCGCAGGCGATGTTGCACGCCATCGGCCTGACGGATGATGATTTACGCAAGCCGCTGGTCGGCATTGCCAGTACGGGTTATGAAGGCAATCCCTGCAATATGCACTTGAACGATCTCGCCACCCTTATTAAGGAAGGGGTGCGCGATACGGACAGCGTCGGCCTGATCTTCAATACCATCGGCGTCAGCGACGGCATTTCGATGGGCACGCAGGGAATGCGCTATTCGCTGGTTTCGCGCGATGTGATTGCCGATTCAATCGAAACCTTCATGCAGGCGATGTGTTATGACGCACTGGTGACGGTGGTGGGGTGCGACAAAAATATGCCCGGCGCGCTGATGGCACAGTTGCGCCTGAACCGTCCCTCCATTCTGGTTTATGGCGGCACGATTGCCGCCGGGCATTATCAGGGGCGCAAGCTTGATGTCGTCTCTGCCTTTGAAGCTTGGGGGCAGAAGGTGGCGGGGGCGATTGACGAACAGGAATATCGCGCAGTCATTCATTGCGCCTGCCCGGGCGAGGGGGCCTGCGGCGGCATGTACACCGCCAACACGATGGCGGCGGCAATCGAGGCGCTGGGCATGGCACTGCCGTTCAATTCGTCCACCCCAGCGGCGGGCGAGGCCAAGCGGCAGGAATGCCTGCGCGTCGGCCGGGCGCTGCGTTATCTGCTCGATAACGACATCCGCCCCTGCGACATCGTGACCCGCAAGGCGGTGGAAAACGCCTTCCGCCTCGCCATCATCCTCGGCGGTTCGACCAATGCCGTGCTGCATTTCCTCGCCATCACCCGTGCCGCCGGGATCCCGTTTTCCATCGACGAACTCGCCGCCCTGAGCGAGAGCACGCCGATGCTGGCCGACATGAAGCCGAGCGGCAAATACGTGATGGAAGATGTGCACCACATCGGCGGCGTGCCGGCGGTGATGAAATACATGCTGGAAAACGGCCTGCTGCACGGCGACTGCATGACCGTCACCGGCAAAACGGTTGCGGAAAACCTCGCCGCTGTGCCCGGCCTCACGGCGGGGCAGCAAATCATCCGGCCGCTGGAAAACCCCATCAAGGCGACCGGCCATATCCGCATCCTCTACGGCAATATTGCGAGCGAAGGCGCGGTTGCCAAAATTACCGGCAAAGAAGGGTTGTCCTTCACCGGCAGGGCAAAGGTCTATGAAGGCGAATTTCTCGCCAACGAAGGCATCGCCAAAGGCGAGGTGACGGCGGGAACGGTTGTCGTCATCCGCTACGAAGGGCCGAAAGGCGGCCCCGGAATGCCGGAAATGCTGAAACCGACCTCGGCCATCATGGGAGCAGGCTTGGGCAAGCAGGTTGCGCTGATTACCGATGGCCGCTTTTCCGGCGGCTCGCATGGCTTTGTCGTCGGCCACATCTCGCCCGAAGCGCAGGAAGGCGGCAATATCGCCCTGATTGAAGACGGCGACATCATCACCATTGATGCGGTGAAAAACACCATTGACGTTCATTTAAGCGAAGAAGAATTACAAGCCCGCCGCGCCAAATGGGTACAACCGCCCTTGAAAGAAAGTGCGCGCCGGGGTGTGCATTATAAATATGCGCGTACCGTCAGCTCCGCCTCCAAAGGCTGCGTGACGGATGAATTCTGATTATTGTGTTGCAAATAGGGGTGATACGGTGCAGGCAAGCCTGAGCGGATACCCATAAAAATTGCTACGCGATTTTTATGGGAAACCCGCGCCGCAGTTTCTGTACTGCCTTCGGTTTTGCCGCTTTATCTTATCCCTGCTTGAAACCACTATATCCGGCCATTCACACCGGGAGGAAACCCATGAAAAAACCGCTTGTCATCCTGCTCGCCACGCTTGCCGCCTGTGGTGTTCATGCTGCCGATATCGAACTGCCCGATCTCGGCAATCCCGAAAAACGCATATTTAGCGGCGATAAAGCGCGCAATATCGGCATGGCGGTCGAAGGCCGCCTGCGGCAAAACGGTGAACTGCTCGAACAGCCGGAAATCACGCAATATGTACGCGAATTGGGCAACCGCCTCGGCAAATACGCGCCTGCCGCTTCCGGTTACCATTTCTTTGTCATCGATTCACCCGCCATCAACGCCTTTGCCACCGGCGGCGGTTATATCGGCATCAACAGCGGCCTGATTGCCATGACCGATAACGAAGACCAATTGGCGGGCGTCATCGCGCACGAAATCGGCCACGTCAGCCAATCACATATCGCACGCTCCATCGCCAATGCCGAGAAATACGGCTGGATGCAGGCCATCGGCATGCTCGCCGGTATTGCCGTCGCCGCTGCCGGCGACAGCCCGCAAGGCGCACAAGCGGCAATTATCGGCTCGCAAGCCTATATCCGCGAAAAACAACTGGAATATTCACGCGCCCATGAACAACAGGCGGATGATGTCGCTGTGAAAATCCTGCGTAAAGCAGGCTATGACGAAGCGCAAATGGCAGTCTTCTTTGAGAAATTGATGATACACGGCAGCCAGCCGCCGGAATTCTTGTTGACCCACCCCTTGCCGCAAAACCGCATTGACCGCCAATTGGCAAAAGCGGAAAAAAACAAGTCCACCCGCAATCCGCTCGATTACCAACTCGCCAAAGCGGCCATTGGGCGATACAGCCGCTACAAACAGCGCGAATTCCAGCCTGCCGACCCGCTCGCCGCCCAATACCGCCGGGCACTCGATGCCCAGCGCCGCTATGACCGCGCCGCGCTGGCGGACATACTGTCTACCCTGCCTGCCGATAAAAACGCCGCCTTTGCCCGGCTGCATGGCGAAGAGGCGCTCGCCAATGGCAATAATCAAAATGCCGAGAACATTCTCGGCAATGCCTGGCGGCGTTGGCGCAATAATGAGAACCTGATTATCCCCTATGCCCGCAGCCTGATGGCCAGCGGCAAATACCGGGAGGCGGAAAAACTCCTGCAAGGACAAATCGCCCGTGATCCCGGTGCCGTGCAATATTACGACCTGTATGGAGAATTGCTCGACCGCGAGCACCGCAGCGCCGAACAATTCCTGCTTTCCGCCAAATACTACGCCCTGATTGGCGATTACAAACTGGCCGAGGCGCAAGTATCGCGCGCCCTGAAAGATCCGACATTGCCGGATAACGAGCGGCAGAAAGTATCCGGTTTGCAAAAACGCTACGAGAAAATGAAAGAGGAGGCAGAAAATGAAAAATGACAAAGAAAACAGCGCTTATGCAAAGAGAAGAAAGCGGCAGGCAAGTATTTTTCTGCTGATATGATACTGACGCTTTACATATTAGCGAATATGGATATATAATTGCGCCGCTTTCTTAAACAAACAGAGGACATACCATGAGCCTAGAAGAACTCTTCAATCAAGTCGATAACCTGAACAACGATGACTTTGAAGCCCTGATCAATCACATTGATCGCCAAAAGAAGAAACGCGCCCGCGATATTCTTTCCGAAGCGCAACGGCAGGCGGCACGATTCATCACCAGTATGGAAGGCAATAAAGGCCCGGTGCAACGTACGGTCATGCCGCCGCGCTATCGTAATCCCGCCAATCCGAAACAAACCTGGAGCGGCATGGGGCGCAAGCCGCAATGGTTCATCGAGCATCTTGAACATGGCGGTAACGAACACGACCTGCTAATCCAATAAATCCCTGCATGCCGCAAGAACGGATAAAAGGCACGATTCATTACCGTGCCTTTTTTATTTATCCCGCGAGGAAAACACAATGAGCGACACCATATTCCACAAAATCCTGGCCGGGGAAATCCCCTGCGCCAAAATCTACGAAGACGATCACCTTTTTTCTTTCATGGATGCCTTTCCGCAAAGCAAAGGGCACAGCCTGATTATCCCGAAACACTTTGCCACCGACCTTTTCGATGCCGACCCCGCTTCGCTGCAACACATCATCCTCTTCAGCCAGAAACTCGCCCGCGCGCAGAAACAGGCCTTGCAGGCGGATGGCATCCGCGTCGTGCAATACAACGGCGAGGCGGCAGGGCAAAGCGTCTTCTATTACCATATGCACCTGATACCGATGTGGGCGGGGCAAGCGCTCGGCGCACACGGCAAAGGGGCGGCGGATCTGGCCGGACTGCGCGACACCGCCGACGCCATCCGCGCCGCACTGACCAACTGAAAGCAGGAGAAAAGACATGTCAGCAGAAATCATTGACGGCAAAGCCTTCGCCGCCAACATCCGCGCCGAAGTCGCGCGCGATTGTGCCGCCTTCCGCGAAAAAACCGGCATTCAGCCCGGCCTCGCGGTCATTCTCGTCGGCAACGACCCGGCGAGCGAAGTCTATGTGCGTAACAAAGGCATCCAGGCCAAAGAAGTCGGTTTTGCCAGCCTTGAATACAAACTGCCCGCCGACACCAGCCAGGAAGCCCTGCTCGCCAAAGTTGCCGCACTCAACGCCGACCCGAAAGTACACGGTATCCTCGTGCAACTGCCACTGCCGAAACACCTTGACGCCGACGCCGTGCTGAACACCATCACCCCGGACAAAGATGTGGACGGCTTCCACCCCGTCAACGTTGGCCGCCTGTGGACGGGCAACCCCGTTTCCATTCCCTGCACCCCGCTTGGCTGCTCGCTCATCCTGCGCGACCGCCTGGGCGACCTCGCCGGCAAACGCGCCATCGTCATCGGCAGATCCAACATCGTCGGCAAACCGATGGCGGCATTGCTGCTCGCGGCGAATGCCACCGTTACCATCGCCCATTCACGCAGTCCCGACCTGCCAGCCCTCTGCCGCGAAGCCGACATCGTCATCGCCGCCGTCGGCAAGGCGCAACTCGTCAAGGGCGACTGGCTGAAACCCGGCGCTATCGTTCTTGACGTCGGCATCAACCGCATCGCCGATGGCGAGAAAACCCGCCTCGTCGGCGATGTGGACTTTGCTTCGGCCACGGCAGTGGCAGGCGCCATCACCCCCGTGCCGGGCGGTATCGGGCCGATGACCATCGCCTGCCTGCTGCGCAACACCCTCGCCTGCGCCGAAGCCCTGCATGGCCGCAAATAAGGAGGACAACGCATGAGCCAGGAAATCGGATTCTTCTACGGCAGCACCACCGGCATGACCGAAGACGTCGCTTATCGCATCGAGGCCTACATCAAAGAAAAACACGGTCTGGAAATCGTCCCCATCAACATCATCGACCTTGACGACCCGAACGACATGTTCCTCTACAAGCGCATCATCCTCGGCATGCCGACCTGGAACTACGGCGAATACCAGGACGACTGGGAGCAGGTGGTGGACAAAATCGCCTCGGCCAACCTTGAAGGTACGGTAATCGCCATGTTCGGCCTCGGCGACCAGATCGGCTACCCCGAATACTACCTGGACGCACTGGGGATGATTGGTGAACAACTGAGTGCGCAAGGCGCGACCTTCATCGGCGAATGGCCGACCGACGGCTACAAATTCACCACATCCAAAGCGGTGAAGGCAAACGGCAACTTCATCGGCCTCGCGCTGGATGAAGACAGCCAGCCGGAGAAAACCCAGGAACGGCTGGAAGCGTGGGTGGATCAAGTTCTCCCGCAACTGCTCGCCTGACCGACAAAAGCCCGCTTCGCGGGCTTTTTAACAGCGGTGCTAGGCAGCGGGATAATGCCTGCTGACAACCACCAATCCACACAAGGACACCCCGTGGCACAAATCCTCACTCCCCTGAAAAAAAGCAAAATGACGGTCGGCGAAAAACGCTTCGCCCAGCTCCTGCATGACTACCTCGATGACGACTATCTCGTCTGGTACAACGTCGCTACCAGCGGCAGTATCCGCCGCTATCCGGATTTCCTCATCTTCCACCCCGGTCACGGTCTGTGGTGCCTGGAAATCAAGGACTGGCATATGGGCAATATCAAGGGGATGGACAAGGAACACGTCATCCTGAAAAGCGGCGATCAGCGCATCACAACCGCCAACCCGCTGGAACAGGCGCGTGGTTGCTGCCTGCCGATTATCGACCGCATGAAAAAAGACAGCCGCCTGCGTCATGCCGACGGCAAATACCAGGGCAAACTGCTCTTCCCCTGGGCCTTTGGCGCCGTAATGTGCAACTGGCAGCGCAGCCGCATCAGCGAAGCCGCACGCACACTACTGGAAGACTGCTTCCCGCCGCATCTCACCTGGTACAAAGAAGACATTGAAGCGGGCGGACTGGATCGCGACGCCTTCCTCGCCAAACTGCATGCCATGCAGCCCTTCCGCCCGCTGGATCTTCTCACCGCCGAGCAAAGCGAGCGCGTGCGGGCGCACATCTACCCCGAATTCATCATCGAAGAGCCGCAAAAAAGAATTTTTGAAGTAGAGCCTGATCACGACGACATCATCCACATCATGGATGCCAGGCAGGAAGAACTTGCCCGCAAACTGGGCGAAGGCCACCGCGTCATCCACGGCGTGGCGGGTTCAGGCAAAACCATCATCCTGCAACACCGCGCCCGCCAGCTCGCCGCAGAAAACCCCGACAAGCCCATCCTCATCATCTGCTACAACATCATGCTTGCCAGCCTGCTCAGGGCGCGCCTTGCCGGCGTGCCACACCTTGAAATCCACCATTTCCACGAATGGTGCGGGGAAATGAAAAGCAGCTATGGCATCGGCGTTCCATTCAGCAATAACTATCCCGAAGCGCTGGCCAATGCCATCTGCACCGCCGTCGCCGATGGCCGTATCCCGGGCGGTCAATATCATGCGGTATTGATAGACGAAGGGCACGACTTCGCCGAAGACTGGCTGCGGGCACTTGTCAAAATGCCGGAAGGCGCAGACGCCAAAGAACAACGGCTACTTTTTCTCTATGACGATGCGCAGAATCTCTATTTTCCCGAGCGGCACGGTCTCAACTTCTCACTAGCATCCGTCAATATTCGTGCTCAAGGACGTACCAGCGTCTTGCACATGAACTACCGTAATAGCGAAGAAATCTGCCGCTATGCCGATGAATTCAAGCACCGCTTTATGGACGATACCCCCATTGATATTACAGACGGCATCAATATTTTTACCTCTGAACCAGAAGAAGAGGAACTTGTTGATAATGATGATGGGCAGAGCATCCCCACCGTCGCCGTTGAAGCGGGCGGTGAACACAGCGGTCACGAACCGGAATTTCTGCGTTTCGCCTCGCGTAGTGAAGAAATCAAGGCCATCATCGCCAAAATCCATGCCTGGCATAACGAAGGCGCGGCCTATGGTGATATTGCCGTCCTCTGCCACACCAACAAACAATGCGAGGCTCTGGCCCATACCCTGGGCAATGCCGGCATCCCCCTGCAAAATCCTGTCAGCAGCGCCGAACGCAAAAACTACCGCCCCGATCCGCAGCGTTTGCTGGTCTGCACCATCCACAGCAGCAAAGGCGGCGAATTCCCGCGCGTTATCGTCGCAAGCATCGATAACCTGCCGGATAACAACGAAGCGCAACAGCAGCAAAATGCCCGCCTGCTCTACGTTGGCATGACCCGGGCACAACACTATCTCTGTCTCACCGCCGCAGGCGAAAACACCTACACCCGCTATCTGCCGCAAACCGTGATAGACACCCCGCGCCACATCACCGGCAGCCACGCCCTGCTTGACTACTACGGTTGCGATGCCGCCTTGCTTGGCGACGCCGAAGGCCTTGAACGCATCCTGCGCGAGGCGGCGCAAGCGGCGGGGGCGACCATTCTCGCTGCCCATTTCCACCATTTCGGCGCGGGGGCGGGCGTGACCGGCGTGTTGCTGCTCGCCGAATCGCACCTTAGTATCCATACTTGGCCGGAACACCGCTTCGCCGCTCTCGACGTCTATCTCTGCGACGGCGACATGGACAGCGCCTGCCGCGTACTGGAAACCGCACTCCGCCCCGCACACAGCAACCGGCGCATTATGCCGCGCGGTAGCGGCGGCGATGCCGCCGCGTGACGGCAAGGAATCGTTGCACCGCCCTGCTGCCTAGCCTCATTCCCATTTGAAGCGACGATATAGTTAATCAGGATAAAAATACGACAATAATGCTTCCTCAAAAGTACTGCATTTGGGGCATAATTTTTCTCACGTATTTTTTTGGGCGGTAGCCTGAAAAGTATGCCGGACTGGACAAAGCCATAGTTGATGTCGTGAAAAACCGGATTAAAGGCCTTGAAGTGGTAGAGCAATTTCTCTGAAAAACAACAGGTTTTCCTCACAATCCGCCTGATCCGGTGTCTCAGATAACAATTATTACCTCCAATTCCCACCGTATATTTCTTGCCAATATTCGATTTTTCACTGCCAAATACTTCAGCAAAACTCCGCCACTTATCCATCACGATATTCCCATAAGTCATCTTTAGATCGTTTAAACGCGTTTCCAGTTCCCTAACCGTGGCAATATCTCGTTCCCCCGGGCAGCCACTATCTCGCCGCCACTACGGTCATAAGCGTAGATAAGCCATACCTTGTTCTTTTTACTGCCAACACGAAGGTCCAAAGTTCATCTACTTCTAAAGCGTCGTAATGATTTTTCTCAGGAAGAACATGGTGTTGTGACGTTTTCGGTACCTTCTGTACCTTGTACCTGCAGCATCCCGTTATTTCGGAAATATCACGAATGCCACAATTACGAACCAGCATTTTGAGGATAATTTTAATAATGTTTGAACGACACCCAATATAGGTCAAATTATGGTCGCCAATAAATTGGCGACTGCAATCTTTGCAGAGGTAATTTTGTTTGCCGCCGCGCTTGGTGCCATTTTTCTTTATACTCTGCCCGTGGCAACGGGGGCAACAGAGTGTTGATCGTATTTTCACAGACACGATATAACGCATCTGCCCGTTGCTTTTTGGCTTCTGTTTACTGCCTCTGTCAGCATACTTTTTAGTACATCACCAAACATTGTGTTGCCTATCAGCAAATCACACACTTCTTCTGCGGTATTTCCCGCTCTTCCATATTTGCGCCGGTATGGAATATGGCGCGCTGCCTATCTCGTAGAGGGTGTTTCCTCTGAATCAGAAGAAAGAACCGGGTTGTTGCAGGAAGGCGGTTTCTTCAGCGCTGCTGGTGCGGCCGAGGATGGCATTGCGGTGCGGGTAGCGGCCGAAGCGGTCGATGATGGCCTTGTGTTTGCGCTCGAATTCGACGACGTGCGGCTCGGTATAGCGGGCGAAGGTATCCACGGCGGCGGCGTGGATGGCGACGCTTTCGCTGTGCATTAGCGGCAGCAGGGCGAATTGGTGTTCGGTCGGGCTGAGGGCGGCGAAGTCGTTTTGCCGCTGGATTTCCTGCGCGAGGATGAGCGCCATGCCGTCTTGCGCGAAGGCGAGCGGGCTGTTCCGGTGCAGGTTACGCGAGAATTGGTCGAGGATGATGATTTCGGCGAGGCGGCCGCGTGTGGTTTTGCGCCAGTGGCTGAGTTCGCCCGCCGCCGCCTGTTGCCAGATGCCGGCAAAGCGGGCGCGGATGCCGGCATCGAAGGCGTCGCTTTTGGCGAACCACCAAGGTTGGCTTTCCGGACTGAACCAGTAGTCAAGGATGGTTTGCGGAGTCATGGTTTCTCCTTTTTGGATGGTTTTATTTGCCCGCTCGGGCGCGTTCCTGCCGGATGCCGACCATGCCCGTGAATTCGCGGACGGTCATCAGCCATTGCTGTTGTGCAGGGGTATAGGTTTTGTGTAGTCCTTGCGGGATAACCAGTTGCATGTTTGCCGCCTGCATCTGTGCGGTCTGCTTTTCACTGATGCCCGGCTCGATGGTCAGCAGGTGCTTTTTCCTGATTCTTTTTGCTTCGTTGAGAATTTGACTTCGAGCATGGTCGGTTTTCCGTACTTTTTCGTACACGATAAGAATTTGCCTCTCAATAAAGCTGCATATGTCAATGCTTCGTCAAGCGGCGTGGTTGTTGGGTTTTGTCGCTTTGTGGATTTTTCCTAACCCTCACCCCAAACCCCTCCACCAAGCTCCCGCAAAAACGCTTATGTTTTGCGGAATGCGGCCAGTGAGGGAGGGGCTTTTTTGTCGTGTACGAATAGTCTTTAATTTTTCATCAAACGTAATTAGTCTGGCATCTCTTTATAAGATCCGTATTTTTCCAATATTTTTTTTGCGAGCATTTTCTTTACTCTCCTTTTGAGTAAAATAATCAAAAGTTATTAGATCGTATTTTTCACCATACCATAATGCCGTTTTCCTTGGCGTCCTATCTTTATTCCAAGATATCATGGATTCTTCATCAATACCAAGCACCTCGTGATCAACATTATAGTTTTCAAGTAAGGCTTTGTCAAAGTTAGCAAGCCAATCCCTATCAAGTTTTTCAGTCATATATCACCTATTTTTTCTCTATGCCTTGCGATGAAGGCAGGGTTGGGAACAAAGCGTTCCGGAAGCGTTATTGAGGTATCAGCCAGCGGCCAGAATATATCGCGTAGAAATTTGTCTTGTGTATCGCGTAGTGCTTTTGACAGGATTATGCGGTAGTCATCCGTCAGGGAGAACAGGTAATTATCGAAGGCTCTATCATGAATTGTCGATAAACACAGCCCATTGGCAGGGTCTAAGCGTATAGAAGCATCATCACGCCATGCGACGATATGACTGGCAACGAGGAAACGGCTGTCAGAAACGCCGGTTATACAGCACCGTCCGCCGTAGCTACTTAATACTGAGCGGCGGAAAAAGGCTTGTTTTACCCGCTGCTTGACAATCGTGATACGGGTTTCCCCTGTATAGCCTATATTCACTTCTTCTTCATCTATTTGATGCTGTATGTAGTTTTTTCGCAAATATACTAACAATGCTTCTGCCTGCTCGACTAAGCCATCCCAGTCATCATGAAATTCTTGCCAGATTTCTTTGTCTAACATAGAGGCATTGCTTAATCCCGTTCTGCCACTGGATTTGATGGTAGGGTCAATACTGGCAATGTTTACGCATTTCATTACGAGGGCGCTGGGTGTCCTGCCAATAAGTTGAGCAAGTTCTATAATTTTTTTATTTTTCGAATGTAATTGTCCAAATGGTGTCTGGCAGTAGAAATGGAAAGCAAGGATAGTTTGCTCGCGTGTCCAATTTCCTTTGGATGTAAAGGCATTTTCAGATGGGGTGATGATGTTATTCATAGCTGCAATAGGTTTGGGTAATTGCGCCACTATACACTGCGCCACATTCTCTATCATGGGTACGACAGCGGCGACGGAGAATTGTTTATACGCCTGCGTATCGCTTACCGGTATGCGGAAGGTGTCCGGGAATCCCATCAGGCGGGCGCATTCGCGCGGGGTCAGGCGGCGCGGGCGGCGGTTGTCCCCCTGCCAGACGAGGATTTCCGAGCCGTCCTTGTAGTAGCGGGCAGAGAGGGTGCGGGCAATGCCGTCGGGGCGCACCAGTCCGTAGCCGAAGCCGTTGCCTGCCGCGCGGTGTTTGGCTGCGTAGGATTGCAGGTAGTCCCACAGGCGGGGGGTGAGGGTGTATTTGTCCTGCACGGCCTGTTTTTCGTGGTTGAAGAAGCGGTCGTCATCCCACGGCAGCAGGGGTTCGGTGCCGTCGGTCTTGTGCAGGATGTCCGCGAGGCGGGGGTTGTCATCCGGCAGGTGCAGGTCGTGCCAGGAAAAGCCGTTCTGTTCGCGGAAGCCCGCGATGATGATGCGCTCGCGGTGCTGCGGGATGAAGTGCTGTCCGTCAATGACGCGGTAATGCACGTCGTAGCCCAGTTCGTCGCGCAGGGTGTGCAGGATGGTGCGGAAGGTGTTGCCGCCATCGTGCGAGAGCAGGTTTTTCACGTTTTCCAGCAGGAAGGCGCGCGGGCGTTTGGCAGCGATGATGCGCGCCACATCGAAGAACAGGGTGCCCTGCGTGGTGCATTCGAAGCCGTGCGGCCTGCCGAGGGAATTTTTTTTGCTGACGCCCGCGATGCTGAACGGCTGGCAGGGAAATCCGGCCAGCAGTACGTCGTGGTCGGGGATGTCCGCTGCGGGAAAGGTGGTGATGTCGCCAATGAAGGGGTGGTGGTCGCCGTGGTTTTCCAGGTAGGTTTTGCGGGAGAAGTCGTTCCATTCGCTGGTGAAGACGCAGGTGCCGCCGTGGGCTTCGAAGCCGAGGCGGATGCCGCCGATGCCCGCAAACAGGTCAATGAAGCGGAAGGCAGACGTTTCTGTCTCTCCGCCGGATGTCTGGCCGACAAGTTGCCGCAATGCGGCTTCCAGCATGGCCGGGCATGGGGTCTCGCCTTTTTCCCAGCGGCGGACGGTTTTGATGTCTTTGCCGACGTGGGCGGCGATTTCCCGCTGGCTGAAGCGGCTGCGTGCCTGCATGAGCAGGGCGTGGGATGGGTTCATGGGCTGTCTCTGGGTATTTTTACGGACATTATGCCCTGTCCCTTTCCCGTTTACACCCGTTTTATGGGATTTTGCCCGTGAGATGCGGTGTCAGCGGGCGCTTTGTACCGTGCCATCCCGCACGGCGCGCAGGGTGGTATCCACCTGGTTGGCGATTGCGCGCGGGGTGATGGTCGCGCCGGTGAAGCTGTCGATGTCACCGCCGTCTTTTTTCACGGCGAAGCGGGTGTCGTCCAGGCTTTTGCCGGCAAAGCTGTGTATCCATGGGCTGATGCGGGTATCGATTTTGTCGCCGAGGCCGGGGGTTTCTTTGTGTTCGAGGACGCGCACGCCGAGCAGGGTTTTGTGATCAGGCGCGATGCCGATGAGCAGGGTGATGTTGCCGTTGTAGCCTTTGTCGGTGTGGGTGCGGT
>NZ_CALIZP010000089.1 GCF_938028825.1 uncultured Cardiobacterium sp. | reverse complement strand
CCTGTACTGTCTTCGGCTCGCCGCCTTGTCTCATTCCTGTTTGAAACGACTATATTTATGGGCAGCGGGACTCTACCACGGCTGGGTGGTTGGGCCGATGGTGAACTCGCTGATATTGGTGTCCTCCGGCTGGTTCAAGGCGAAGGCGACCACGCCGGCGACCCGTTCGGCGGGAATTTCGTAGGTATCGTAGAGTTGGCGGTAGCCGCCGGAGGTGGTGCTGTCGGTGATGTGATCAACCAGTTCGGATTGCACCGCCGCCGGGTAGAGGGTTGCGGTGCGGATGTTCGTCCCCGCCTGGGCCGATTCCATGCGCAGCGCTTCCATGATGGCCTTGACCGCCCATTTGGTGCCGCAGTACACGCCGCCGCCCGGATAGACTTTCAGCCCCGCCACCGACGAGGTCGCCAGTACATGCCCGGATTTTTGCGCAATGAAGGTCGGCAGCACGGCTGCGATGCCGTTGAGGACGCCTTTGATGTTGACGTCCACCATCGCGTTCCAGTTGGCGGTTTCCAGCGCGGCAAAAGGCGAGCTCGGCATCAGCCCGGCGTTGAGGAAGATAGCGTCCACTTTGCCGAAGCTGTCGAGCGCGAGTTGCACCAGCGCTTTGCTGTCTTCGGGATTGACGACATCGGTTGCGCGGTAAACCGCCGCACCGCCTTTGTTCTGAATGTTCGCGGCGATGGTTTTGAGTTTGTCTTCGCGGCGCGCGCCCAGCACCAGCTTGGCACCTGCTTCGGCGAGCGTGTAGGCGGTGGCTTCGCCGATGCCCGATGAGGCGCCGGTGATGATGACGACTTTGTTCTCGATGTGGTTCATGGTTGTTCTCCGTGGTTGGTGCGGCGGGGGATTATAGGGGGCGGCGACCGGTCTGTTTAGCACCGTGCCGCTTCAGACTGTGTTTGGTGAGATGGAATAATCCGGCCGCACTGCGGGGTGCCGGACTTGCGCAGGGTGGACGGCTTGTTGCTCACGCGCTCTGTGGTCTGAGCAGTCGAGGCGGCGGGTTTGCGGCGGTGAATGTGCGTCGGCGCGGGCGGTGTCCTGTTTATTTTTCGACGACGATGTTGGGGAATGCCTGCGCGGCGCTTTCTCTTGCGGCGAGGTTGGCCATGGTGCGCAGGGCGATGCGGCGGTAGCGGCGGGCGATGTCGCTCTCCGGTGCGGCGGCGGTGGTCGGGTTGCCGTTATCGGTTTCTTCGCGGATGCGGATGTCGAGCGGCACGTCGCCGAGGTAGGGCATGTGGTGGCTGACGGCGAGCAGCTTGCCGCCGTCTTTGCCGAAGATGTGCGCTTCATGGCCGCAGTTCGGGCAGATGTACACGCTCATGTTTTCGACGAGGCCAAGGATGGGGATGTTCACTTTGTCGAACATGGTTTTGGCTTTTTTGGCGTCGAGTAGGGCGATGTCCTGCGGGGTGGTGATGATGACGGCGCCGGCGACCGGGATTTGCTGGGCGAGGGTAAGCTGGGTGTCGCCGGTACCGGGCGGCAGGTCAATAATGAGGTAGTCAAGGTCGTGCCAGCGGGTTTCGCGGTAGAGTTGCAGCAGGGTTTGGTTGATCATCGGGCCGCGCCAGATCATGGCGGTGTCTTCGTCCACGAGGTCGCCGATGGAGAGGGTCTGGATGCCGTGACGGTTGACGGGCTGCATGGTTTTGCCGTCTTCACTGGTCGGGCGGGTCGCGCCACCGAGCATTCTCGCCTGGCTGGGGCCGTAGATGTCGGCATCCAGCAGGCCGGTGCGCGCACCAATTTGGTGCAGGGCGATGGCGAGGTTGACGGAGAGGGTGGATTTGCCGACGCCGCCTTTGCCGGAGGCGACAGCGATGATGTTTTTGATTTGCGGGTGGGCTTTGATGCCGCTGGCGTGGGCGCGTACGTGGTGGTCGAAGCGGATACGGGCGGTGTCGATGCCGAGTGCGGCCAGTGCGTCGCGCCAGCGGGGTTCTTCTTGTTGCGCGGGAAAGCCGGGGGCGAGGGTGAGGCTGCCGTCGTCGTTCGTCTGGATGACCCCGGTAGCGGCGAAGGGGGCGAGGTCGAGTTCGGGGTCGCGGTAGTTTTGGATGAGGTCGGTATTCATATAGGGAACCATTGTTGGAAGGAGAGCCAGGCTTGTGCTTGCAGCATGGTGCTGCCGTCGTAGGCGGTGAGGTGGCGTTTGCGCGCCCAGTCGAGGAAGGGGGTGTCGCGGCCGTAGGTCATGTCGTAGGCGCGGGTCTGCGGGTGTGCGATGTTGTCCGGCAGGGTGAAGGTGGTGTTGTTGAACGCCGCCGAGGTGGCGTTGATGATGAGGTCGTAAGCGGGCGCGGTAGCGAGGTCTTCGAGGCTGCCCGCCGTGAGCGGCACGGTGGTGTGCGGCTGTTGGGCGGCGATGATAGCAGCGGCTTTGCCGGCGGTGCGGTTGGCGATGTGCAGGGAGGCAAGCCCTGCGGCACAGAGGGGGGCGATGACGCCGCGCGCCGCCCCGCCCGCGCCGAGGATGAGGAGGTGTTTGCCGGCGAGCGGGTAGGCGTGCTCGTGTTCGAGGGCGTGGCGCAGGCCGCGGCCGTCGGTGTTGTCGCCGCAGAGTTTGCCGTTTTCTTGCCACAGGGTGTTGACGGCTTCGGCGAGTCGCGCGTCGGCGCTGGTTTGTGCGCAGAGGCGGTAGGCGGTTTCTTTATAGGGCAGGGTGATGTTGAGGCCGCGTCCGCCGTCAGCGAAGAATTGGGCGACGATGGCGGCGAAGTTATCTGCTTCGGCGAGGATGCGCTCGTAGCGCAGGTCGATGCCGCGCGCCTGCGCGAAGGCGGCGTGGATGTCCGGCGAGCGGGAATGGGCGATGGGGTTGCCGATGACGGCGCAGCGGTAAGTCGTCATGGGCGGTGTTTGAGTAGTTGCGCCGCTTCTTTGGCGAAGTAGGTGATGATGATGTCGGCGCCGGCACGTTTGAAGCCGAGCAGGGTTTCCATGATGATGGCTTCGCGCGTGAGCCAGCCGTTGGCGAAGGCGGCATTCAGCATGGCGTATTCGCCGCTCACCTGGTACACGGCAAGCGGGAAGGCGAATTGCTCTTTGGCGCGGCGGACGATGTCGAGGTAGGGCATGCCGGGTTTGACCATGACGTAATCCGCGCCCTCGCTGATGTCGAGGGCGATTTCGTGCAGGGCTTCGTCGCTGTTCGCGGGATCCATCTGGTAGGTGCGTTTGTCGGCTTTGCCGAGGTTGGCCGCCGAGCCGACAGCATCGCGGAAGGGGCCGTAGTAGGCGCTGGCGTATTTGGCGGAATAGGCCATGATGCGCACGTTGTTGTGGCCGTGCTGTTCGAGCGCTTGGCGGATGGCACCGATGCGGCCGTCCATCATGTCGGACGGGGCGACGATATCCACGCCTGCGTCCGCGTGGCAGAGCGCCTGCTTGATGAGGGTGGCGACGGTGATGTCGTTCAGGATGTAGCCGTCGGCGTCGGTGATGCCGTCCTGTCCGTGAATGGTGTAGGGGTCAAGCGCGACGTCCGTCATGATGCCGAGTTCCGGAAACGCCGCTTTCACGGCACGCACGGCGCGGGGAATGAGGCCGTCAGGGTCGTAAGCGGCGGCAGCATCGGCGCTTTTGTGTTCCTGGCCGATGACGGGGAACGGCGCGATGGCGGGGACACCGAGGGCAACCAGTTCGCGGCATTCTTCCAGGAGGAGGTCGATAGAAAAGCGGGCAATGCCGGGCATGGACGGGATGGCTTCCCGCTTCTGCTCGCCTTCGCAGATGAAAACGGGCTGGATGAGGTCATCAACGGTCAGGGTGTGTTCGCGGGTGAGGCGACGGCTGAAATCGTCCTTGCGGTTGCGGCGTTTGCGGGTGAGCGGGTAGGTTTGAGCGGGGATGTGCATGGTAGGGTGTCCGTGGGAAAGGGAGGCTATCTTACTACTTGCCTGCCGCCGCGTGACAAGGCGACAGGCGCGGTATGCCGCCGGCGGGGTCAGGGAATGGCGTCGGCACCGAGGATGCCGTGGTGCTGTCTGACGAGGTCGTAAGGCAGGAGGGTGTCTTCGGGATGGGCGTGGACAGCCCTGCGCGGCGGCAGCAGCGGGCCGATGTAGAGGCCGCGCGGGGTGAGGTAGAAGTAGGGATATTGGTAGTCTTGGGCGCGGTAGGGGTAGCCGCGCATGGTTTGTGGTGCCGCCGCTTGCAGCGCGTCCAGCAGCCAGGCGGCGCGGGTTTCGCGCAGGGTCTGGTCGGCAGGGCTCTCGTCGGCGAGGAAATGCGGTGCGCCGCCGCCAATCCAGAACAGGTCTTCGAGTTCGAGGCCGCGCGCCTGCTTGATGTCGTAGGTGATGCCGTAATGGCCGCCGTAGCCGCAGTTGGTCTGTTCATGGATGTGGGCGCTGATGTAGCGCGGGCCGAGGTAGGTCGGGGTGATGTTGACGCGGTAGTCGAGCGCGGCGCGCTTGTCCGCAGGCAGTGCGGCCAGGCATTGGCGGCGGGCGTAGAGAGTAGCGAGCGCCTGTGCGCGCAGATAGGGGTTGATGGCGTCGCGCTCCGCGTCGCTGTAACCGTCGCGGATGAGGAAATGGGTGATGCCGCTCGCGGGTTCGCGCCAGTCTTGCAGGGTAACGGCTTTGTCGTTGTGGGCGGTGGCTTTTTCCGCCGTGAAGGTAATGTCGTCCAGCAGCGCCGCCGCATAGGGCATTTCGGTGGCAAAGAGGCGGTTGGCGGGGTCGCGGACGGGCGGGGTGTAGGGCGCAAGCGCCGCGCCGTCCCTGATGCGCCAGTTATCGCCGCGTTGTTCGAGGAGGGTAGCGGCAGCGGTGCGGTAACAGCGCGCATCTGCCGGGCAGTCGCCGCTTGGCGCAAGCGGGAACGGCAGGCGCTCGTCTTCGTAGTGGTGGGTCAGGCTGTCGCTGTCGAGGACGAGGGCACGCCCGGCGTCGTCGCCGCGATAGACGGCGGCGTGGGCGTGGTATGACAGCAGGACAGGCAGCAGGAGGGCGGTAATAAGGCGTGGCATGGGCGTTCAGGTAAGGATATTCAGGAGCGGTGACTATAACCGCTTCGCGGGGAAATCCCTACGGTCTGCCTTGCCCCGCCGCCAAGCCGATAATCACGCGCTTTTGCCGCGCGCATAAGCCATTGATCGCAAAAAAAATGTTTACCGAAATCCACACACCCGGGAGGTAAACACCATGCAAAAACCGCATTCAACCTGGCCGCCCTCATCAGCGCCGGCCGGCTTCGCCGCCTACGACGGCACCTATACCGACAGTGACGACAGCTCCCCGGTCAAAGTGCGCAGCTATATAGAAGCCGTTCTGTGGATAGTGCGCACCGGCAGCCCGTGGCGGGATTTACCCAGGGAATTTGGCAAATGGAACAGCGTGTTCCGGCACTACCGCCGCCGGAGCAAAGCAGAGCGCTTTACCGGAATCTTTGCGGAAATCAGCGGTGAGGCGGATAGGGAATTTGGGGTACTCCCGGCGGATAAGGCGTTTGATGCGGATTGGCCGGTTAAGGATTTGACAGAACGCGGCAGTAAAGTGGTTATCCCGCCGCGCAGTAACCGCAAGCCCGCGCGTGAGTATGACAGGGAGATGTACAAGTGGCGGCATCTGGTTGAAAATTTCTTCTGTAAATTGAATGGGTTCAAGAAGGCCGCCATGCGGGCGGAAAAGACGGATATATCCTTTTCCGCCAATATTTATCTGACTGCCACTCATCGCCCTACAATAATGTCAACAGCCCCTAAGATATTACCGAAGCGGTGGATAGTAGAGCGCAGTTTTTCCTGGTTGGAAAAGAACAGGCGGCTTTGGAAAAACGGTGAGCGTAAGTTGAGTACCGGCTTGCAAATGGTAGTTTCGGCTTTCTTGGGAGTCCTGCTGCGGAGACTATGAACACGTTCTTATTTTAATTGGCTATAAATGTCGTAGCGGGTGTTGGGGCCGTCGATGTGGTAATCCGGCGCGGCATCCGCCAGCGGCGGCGCATGTTGCGGGCGCTTGACGATGACGCGGCGGGTGGCGGCGAGGCGGGCGCGGGCGAGGAGTGCGGCGTCGTCGCCGTCATGCCCGATGAGTTGTTGCAGCGCCTGCATATGCTTTTTGACTTTCGCGCTTTTGCGCCGCTCGGGGTACATCGGGTCAAGATATACCGCGTCAAAACCTTGCGGCGGCAGCGCGGTTGCGGCGTCGGCGTGGACAAGCGTCAGACGGGTCGCGATAGCAGCAGTTTTAGGGTTATCGCGAGCCTCCGCGAGAGCGGCGGCAAGCAGCGTGTGTAGATAGGGGTTTTGCTCGTAGAGGGTGAGGGAGAAACCGCGTGAGGCGAGCAGCCAGGCATCTTTGCCCCAGCCGGCAGTAGCGTCCGCCACCTGCGCGCCCGCCATGCCGCGCAGGGTTTTCGGCAGGGTTTCGCTGCCGCTGCGTTTGAGGTAACTGCTGAAATCAAGCGTCAACGGCGGGTGGCGCTGCTCGCGGTCGCAGAGATGGTAGCGGCCATCCCGCCAGTGCAGGTAGTAACCACCTGCGGCGTCATCGGGGTGATGGATGCGGCAGGCGGTGGGCGGCGGGTCGGGCGGATCGCTGAGCAGGTAGAGGGTCATGGTGCTGCGCTTCAATCTCCGGCGGCGAAGAACATCAGTTTGGAAAAGTCGCGTTTTTTCAGGCTTTCGCGGTCGATGAAGCATTGTGCCGCCATGCTGAATGGCACAAGTGCACACCACTTCCCTTCGCTGTTGCGGAATACGCCCGCTTCTGTCAGCTGGAAGAGCAGGCGCATGTTGGTGTGAATGATCGTTTTATCTTCTTCGCCGTTATAGATGGATACGTAACGGGGATCGTATTGGGGGTAGGTGGCATAACCGAGCAGGCGGCATTCGTGATTGCGCGGCAGGGCATCGCAAAGTTCTGCCACGGCTTCGTCGTATATTTTGCCGAAGCGGTAATGCCCTTCGCCTTGTTCGTCGTAGTGCTCGATTTCGATGTCTTCTGTTTCCGGATAGCTGATGGTGGTGGAAAAGTGCAGTGCCAACTCGCGGTAAAACGGCAGGTAATAGGCGATGCCGTATTTTGCTTTGAAGGCCTCACAGGCTTCATCAATAAGGTCGCTGTATAAGCCAAGCTCCGGATTCGATAATTTGCTGATTTCCGCGTGCCAGGCGCGCATTTCAGCGATGGCGGTCTGGTTGCCGGCATCGCCGGGCAATTCGGGGAGGAAGCGCACTTGCGCCCAATCGCCGGTAGCGTCAAGGAAACCGATGTTGGCATCCATCGGAGAAAAGATTTGCAGCAGCCCCTGCTCAGGCAGGTCAGGATGTTGCCCCGCTTGCGCGGCGATTTCCGCAAAGTTGAATTGCGCCAGCAGCATATAGGGCAGGCCATGCCGGTCGCGCGGGCAGTCTTCCCCGGCGGCGATATAGGGAACGCCGCCGAATTTGCTGGCCAGCAGCGGCAGTTCGTCGGCAGCTTCGCTGACGTTGATGCTGATGCAGGGCTGCGCCAGCTCGCGGTAGTAGTCACGCACGGTTGGCGGCAGTTGGGCCAGGATTTCTTCTTGGGTCAGTTTTTCAGGGTTCATGTTTTTCTCCGGGTTGAGGGATGTGGGTCAATCGGTGATTTTCCGTTATTGCTTCACCACCAGCAGCAGCCCCGCGCCGATGGGCACGATGCTGTGGCGGTAGTCTTCGGCGGCGGTGACCAGGGCGGTGAAGTCCTGCACTTGCGCGGCGTGCGAGATGACGTTGTCCACCACCAGCAGGCTGCCGCTGCGCGCCAGGCAGCGGCGGAGATCCGGCCAGTAGGCGGGGTAGGCGGGGCGTTCCGCGTCAAGCAGGATGAAGTCGTAAGTTTCCTCGGTGTCGCGCAGGAAGGCGGCGGCGTCCACGCAGAGGGCGGTCGCGGCCAGTCCGCAGGCGTGCAGGTGTTGACTGGCGGTGGCATGGCGCGCGGGGTCGATTTCCAGTGTGGTCAGGCGGCCGCCCGTCTGCGCGGCGGCTTCTGCCAGCCACAGGGTGGAGTAGCCGCCCGAGGTGCCGATTTCGAGCAGGTTTTGCGCCTGTTTGGCCACGACGAGCACGGCGAGCAATGCGGCGCTTGCCGGCTCGATGCTGCGCCAGCGGTGCAGGCGGTCGGCTTGGGCGGCATCGGCGCTGTGGTAGGTGTGATAGAGGGTGTCGAGGTATTGGCGAAGGTCGGGACGCATGGTGGTCTCCCGTTGTGTATGACCGCCACAGTGTAATCCCTTCAATTTTTCCGATGTTGTTTTTTGGCTGCCCGTCGGGCCGTCAAGCGGGCAAAATAGCGGCTTTTCGGAGGGATGACGGGATGGATGTCTGGTTGCTGCTGGCCGGGGAATTTGCCCCGCCGCCGCATCTGCCGCAGGCGGGGGATGTGGTCGTGGCGGTTGATGGCGGGATGCGTCATGCCGCCGTGCTTGGCGTCGTGCCGTCGCTGTGGCTGGGCGATTTTGACAGCAGCGATGCCGCTCTCGCCGCGCGATACGCCGCCGTGCCGCGTCTCGCTTTTCCCGTCAATAAGGACGAAACGGATGCCGAACTCGCCCTCGCCCATATCGCGCAACATCACCCGCAGGCGCGCACCGTGCAAATCATCGGCGCGGCGGGCGGCGAGGCGGATCATGCTTTTGCCAACCTGTGGGTGCTGCCACGCTTTGCCCTGCCGACGCTGCTTTACGGCCGCACGGCGACGTATGCCTTCGCGCACGGCCCCGCTGCCTGGGAGATACACGGCCAGGCAGGCGACAAAGTCAGCATATTTGCCTTGACGGCAATCCACGGCCTTGCCAACAGCGGCCTGCGCTGGGCAGCAGAAGGCCTCCATCTGACGCCGTTTCGCGCCCACGGTGCGCGTAACGAACTCTGCGCTGCACGTGCCGCCATCCGCTGGCAAAGCGGCGCCGGGCTGGTCATCGTCCCCACCGCCGCAAGCGGCACATTACATTCATGTATCATTTCCCCTTCATTCACCCAATAACGCAGAAAAATGAAATACCTGACCTTCCTGTTGATTACCCTGCTCGGCGCAACCGTCGCTGCCAAAGACCCCGACAAAAGCAACGAATGGAGCCGCATCCCCGCCCCCATCGGCCATACCCCGCAGGCCATCGGCGGCGCCGCAAACGGCTGCCAGCTCGGCGCGCAGACCCTGGAAGCACAAGGCGAAGGCTTCATCAGCATCCGCCGCTGGCGCAACCGCTATTACAGCCAGCCCATCACCCTGCGCCTGGTGCGCCACGTCGGCCATGAAATCGCCAGCCTGCACCAGTCATCCATCCTCATCGGCGACCTCAGCCAGCCTGCCGGCGGCGAAATGCCTTTCGGCCACGGCAGCCACCGCAACGGCCTCGACGTGGACATCTGGTTCTACACCGTGCCACGCGGTCACCAGCCTGACCCGGAGATTGAACCGCCGTCGATGGTGGACGCCGCCGCTGGCACCCTCGCCCCCGGTGAGTGGCAAACTGCCTACCGCGATGCCCTGCACGCCGCCGCCACCTTCCCGGAAACCAACCGCATCTTCGTCAACCCCGTCATCAAACAGCACCTCTGCGACAGCGAGTCCGACACCCGCTGGCTGCGCAAAATCCGCCCGTGGATTGGTCACGACGCCCATTTCCACGTCCGCCTGAACTGCCCGCCCGGCAGCCCCGAATGCATCACCCAGCCCGCCATTCCGGCAGGCGACGGCTGCAATGCCGACCTGCGCAAATGGGTAGCCGACCAGAGCGATGCCGTCCTGAACCCCAGACCGCAACCGCCGCGCCCGCCCAAACCACCGAAAACCCCGCCCGCCGCCTGCCTGACCCTGCTACAAGGAAGCACACCATGACCGACAGCACCCTGCTCACCCCCGAACAATTCGCGCGCGACCTCGCCGAAACCATCAGCCGCCAATTCCAGACGCGCGTCTCCATCCAGCTCAACCGCCATCAGCCCGAGCACACCCACCTGCACGTCCACCTCGCCCAGCCGCTGACCCTGCCGCTGCAACACCTCTACCGGCGCTACCAGGAACACCCGGAAGAACTGCAAAAACTCATCGCCTTCGAACTGCAACGCATCAGCGAGCACACCATCAGCCAGACCCCGGCAGATGACCCCGAAGCCATCATGCCGCAAATTAAAAGCGCGGGCTGGCTGCAAGAACTGCAAAAACAACTCGCCGAGCGCCAGCCAGAAAAAGAACTGAAAGACCTCATCACCGCCCAACCCTACCTCGCCGACCTCTTCATCTGCTACGTGTACGAATGCCCGGCCGGGCTGCGCTACCTCTCGCAGGCAGAAAGCGAAGCGTTGGGCTACGGCAACCCGCTGCTGCTGCGTACCCGCGCCATCAAAAACCTGCGCAAACGCAAACACCGCAGCAAACTCTACCGCCTCGAAGGCGGGGCTTACAGCCTCGTGCTGGACGGCGTGTACGACGCCTCGCTGCTGCTCATCATCGACGAAATCCTGCCGCCCGGCTGGCTGCACAGCGCCGTCTTCGCCGTCCCCTCGCGCGGTGAACTGCTGCTCGCCAAAGACGACGGCGCCGCCAGCCTGCAAGAACTGCAAACGCTCATCAGCGAAGTCAGCAGCAAAACCGCCCACCCCGTCAGCCCGCACCTCTACCGCTGGCAGGACGGCCAACTGCGCCTCTACCGCGCCAATCCAGGACTTTGAAACCAACCTTCCCTTGTAACCAAAGCCCCTCCCCCACTGACTGCATCCTGCAAAAACGCGAGCATTGTTGTGAGTACCCGGCGGAGGGCTTGCGGACTCGAAGAGTCCGCGTTAGCGAGAAGGGGTTAAACACATCCGCGCAGCAGCAAAACCCGGCATGTACGCCGCTTGACGGCTGCCCTGCCCTCTTCAACGAACCCGGCAACCGTGCCAACCCAAAAAGTGCCGCCGCTTGCGGGAGAAGTCGGACAGGGACAGCAACCAAACAATGACACAGCCGAGGATATTCACCATGACCCAAAGCAACGACCCCTTTACCGGCATCCGCCTACCGGACAGCGCGGAAATCCTTGAAGAACACCGCTTCCCGCTCTACGGCCTCACCGGTCTCTACCAGAAACTGCGCGTTCCGGCGGCGGGCGTGCAAGTCGAAAGCATCACCGTCAGCCTCAGCGAGGCAGCAGGACAGAACGTCCGGGAACTGCTGAACCTCGTCCTCGCTTCCGGCTACGTCGCCGAAGATGCCGAGCTCACCTTCCGCGAAAACCGCGCCGCCGGCTACCTCTATACCTACTTCAACATCGTGCCGCTTACCGACGCGCCATAAAAACCGCCTGCGCGCGGCGGCAAAACGGAAAATGCAGCGGCATTGCCCGGCCACGTCTCCCGAAGCGGGGCGCAAGCGGCAGGAACACGGCCCGGACAAAGCCCGGCCCGCTTGCCCGCCTTTTCCCCGCGCGGCGATAATGCGGCTCTCACACTTTCGGAGTTTGATATGGACAGTATCGACCGCTTTGTCGCCCTGCTCGATGTAGAGACCAGCATCGAGCTTTACTGCCACCTGCACGCGCCGTTCCGCCTGCACCATGAGGCCGACGCCTACGGCACGGCGTGGTTTCATCTGCTGCTTGACGGCCACTGCACGATGTCGCATGCGGGGAAACATTACCGGCTGCGGGCCGGGGATTTTTGCCTGTGGACGAGCGGCAGCGCACACACCATCAACATCGGCGCCGAGGGCAGTGCCTTCGTGGAGGATCGGGAGAACGGCCTGCGGCATCTGCGCAACGGCGGCGACGGCGAACCGCTCAGGATGCTGTGCGGCGCGTACACGGCCCGCAACCGCGCGGCGGCGGGTCTGTGGCGGATCTTGCCCGAACCGCTGATTGTCCCGCTTGGCGATGTGCCGCAGTTGCAGGCGCTGTGCGCGCTGATTCACGAGGAGGCGCGGGCGCGGCATGAAGGCAGCATCGGCATCGTCCGCGCATTGAGCGAAGTGTTGCTGCTTCTGGCGTTGCGGCATACCGGCAGCCTGCCGCAGCAGCACCGCCTGACCGCGCTGTTTGCCGATACGGGACTGGCGCGGGCGCTGGCGCACATCCTCGCCGCACCGTTCACCCCGTACACCACGGCAGGGCTGGCGGAAGCCGCCTGCATGTCGCGCGCGACCTTTGCGCGCAAGTTTCAGGCGGCGGCGGGCTGCGGCGTGCAAACCTTCATCAGGATGCTGAAAATGTCGGCAGCGGCCAAATTGCTGCGCGACAGCAATCTGGCGGTCGCCCGCATCGCTGAAGAAACGGGCTACCAGTCGGAAGCGGCCTTCAACAATGCCTTCAAGGCGCAGTTCGGGATAACGCCCGCCCGCTTCCGGCGGCAGGAAGGCACCGCCGCATGAAAGAAAACCCCGCTGCGGCGGGGTTTTTCAATAGCCGTTGCAAACAGGCGGCGGCCGTCAGCCGCCGAGGTAGGCTTTGCGGATGGCGTCGCTGCTGAGCAGGTTGGCGCCGGTGTCGCTGTGGGTGATGCGGCCGAGCTCGAGGATGTAGCCGCGGTCGGCGATTTGCAGCGCTTTGTGCGCGTTTTGTTCGACGAGGAAGATGGTGATGCCCCGGGCGCGGATGTCTTTGATGATGTCGAAGATCTGGGCAATGATGATCGGGGCGAGGCCTAGCGAGGGTTCGTCCAGCAGCAGCAGTTTCGGCTGCATCATCAGGCCGCGCCCGATGGCGAGCATTTGCTGTTCGCCGCCGGAAAGGGTGCCCGCGCGCTGGCGGCTGCGTTCTTTGAGGCGCGGGAAGAGTTCGTAGATGTGGGCGAGGTTTTTCCGGTTGTCGTCTTTGCTGTGGTGGAAGCCGCCGAGTTCGAGGTTTTCTTCGATGGTGAGCGCCGGGAAGATGCGCCGCCCTTCGGGGACGAGGGCGATGCCGCTCCTGCTGATTTTGTGGGTGGGGGTGCGGGTGATGTCCGCGCCGAGGTAGGTGATGTTGCCGCTGCTGGCGCGCGGGCTGCCGCAGATGGTGTTGAGCAGGGTGGATTTGCCCGCGCCGTTCGCGCCGATGAGGGTGACGATTTCGCCTTGTTCGATGCCGAGCGAGACGCCTTTTAGCGCTTCGATTTGCCCGTAGTGGGTGTGCAGGTCGGTGAGGGTGAGCATCAGGATTCTCCGAGGTAGGCGCGCACGACTTCGGGGTTGTTGCGGATGTCGTCCGGCGTGCCGTAGGCGATGGGGCGGCCGTATTCCATCACCATGATGTGTTCGGAGACGCGCATGATGAGGCTCATGTCGTGCTCGATGAGCAGCACGCTGATGCCGTGGCGGTCGCGCAGGGTTTCGATGAGGGTAACGAGGGCGGCGGTTTCTTGCGGGTTCAGCCCGGCGGCGGGTTCGTCGAGGATGAGGACGCGCGGTTCGGTCATCATGCAGCGCGCGATTTCGAGGCGGCGCTGCTGGCCGTAGGCGAGGCTGCCCGCTTCGTGGTTGGCAAAGGGGCGCAGTTCGAAGGTGTCGAGCCAGCTGGCGGCGCGTTCTTTGGCGGCGCGCTCGCTGGCGCGGTAGGCGCGGCTGTGCAGGATGCCGCTGAGGTAGCCGGTATTGAGGCGGTTGTGCCGCGCGATGAGGAGGTTTTCCAGCACGGTCATGTCGCGGAAGAGGCGGATGTTCTGGAAGGTGCGGGTCAGCCCTTTTTGCGCGATGCGGTAGCCGGGAAGACCGGTGATGTCTTCGCCGGCGAGGGTGACGCGGCCGGCGGTCGGGCGGTAGAAGCCGCTGATGCAGTTGAAGACGGTGGTTTTGCCCGCACCGTTCGGGCCGATGATGGCGGCGATTTCTTTTTCGCCGAGGGTGAAGCGGACGTTATCGACGGCGACGAGGCCGCCGAACTGCATGCGCAGGTTTTCGACGGTGAGCAGGCTCATTCGGGCAGCTCCATTTTCGGGCGTTGCGCGGGGATGAGCCCCTGTGGCCGCCAGATCATCATCAGCACCATGACGAGGCCGAAGATGAGCATGCGGTATTGGGCGAATTCGCGCGCGATTTCGGGGATGACGGTGAGGGCGACGGCGGCGAGGATGACGCCGGTCTGCGAGCCCATGCCGCCGAGGACAACGATGGCCAGCATGATGGCGGATTCCCAGAAGGTGAAGGATTCGGGGCTGACGGTGCCCTGGAAGGCGGCGTAGAACGCGCCGGCGAGACCGGCGAAGGCGGCACCGATGGCAAAGGCCGAGAGTTTGATGGCGGTGGTGTTGATGCCGAGCGAGCGGCAGGCGATTTCGTCTTCACGCAGGGCTTCCCAGGCACGGCCGATGGGCATGCGCAGCAGGCGGTTGATAATCCACAGGGTGGAGAGGCAGAGGCCGAGGATGATGAAGTAGAGGTAGATGCCGCGTATTTCGGGGGTAAAGGGGATGCCGAAGAAATCCTGGAAGCTGGTCATGCCTTCCGGGGCTTTGCGCGCAAAGGCGATGTGGAAGAGGCCGGGCTTGGGGATGTTGTTGATGCCTTGCGGGCCGTTGGTGAGGCTGTCGAGGTTGTTGAGCAGGATGCGCACGATTTCGCCGAAGCCGAGGGTAACGATGGCGAGGTAGTCACCGCGCAGGCGCAGCACGGGGAAGCCGAGGATGAGGCCGGCGAGGCCGGCGATGAGGGCGGCGAGCGGCAGCACGGTCCAGAAGCCGAGGCCGTGCTGGGCGAGGATGGCGTAGGTGTAGGCACCGATGGCGTAGAAGGCGACGTGGCCGAGGTCAAGCAGCCCGGCATAGCCGACGACGATGTTCAGGCTGAGGCCGAGCATGACGTAGATGAGCGCAATGGTCATGATGTTGACCGCGCCGCGCGAGCCGAAAACGGGGACGAGGAAGGCGGCGACAATCAGGAGTGCCAGCACCCAGCCGCGATGGTTTTCGATAAAAGCCGCCGGACGGAAGGCGTCGGGACGCGGGGCGCTGCCGCGCAGGCGGTGTTTCGCGCGGATGGCGAGCGGCAGCAGCAGTTGCAGGATGAAGACGATGGCGGCGGCGCAGGCACTGTGTTGCCACTGTCCGGAAAGGCTGAGACCCTGCGCGCTCTGGTGCAGGTGCACGCCGAGGATGGGCAGGGTGATGAGGAAGGTAAGCGCGGCGGCAATGGCGGCGTAGAGCAGGTAGCGCATCAGACTTTCTCCACTTCGGGTTTGCCGAGGATGCCGGACGGGCGGATGAGCAGGACGACGATCAGCAGGGAAAAGGCGACCAGGTCTTTGTATTCGCTGGTGAGATAAGCGGAGGCGAGGCTTTCCGAGAGGCCGAGGATGAAGCCGCCGAGCATCGCGCCGGGGATGGAGCCGATGCCGCCCAAAACGGCGGCGGTGAAGGCTTTCATGCCATAGACGAAGCCCATGTAGGGGTTGATGGTGCCGTAGTAGAGGGCGACCAGCACGCCGGCAATCGCCGCCAGTGCTGCGCCGATGACGAAGGTCAGCGCGATGATTTTGTCGGCATCAATGCCGAGCAGTTTCGCCATGCCGATGTCGGAGGCGCAGGCGCGGCAGGCTTTGCCCATTTTCGAGCGCTTGATGAAGTAGTTGAGGCCGAGCATGGTGGCGAGCGTGGTCGCGAAGATGATCACCTGCAAGGCGGAGAGGCTGATGCTTTTACCGTCGGCAGAGGCGAGCAGCGTCCAGCGTGCGGTGAGGACGGGTTGCAGGGCGATGTCCTTGTTGCTTTGCCCCAGGGCGACGAAGTTTTGCAGGAAGATGGACATGCCGATGGCGGAGATGAGCGGCACCAGGCGCGGGCTGTTGCGCAGCGGCTTGTAGGCGATTTTTTCCACCGCAAAGCCGTAACCGCCGGTAAGCACCACCGCAATCAGCAGGGCGAGGATGATGACCAGGGTCAGCGGCAGGCCGAAGGCCGGCAGGCCGACGATGGAGACCACGCCGATGTAGGCGCCAATCATGTAAATCTCGCCGTGGGCGAAGTTGATCAGGCCGATGATGCCGTACACCATGGTGTAACCGATGGCAATCAGCGCGTAGATGCTGCCGAGCGACAGGCCGTTAATAATCTGCTGCAAAAAGTTGTACATAGGGACACGCGAAAAAAAGCGGTGCGCCATGACAAAGCGCACCGCACATGGATGGATTACTGGCTTTTCAGGATTTTGCGCCCGTCGGCGTGCAATTCATAGACGACGGAATGGAAGTCCTTCAAATCGCCGTTTTCTTCAAAGGCAATCTTGCCGATGGCCGTTTCATATTCACCCTTGCGCAATTCCTTGGCGACCGTGTCGGGGTCGTCGCTCTTGCTGCGGTTTGCCGCTTCAGCCAGCACCTGCACGGCGGAATAGGCGGGCATGACGAACGGGCCGTTCGGGTCTTGTTTTTTCGCCTTGATGGCTTCAACAATCGCGGCATTTTTCGGGTCGGCGGAAAAATCCATCGGCACGGTCGCCAGCACCCCTTCTGCGGCATCACCGGCGATAGCGAACAAATCGGCGTTATCAACGCCATCCGCGCCCATGAAGACTGGCTTGAAGCCCTGATCCGCCCCCTGACGCAGAATCGCGCCCGCTTCCGGGTGGAAACCGCCCCAATAGACGAAATCGACATTGGCGTTCTTCAGCTTGGTAATCAGTGCGGAAAAATCGCTCTGCCCCTTGTTCACACCTTCAATGATGACCGGGGTGATGCCGCGCTTTTTCAGGTCGGCGGCGACTGCATCCACCAGCCCCTGTCCGTAAGCCTGCTTGTCATGCAAGAGGGCGATAGCTTTCGGCTTGATGACATCGGCGATATAAGCGGCGCTGACCGGCGCGCTCTGCAAGTCCGTACCAATCGTGCGCAGGATGGTGGTGTAACCCTTCTGCGACATTTCCGGCGAGGTGGAAGCGGCGGTAATCATCACGATGCCTTCCTCGTTGTAAATCTCGGCGGCAGGCATGGTGGAGGCCGAACACAAGTGGCCGATGACGAATTTCACCCCGTCGGCGACGATTTTGTTGGCAACCGTGACCGCCTGTTTCGGTTCGCAGGCATCGTCGTAGGATTTGGCGACAATCTTCTTGCCGTTCATGCCGCCGTTGGCGTTGATGAAATCAATCGCGGCTTCCGCACCGATCTTCTGAATCGTGCCGTATTGCGTGACCGGGCCGGTTTCGGGGCCGGCAAGCGCGATGGTGATGGTGTCATCGGCGGCGTGGGCGGCAGAGGCTGCGGCCAAAGCGAGGACTAACAGGGATTTTTTCATGACAACTCCGTAGGGTTCAGGGGAAAGGGCGGGCAGTTTCAAGAAAGCCCCGGAGCTTGTCAAGCAGGAGGGCTGCCGGCTGGGGGAAGCATGATGGTCGGCACCGACATGGCGGTGCAATCCGCCATGAAACGGGCGGATGTGGCGGTGAACAGCGCAAGACTGCGCCGTTTGTCACCAAGAACAGGGAGATAGTCGTTGCAAACGGGAATGAGGCAAGGCGGCGGGCCGATAGCGGTTTTTACGGGTGCCCGGCCAGACCCGCCAACACCGTATCCGTTTGAAGCGGCTATAAACAAAAATAGACCCGTTACCGGGCGCTTTGCCGCTGCCCGCCATGAGGAGGCAAGCGGCGCCTGCTCAAATCGCCACCGCTGCCGTCACGTCCGCATCGCTGATCATGCCGGCGGCGACGGTATGGTTGGTCGCTTCATCGATGAGGATGAAGGCGCCGGTGGCGGGGTTGACCGCGTAGCCGGTGGCATTGAGCGGTTGTTGCACGGTAAGGGTCAGGTAGCCGATGTCGTTGATGTGCAGGGTATCGGCGCTCGCGACTTTGGACAGCGTCTGCACGTCCCAGATGTAGCGGATGCCCCTGATTCTCGCGGCGGTGGTCTGCGTCGTGTGTTTGAGCAGGTAGCGGCGTCCCTGGTTCAGCGGCTGTTCGTCGAACCAGCACACCGCCGCTTCGATGTTTTTGCGCGGCGTGGTGGGGTTGTGGCTGCCGACAACGGCATCGCCGCGCGAGATGTCGAGATCGCGGTCGAGGGTGAGGGTGGCGACTTCGCCCGCCTGCACCCGTTCACGCTCGCCCTGCGGGGTGTAGATGGCGCTGATATGCGCTTCCTGCCCGCCCGGCAGGATTTTCACCGCATCGCCCCGGCGCAGTTCGCCCGCTTCCAGCCGCCCCTGATAGCCGCGAAAGTCGTCGCTGCTGCTGCCGTCCTGCCGGGCGACGCGCTGCACGGGGAAATGCGCGGGCAGGTTGGTGGCGGCGTGTTGCGCAGGCAGGGTTTCGAGCAGCGGCAGGAGTGGCAGCCCCTGATACCACGGGGTTTTTTCGCTGGCGTGGACGATGTTGTCGCCGTGCAGGGCGCTGATGGGCAGATAGTGGATGCGGGCGGTGATGCCGAGCAGTTCGGCGAGGCGGACGTAGGCGCGGGTGATGCAGCGGTATTTGTCTGCGTCGTAATCGAGCAGGTCGAGCTTGTTGACGGCGACAATAATCTGCGGCGTGCCGAGCAGGTTGAGGATGGCGCTGTGGCGGCGGGTCTGCGGCAGGAGGGTGGCGCTGTCGCCGTCGAAGGCGACACGGGTGGCGTCGATGAGGACGATGGCGGCGTCGGCGGTGGAGGCGCCCGTCACCATGTTGCGCGTGTACTGCTCGTGGCCGGGGGTGTCAGCGATGATGAATTTGCGTTTGGCTGTCGCGAAGTAGCGGTAAGCGACGTCAATGGTGATGCCCTGTTCGCGTTCGGCGGCGAGGCCGTCGGTAAGGCTGGCGAAATCGGGCAGAGCGCCATGCTGCGCGGCGCGGTCGAGTTTAGCGAGCTGGTCGCCGAGCAGGGTCTTGCTGTCGTAGAGCAGGCGGCCGATGAGGGTGGATTTGCCGTCATCAACACTGCCGGCGGTGATGAAGCGGAGCAGGGAGGCATTGTCGCTCATGATGTGTCCTTGATTTAAAAGGCGGCTACTGTAATCAGTTGCCCCCGTTTTGGGAAAGACGGTTTGGTTCTCGCGTTATGCACGGCGGTTATAAGCTGCCCGTCGATAAGTATTTTTATTTGTTTGCCCGTATCATGATTAGTAATTTAAATGGGAAAACTTCTTTTCAGCGTTAAATATCACTTTGTTTTCAGCGTATTGCAATTTTTCTGCAAAAAATACCCGCACCGCCGGAAAATTTTTTTTGACGCCTCTTGCCCCGCCCGCGATACTCGCCGCCCCTTTAATTCAACCGGAGAACATCCATGCAAGGACAACCAGAAGTCATCGCTTACCTCAACAAGCTCATCGCCGGCGAACTCGGCGCGCGCGACCAGTATTTCATTCACGCCCGCATGTACGACGAATGGGGCTACACCAAGCTGTTTGCCGCCAACCATCACGAAATGGAGCACGAAACCGAACACGCCACGCAGATGATCAAGCGCGTGCTGATGCTCGAAGGCACGCCGAACATGGTGCCTGCGCCGCTCAACATCGGGCGCGACGTCAAATCCATGATGGAAAACGACCTGCAAGCCGAATACTCGGTACGCGACAACCTGAAAACCGGCATCGCCCTCTGCGAACAGCACCACGACTACGTTACCCGCAACATGCTGATTGCCCAGCTGAAAGACACCGAAGAAGACCACGCGCACTGGCTGGAACAGCAACTGCGTCAGATTGAGCAAATGGGCTTGCAGAACTACCTGCAAAGCCAGCTGTAAGGAGGCGGTATGCAGATAGCACCCGAAGTGCTCGCCTGCCTGAACAAACTGCTCAGGCACGAGCTGACGGTCATCAACCAGTACTTCCTGCATGCGCGGATGCTGAACAACTGGGGCTACGACAGCGTCGGGCACACCATGTACAAACAGTCCATCCGCGCCATGAAAAACGCCGACAAGCTCATCGCGCGCATCTTCCTGCTCGAAGGGCTGCCGAACCTGCAAGACCTCGGCAAACTCTTCATCGGCGAAAGCGTGGCGGAAGCGATCGCCTGCGACCTGCAAGCGGCGTATGCCCAGCACGGCGACCTGCGTGATGCGGTGAAACTGCTCGGCGGCGCGCGCGATTTTGTCTCGCGCACCCTGGTGGAAACATTGCTTGATGACGTTGAGGAATACATCGACTGGCTGGAAACACAGCAGGACCTCATCGCCGACCTCGGCGAGGCGAACTACCTGCAACAGGCAGTCGGCGACAGCGGCGGACACTGACGCCGCCTCCGCAAACCCTTCCCGCCCGGAGGGGCGGCGGCATGACGGGCCCTTCCCGCTATCGGGAAGGGCTTTTTTGCATGTTCATTGCCAAATATAGTCGTTTCAAATAGGACTGAGACAAGGCGGCGCGCCGCAAACAGTACAACCAGTACGGCAAGGCGCGCCAACACCGTATCAGTTCTAGTTGAAACGACTATACCCCCACAAACCGCCGCCACTTGCCCATCGCAGAAATTTTCTTGACACTTTGCGCATGGCAACGGGCAGATGCGTTGCCTTTCTCCCCTTTGCCGCCCGTGGCATACTTTGCAGAACACCCGCGCGCGCAAAAACAGAATCCTTGCGTCGGCCCGCCGGTCATTCCCATCCTTGCCTGCCGGACAGGCATCCGTCTCTACCCGCACCTGCAAACCACCGCCCCATGCCTGACTACCTGCGCCCCGCCATTAGCCGCGAACTCGCCCCCGTCCTGAAACAGGCGGGTTTTACCCGCTGCCGGCCCGCCCACTTCCTGCGTGCCGACGGCGACATCCTGCACAGCATCACCCTTCTCCGCTCCCGCTACGGTAGCGGCGATCTCATGTTGGCCTACCGCTTCGGGCTGCTCTGCGACCCGCTGCTCGACACCGGCAACCAGCCCGCCGGCCTCGGCGACATCATCCAGCACCACGATTGGCGCACCGCCACAGCAACGGATGCCCGGCAGAGCCTCGCCGCCATCTGCGACTACTGCACCACGCACGTCCTGCCGTGGCTGGCCGCGCATGATAGCGTAACCGCCTACCTCGCCGCGCAACGCGACCCCAGACAGCGCGACGATGCCGCCGATCTTGCCTGCAACATCGCCCGCCTGCTGGACGGCGGCGACCCTGTCGCCGTCCGCGACGACTGCGCCCGCCTCGCCGCCCCCGCCAACTACTGGCAGCCGGAGGCACACGAGCACGCCATCATGCGGCACGCCCGCGCCCTTGCCGCCGCCATCAACGCGGCCGACTGGCAGCCACTGCTGGCGCAGTGGGCGGCTGCCAACCGCACCCGCTGCAAACTGCCCGCCTGAACTCCAAAGACCGCTGGGGCTTCATGGATGAATGGCGCATGCCAACGGCCCCGGTACCACTGCCCCGGCAGACGGCAACTTTTTGCCGCC
Organism: uncultured Cardiobacterium sp.; assembly: GCF_938028825.1. Classification (GTDB taxonomy): domain Bacteria; phylum Pseudomonadota; class Gammaproteobacteria; order Cardiobacteriales; family Cardiobacteriaceae; genus Cardiobacterium. The sequence goes on along the minus strand of NZ_CALIZP010000089.1, from coordinate 12,201 downwards.
TGCGGGAATTTTGGTATAAAAATCCGCAGGCGGCGCTGCGCCGCCTGCCCGTTTTTTTACGCACGCTTCCGGAGAACACCATGCCGCTCATTATCGCCACCTGCCCCGCCTGGCCGCAGGGTAATGCCGACTTGCGCATCCTTGCCGCCGCACTGGATGCCGCGCTCATCCCCTGGCAGGACATCGCGCCTGCCGCCGCCACCATCCTGCCGCTGGCCGTCTGGGATTACAGCGACGACCCTGCCGCCTACCGTCGTTGGCTTGCCGCGCAAGAGCAGGCGGGGGCGCGCCTTGTCAACCCGCCCGCGCTGCAACGCTGGAACCTGAACAAACGCTACCTCTGCGAACTCGCGGCATCCGGTCATCCCGTTACCCCCGGTCTTGACCTCTACCCCGGCGACGACTACGACTGGGCGAGGCAAATCGCCGCCACCGGCTGGGACAATCCCGTCATCAAGCCGCTCATCGGGCAAAGCGGGCGCGGTGTGCGCCGCCTGAATCACGACATGCCGACCCTTGCCGCCTACCCGGACGGCATCCTCGTTCAGCCTTACATCGAAGCCCCCGGCGGCGAGGTCTGCCTTATCTACTTCGGCGGCGCATACAGCCACGCCGCGCACCGCCGCCCGGCAGCGGGCGAATGGCGCGCCAACAGTGCCTATGGCGTGGAAATCCTGCCGGTTACGCCCGAACCCGCCTGGCGCAGTCGCGCCGAAGCGGTGCTGGCCGCCCTGCCCTCGCCACCGCTCTATGCCCGCGTGGACGGGCTCATCACGGCAGACGGCGATTACCTCATCAATGAAATCGAGCTGATCGAACCGGCGCTGTATTTCGGCCATCATCCGGCGGCTGTCGCCGCCTTCTGTGCCGCTCTTCGGGTATGGCAATGAATGCAAAAAAAAAGCTGCCTTCCGGCAGCTTTTTTGTTCAGGCCACTTCGGCGGATTGCGCCGCCTTGTCCGACCACACGGCGAGGATGTTGCCCGCCGGATCGCGGAAATGAAAACGGCGGCCGCCGGGGAAGCTGAAGATGTCCTGCACGATCTCGCCGCCTGCGGCGATGACGGCACGGTAGGCGTTTCCCAGCTCCGCGCAATAAATCACCGCAAGCGGCGCGGCGGCATCGCTGACGCAGAGGCCGCTGCCGATGCCGCTGCCGTCCGTGTCGCGGTAATCGTCGCCCCAGTGCCGGTATTGCCAGCCGAAGACCGCGCCATAGAAGGCTTCTGCGGCGTGCAGGCGCGCGCGGTCGGCGGCGGGAAATTCGAGGTAGGTGATGGTGTTGTTGCGCTCCTTCATGATGCCGCCCCCTTGATGCGCGGCAGGAAGCCGGAATTGCGCAGATTGAGCTCCCACAGGTGGCGCGGGTAGCGGTACGCCTCGCGGCGGGCGGGGTCGAGTTCGGTTTCGATGCGGTCGTAGTCGCCGTTTTGCAGCAGGGTTGCCATGTCGGGGTTGAGCAGCACGGCGCGGCCGAGGGCGATAAATTCGGCGTTGCCGTCGGCGGCGGCGCGGGCAATCTGCTCTGCCGTGAGCAGACTGCCGACGGCCATCAGCGGCAGGCGGCCGTTGATGCGCTCATGCAGCAGCGCGACCCGCGTCCGGCTGCTGTCGGCACCGCGCCGCGCGTGGCTGAAATAGTCGTGCAGGGACACGTGCAGGTATTGCAGCGGTTTGCCGCAGAGGGCATCGACCAGGACGAAGGTGTCTTGCATGGTGAGGCCGTCTTCTTCCGCTTCTTCCGGCGAGAAGCGGTAGCCGATGATGAAGTCGGGCCGCCCCGCTGCGGCGCGGGCGGCGGCGACGGCATCAACCACCGCCAGCGGGAAGCGCAGGCGTTCCTGTCCCCAGATGTCGCGGCGGCGGTTGCTGTGGCCGGAATAGAACTGTTGCAACAGGTAGCCGTTCGCGCCGTGGATTTCCACGCCGTCGAAGCCCGCCGTGATGGCGATGGTGGTGGCGCGGCCGAAGGCGGCGATGATGTGTCCGATTTCCGCCGCCGCGAGGGCACGGGCGCCGTTTTCTTCATCATCGCCGGGCGCGACTTTGTCCCGCCCGCCGAGCAGTTCGGCCACGGCCTGACTGCCGCCGTGGTGGATTTGCAGGATGGCCTTCGCCCCTTGTGCCTGAATGAGGCGGGCGGTTTCGCGCAGCGGCGCGATGTCGGCGTTATTGATGGCATGCGGCTGGCCGATGAAGGCTTTGCCTTCCGGCGCGACCAGGGTGGCGGCGGTGATGAAGAGGCCGAAACCGGTGGCGCGGCCTTGCAGGAAGCGGCGTTCTTCGTCGCTGAGGTGGCCGTCCGGGTCGGAGGAGAAATGGGTCATCGGCGCGACGGCGAGGCGGTTTTTGACGCTTGCGCCGTTGTTGAAGGTGTAGGGCCGGAAGAGGTTTTGCATGGTGTCCTCGTTTTTGTGTGCGGGTTGACTCAGGCGAGCGCGGCGGCGATGTAGTCTTTCAGCGTGTCCGCATCGTTTTCCATGACGACGACGCGGCGCGGCGCTTCTTCGATGTCCGCGAAACGCTCGGGACGCGGGGCGCGCAGGCCGGTTGCCTCGCGCACGGTCGCCTCGAATTTGGCGGGCTGCGCGGTTTCGAGGCAGATGAGCGGGCGCTCGCTTTTGTTCTCGGCGCGCCAGTGTTTGGCGACGTACACGCCGTCGGCGGTGTGCGGGTCGATGAGGCGGTTGTAGCGCTGGTAGGTCTCGCGGATGGTGGCGAGGCGGTCGACGTGGCTGCTGCGCCCGGCGGCAAAGCCCGAAGCGCGGATGCTGTCCATGAGCGGTTGCAGGTCGATGCCGCCTGCCGTGTCCAGTTCACGCCAGCGCGCGGCGGTCGCGGCGGCGTCGTTGCCGCTCAGGTTGTAGAGGTAGCGCTCGAAGTTGCTCGCCTTGCCGATGTCCATCGAGGGGCTGCTGGTTTTTGCCACTTCTGCCGCCAGACGGGCGCGGTAGTGGCCGCTTTGCAGCGCTTCGTAGAGCACGTCGTTTTCGTTGGTGGCGATGACGAGATGGGCGATGGGCAGACCCATCTGTTTGGCAAGATAACCGGCGTAGATGTTGCCGAAGTTGCCGGAGGGCACGCAGAAATCCACCGCGCTGCCGGCGGGGAGCGCGAGGGCGAGCCAGGCCTTGAAGTAATAGACGCTTTGCGCCAGCACACGCGCCCAGTTGATGGAGTTGACCGCACCGATGTGGTGCGCCGCCTTGAAGGCGGCGTCGCTGTTGACCGCCTTGACGAGGTCCTGGCAGTCGTCGAAGACGCCGCGAATGGCGATGTTGTGGATATTTTCGTCGTGCAGGCTGTACATCTGCGCCTGCTGGAAGCGGCTCATGCGCCCGTGCGGCGAGAGCATGAAGACGTTGATGCGCGCCTTGCCGCGCATGGCGTATTCGGCGGCGGAACCGGTGTCGCCGGAGGTGGCGCCGAGGATGTTGAGCCGCGCGTCGCGCGCTGCGAGGACGTATTCCATGACATTGCCGAGGAATTGCATGGCGATGTCTTTGAAGGCGAGCGAGGGGCCGTTCGAGAGTTCGAGCAGGTAGGTAGTGCTGTCGCCGAGGCGGGTGAGCGGGGTGATGTCGGCGCTGCCGAAGGCGGCGGCGGTGTAGGTGCGGCGCAGGATGGCGCGCAGGTCGTCTTCGGGAATGTCGCCGATGAAGGGGCGCATCACGGCAAAGGCGAGGTCGGCATAATCAAGCCCGCGCCAGCTTGCGAGCGTGGCGGCGTCGATATGCGGGATGCTGGCGGGCATGGCGAGGCCGCCGTCGGGCGCGAGCCCTTGCAGGAGGATGTCGCTGAAACCGCCGAGTCCGGCGCCACGGGTGGATTGGTATTGCATGGGGTTCTCCTTGTGAGTCGCTTGGTGCGTTTGTCTTGCAGGGGCATTGTCCTCTGCGCCTGCCTGTCCTGCAAGACGGAGGCTCCCCGCGCGCCCCGCCGCACCATGCCCATAACTTGCTACACTTCGCCCACATCCCAACCTCCAGCCCAAGACCATGCACAGCGCCCACACGCCGATGATGCAACAATACCTCGGCATCAAAAAAGATTACCCCGACACCCTCGTCCTCTACCGCATGGGCGACTTCTACGAACTCTTCTACGACGACGCGCGCCGCGCCGGCGAACTGCTCGGCATCAGCGTCACCACGCGCGGGCAGTCGGCGGGCAAACCCATCCCGATGGCGGGCGTACCCGTGCATGCCATTGATACCTACATCGCCAAGCTCATCAAACAGGGGCAAAGCGCCGTCATCTGCGAACAAATCGGCGACCCGGCACTCGCCAAAGGGCCGGTCGAGCGCGCCGTGACCCGCATCATCACTCCCGGCACCCTCACCGACGAAGCCCTCCTGGACGAAAACCGCGATAACATCCTCGCCAGCATCGCTCCCGGCAAAGAGCACTACCATCTCGCCTGGGCGGACATCAGCAGCGCCAGATACCGCATCAGCGAGCCGCTTGATGAAAACGCGCTGAAAAGCGAACTCGAACGCCTGCAACCGGCGGAAATCCTCATCCCGGACAGTGCCCGCCTGCCTGCCGCCCTCGCCGGACAAAAACGCCCGCGCCGCCAGCCGGACTGGTACTACGACCACGACAGCGCGCTGAACCTCATCCTGCAGCACTACCAAATCAAAACCCTCAGCGGCTACGGCATCCGCGACGACGATCCCGCCCTCGGCGCCGCCGGCTGCCTCCTGCAATACCTCTACGACACCCACAAACAAACCCTGCCGCCGCTCGCCCCGCTCCTGCGCGAAAGTGGCGACGACAGCCTCACCATCGACGCCGCCAGCCGCCGCAACCTCGAAATCGACTACACCCTCGGCGGCGACTATAAACGCAGCCTCACCGGCAGCATCAACCACTGCCAGACCCCGGCGGGCAGCCGCAACCTCAAACGCTGGATCAACCGCCCCCTGCGCGAGCACGCCGCCATCAGCGCCCGCCACGACGCCGTCGCCGCCCTGCTCGCCGACAACAACGCGCGCGAACAACTGCGCAGCCTGCTGCACCACAGCGCCGACATCGAACGCATCACCACCCGCATCGCCCTCGGCAGTGCCCGCCCGCGCGAACTCGCGCAACTGCGCGATACCCTGCAACGCTGCCCCCATATCGCCGCCCAACTGCAAGCGCCCGCCGGGGAGAGCAGCCTGCTCGCTGCCTACATCCCGGCCTTGAGCGCGCTCACCGCTGCAACTGCACACCTTGAAAAAGCGCTGGTTGAAGCGCCACCGCTCACCCTCAAAGACGGCGGCATCATCGCCCAAGGCTACGACCCCGAACTCGACCGCCTCAACCACCTCGCCCGCGACAGCGAAAACATCCTCGCCGAACTCGAAGCCGCCGAAAAAACCAAAAGCGGCATCCCCAACCTGCGCATGGGCTACAACAACATCCACGGCTACTACATCGAAATCCCGCGCAGCCAGAGCGACACTGCGCCCGCGCACTGGATACGCCGCCAAACCCTGAAAAACAGCGAACGCTACATCACCGCCGAACTCAAAACCCTCGAAGACCAGGTGCTGAACGCGCGTGACCAGGCGCTCGCCCTGGAAAAACAGCACTACGACGCCCTGCTCGCCGCGCTTAACGGCGAACGCGACGCCCTCTACGCCTGCGCCCGTGCGCTCGCCGAGACCGACACCCTCGCCGCCTTCGCCCACCTCGCCGACAAGCACCACTACCACCGCCCGACCCTTGACCCCGAACCCATCCTCACCATCGAACAAGGCCGCCACCCCGTCGTCGAACAACACAACAGCGAACCCTTCATCGCCAACGACCTCGAACTCGGCAAGCGCCGCCAAGTCCTTATCATCACCGGCCCGAACATGGGTGGCAAAAGCACCTACATGCGTCAGGCCGCCCTCATCACCATCCTCGCCTGCGCCGGCAGCTACGTCCCCGCCAAAAGCGCGCGCATCGGCAGCCTGCACCGCATCTACACCCGCATCGGTGCCAGCGACGACCTCGCCGGCGGCCGCAGCACCTTCATGGTCGAAATGACCGAAACCGCCAACATCCTCAACAACGCCGACGCGCACAGCCTCGTCATCATGGACGAAGTCGGACGCGGCACCGGCACCTACGACGGCCTCTCCCTCGCCTGGGCCGCCGCCGAACGCCTGGCGCGCGACAACCGCGCCCTTACCCTGTTCGCCACCCACTACTTCGAACTGACCGAACTCGCCGAAACCCACAAAAACATCAAAAACATCCACCTCGCCGCCGTCGAACATCACGACAACATCGTCTTCCTGCACCACGTCGAAGAAGGGGCGGCGAGCAAAAGCTACGGCCTGCAAGTCGCACGGCTGGCCGGCGTGCCGCTGGACACCATCCACGCCGCAACCGCCAAACTGCGCCAACTCGAAACCCGGCGTGACCACGGCAGCCCGCAAATGCAACAGCACGAACTACTGCCGCTCGCCCCACCCGCCGCCGACAATCCCCCCGCTGCTCCCGCTACCGACCCGCGCTTGCAGGCACTCGCGGACGAAATCGCCCTCACCAACCCGGATGAGCTCACCCCGCGCGCCGCGCACGAACTCATCTACCGCTGGAAGAAGCAGTTGCAGGGCTGACGGCATGGCACCGCTGGGCGGCGGCATATAGTCGCTGCAAATAGAAATTGCGGTTGGCACGCCGAAGACCGTACAAATAGTCCGGCGCGAACTTCCCATAAAAATCGCACAGCGATTTTTTTTGGGGCCCGGCGGGGCGGATCAACGCCGCTTCATTTCCGCTTGCAACGACCATAAAAAACCGCCCGTTGCGGGCGGTTTTTTGGCGGGGTTCAGTCTTTCCACCACACGCTGCGTATCGGGCGGGCATAGTGCGCCGATACCGCGATTATCCGGCGGGGCGAGCCAACGCCGCACCATTTCCGCTTGCAGCGGCCATAAAAAACCGTCCGTTGCGGGCGGTTATTGTTTCGGCGGGGTTCAGTCTTTCCACCACACGCCGCGTATCGGGCGGGCATAGTGCGCCAGCACCGCGATCATGCAGATTTCGATGGATGCCGCCCAGTAGATGTGCCCCATGATTTCGCTGAAATTTTCAGCGAAGTTCAGGTTCCAGAGCCAGCCGGTCGCGCCGTTTGCATAGACGGGGTTGCGAAAACCCAGCAGCGGAATGAGGAATCCGTGCATAACGACGGTGATGAGGATGCCGTAAAGCGCGCCGTACCACGCCCGCATGTGTTTCCAATAAACCGAGCCGATGACGTACACAAAGGCAAAGCTGAACAGCCAGTGATAGAGCGTGACTGCACCGAGAACACTGTTGCCCTGATAGACATAATCCAGCGAGTGCTGATTAATGCCGAGCCAGCCCAGCCAGGCATCGATATGCGCGCCGGGCGGCGAGACTTCGCCAGGCATACGCGGCGGTGTATTGACTTCCGAACCCCATTTGACCAGCGAGCTGAAGAAGCCGCCAAGCAGGGTCGTCCAGAGGATGATTTTGCGGTTGAGGGTGTTGTGGTAGTTCATGGTGTCTCCGTGTGGGTCGGGGAAAGCTGATTGCCGTTGCGGGCCATCAGGAGGTTACTGTCAGGCGCTGTATGCCTTCACAGAATTTTTGGAAACTGGGCGAGAGGTTTCTTTGTGGCTCCATGTGTGGCGCAATTTTTCTGCCCATTCGTATTTTTGCTGCCAACAATTTTGTCGCGTTTGAGAGCGGCCGCGCCGCCAGGATAAATGATGTTCGCCAGTAATTCCCATGGGCCGCAGATGCTGTCCGGTTGATAGCGTTTGAGTTTGTCCTGGTGCTGTCTGGCGGCAGGGTAAGCGCGCGACAGGGCATATTTATCACCTAGATACCAAGCCTCAATTTCTTCGATGGCCAGGCGGATGAGGACGGTAAGTGTGGGAGCACTGGCCGCTGCCAGCTTGTTGAGTTCGGCAAGGAAGGCCGCGCAGTTGCGGTCATCGGTATCGACCAGCACGACGACAGCATCAATGCCGGGGGTATTGGCATAGCCTTGCAGGAGGCGGGGCAAGTTATCGAGCAAAATACGTTTGTTTGGGTCAGTTGTTCCTTTAAGGTTGGGCGGAATATGGCCGACGCCTTTGTAAGCGTGGATGCGCCATGTGTGTGCTGGATCTAGCAATTTGGGCAGTAAGGCGCTCAGCAGTTTTTTGCCAGAGGCGTCTTCAACCAGGAATTCGATGTGCATGGTTAAGCCCGATCCAAATAGTCGCTGTACCACAGTCCGCCCAGAGGTAGGCCTTCTTCCATCAAACGGTCTACCAGCTCGATGTCGGAGGCGCGACGGATGGTGGAGAATCCGTCGCTGCCTTTTTCCAGTATCCATACTTCTTCCGGCGAGAGTGCGTCAACAAAATAGGGTTGGTGCGTTGTCACGAAGATTTGCGGCGCATTTTTTTTGCCGGTGGCATGGGCGCGGAATTCATTGGCCAGGGTTTCCAGCAGCTTGTGGTAAAGACCATTTTCCGGTTCTTCGATACAGATAAAGGGCGGCGGTTCGGGGTCTTCCAAAAGTAGTAGGTAGGCAAAAATTTTCAGGGTACCATCGGACATTTGCTGGGCAAAGAAGGGATCGGTGAAGGCGCCGTCGTTGAAGCGCAGGAGTACGCGTTTGTCGGCGGTAACTTCGGTGTCAATATGGGTGATGCCGGGGATTCTTTCGGCAATACGGAGGAGGATTTTGCGGAATCTTTCTTTGTGTTCGCGCTCCATGTATTGCACGACGTTGCCGATGTTGTCGCCGTGGATATTGAGGTGGCGCTGCGCTCCGGCATTGGACAGGGTGCGCGCAGCATCAGGGTAGAAGTAGGACAGATACCAGCTTTTCAGAAAGTCACGAAAACGCTGGATACGCGGATGTTCGCGCAGGGTGCCCAAGGTGGCAATGCCGAGTTGACGCGGATCGGTCAATTCGACGGGAATTTTGCTGCTGTCTTCTTCGCTTTCGACAGCATCTTGACCGGCCCAAGCGGTGCCTTTGCCGTGGTTAAGGCGGAGAAAGGGGAGGGGTTGGCCGTGTTTTTGCCCTTTACGCCGCTGTTTGAGGGTCTCCGATTCGACGTAAGGACGGCCGTGTTTATCCAAGTTAATGGCGAGTTCATAGGTAATTGGGCGGTCGTTACTCGCTTCGCGGTAGTAAATAGCAAAACGGATGGGCTCGTCACTATCTTTGCTGCGCAGACGCTCGAAGCCGCCGCGCTGTTTCATGTCGCAGGCGGTTTCCACATCGGTAGCGAGGCAGTCGGCGATGAAGCCGAAAGCATCAAGAAGTGTGCTTTTGCCTGCGCCATTTTTACCGATGACGACGGTGAAGGGTGTCAATGCTGTGGCGTTTTGCCCATATGACACTTTGCCGAGGGTGATGTCGCGCAAGGCGCGAAAGTTTTGTACGCGGAAGCCTTCGATACTGGCCATGAGTGACTCCGGGCTATTGCGCCAAGTGGTCGCGGGTAGCGGCGAAGCCGATGTCGGGATGGCGTTCTTGCGTGAGTTGCAGGTTAACGCGGCTGGGCGCGACGTATACCAGTTGCCCATAGTGGTCATGCGCGAGGTTTGCCTGGTTTTTGTCGGTAAAGGCTTTCAGCGCTTTGTCATCTGGCGCTTCCACCCAGCGCGCGGTGGCAACGTTCACCCCTTCAAACTGGCACTCGACGTTGTATTCAGTTTTCAGGCGTTCTTTGACAACATCGAATTGCAGCACACCGACGGCGCCAAGGATGAGGTCGTTGCCAATCAGCGGCTTGAAAAACTGGGTCGCCCCTTCTTCGCAGAGTTGTTCCAGCCCTTTCAGGAGCGCTTTCATTTTCAGCGGATCTTTCAGGCGGACACGACGGAAGAGTTCCGGCGCGAAGTCGGGGATGCCGGTGAATTGCAGGTCTTCGCCTTCGGTGAAGGTATCGCCAATGCGAATGGTGCCGTGGTTGTGGATGCCGATGATGTCGCCGGCGACGGCATTATCGATATGTTCACGTTCGGCGGCGAGGAAGGTAAGTGCGTCGGGGATTTTAATGTCGCGGGCGAGGCGTACCTGGCGCAGTTTCATGCCGGGGGTAAAGGTGCCGGAATTGATACGCATGAAGGCGATGCGGTCGCGGTGTTTCGGGTCCATGTTCGCCTGGATTTTGAAGACGAAGCCGCTGAATTTGTCTTCCTGTGGGGCAACGGCGCGCACCGTGGTCTGCCGCGCGCGTGGTGCGGGAGCGTATTCGGCAAAGCCGTTCAGCATTTCGCGCACGCCGAAGTTACCAATCGCCGAGCCGAAATACACCGGCGTCAATTCGCCGCGCAGGTAGGCGTCATGATCAAAGGGATTCCCCGCTTCGCGCAGCAGCTCTATTTCGTCACGGAAGGCAGCGATGGTATCAGGCAGGAGTTCGTCAAGGCGCGGGTTGTCGAGGCCCTGTACTTCTTCGCCGTTGTTGACCAGCGCGCCTTTACCCGCTTCGTAGAAATAGACTTTGTCTTCGAGCAGGTGATAGACGCCGCGCAGAGAGCGCCCCATGCCGATCGGCCAGGTGACGGGCGCGCAGCGGATTTTCAGCACGTCTTCGACTTCATCGAGCAGGCTCATCGGCTCACGCCCTTCGCGGTCGAGTTTGTTGATGAAGGTGAAGATGGGGGTATCGCGCAGGCGGCAGACCTCCATCAGTTTGATGGTGCGTTCTTCGACGCCTTTGGCGCAGTCAATGACCATCAGCGCCGAGTCCACGGCTGTGAGGGTGCGGTAGGTATCTTCGGAAAAGTCTTCGTGGCCGGGGGTATCAAGCAGATTGATGACGCGACCGTTATAGGGGAACTGCATCACCGAGCTGGTAACGGAGATGCCGCGCTCCTGTTCCATTTTCATCCAGTCGGAGGTGGCATGGCGCGCCGCCTTGCGTCCTTTGACCGTGCCGGCCAGCGCTATCGCGCCGCCGAAGAGCAGCAGTTTTTCGGTGAGGGTGGTTTTGCCCGCATCGGGGTGGGAGATGATGGCGAAGGTGCGGCGGTCGCGGTAGTCGTTGGAAAGGATGTCGCTCATGGTGTTCGGTATGGTTGAAACAGAAGCCGCGCACGGGGCGCGGCAGGAAGCGGGTTTAGTATAAGCGTTGAACGGTTTGGCGTCAGGCATAAAAAGTGCCGGGATGAACCCGGCACTTTTGCCACCAGTGTGCCTTACATGGTTTTGGTGAAGGTACGGGTGATGACGTCCATTTGCTGCTCTTTGGTGAGCGAGTTGAAGCGGACGGCATAGCCGGAGACGCGGATGGTCAACTGCGGGTAGAGTTCCGGGTCGTTCATCGCTTCAATCAGCATTTCGCGGTTCAAGACGTTGACGTTCAGGTGCTGGCCGCCTTCGATGTCGTTATCGTGGTGGAAGTAGCCATCCATCAGACCGGCGAGGTTTGCCTGACGCGTGGTGTCGTCTTTGCCGAGCGCGCCGGGGATGATGGAGAAGGTATAGGAGATACCGTCTTTGGCGTAGGCAAACGGCAGTTTGGCAACCGAGGTCAGGGAAGCGACGGCACCGTTCACATCACGGCCGTGCATCGGGTTGGCACCCGGGCCAAACGGTGCACCGGCGCGGCGGCCATCCGGAGTGTTACCGGTTTTCTTGCCGTACACGACGTTGGAAGTGATGGTAAGCACGGACTGGGTCGGGGTAGCACCACGGTACATCTTGTGGCTGGCGACTTTCTTCATGAAGCGTTCGACGAGGTCGCAAGCGATGCTGTCCACGCGTTCGTCGTTGTTGCCGAATTGCGGGTATTCGCCTTCGATTTCAAAATCAACGGCGATGCCGTTTTCGTCACGCACCGGGCGGACTTTGGCATATTTGATGGCGGAGAGCGAGTCGGCAGCGACGGAAAGCCCGGCGATACCGCAAGCCATGGTGCGGTAAACGTCGCGATCGTGCAGTGCCATCAGCGCGGCTTCGTAGCTGTATTTGTCGTGCATGTAGTGGATGCAGTTCAACGCGGTGACGTACTGGGTGGCGAGCCAGTCCATGAAGCTGTCCATACGGGCGATGACGGTGTCGTAGTCAAGCACTTCATCGGTGAGCGGGGCGATTTTCGGACCAACTTGTTCTTTGGATTTTTCGTCAACACCGCCGTTGATGGCGTACAGCAGGGTTTTGGCGAGGTTGGCGCGGGCGCCGAAGAACTGCATTTGTTTGCCGACCACCATCGGGCTGACGCAGCAGGCGATGGCGTA
>NZ_CALIZP010000088.1 GCF_938028825.1 uncultured Cardiobacterium sp. | reverse complement strand
ATGCCGATGAGCAGGGTGATGTTGCCGTTGTAGCCTTTGTCGGTGTGGGTGCGGTAGTAGGTGCTGCCGTCGCCTGCGTTGTAGCGTTCGCCCGCCGTGCCCGCGATGGTGACGGTTTCGCGGTTGGCGAGGAAGCTGTCGTCGGCGTCAAGGCCGGGTGTGATGTCGCGGAACTGGCTGAGCAGGGCGGTGGTCTCTTGGGCGGCGATGCGTTCTTTGGCGGTGAGCCAGGTGATGCTGACGGCGCTGATGGTGATGGTGGCGTAGGCGAGGAGGCGCAGGGCGGCGTTGGTGGGGGCGTTCATCGGTAGCGGGGTTGGGTGAGGGGGTCAATGAGGGGGACGAGGCCGTTGCCCAGCAGGATGGCGAAGGCGACGCCGTCGGGGAAGTTGCCGAGGTTTCTGATGGCGATGGCGACGGCACCAACGTAAATACCGTAAATCCAGCGGCCCAGCGGGGTGGTGGCGGCGGTGACGGGGTCGGTGGCGATGAAGCAGGCGCCGAAGATAATGGCGCCGCTTGTCAGCTGGGCGTAGGGGTTGAGCATGTCCGTACCCTGCAGCCAGAAGGCGGTGGCGCAGAGGGTCGCGCCGATAAGGGTGGAGGCGAGCAGGCGGTAGTCGGCGGCGCGGGTGGTGGTGAGCCAGATGCCGCCCGCGAGCCAGGCGGCGGTGAGGAGTTGCTGTTGCCAGGGCGGGTAGAGGGCGTTGAGCGGCGCACCGCCGATACGCAGCATGCGGCTGTGGTCAAGCAGGGTGGCGGCACTGGTGGCGTCCACGCTGCCGAGGGCGACGGGGGCGGCGGGCGCGCCGCTCATCAGCGCGGGGAAGCTGACGAGGAGGATGGCGAAGCCGACCATGGCGGGGTTGAAGGGGTTCTGGCCGAGGCCGCCGTAGAGGTGTTTGCCGAGGAGGACGGCGAAGGCGGTGCCGAGTGCCACCAGCCACCACGGCGCGAGGACGGGCAGGGACAGGGCGAGCAGCAGGGCGGTGATGAGGACGCTGCCATCCCGCAGCGGCGCCAGCGGTCTTTGCCGCAGAAGCAGTACGGCGGTTTCGCAGAGGTAGGCGGTGATGACGGCGACGGCGAGTTGTCCCAGCCAGCGGCTGCCCTGCCACCAGATAAGGACGAGGATGCCGGGGATGAGCGCGGCGGCGACTTGCAGCATGACGCGGCGCAGCGGCGGCGCGGTGTGCAGGTAGGGCGAGGTGGACGGGGTCATGGGGTGCTGTTGTCGGGTTTGCGGATGGGCACGGCGGTGTCGCGCAGGTGCTGCTTGAGTTTGGCATGGGCGATGCGGCGTTCTTCGGTTTTGGCGCGGGCGGCAGCAAGGCGCGCGGCGCGGGGGTCGGTTTGTTTGTCAGTCATGATGATGGGGTTGTGGATGGATAAAGGGTGTGGTTGTTACGCCCGGCGGTCCCGCCGCGTCATGGTCGTTCCCAATAGAACCGATGAGGTGTTGGCTCGCCTGGCCGGGCACGCATAAAAGCGCTACGCAATTTTATGGGAAACCCGCGCCGTATATCTTACTGCCTTCGGCGCACCGCCTTCCCGCCTTGATTTCCGGGATTGGCATAAACGCTCCCCAGCGCCTTCTCCAATGGGAGAGCTTTGTGATTACGTGTAGTGGATCTTGCCTGGGCGGCAGCGGGCTGAAGCCCGCCCGTGGCGGGATTTACCCAAAGCATCTGCATGACGTTTGCCGGGATCGAGCCTTTGATTAAAGACAGGGAATCTGGGGCACTGCCGGCGGACAACGTTTGATGCAGGGGCGGAGAGGATTTGAGAGAACGCGGCAGCAAAGTGGTCATTGTGCCGCGCTATAAACGGCGGCATGTGGTTGAGAAATTTTTCTGTAAATTGAAGGCGTTCAGGAACGTTACCCTGCGGGTGGAGAAGACGGATTCACCCTTTTCCGCTAAGCTAACATCTATCCGGCCGCTGCCATTATCGCCTTGCAGTGATGCCAATAGCCCCGCGTGGTACAGGTTCTTGACCGTACCCAAACCCCGCTCAAGACAGCGACAGCCCCGCTCCATCGTTACCTTTATCATCACCCACCGAGACACCGCCATGCCCACCCGTCGCCAGACCCTCCTCGCCTTCCTCGCCCTGAGCCTTGCCGCCTGCGGCCGTCGCAAGCACGCCGAACTGCCGCGCGACAGCACCGTGCTCGCCCTCGGCGACTCACTCACCTACGGTTTTGGCGCGAACCCCGACGAGGCTTATCCATCCCGCCTCGCCGCACTCAGCGGCTGGCGCATCATCAACGCCGGACAAAGCGGCGACACCAGCGGCGGCGCACTGGCCCGCCTGCCGCAACTGTTGCAGGAACACAATCCGCGCCTCGTCATCATCAGCATCGGCGGCAACGACTTCCTGCAACGCCTGCCCGAACAGGAAACCCGCGCCAACATCACGGCCATCATCGCCGCTTGCCGTGCGGCGGGCGCGGACATTATCCTCGTCGGCGAACCCGGCGTCAGCCTCGGCGCCGCTCTCGGCTATCCCGGCGACCACGCACTTTATGCCGACATCGCCGCAGCCGAGCGGCTGCCGTATTACCGGGACGGCTGGTCGAACGTGCTCGGCAAAGACGCCCTCAAATCCGACCAGATTCACCCCAATGCCGCCGGTTATGCCGCCTTCACCCAGGATTTTGCCACCTGGCTGAAAAAAGAAGGCCGGCTGCGCTGAACGGCGTCCCGCTATGGGCGACGGGAGGTGCCGGTGTGCACGACAAAAAGCGGGGCATTGCCCCGCTTCTTTATTTTGTGACCCCCAGCTGATCCAGCATGAAGGCGTACATTTCTGCCGTTTCGCGATAGCGGCGGAAACGGCCGGATTTACCGCCGTGTCCCGCTTCCATATTGGTGCGGAAGAGGATGGGGTAGCTGCCGGTGTTCACGTCACGCAGGCGCGCGACATATTTCGCCGGTTCCCAGTATTGCACCTGCGAGTCCCACAGGCCGGTGCCGACGAACATCGCCGGATAGGCTTGCGCTTTCAGGTTGTCGTAGGGTGAGTACGAAAGCATGTAGGCATAACTTTCGGCGCTCGCTTCCGGGTTGCCCCATTCATCGTATTCATTGGTGGTGAGCGGGATGCTTGGGTCGAGCATGGTGGTAACCACGTCAACGAAAGGCACTTGCGAGAGGATGACGCGGTAGTCTTCTGGCGCCATGTTGCTGATGGCCCCCATCAGCAGGCCGCCAGCGCTGCCGCCCAACGCCGCAACGCGGTCTTTCGCGGCGTATTGGTGCTCAACGAGGTAACGCGTGATGTCGATGAAGTCGGTAAAGGTGTTCTTTTTGTGCAGCAATTTGCCGTTTTCATACCATTCACGCCCCATTTCCTGGCCGCCGCGTATGTGCGCCAGCGCATAGACCACGCCACGGTCAAGCAGGCTGACGGTGCTGGCGCTGAAGCCCGGATCCATCGAGAGGCCATAGCTGCCGTAGCCGTATTGCAGGAGTGCCGCCGTGCCGTCGCGCTTGAAATCCTTGCGGTACACCAGCGTGACCGGCACTTTCGTGCCATCGCGCACCGGCACCCACAGCCGCTCGGTGGTGTACTGGTGGCGGTCGTAACCCGGCACCGGCTGCTGTTTCAGCTCGCGCCGCTCGCCCGTCGCCATGTTCATTTCATAGACAATCGCGGGCGTGGTCATCGACGTGTAGCTGTAGCGCAGCCAGGACGTGTCCGCTTCGGGATTGGCGGAAAGCCCCATTGAATAGGCGGGTTCGTCCGCCTTTACATACTCGCTCGTGCCGTCTTTTTTCAGGATGCGGATGCGTTCCAAGCCTTCAGAACGCTCGCCGATGACGGTGAAATCGTCGAAAAGTTCGACATCTTCGACCAAAATGGCGGGATCGTGTGCGATCCATTCCTGCCAGTCCTTGCGCGCGGTGGCATTATCGGCGGCGGTCATCACTTTGAAATTGCGCGCGCCGTCGGCGTTGGTGCGGATGACCCAGCGTCCGCCGAAGTGGTCGGCGCCGTATTCCACGTCGCGCTCGCGTGGGGCGAATACCTTAAATTCGCCGGGATTCTTCGCATCGGCATAGCGCATTTCATCGGAAACGGTGCTGCTGGCTTGAATCAGCAGGTAGGCCTCGTCGCGGGTGCGGCCCAGGCTGAGATAGAAACTGTCGTCCGCTTCCTCATAGACCACCACATCATCCTTGCTGTCCGTGCCGAGAACGTGCTTCTTCACCCGCTTGCTGAGTAGCGTTTCCGGGTCATTCTCGATATAAAACAGCGTCTTGCCGTCATCCGCCCACAGCGCGCTGCCGTTTGTGCCGCTGATGGTGTCAGGCAAGAGCTTGCCGCCCGCCAAATCGGTAACGCGCAGCGTGTACTGACGGCGGCCATTCGTGTCTTCCGCCCAGACCATCTTCTGGTTATCGAGCGTAATATCCACCGGTGCGGCGCTGAAATAATCATGCCCTTCGGCGAGTTTGTTTACATCGAGCAGGACTTCTTCGTTAGCGAAGTCGCCTGCCTCATTCGCCTTGCGGATAGACAGGGCATCCACGCCATCGCCTGCCGCGCGACGCGCATACACCGGATAATCCTTGCCGTTTTCAAAGCGCGTGTAATACCAGAAACCATGCTCGCGATACGGCACGGAACTGTCATCCTGCTTGATGCGGCTGACAATCTCGTCAAACAATTTATCTTCAAACGACTTTAACGGCTGCAATACCGCATCGGCATAATCATTTTCCGCCTGCAAATAAGCGAGCATTTTGGCATCCTTGCGCGCATCATCGCGCAGCCAATAATACTCGTCCTGCCGCTCGCCATGCGGCGATTTCACGGTGTACGGACGCTTTTCGACATCGGGCGGGGTTTGGGCTTGGACCATATTCATCGCAAATACCAAGGGTAACAAAAGAGAATAACCTTTCATGCCAGATTATTCCTCGGACATTTTGGGAAAACCTTTCGGCTCGACATAAGTGTGCTTATCGGCATCAAATTGCCAAATAAATTTCTCGCCTTTGAATGTTTTTATCGGTTTCGGTTTGGCATTCTTGCCCTTGCTGGCTTTCGCCATGCCGATAAAACCATCCAGCGATGATTCCAGCGGATAAACATTGCCAACCGCAGGCAAATCCTCGCGCACCGCGTATTTCACCTGCACATCCGCGCACTGTGACAAATCTTCCGGCTCGCAGCCGTCTTCCTCGCTGAAATTACTAAAACCGGATGGCACGAACGCGTCATGTATCGCCTTGCCATCATCCAGCAAAATCACCTGCGACGACCATGAACCGCCCCAAGCGGCATCACCGATAAACGTCGTCGCGCCCCACACATCCTTGCCGAAAAGTTGCCATTGCCAATCAGTTGGGGCAATGCCGTACTTGCCAAAACCCTCTCCCTGATACTGCACCGCAGGCTGCCAGTCCTTGCCGTCCGCAGACGAAAACGCAAACAGCGCGACCATGCCCGGTGCGCTGTGCGGCGTGTGCAGATTATCGCCGGCAAACAGCAGATAGCGACGTTTGCCAGCGGCAACATCCACCACCTTCTCGCTGACAAGGCGCAGACAGTAGCCTTCCAACCCGCCATCGCTGTCGGCATTCTCAACTTCCTTCATCGGCGCAAAATGGCAACCCTTGAGCTTATCCTCGGCAGCAAGGTGATTAGCGTCATCATTGAAGACCTTTAATGCCTCGGCATTCTCCGGAAAATGCTTGTCCAGCGTCTCCTGCGCGAGCGCGTCAATATCGGCGGCGAGCGCCTGCGTGGCGGCAAAAGCAGAAAAAGCCAGCAAAGGGCGGGGGAAATACATAGAAACCTCTCGGATGAAAAAAACAAAGGCGGCAAACATCTGCCGCAAAAACATCATAACGCAACAGGCGGGAAAACATCCCGCCTGTACAGGGTGTAAAGATTACGACTTCTTACTGATTACCGGTATTTTCCATATCATCCAAGAATCTGAGTGATTTGGGATAATCGGCAGGCATCATGTATTCATGTTTGTCCGGATTATAGGGGAAAAGGAATTTTTGATTTTTATATGCCTTGATGGGTTGCGTCTTGGCTTTTTTCCCTTTGCCTACTGATTTTAGTCCGTCATAACCATCAATCGTTACCTGCAAAGGATAGGTATTGCCCACTGCAGGCAAATCTTTGCGCACTTTAACGGTAGCTTCTAATGCTGTTTCATTTGCATAGCATTCTGCCTGACTTTTTTCCGCTATTTTCAAATACTCTTTATCATCACAATCCGCCATACCCGTAGTTTCAGCAAGCGTTGGAATTACGGTTTCGCGAATTTCCTTGCCATCATCATGCAATATTTGCGTGATGCCTTGCGTTGCGCCGCCTTGGGAAAAGCTGCCTTCCGTGATTACGCCCCATACACCAGGTCCGGTTTCCTGCCACTTAACCGCACCACTGCCTTTACCCCAAGAACCGCCGCCATCGGTTTCTTTATGGGAGAGCAAAGACCAGTCCTTGCCATCAGTGGAAGTAAAGATGAATAAACTATCCAAGCCGGAACAACCGCGACAAGTCATCAAGCTATCGCCAGAAAAAAAGACATAGCGTCGTTTATCTTGCGTCGTATCAACAATCTTCTCCCCAATAAAATCCATGCAATAACCGTACATTCCATCACCTTCATTGGATAACTCCTTATCTTCCTTAAAATAGCATCGCTTGGCCTTTTCACCTTCTGTAGTTTCATTAAAAACCTTCAGCGCTTTTTCATTATGGGGATATTGTTTTTCCAATAACTGCTGTACAAAGGCGTCCGGTTTTTTTGCCTGCGCAGTTGTCAATTGTGCGGCAGAAAGAATGGATATTGCTAAAAGTGTTCGGGTGAATTTCATAAAAAGTCCTTGATGGGCTGCCTGAATACGCGATTTGCGCGGAAAAATTTTACGTTTGCCGCCGGATAGTGGTCAATCAGGCAGCGGGGAAAAGAAATCGCCGCCGTGTTACGGCGCTTCCCGGTGTCGGCAAAGTGCCAAGCTGACGCTGATGAGCGCCATCAGCGCCAGCACAGCCAGCAGGATGAAGGCGTGCCGGCTGCCGTCGCGGGTGGCGGCGGCGAGTTGTTCCGGGTTGGCCCGCTGGGCGGCGGCAACGAGGCTGGCGGCGACGGAGGTACCGACGGCGCCGGCCAGTTGTTGCAGGGTGTTGAGTACGGCGTTGCCATCGGCCGATCGGTCGCGCGGCAGGGCGGCGAGGCTGCGGGTGGTGGTGTTGCCGACGGCGAAACCCTGGCCGAGGCAGTAAGCGGTGTAGATGCTCATGAAGAGGGCGGTGGTCAGTATTTGTCCGAGGACGGCGAAGGCAATCAGGGTGGCGAGCAGGAGGAGTGCGCCGCTCAGGATGGGTTTACGCGCGCCGAGGCGGTCGTACACGGTGCCGCTGATGGGGGCGATGCAGGCGCCGAGCAGGCAGCCGGGCAGGAGCAGCAGGCCAGACAGGGTGGCGCTGGTGCCGTTGGCAAGCTGGGCGTAATTGGGGATGAGGTAGCCCAGCGCCAGCACGCAGAACTGGATGAGCAGGACAAACAGCATGCCCTGCACAAAGACCGGATTGGCGAAGACGCGCAGGTTGACGAGCGGTGCGCTGCCGCGCAGCGAGCGGATGACGAAGAGGGTCAGGGCGATAGCGGCGAGCGCCAGCAATCCGCCGACTGTCCCGCTGAGCCAGCCATGCGCGGCGGCTTTTTCGGTGGCGAAGATGAAGCTGCTGAAAGCGATGACCAGCAGGAGGTAGTCGGGCAGGTTGATTTTTTCCGGTGCCAGCGGGCGGATGGGCTTGATGCCGGTAACACCGAGCGCGAGCGAGACGAGCAATACCGGCAGCAGGATGAGGAAGATGGTGCGCCAGCCGTAGCGGTCGATAACCACCCCGGCCAGTACCGGCCCGACCGCCGGCGCCATCGCCACGATCAGCGAGGCGATGCCCATGATGAGGCCGATGCGGGTTTTCGGTGCCTGGGTCAGGATGATGTTGAACATCAGCGGCAGGGCGATGCCGGTGCCCGCGCCTTGCAGGATGCGGCCGCTCAGGAGCAGGGCGAAGTTGGGGGCAAAGGCGCCGAGCAGGGTGCCGGTGATGAAGATGAGGCTGGCGGTGGTGAAGAGGGCTTTGGTGGCGAAGTTTTTGTTGAGCCAGGTCGAGAGCGGGATGATGAGCGCCAGCACCAGCAGGTAGGCGGTGGTCAGCCACTGCACGGTCGAGGTGTTGATGGCAAATTCGCGCATCAAGGTGGGGAAGGTAACGTTCATGGCGGTTTCGCTGACCACACCGGCGAAGGTCATCAGGCCGGTGGCAAGAATGGCGGCGAGCAGGGCGGGAGAGATGGTTTCTTTGTTGGTCATGGGTTTGAGCGGCAATCCGCTGTTGCTGGGGAGGCGCGCATGATACTGCAGCCACCCGCAAGCCGCGCCATCTTTCCGGCTTCATGCCGGGGCATCGTTTTTTGTCGTGCATGATAGGGAGCTGCCAATAAAAATCCCGCCGGATGGCGGGATTTTTAATAGCGGAAGGCGGTCAGGCCAGCGCTTGGTAGGCCGCTTCGATTTCTGCCACCACGGCGGCATCGGTGAAGTCGCTGTATTTGGCGAGCGTTGCGGCGATGCCGTGCGCGTGGCGGTAGTACTGCATTTCCACCGCCTGCGGGTCGTCCGGGTTGTGGTAATGCAGGGCGGCAGCGATGGCGC
Source organism: uncultured Cardiobacterium sp. (assembly GCF_938028825.1). GTDB lineage: Bacteria > Pseudomonadota > Gammaproteobacteria > Cardiobacteriales > Cardiobacteriaceae > Cardiobacterium. The sequence continues at coordinate 9,531 of NZ_CALIZP010000088.1, read as the reverse complement.
GCACGGTAGCATCATGCGGCAGGCTGTATTCGCGCATGCCGTTAAGCGGCTTGATGAAGCGTTCTTGCGCGCCGAGTTTGCGCAGCGGCTGGCGGCCAACGCGGTCCACGTCGTCGTGCAGGTAGGGGTTGGCGAAGCGTTTGAGGATTTTTTCGATGTAGGCGCGGTGGGTCGCCGGGTCGAAGTTGTAGCGGCGGATGAGCACGGCGCCGCTTTCTTTCATCACGCCTTCGGCGGCGCGGCGCACGGCTTCGTCCTGCATGGCTGCGCCGACGGTGTGTTTGCCCGCCAGTTTGCCGAGGTAGGCGAGCGCGGCGTGGCCGGTGTTGAGGGTGAAGAGTTTACGCTCGATGAAGGCCATGAGTTTGTCGGTCGGCAGCATGCCGGTGATGGCGGGCAGCGCGCCTTTGAATTGGGTGCTGTCCACGATCCATTCGCTGAAGACTTCGACAGTGACGGCAAGCGGGTCGTCGTTGCCGCCAGTAACGGGCGGGACGATGCGATCCACGGCGCAATCAACGAAGCCGGTGTTGGCGTCGATGAGGGCGGCGTCCTCACCTGCGGCGGCGAGGACTTTTTCTTTGAGGTAGCTGCTGCCGCGCACCATGTTTTCGCAGGCGATGATGTTGAGCGGTGCGCCGCCTGCACGGTAGCGGGCGGCGAGGGTTTGCGCGAGTTGTGGCGCGATGATTTCCAGCACGGTCGGGCCGACGGCGGTGGTCACGAGGTCGGCTGCCGCGATTTCGGCGGTCATCACGGCAGCGTCGCCGGAGTTGACGCCGCGCACGTGGTTGACCGTCTGGTATTCGTCGACGCCGTCGCCGACGACGTGGACGCGGTAGGTGTGGTCGCGGTTCAGGCGGTCGATGACGGCGGTGTTGATGTCGGCAAAGATGACTTCATAGCCCGCATCGGCGAGGATTTTGCCGATGAAGCCGCGCCCGATGTTGCCGCCGCCGAAGTGCAGGGCTTTTTTCATGTAGCCTCCCTAGTTGCGGCTGAGGATGTCCAGCACCGCTTGCGGGTCACTGGTGGTTTTGAGCATTTCGATGTCGTCTTCGCTGTCGAGCGCGTTGGTGAGCGCGGCGATGACGCCGATGTGCTCGTTGTTCTGCGCGGCGATACCGATGACGAGGTAGGCTTTGTCGCTGTCGTTCGTGCCGAAGCTGACGCCTTCCGGGTATTGGCAGAAGACGATGCCGGTTTTCAGCACGGCGTCTTTGGCGACGAGGGTGCCGTGCGGAATGGCGATGCCTTCGCCGAGGTAGGTCGAGCTGTCGTTTTCGCGGGTAATCATCGCCTCGACATAGTCGGGGGTGACGAAGCCGCCTTCGACGAGTTTGCGCCCGGCGAAGCGGATGGCTTCTTCTTTGCTGAGGGCGCGGCGGCCGAGGAAGATTTGTTCGGCGCCGAAGGCGTAACGCGGCGCGCCGCCTTTGTTCGCGCGCGTTTCGGCGGCGGCGGGCGGGTGGTGGCCGACTTTCAGTTTGGCGACGACCTGGTCGTAGAAAGCGCGGTCGAGGAAGTTGGTGAGCGAGAGGTGCTCGGCCTCGGGGCGCAGGGCTTTGGCGCGCGGGGTGAGATCCTGGTGGGTGATGACGAGGCGGGCGTCGGCGGGCAGGTCGTTGATGGCGCAGTTTTTCACATCAATGGCAAGCCCCGCGTCCTGTACTTTTTTGCGCAACATGCTGGCGCCGGTCGCGCTGGATCCCATGCCGGCGTCGCAGGCGACGTACACGGTTTTCAGGTCGTCGTACTGGTGTGCGTCGGTGCCCGCGCCGAGTTTCAGGGTCTGCATCTTGTCGCGCGCGGCGGAGAGTTCTTCGTCGCCGCTCGCCGGCATGCGGCGCACAAAGAAGGCGGCGATGAGGAAGGACACGGCACAGGCGGCGGCGACGGCACACAAGACGCCGAGGTAGGATTCTTTCGGTGTCATCGCCAGCACCGCGATGATGGAGCCGGGCGAGGCGGGCGAAACGAGCCCGGCGTGCATGATGGTGAGGGTGAAGACGCCGGTCATGCCGCCCGCAATCACCGCCAGCAGCAGGCGCGGGTTCATCAGCACATAGGGGAAGTAGATTTCATGGATGCCGCCGAAGAAGTGGATGATGGCGGCACCGCCTGCGGTCTGCCGGGCCGAGCCTTTGCCGAACAGCATGTAGGCGAGCAGCACGCCGAGGCCGGGACCGGGGTTGGCTTCAATCAGGAAGAAGAGGGATTTGCCGTACTGCTCGACCTGCTGCACGCCGAGCGGCGAGAAGATGCCGTGGTTGATGGCGTTGTTGAGGAACAGCACCTTGGCGGGTTCGACAAAAACCGAAGTCAGCGGCAGCAGGCCGTGCTTGATAAGCACGTCCACCCCGACGGCGAGCGCATCGGACAGCCCCTTCACCGCCGGGCCAATGGCGAAGAAGGCGAGCAGGGCGAGAATCATGCCGATGATGCCGGCCGAGAAATTGTTGACCAGCATCTCGAAGCCGCTCTTGATTTTGCCGTCCACAGCGCGGTCGAAGGTTTTGATCGCCCAGCCGCCGAGCGGGCCGACGATCATCGCACCGAGGAACATCGGGATGTCCGAACCGACGATGACGCCCATCGTCGTGATCGCGCCGACCACCGCACCGCGATCACCGCCGGCAAGCCTGCCGCCGGTGTAGCCGATTAAGAGCGGCAGCAGATAAGTGACCATCGGGCCGACGATGCCCTTGCCTGCGTATTCGCCGAAGCCGCCGAGGACGGCAACCGGAAACCAGCCGGACTCGATAAACAGGGCGGTGATAAAGCCCCAGGCGATAAATGCACCGATATTCGGCATCACCATATTGGAAAGGAAGCGGCCAAACTGCTGCACCTTTAATTTCGTGGTCTCAGAAAACATCAAGCCTCCGCAGGTTATTTTACTCAAATGAACAGAACGTTACGTCCTACCGCCGCGCATCATATAGCGGGGGGGCGGTGAAAGCCATACGGCAGGGCGGAGGGAGCACCGGCAAGCGGCGGAAATGCCGGGGCGCGCAGGTGCCGGGCAGACGCGGGCCTGCTTTTGGCGTTCTTGGCAGAAAAATGCCGCCGGGCGGCGTGTACCGGGTTTCCGCGTAGATACCATTTGAACATGTTCATGTCTTCGCAGCAGGACTCCCAAGCAAGCATTTCCCCCGGCAACGCAATCAGTGCTATAACGCATCACACCACCCGAAACCAGGAAGCCCCATGCCCCAACACCCGCTAACCCCGCAGCAGGCGCGTTACCACGCTTGGCAACTCACCCGCCAGGCGCGGCGCGGCAGCATCGAATCCCTGGCAGGACCCTTGCTGGACGCGCAAGTTGACCTCAACCCGCATCAAGTCGAAGCCGCCCTCTTTGCCTGCAAAAACCCGCTTGAGCGCGGCGTCATCCTTGCTGACGAAGTAGGGCTGGGCAAAACCATCGAAGCCGGGCTGGTCATCCTGCAACACTGGGCGGAGCGCAAACGCCGCATTCTTATCATCACCCCTGCCAACCTGCGCAAACAGTGGCATCAGGAAATACAAGAAAAATTCGGCCTGGACGCCATCATCCTCGAAAACAAAAACCACACCGCCCAGCGCAAAGCCGGCAGAGACCCGTGGGATCAAGAATGCCCCATCATCTGTTCCTACCAGTTCGCGAAAAACGAAGCGGCAGACATCAAGCGTATCCCCTGGGACCTCGTCGTATTCGACGAAGCGCACCGCCTGCGCAACGTCTATAAAAAAGGCAACATCATCGCCAAAACCCTGCAAGATGCGCTGACACACGTCGGCGCGAAAATCCTGCTCACCGCCACCCCGCTGCAAAACAGCCTGCTCGAACTCTACGGCCTCGTCAGCATCATTGACGACCGCGTCTTTGGCAGCCTCGACAGCTTCCGCATCCAGTACGGCGGCAAAGCAGAAAAAACCGCGCTGGCACACCTGCGCCGCCGGCTGCTGCCGCTGTGCAAACGCACCCTGCGCAGCCAGGTGCAGCCGTACGTCTCCTACACCGCGCGCCGCCCCATCGTGCAAGAATTCACCCCGTCCGCCCAGGAAAAAGAGCTCGCCGCGCTGGTCGCCGATTACCTGCGCCGCCCCGGCACCCAGGCACTGCCTGCCGGACAGCGGCAACTCATCTCGCTGGTCCTGTGGAAACTGCTGGCATCCAGCAGCCGCGCCATCGCCGGGGCACTGCGCACCATGCAGGCGCGCCTGCAAGGCGAACTTGCCAAAGCTGCCAAACCCGACCTTGCTGCTGCATTGAACGAAGACTACGAAAACCTCGATGAAACCGCCGAAGAATGGGGAGACGCCGATGACGACAGCATCAGCCTCACCCCTGCCGAATACCAGGCCATCTCCAGCGAAGCCGACGAACTCAGGCGCTACTGCGAACTCGCCGAAAACATCCGCGAAGACGAAAAAAGCCGCGCCCTGCTGAAAGCGCTGGAACAAGCCTTCAAAGAACTCAACGAACTGGGCGCGCCGCGCAAAGCCATCATCTTCACCGAATCCCGCCGCACCCAGGACTACTTGCAAGAAACCCTGGCGAACACCGCCTACGCAGGCGAAAACGGCGACGGCATCATCCTCTTCAATGGCAGCAACAGCGACGCCCAGGCACAAAAAATCTACAAAAACTGGCTCAAACGCCACGAAGGCAGCGACAAAATCACCGGTTCCAAAACTGCCGACATCCGTGCCGCCCTCGTCGAACACTTCAAAGAGAACGGCACCATCATGATTGCCACCGAAGCGGGCGCAGAAGGCATCAACCTGCAATTCTGTCCGCTCGTCATCAACTACGACCTGCCGTGGAATCCGCAGCGCATTGAGCAGCGCATAGGCCGCTGCCACCGCTACGGACAAAAACACGATGTCGTCGTCGTCAACTTCGTTGACCGCAGCAACGAAGCCGACGCCCGCGTTTACGAACTGCTCGACCAGAAATTCCAGCTCTTCAGCGGCGTCTTCGGCGCCAGCGACGAAGTCCTGGGCGCCATTGGCAGCGGCGTGGACATCGAACGCCGCATTGCTGATATCTACCGCCACTGCCGCCTGCCTGCCGACATCAAAGCCGCCTTCGCCGCCCTGCAACAAGAACTGGCGGATGAAATCAACCAGGCCATGCTCAACACCCGCCGCGCCGTGCTGGAAAACTTCGACGAAAGCGTACAGAAAAAACTCGGCATTGCCGCACAAGACGCGCGCAGCACCTGCGAACGCACCCTGATGCAACTCACCGCCAGCGAACTCGGCGCCTATGCCGCATACCACGCGCACGGCTTCACCCTGCACCACCTGCCCGCCGACCTCGAATACAGCGGCATCCCGCTTGGCCGCTACGCCCTGCCGCAATACAGCGCGGGCGACAAAAACAGCCGCACCTACCGCCTCACGCACCCGCTCGCCCAATGGGTACTCAAACAGGCCAAACAGCGCGCCTGCCCACCCGCGCGCCTTACCTTCGACTACGCCGCCTACGGCAACAAAATCAGCAGCCTTGAGCCCTGGCGCGGACAAAACGGCTACCTCATCGCCCGCCTGCTCGACATCACCACCCTCGGCAAGCGCGAACAACACCTGCTCATCGCCGCCTGCACCACGGACGGCACCCCGCTCATCGAAGACGACCCCGAAAAACTGCTGAAAATCCCCGCCCGCAGCAGCGACGACTACACTGCGCCCACCGCCCGGCAGAACGCCGCCCTGCACGACGACCTTGACCGCCGCCGCGCGGCACTACTCGCTGCCCTCAAACAACAAGACCTCGCGCACATCGACCAGGAAGCACAAAAACTGGACGACTGGGCGGACGACCTCAAACAAAACCTCGAACAAGCCATCAAAGACACTGACCGCGAAATCAAAGAAGTCCGCCGTACCGCCGCCAGTGCTGTAACACTCGACGAAAAACTGCACTGGCAAAAGAAAAAACAAGAACTGGAAAACAAACGCCGCCGTCAGCGCCGCGAACTGTTTGACAGACAAGATGAAATCGACGCCGAACGCGACCGGCAAATTGCACAACTACAAGCACAACTGGCACAACAAATGACCGAAGAAGAACTCTTTACCATCGTCTGGGAACTCAACTGAGGAGGACACATGGCAGCGACCAACTTCAAAACCGAAAACAACACCTTCCGCAAACTGATCGGCAATGGCCTGACCTACCGCATCCCCCGCTTCCAGCGCGATTACAGCTGGGATGTCGAACAATGGGAAGACCTGTGGGCAGACATACAGGCCGTCTTGGGCGACGAAGGAGAAAGCGCGCATTACATGGGTTACCTCGTCCTGCAAAGTGAAGACGACAAACAATTTGACGTCATCGACGGCCAGCAGCGCCTGACCACCCTCAGCCTCATCGTGCTGGCTATCCTGAAAAACATCCAGCGCCAGATAGAAGCGGGTAACGATGCTGCCGATAACACCCGCCGCCTGGAACAAATCCGCCAGACCTACATTGGCTACCTTGATCCCGTCACCCTGATAGCCCGCCCCAAACTCACCCTGAACCGCAACAACAACAGCTACTACCAAAACCACCTTATCCCGCTTGCCCACCTGCCGCAGCGTGGCCTGCGCGCCTCGGAACACCTCTTGCGTAAAGCCTTTGCATGGTTCGACAAACAAATCGCCAACCATCTGAAAAGTGCCAGCGGCGACGAAGGCAAACGGCTGGCACAACTGATGGAACGCATCAGCGACAGCCTCTTCTTCACCATTATCACTGTCAGTGACGAACTCAACGCCTACACCGTATTCGAAACCCTGAACGCGCGCGGCGTCCGCCTCTCCTCTACCGACCTGCTGAAAAACTACCTCTTTTCTATCCTGGATCGCGGACACAGCGAAAACGAACACGAACTGCACAACCTCGAAGAGCGCTGGGAAAACATCACAACCCGACTGCAAGGTGAAAAATTCCCGGAATACCTGCGCGCCCACTGGAACAGCCGCTACAAATTCACCCGCCAGTCCGAACTGTTCAAAGCCATACGCAGCAACATCAAAACGCGGGAAAATGCCTTTGCCCTCATACGCGGCATGGAAGAAGACCTGGATAACTACCTGTCGCTCACCTCGCCGGAAATCTCGGCATGGACGCCCAAAGACCAGGAAGCGGCGCGCCTCCTGAAACTGTTCCGCGTCCGCCAGCCTTACCCGCTGCTGCTCGCCGCTGCCCGCAAATTCAGCCCCGCCGACTTCACCACCCTGCTGCACACCGTTACCATCAGCTCCTTCCGCTACAACACCATAGGCGCTTACAGCCCGAACGAACAAGAACGCGTCTACAACGAAGCCGCCGAAAAAATCCATAACGACAGCATCAACCAACTGCCGCAACTCTGGGACACACTGAAACACATCTACATTGACGACCAGCGCTTCAAGGCCGACTTTGCCGAAAAAACCATCCGCACCACGGATACCCGCAGCAAACGCATCGTGCGTTACATCCTCTGCGCGCTGGAAAAATACCTCTCCGGCAACGAATACGACTTCCTCGCCGACTCCTACAACATCGAACACATCCTGCCGCAGAATGCACCGGACGACTGGGGCGGCTTCCGCTACGACGAAAGCAACGCCCTGCTGTACCGCCTGGGCAACATGACCCTGCTGTCAAGCGGCGAAAACCGCGAAATGGGCACCGCGCCCTACGTCCAAAAGCGCGCCATTTACGCCCGCAGCAACTTTGCCCTGACCCGCAAACTGGCGGAAGACAACGACGAATGGAGTCCGGCACACATCGCCAGATGGCAACAATGGATGGCAAAACAGGCAAGCGCCATCTGGCGCATTGACCAACTCAACTAACGGCAAACGCATGAAAAACCAAAAACTCGAACTCACCTGGATAGGCAAGCACAAACGCCCCAAGCTGGAAGCGCGCATCCTTCTGGAAGACGCCGAAAAAAGCTACCACGCCGCTACCCGCCGCGAGAATACTGAATTTGATAACCGCCTCATCTACGGCGACAACCTGCTTGCCCTGAAAGCCCTCGAACAGGAATTTAGCGGCAAGGTGAAATGCGTGTTCATTGACCCGCCCTACAACACGGGCAGCGCTTTTGCCCATTACGACGACGGATTGGAGCATTCCATCTGGTTGGGACTGATGCGTGACCGTCTGGAAATCATCAAACGTCTGCTGGCAGACGACGGTTCGCTGTGGATTACCATCGACGATAACGAAGCGCATTATTTGAAAGTGTTGTGTGATGAAATCTTCGGGCGGGGAAATTTTGTTTCAACCGTTATCTGGCAAAGGAAATATGCACCAAAATCGGATTCAAAATATTTCTCTGAATCCCACGACTTTATATTAGTCTTTGCTAAGCAACTTGAACTATTTAAATTAGGAAGGTTACCAAAAACAGAAAAGCAGAATAGCCGATATACCAATAGGGATAACGATCCAAGAGGCGCGTGGAAAGCGGATAATGTGCTGCGCAATGAAGAGCGTGACTATGCAATATTTCCTATTATATTGCCATCAGGAAGAACCGTGTTGCCGCCATCAGGGACAAGCTGGCGATATACCAAAGAAAAATTTGATGCCTTAATTGCCGATAATCGGATCTGGTTTGGTATTGATGGGAACGCTAGACCTGCTTATAAACGATTTCTTTCAGAAGTAACGGATACAATTCCGAGCACGACTATTTGGACACATGATGAAGTTGGTCATAACGATGAAGCAAAAAAGGAAATGCGGGCTTTTTTTGACACAGATTTATTTTCAACTCCCAAACCCGAACGCCTGTTGCAACGCATTATCCACCTCGCCACCAACCCCGGCGACCTTGTCCTCGATTCCTTCGCCGGCAGCGGCACCACCGGCGCGGTTGCCCACAAGATGGGGCGGCGCTGGATCATGGTCGAACTGGGCGAGCACTGCCACACCCACATCATCCCCCGCCTGCGCAAGGTCATTGACGGCACGGATCAGGGCGGCATCAGTAAAGCGGTGAACTGGCAGGGCGGTGGTGGTTTCCGCTATTACCGCCTCGCACCGACCCTGATTGTGCATGACCGCTGGGGTAACGACATCATCAACCCCGACTACAACCCGGAAATGCTGGCCGAAGCGATGGCGAAACTGGAAGGCTTCACCTACCAGCCCTCGCCGACCCTGTGGTGGCAGCACGGCCATTCCAGCGAAAACGACTACCTCTATGTAACGACGCAAACCCTCTCTACCGCGCAGTTGCAGGCGCTGGCAGAGGAAGTGGGGCCGGGGCGCAGTCTGCTGATTTGCTGCTCGGCCTGGCGCGGTATCACGCTGCAAGAAGCGGCGGAGCGCTTCCCCAACCTGACCCTGAAAAAAATCCCGAAAATGGTGCGCGAGCGCTGCGAATGGGGACATGACGATTACAGCCTGAACGTCGCCAACCTGCCGCTGGCCGAGGCCGACCAACCGCCGGAAGAACCGGGCAGCAAACAGGGCGGATTGTTTGATGACGGTGGGGATGGCGATGCGTGAGGAAACCCTGATGATGCCCGCCGACTATGGGCAATGGCTGG
>NZ_CALIZP010000087.1 GCF_938028825.1 uncultured Cardiobacterium sp. | reverse complement strand
AAAGCGAAGAAATCAGTAATTTATTGAAAGAGAATGGGCATGGAATACTATGGCTGCCACCTTATAGTCCTGATCTCAACCCTATTGAACATAAATGGGCATAGGTTAAATCTGTTCGTAATAAGTTGCGAATAAATGATATCGACAAGCTATTTAGGATCTGTATGGAAAATAAAATCCATTAGCTATATATAATTTTGCATTACTTGGAAAATATTTCTTTATAACTCTTTCTATGGGTAATGTTTGATCGAATGATACGGTTTTTTTCATAATTATCTGCCTGCTTTCAATCTTTTTGCGCATTCAGTATAAACACCCCAATATTTATTTGCTTCTTTTCTATGGTTTTCGTCCCCACCAGCAAAACATTTATTGTTGATTGTAGAACGTGCAAGCGCGCATTGTTCTGCAATATAAGCACGACGGCGTATTTCTACTTCTGACAAAGTGCCTTTTGGGCAACGCATTTCTCCACTCTCGGAACAATAGTGTTTTTTCCTTGTTTCCAGTTCGTTAAACTCTTTCGGTGTACAGTTTCCTCCGTACTTTTTCCCAGAATGATGTGCCTGGCTCAAAGCAATCGCTGTCGGGCTGATGTTTTGCTGCCCGTTGGTTTTAGCCAGCGGTCTTTTGTTGCGCTCCCATTGACCAGCAAGTCATTGCGGCGTTGCATTAATGTAGATTAATTGCTTATAGCCATTATACTTATAAACTCTCTTCAAACTCTTTTATGATTTCCTCCCGGATATCATCATCGGTATTTTCATAAATCCATGTCCAATATTTCTTACCCAGTTCACTTATATCAGCATGTTTGGGTAATTCCATAAACAGAATAGAGAGTAAAAACAACTGCTCTGATGTGTATTTCTCTATCAATGAAGGGAAGAAATCTTTAATTGGATCAATATATCCATCATATGTTTCATAAGGTTCTTTGGGATCCCAGTGATCCAAAATAGAATAAGAGGCTCGCGGTGGGGAAGATTTATCATTAAAGCCTGCTACCGTACACATGTAAAGCAGCCCGGTTAAAAAAAATCGGACATTATTTTTGTCTTCTTCATAGCTTACTTCCGGAAGTTTATTTATTTCTCTGTAATATTCAGCTGGTATCGTTAAGGAGTAAAAAAACATACCTATCATATGGTCTATCCAAAAAGCATCAGAATCATTCCAGACGTCAAGCCAGGTTCTGTCATTAAACATATACATGATATCTACATCATGGGCGGCGCCGCACATGGCAACTTCATCTTCTGTCAGGCTATATAATTTTTCATTACTTGGAAAATATTTCTTTATGACTTTTTCTATAGATGATATTTGATTGAATGGAGCTATATTTTTCATCGCTAATTCCATCTATTTTGTAATATTTTGAAGCAGTCGGTATAGGTTTGCCAATATTTACTTGCTTCTTTTCTATGATTTTCGTCCCCACCGGCAAAGCATTTATTGTTAATTGTGGTGCGAGCAAGGGCGCATTGTTCTGCAAGCTTAGCGCGATCGTGTATTTCTTTATCTGACAAAGCATTTGTGCAACGGATTTGCACTTCCTCTTCCTCGGGTTTTTTTCCTTTACTGGGACAAGCCTCATTTTTTCTTTTTTCCAGTTCGTTAAACTCTTTCGGTGTGCAGTTTCCTCCGTATTTTCTCCCAGAACGATGCGCCTGGCTCAAAGCAATCGCTGTCGGACTGATGTTTTGTTGCCCGTTGGTTTTAGCCAGCAGTCTTTTGTTGCGCTCCCATTGAGTGGCAAGCCATTGCGGCGTTACCTGCTCATCCGCTACTTGTCCAATGGCGGCGATGGCTTCCGGTTGTCCCGCTTGCGCGTTTTTAAAGATTTGCGCTGCTATTTGGTTGAACGTGAGCGTTTTCTCTTCTTTGTGCACCCAGATATGCCCATAGCCATTGTTACATTTCACATACGCATGTCCTGTGTCGGTATAGTCCATGACTATAGGGCCGCCACCACCGCCCTGTCCATGCGGTTTTGCACATTCATAGCGTCCGACTGTCGCAATATCGCCTACTATTTTTCTGTCATGATCCGTCCATAATCCCGTGTTTCTCGTAAATTTTACCCGGTTATTTTCCGGATCCATCACATAATTCACCATATCGAATAATCCTTTTATGGCCAAGACTACCGCAGAAATAAAACTTGCTCGCCCAATAAACCTGGTAATATTTCCGACATTAGGTGTGAATTTGGCAGTGCTTATATAAGATCCATTGGGCGTATGTTTGATGGCTGTATAAATGCTCGTTGCACCTGCCCTGGATATTTCATAAAGCTCCCAATCGTTGATAGCTGCAGCCGTTTGTGCAGGCAGGTGAAGCGGATTGGTTAAAAATGCCAGTGATAGCAGTATTAAAGTGGCTTTGCGATAAGTGTTCATCCTGATTACCTGTAAGTGAAGATTTCTTTTTCATCATACTACGGAATATTTTAAAAACGCTACTTTTGCCTCTGCCGCTATAAAAAACCCGCCTTGCGGCGGGTTTTTCTGTGTGCGAAAGCAGCATCAGGCGTGGAAGACGAAGCCTTCGCCGTCTTTGTAGTCCACATGGACGGTGCTACCCGGGAGGAAGTCGCCGGCGAGGATGCGTTGTGCCAGCGGGTTTTCCAGGTGGGTCTGGATGGCGCGTTTCAGCGGACGTGCGCCGAAGGTCGGGTCGTAACCAACTTCCACCAGTTGTTCAAGCGCGGCCGGACTGATGTCCAGTTTGAGGTCGCGTTCGGCGAGGCGTTTTTCCAGCCGTCCCAGCTGGATTTTGGCGATGCCCGCCATGTGTTCTTTACCGAGTGAATGGAAGACGACGGTTTCGTCGATACGGTTGATGAATTCCGGGCGGAAATGCGCCGCGACGACTTCCATCACTTTGATTTTCATGGTTTCGTAGTCGTCCTGCGGCGCTTCCTGGATGAGGTGCGAGCCGAGGTTCGAAGTCATGATAATGACAGTGTTGCGGAAATCCACGGTGCGGCCCTGGCCGTCGGTCAGGCGACCATCGTCCAGCACTTGCAGCAGCACGTTGAACACATCCGGATGCGCTTTTTCGATTTCGTCGAAGAGGACGACGCTGTACGGGCGGCGGCGCACGGCTTCGGTCAGGTAGCCGCCCTGGTCGTAGCCGACGTAGCCGGGCGGTGCGCCGATGAGGCGGGCAACGCTGTGTTTTTCCATGTATTCGCTCATGTCGAGGCGGACGATGGCTTCGTCGCTGTCAAAGAGGAAAGCGGCGAGGGTGCGGCACAGTTCGGTTTTGCCGACGCCGGTCGGGCCGAGGAAAAGGAAGGAACCGATGGGGCGGTTCGGGTCGGACAGTCCGGCGCGGTTGCGGCGAATCGCGTTTGCTACCGCTTCGACGGCGGTTTCCTGGCCGACGACGCGGGCACCCAGTGCGCTTTCCAGCGCCAGCAGTTTTTCTTTTTCGCTTTCGAGCATTTTCGCGACAGGGATGCCCGTCCAGCGCGAGACGATTTGCGCGATTTCTTCTTCGGTGACTTTGCTGCGCATGAGCTGGTGCGGGGTGCTGCTGCTATCGGCAGCGTTCGCGGCGGTCAGCTGTTTTTCCAGGGCCGGGATTTTGCCGTACTGGATTTCGCTCATGGTGGCGAGATCGCCGCGCCGTTTCGCAGCTTCGAGTTCGATGCGCAGGCGGTCGATTTCTTCTTTGATGCCCGCGCTGCCTTGGTTACTCGCTTTTTCCGCCTGCCAGATTTCGTTCAGGTCGGCGTATTCTTTTTCCAGTTTCTGGATGTCGTCTTCGAGATCGGCGAGGCGTTTTTTCGAGGCGTCGTCGTGTTCTTTTTCAAGCGCCAGGCGTTCCATTTTCAGCTGGATGAGGCGGCGGTCGATGCGGTCCATCGCCTCCGGCTTGCTGTCGAGTTCCATGCGGATTTGCGCGGCGGCCTCGTCGATGAGGTCGATGGCTTTGTCCGGCAGCTGGCGGTTGGTGATGTAGCGATTGGAGAGGACGGCGGCGGCGACGAGTGCCGGGTCGGTGATGTCGATGCCGTGGTGGACTTCGTAGCGTTCTTGCAGGCCGCGCAGGATGGCGATGGTGTCTTCCACGCTCGGTTCTTCGACCATCACTTTCTGGAAGCGGCGTTCGAGAGCGGCGTCTTTTTCCATGTACTGGCGGTATTCGTCCAGCGTGGTTGCGCCGATGCAGTGCAGTTCGCCACGCGCCAGCGCCGGTTTGAGCATGTTGCCGGCATCCATTGAGCCTTCGGTTTTGCCCGCGCCGACCATGGTGTGGATTTCGTCGATGAAGAGGATGATTTGCCCATTCGCTTTTTCGATGTCGTTGAGCACGGCTTTCAGGCGTTCTTCGAAGTCGCCCCGGTATTTGCTGCCGGCCATCAAGGCGGCGAGATCCAGCGAGAGCAGGCGTTTGCCTTTCAGGCTTTCCGGGACTTCGCCGTTAACAATGCGCTGTGCGAGGCCTTCGACGATGGCGGTTTTGCCCACGCCCGGTTCGCCGATGAGGACGGGGTTGTTTTTGTTGCGCCGTTGCAGGATTTGCATGGCGCGGCGGATTTCTTCGTCGCGGCCGATGACGGGGTCGATTTTGCCCTGTTCGGCGCGGGCGGTGACGTCGATGGTGTATTTTTTCAGCGCCTCGCGTTTGTCTTCGGCGGCTTCGTCGGTAACGGGTTCGCCACCGCGCAGTTCGTTGATGACGTGTTGCAGTTTGGCTTTTTGCAGGCCGGCGTTTTTCAGCGCCTTGCCGAGCGCGCCGTTATCTTCGCAGGCGGCGAGGAGGAAGAGTTCGGAGGAGAGGTATTGGTCGCCGTTTTGCTGCGCGTATTTGTCGCAGAGGTTGAGCAGGCGGGCGGTTTCCGGCGAGACGTTGACCTGGCCGTCGGCTTTGCCGACGCGCGGCAGGTCGTCCACGATTTGTTCTATCTGCCGGCGCAGCGCGCCCGCATCCACACCCGCCTGACGCAGGATGGAAGCAGCGGCACCGCCTTCCTGCCGCAGCAGGGCGAGATAGACGTGCGCGGGTTCGATGTAATTGCTGTCCTTGCCGACGGCAATGGACTGTGCGGTTTGCAGGGCTTCCTGGAAGCGGCTGGTAAAGGGTTGCATGGTTTTTCCTGTGGTTGATTAACGATGGGTTCTATTTATGGGACAGGTGGGGGTTTTCAAGTTTTTTCAATGAATTTTTTGCAGATGGACGGCGTCAGGCGGGAAGCGGTGCGGTTTATGGCAAGAGGGCAGGGCGGTTCAGCCGTCGGCGCGGTCGAGCAGGTATTGGTAAACGGCTTTTTTGTTCGCGCCCGTGTGTTTGGCGACGAGGGCGGCGGTGGTTTTTGCCGCGAGCCCCGCATCGCGCAGGTCGTCGGCAAGTGCCTGCCAGCCGGCGTTCGGTTGCGCTGCCGCCGCGCCGAGGAGCAGCACGAATTCGCCACGCGCGCGGTTGGCGTCTGCGGCCAGCCAGGCGGGGGCGGTGGCGACGGTCAGAGACGCGATTTGCTCGAACTGTTTGCTCAGTTCGCGGGCGATGACGAGCGGGCGTGCGCTGTCGAAGGCGTCCGCCATCGCGGCGAGGGTGTCGGCGATGCGGTGCGGCGCTTCAAAGAAGATGGTGGTGTGCGTGGCGGTGCGGTAGTCGTCGAGGAAGCGTTGCCGCTCGCCTGCTTTGGCGGGGATGAAACCGGCGAAGGTGAAGCGGTCGGCGGGCAGGCCGCCGGCGGAAAGGGCGACGATGACGCTGCTGGCGCCCGGGATGGGGCAGACGCGGATGCCCGCCGCATGCGCAAGACGGGTGAGCAGGGCGCCGGGGTCGGAGACGAGCGGCGTGCCGGCGTCGCTGACGAGGGCGACGTTTTCGCCCGCGTGCAGGCGGCGGATGAGCGCTTCCGCCGCGCCGCGTTCATTGTGCTGATGCAGCGCGGTGAGCGGGCGGTCGATGGCGCAGGCATCAAGCAGGCGGCGGCTGTGGCGGGTATCCTCGCAGGCTATAATGTCGGCCGCTTGCAGGGTCGCCAGCGCGCGCCTGCCGATGTCGTCCAGATTGCCTATCGGCGTGGCGACGATGTACAACGTTCCACTCATTGGGTTTCCTTCATGTTTCTTGCCAAACTTGCCCCCCATCTGCGTCGCGGCCGGGCGGGCGAAAAGCGCGCCGCCGCTTATCTGAAAGCGCAGGGGTTGGTCATTGTAGCGAACAACTTTCGCAGCCGTTACGGCGAGATCGACCTCATCGCCCGTGATGGCGCGGTGCTGGTTTTCGTCGAGGTGCGCAGCCGCGCGGCGGGGGCGCAGGTCAGCGCGGCGGCGAGTATCGGTGCCGCCAAGCGGGAGAAAATCCGCAAGACGGCGCAGGTGTATTTGCAGCAGCACCACCCGACGACGCCGCCGGATTGCCGCTTCGATGCGGTGTGTATCGACGGCGCGGAGATTACCTGGCTGCGGGCGGCGTTTTGCGCGTGAAAGCGCTTGCGGGTTTCTGTTGCTTTTGATACGTTAATCACAAATTTTAACCCAAAGCAACAGAAGGAGTGGATGATGAACTACAACATCACCGGCAAACACCTGGACATCAGCGAAGCGGTTCACAGCTACGTCGAAGACAAGCTCGGCGGGCTGGATGCGCAGGACGTTACCAGCGCCCAGGTAACGCTGCGTGCGGAGAACCATCTGAAAATTGCCGAAGCAACGATTCACCTTGCCTCGGGCAAGACCATCCACGGCGATGCCGCCCATGAGGACATGTATGCCGCGATTGATTTGTTGAGCGATGTCCTTGACAGGCAAATCCGCAAGCACAAGGAAAAACTGCACGAACACCGCTGATGCGCCAAAATAAAAACCCCCGCTGCGGCGGGGGTTTTTTGTGCCCTGAACGCGGCGTTCAGTTGCGGGCCGGTTTGCCGCGCTCGAAGATCACGCAGATGAGCAGCAGGCCGACAAACAGCAGCATTGACCACACCGGAATGCGCAGGCCGAGGAACAGGTCGCGGGTGGCACAATCGCCGTCGCCATGCATGGCGGTAAGCAGACCGCCCCAGAAGCCGTTCTTGTCCAGCGTGGTGTAGAAATCAAAACCGCAGGCGGAGACCTGATCCTTCGGCAGGCTCTGGATGTAGAGATGGCGGGCGGCGAGGCCGATGCCGAAGAAGATGGAAAGATATTTGCCGAGGCGCATCAGGAAGCGCGTCGCGGGGCGGCCCGGCCAGCAGATGGCATCCAGCAGGAAGAAGAAGCCGATGAGGCCGAAGGCAAGGCGCTGCATCATGCACAGGTTGCACGGCGTCAGCCACAGCGTTTTTTCCAGATAGAAATAGGCGAAGGCGATGGAAGCCCAGGAAGCGAGGCCGCAAACGGCAAGCACGATACGGCGGTGGGTGTCGGTAAAATTCATGAATCCTCGTGGGTTGGCTTGAAACGGCGCGAATGATAGCAGATTGTCGCCACCGCCCCCGCGCCGCCTAACAAGGGCGACAGCGGCTTTGCCGGATAACCGGGCATGACGGCATTTCTGTGGATTTTTGGGGGATGGTATCGCCCGCCGGAAGCCATACGCCGCTGTGCGGGTGCGTGCATGCTCCTATAATGCGCGTTTTCAACCGTTTGCCGCCGAGGACATGCATGAGCATTTATGAATTGAAGCCCAAATTTCAACAGCTGCTGCGCCCGCTGGTGCGGCGGCTTTATGCGCGCGGGGTGAGCGCCAATCAGGTGACGCTCTTCGCCTGCCTGATTTCCGTCTGCTTCGGTATCGGTTTTGCGCTGGCACCGCATTGCGCGCGCGCTTTTGTGCTGTTGCCGCTGTGGCTCTTCCTGCGCATGGCGCTGAATGCGGCGGACGGGATGCTGGCGCGCGAATTCGAACAGAAATCCCGCCTCGGCGGTTATCTCAATGAATTGACGGATGTGGTCGCCGATGCCGCGCTCTATCTGCCTTTTGCCCTGATTGCGCCGTTTGGCCCGCTGGTCATCGGCTGTTTTGTTTTTTTCGCGGCGCTGACGGAGTTTTGCGGCGTGCTGGGGCAGGTGCATGGCAATGGCCGCCGTTACGACGGCCCGTTCGGCAAGAGCGACCGCGCTTTTGTCATCGGCGCGCTGGCGTTGTGGTACGCGCTGGCGGGGCAGTTGCCCGCCTGGACGTTGTGGCTGATGTGGGCGCTGGTCGCCCTGCTGGTCGTTACCTGCGTGCAGCGGGTGCGGCTGGGGTTGCGCGATTCTGCGTCTGCCCGACCTTCCGCTTAGGCTAAAATCCACCCCGTTTTTCACCTTCCACAAGGAACCCCCATGCGCGAACAGCAAAAGACCTTCACCACCGGCGACGGCACGGCGCTTTTCTACCGCTACCGCCCCGCCAGAGACGGCAACACGGACAAGGCCATCGTCCTTTTCCACCGGGGGCACGAGCATTCCGGCCGCCTGATGTTCGTCGCCGACGAGCTGGGTTTCGACGACTTCGCTTATTTCGCCTGGGACGCGCGCGGGCACGGTCACAGCCCCGGCGCGCGTGGGGATTCGCCCAGCGTCGCCCGCTCCGTCGCCGATATTCAGGACTTCATGCAGCACATTGAGCGCGAATACGGTATCGCGCCGGAGAATATTGCTGTCATCGCGCAAAGCGTCGGCGCGGTGCAGGTCGCCGCCTGGCTGCATGATTATGCCCCGCCGGTGCGCTGCGCCGTGCTCGCCTCGCCCGCGTTCAAGGTCAAGCTTTATGTTCCTTTCGCGCGCAGCGGCCTGCGCCTGCTCTACGAACTGCGCGGCAATTTCTTTGTCAACAGCTACGTCAAGGCGCATTACCTCACCCACGACAAGGCGCGGCAGGACGATTTCAACCGCGATCCGCTCATCGTCCGCCCCATCTCGGTGCGCATCCTGCTCGGCCTCTACGACACCGCTGACCGCGTCGTCGCCGATGCCCAGGCCATCACCACGCCGCTGCAACTCTTTATCTCCGGCGACGACTGGGTGGTACACCACCAGCCGCAGCACGACTTCTATAACCACCTCGGCAGCCACATCAAAGAGCGCCACATCCTGCCCGGCTTCTATCACGACACCCTCGGCGAAGAACAACGCGAGCTGGCCTTCGCGCCCATGCGCCGCTTCCTGCGTGAACGCTTCGCCGCACCGCCGCACAGTGTGGACGTGACGAATGCACATCTCGCGAGCGCCAGCCGCATCGAAGCTGACGAACTCGCTACGCCGCTGCCGCGCTACTCGCCGCGCGGGCTGTATTGGGCGTTCTACCGCGCCATGATGCGCCTCGGCGCGCGCTGGAGCGAAGGACTGCGCATCGGCCGCGACACCGGCTACGACTCCGGCAGCACCCTCGATTACGTTTACCGCAACACCCCGCAAGGCAAAAACGCCATCGGCCTCGCCTACGACCGCCACTATCTGAACGCCATCGGCTGGCGCGGCATCCGCGAGCGCAAAGTCAACATCGGCAAAGCCATCGCCGCTGCCTTCGGCTACCTGCGCGCAGCGGGCAAACCCGTGCATGTTCTCGACATCGCCTCCGGACATGGCCGCTACGTGCTGGACGCGCTGACGGACAAGGTCAAACCCGACAGTGTCCGCCTGCGTGATTACAGCCCGATCAACGTCGCTGCCGGACGCGCGCTCATCGCCGAACGCGGCCTGCAAAACCTCGTCAGCTTCGACGAAGTCAACGCCTTCGACCGCGCCAACTACCAAAACCTCGCCCCGCGCCCGACCCTCGGCATCGTCTCCGGCCTGCACGAACTCTTCGCCGACAACGACCTCATCCTGCAATCGCTTTTGGGCTTCGGCGATGCCATCGAAAGCGGCGGCTACCTCATCTACACCGGCCAGCCCTGGCACCCGCAGCTGGAAATGATCGCCCGCGCGCTGACCAGCCACAAAGCCGGCAGCCCGGACTGGGTCATGCGCCGCCGCAGCCAGCAAGAAATGGACCAACTCGTCGCCAAAGCGGGCTTCCGCAAAATCCACCAATGGATCGACGAATACGGCATCTTCACCGTGAGCCTGGCCGTCAGGGCATGACCCCGGCTCAAGAGCGCCTGCGCCGCCGGCGGCAAAGTGTCCTGAACCGCCCGCAGCGGGCGGTGTACTGGGCGGCGACCCTGACCGTCAACCTCGGCGGCTGCGGCGCCCTGCTGCTGCTCATCCTGTGGCTGAACGCTCCGCACAACCTGACGGCACACCTGCCGCGCCTCCTCGCCTGCGCCGCCGCCCTCTTCGCCCTCATCAACGCCGCGCCGCTGCAAGTGCATTGCGCGGAAAAATGGCAGCAACCGCGCCTCCTGCGCGGCGGCTGGGGCAACCTGCTGCTGCAAGCGCTGCTGGTACTTGCCTACACCCTGAGCGGCGGCACCCTGAACCTCCTGCCCTACGCCTGGCTCGCCGCCGCCACCGCCTCGCTGGTGATGCTCATCGGCAGCTGGTGGCTGCATTGGCAACGGGCGCGAGGTCGGTAATGATGCCGCCTGACGGGCGCAGGGCGGCTTCAGCCCACCGGGCAGGTGCGGCCTGCTTTGCGTGTTCCGGGCAGGCGCGCCGCCAAGCGGGGAAACGGTGCGTTTTTTGCTGTTGAGACCTTGCAGGCAATGTCTCTACAAAACCCGGTAATGACGCCGCCTGGCGGCGTTTCATCGCATAAGGACACACCATGAACCGTTGGCAAAACATCACCCAAAGGACAACACCATGAACGCTTTTCCGCCCGGCGGCCCCCTCCCATGAAGCCCGCCCTTTTCCCCACCCTGTGCAAACTTGCCGCCGTCGCCGCCGTTTTCTATCTCAGCTACGGCCTCACCAATCATTACACCGCAAGCCGCGCGGGTGTTCCCGAAATCGCCTATGCCTGGGAATACGCCATCCCCTTCCTGCCGTGGACCATCATTCCCTACTGGTCGCTCAACTTTTTTTACGGCCTCGGTTTCTTCCTCTGCGCGACTACGCGCGAGCAAAACCGCTACATCGCGCAGCTGCTCGCCGCGCAAGCCATCGCCATCGGCGGTTTTCTGCTTTTCCCGCTGCAAATCAGCTGGGCGAAAGACATCGGCGACGGTCTTTTTGCCGCGCTCTTCCGCTCGCTTGCCGCCTTCGATCAGGCTTACAACGAAATGCCCTCGTTGCACATCATCCTCACCTTCCTCATCGGCCGCTTCTACTGGGGCAAGCTGCCGCCGTGGCTGCGCCCGCTGTGGCTCGCCTGGTGCCTGCTTATCGGCGCATCCGTGCTCACCACCTACCAGCACCATTTCATCGACATCCCCACCGCCCTGCTGGCCGGTGCCTTCATCCTCTGGGCGCTGCCGTGGCAGGGCGCGTCGCCGCTGCGGGCGCACGAGCCGGCAAGCCCGCGCCGCCGCCGCTGCGCCCTGCTTTATCTGGCGCTCGCCATCCTTCTTGCCTTGCCCGCCCGTGGCGGCGGTGTCCGGTTGTGGCTGCTCTGGCCCGCCGTGTCCTGCCTCATCGCCGCCGCCGGGTACGCCCGTCTTGGCGCCGCCATCTGGCAAAAACAGGCGGACGGCCGTCCGGCGCTCGCCGCCCGGCTGCTGCTCGCACCGCTGCGCTTCGCCGCCCGCATCAATCAGTACATCTGGCTGCGCGGCAACGCGCGCCGCACCGCCGCCCTCACGGCGCGCCTGCATCTCGGCAGCATTCTCGCCGCCGACCGCTACCGGGCGGTTGTGGATGTGTGCGCCGAATGCAGCCCGCGCCGCCGCCCCGCTTGTTATCACAGCGAGGCGATGACGGACATGGCCGCGCCCGCCCCCGCCGCGCTCAACCGTGCCGCCGCCGCCATCGAGCGTTTTCTCAACACGCAGGCCGAACCCGTCCTTATCTGCTGCGCGCTGGGTTATGGCCGCAGTGTTGCCGTCGCCCTCGTCTGGCTGCTGCGCTATGGCGGGCAGACCGATATTGACAGCGCCCTGCGCCACATCCGCAGGGTCCGCCCGCTCGCCCGCCTGCCCGCAGAAACCCGCGCCGCCGTTGCGCAGGCGCAGGCATTGCGGGATTAGCTGTAATCGAAGGTCATCAGCACGATGCGGCTCACCGGTTCGTAGAGCAGGATCATGGCGTCCGCACCGCCTTCGCCCCAGTCGTAGCCTGCGGTCATGGCAATGCAGGTGAAGCGGTGGTTTTGGTAGCGAATGTCCACGGCGCTGTCGTAGTCGTAGGGGTCGCCTTCAATGCTGAAGGCAGGCGGCGGGGCTTCATTGACCCAGTTGCTGCCACCGCCGAGGAATGGCAGGTATTCTGCCGCCTTACCAAAACACGGCAGGCCGCTGTCATCCACGTCGCCGAGGAAGCCGCTGTCGCGGTAGTGTTGTTTGCGCGCGGCGTAGTCGGCGCGCATTTCGGTGAAGTATGCGGCAGCTTCCGGATCACCGTTGTCACCGAGAAAGTAGTCTTCTTCGGCGAGGAAGCGGTAGGTGCCATCGTCTTCAAGGTGGAAGGCGAGCCAGTTAGTGCCGCAGTAGTCAGTGTGCGCGGCGGTGGTTTCCATGCCGATGTAGCCTTCGTAGGGTTCGAGCGGTTTGACGAGGTGCAAGCGGACGTCGCCGAGGGCGGGGTCAAGCGAGGCGAGGTCGAAGGTGGCCAGCGGCAGGAAGTGGTCGGCAAGCCAGGGTTGGGCGGTGGTGAAGACGGTAGTGGCGTCGGGGAAGTAGTCGGTATGTGCGGGGTGGCGTTCCGGGCGGATGTCGGCGGGGACGGGGATGCGTTCTTGCGGCGGCAGGGTGGCGAGGTAGGCTTCGATGGCGGGTTGCCCGGCGGCGTTTAGTCCTTCGTGGTGGGCAAGGTCGTTGACGACGCGTTCGACAAGATCCAGACGGGGGATGCCGTGCGGGACGGCTGCATCCGGATACACGGTCATCAGCGTATGGGTAACGCCCCGGATCGGCAGCTGATCCAGGGCATGCAGGAGACCGGGGGCGCTTTCCTGACCATAGCCGGGGGCATCGTTAAGCATGACGGCCAGCGCGCGCAGGGCCTCGTACTGCCCGGGCAGGTCAATTGGCCAGCCACTGCGAGTCAGCCATTCGATACCGTGTTCTTCGCCGTATTGTTTGAGGCGCAGGGCGTCGCGCAAGGCTTCCGGCGGGTAGTCGCCGGCGGGGTCGTCCCAGGCCCAGTGCCAGCGGTTGTCCACTCTGCAGCCGATATATTGCAGGCGGCAGGGTTGTTCGCCGAGACGGGCTGTGGCGGCGCGACGGTCAATGTGTCCCAGCCAGTTGCCCGCCCAGCGTTGTAGCAGCCATTGTCGTTCCTGGCTCAGTCCCAGGTAAGGCAGGGCGGTGGCAAGCATGGCGTCGCGCAGGGCGAGGTAGGCGGGGTAGTCGGCGGCAGGCAGGGGACTGTCGTAGAGGGTCATGGTTTGTCCTTGTCGGGGTTGTTGGCAAATCGGGCGGCTTTGCGCGCGGCGGCGCGGGCTTTGGCGGCTGCGATAGCAGCGGTTTTGCCGGGGTCGGCGGATTGGGTGAAGGGCGGGGGTTCTGCCGTGCTTGTCTCGCTTGGGCGGTCTGTTTGCTCAACCCCCATCCCATCCCTTCCCCCATAGGGGGAAGGGCTTTTTTCTTCGGCTACGGATACTTCAGCACTGTTGCCGCTGGCGGCGAGGCGGGCGGCTTTACGTGCAGCGGCACGGGCTTTTGCCACTTCAATGGCGGCTGATTTTGCGGGATCGGTAGCTTGGGCAAAGGGCGAGGGGGCTGCCGTGCTTGTCCCGTTTGATGGGGGTTCTGCCGTGGGGGGCGTAGTTATCCCGCTTGGCGGGGCCTCTGTGGCTTTGCCGCTGGCGGCAAGGCGGGCGGCTTTACGTGCAGCAGCGCGGGCCTTTGCCGCTTCGATAGCGGCTGATTTTGCGGGATCGGTGGCTTGGGCGAAGGGTGGCGTGGTTATCTCGCTTGGGCGGTCTGTTTGCTCAACCCCCATCCCATCCCTTCCCCCATAGGGGGAAGGGCTTTTTTCTTCGGCTGCGGATACTTCAGCGCTGTTGCCGCTGGCAGCGAGGCGGGCGGCTTTGCGCGCGGCGGCGCGGGCTTTCGCCGCTTCGATAGCGGCGCTTTTGTCGGCGGAGCCCGCAGTTGTCTCGCTTGGCGCGGGTTCGGTAGTTTTTCCGCTAGCGGCGAGGCGTTCGGCGCGGCGCGCAGCGGCACGGGCTCTCGCTGCTTCGATGGCGGCGGTTTTGTCGTCGGAGGCCGTGGTTGTCCCGCTTGGCGCGGGTTCGGTAGTTTTGCCACTAGCAGCAAGCCGTTCGACGCGGCGCGCAGCGGCGCGGGCTTTCGCCGCTTCGATAGCGGCTGATTTGGCAGGATCGGTTGCTTGGGCGAAGGGCGGGGGGGCTGTCGTGCTTGTCCCGCTTGATGGGGGTTCTGCCGTGGGGGGCGTAGTTATCCCGCTTGGCGGGGCCTCTGTGGCTTTGCCGCTGGCGGCAAGGCGGGCGGCTTTACGTGCAGCAGCGCGGGCCTTTGCCGCTTCGATAGCGGCTGATTTTGCGGGATCGGTGGCTTGGGCGAAGGGTGGCGTGGTTATCTCGCTTGGGCGGTCTGTTTGCTCAACCCCCATCCCATCCCTTCCCCCATAGGG
>NZ_CALIZP010000086.1 GCF_938028825.1 uncultured Cardiobacterium sp. | reverse complement strand
AATTCCTACCGGTGGTGAAAGCGCTGCCGCTGTCCCTACTGGGGACAAAATTCCTGCCGGTGGCAAAGACGCTGCCGCTGTCCACAGTGTGGACACCAAAATCCCTACCGGCGGCAAAAACGCTGCCGCTGTTCAGCCCCTGGACAAAATTCCTACCGGTGGCAAAGACGCTGCCGCTGTCCCCCCCGGGGACAAAATTCCTACCGGCGGCGAAGAGGCTGCCGCTGTCCAGCCCCTGGACAAAATTCCTACCGGCGGCAAAAACGCTGCCGCTGTTCAGCCCCTGGACAAAATTCCTACCGGTGACAAAGACGCTGCCGCTGTGTCCACTGGACACAAAATTCCTACCGGTGGCAAAAGCGCTGCCGCTGTGTCCACTGGACACAAAATTCCTACCGGTGGCGAAGAGGCTGCCGCTGTGTCCACTGGACACAAAATTCCTACCGGTGGCAAAAGCGCTGCCGCTGTGTCCACTGGACACAAAATTCCTACCGGTGGTGAAAGCGCTGCCGCTGTCCCTACTGGGGACAAAATTTCTACCGGTGGCAAAAGCGCTGCCGCTGTGTCCACTGGACACAAAATTCCTACCGGTGGCGAAGAGGCTGCCGCTGTTCAGCCCCTGTACAAAATTCCTACCGGCGGCGACGACAAGGCCACTGTTTACAGTGTGGGCAGACTTTTACTGCGGCCGGTATGCATCTTTGCACATGGCAAGACACTCTTGCTACGCCCTACTCTGCCCAACATGTCGCGATGCAATCATTTTTTTGCTGCCGTGATGAATCCATTGTTTTTGATTTTTCTTTTGGTTTCGACCCGCTCTTTCTTCCTTTAAAGGAATAAGGGTAAGGGGGAGCCGTTTTTGCTGTTACCGGAGGTTTTATGACGACTGATACCGATAAAGAGATGCCCGTTCCGGGCAACGCCCCTGCCGCAGATGTAGCAGGTGAGAAATCCACTGGCGCAGAAGGTGCCGGCAGTAAAGCCGCTGCGGCGGAGCACCGCAACCGTCTGATCACGGAGACGCGCAGTCAGGAGGTGCAACAGTCCCTGGATGCCCTCGGCGATGATGTCGGGATGTTGACCCTACTGGAGCAGGACATCATCCGCGCCGAATCCGAGAGTGAGGAGGATGCGGCGGCAACCATTGCCCTGGAACAGAACAAGATCCGGCATGCCAAGGCCCTGAGTGAGGCGCAGAAGATGGTGAACCAGGCGATGCCGTCGCGCATGCTGCTCGAACGTCCGGCCTGGGGCATTACCGGTGCAGTCGGCGAGCTGCATATGCATTCCAGCTGGCTGCTCTGCATCGGGCGCAGTGCGTCAACCGGACGCGGTCCGGTGACCGGTCTGTACGGCTTTGCCGCCAAGGTGAAGCAGGTTCTCAACGATTACCGCCGGGGCTGTCCTTTCGCGGCGATGCGTTTGTTGAAGGTCGAGGAAGAGTTGAAGGTCGTCAACGACCTCTTCACCGCCAAACAGGATGAACTGCGCACGATGTTGCGCGAGAAGGTGCGGACGCGGATGGAACCGTTTACCTCGGCCAGACCGGCCGAAGCGCACCTCCATTTTGTCTCGCCTTATGCTTATCACGCTTTTGAGTTGATCTTGCTGCATGACGATGTCATCCGGATTATTTTTCCCTATATCCAGATGCGTCTGCTCGATGCCAAACCCTATCAGAATGTGTTGAGCGAAATGGGGCGTCATTTGCGCCGCTTATTGGCCTCCTGTGACGGCCATTTCTTTGTTGGTATGGAATCCTGGGACAGCAAGGATGATACCTGTCAGGCCGCCATCAATGCTTTCGGCGAACCGGACCCGGATACGCTCGCCGGCAAATTGCTCCCGTATCTGGTGACTGTGCCGCAAGCGTTTGTGCGTTAATGTCGTCATGATGTTATTGCAGATGCTGATAAAGCATTAGGGGTTGCCGTGTTGTTATTACCGGTCGTGCGGGAATGTTTTGATCCGTCACGACGCAAGCAGGATTTCGAGCTGCGCATCGAGCAGTTGCAGCTGCAACTGCAAGATGTGGTCAATGAGATGCAGACGCTGATTACCCGGCTGCGCCGCAATGTGCTGCTCCTTGACGGGGCCGACAAGATTTCCCTGCGCCGCATCCATGCCAACGGTATTGTGCAGCTGGTCTGGCAATTTCACGAAATCCGCAGTGAGGTGTGGCGCAATGGCCGGCATGGGGCCATGCAGGTATTGATGCCGGTGGAGGCCCTCGACAGCAACAAATTGCTGGCGGTCAGAACAGCGGTTTCCTTTCGGCGCGATGATTATTTCCTGCATGCGTTCAAGGAATATGAATTGCGCCGTATCAGCTTGAATCTGCAAGCCAAGACATTTTTCAATGTGATAAATCTGATCAAAATGCAAAGCCAATATCGCGGCATTACGCTTTTTTCTGAAACGGAGGCGTCATCATGATTATCATGAAATGGTATATAACCAAAGGTTATAAGGATTCGCCCCGTCATGCGGCGCATATGCCGTCTGCTTTGCCATTTGATATGCTGCCTGATGTGCTGCTGCCATACCGGATTCATTGCGTAAGCCATTCTTTATCAGCCGGGAGGAGATTGTCATGACCCGTTATTTTTCCATGCCGGAAGAAACGCTGCGTTTACCCGCAGCGGAGTTCAAAACCTATGCCGTCTTGCGCCGCATGGCGGAATGTCCGGCGATTGATCCGTTGTCGCGTGAGGCAAAAGCCGTCGCTCCCGACCTGCCGCTGCCGCTCTCGGCGCAGGGGGAGGCGGTCGGTCTTGCCATGCCGCTGCTATTGGCCGGGCTGTGTGTCTTGCGCCTGCAAGGCTTCGTCCTGCTGCACGGCGGGGTGGATTCGGTGCGGACGCTGCTCGCCCGGGGTGATGCCCTGTCCATCGAGCTGGTGGATCAGTTGCTGCCGGTGAGCGAGATCTGTCGCCGGGATGAGACCTTTGCCGATTTTGTCCGCGACTGTGCCGATCTGCAAGCTGACGGCCTGGCGCAGTATGGCGCCGGATACGGTACTGAGGCAGCAATAGTCCTGGCGCGTGCCAGGGAAAACGCCAGACGCATCCTCGCCCTGCCGTCTGCTTCCCTGCCGCTGGCGGCTGTTGCCGCCGGGGCGGTACGGCCCCGGCCCACCGGCTATGCGACCGGGGCGTCATGATGGGGTAGGGGGGGTGACGACCGGTTGGGATAACCCATGCGGATTTCTGCCACGACCGCCCTGCCCTGCCCCGGCAAATCCGTTTTCTTTTTCCTTTCACCAACACACAAGGAGTTCCCAATGGGCGCAAAAATCACTTTGCATGGCAACCTCGGCGATGACCCGCGCCACGGCGTGGCCAAGAACCGCCTGGGCGAAGACTTGCCCTGGGTCAGTTTTTCCATGCGGCAACCGCACTGGGTCAGGGAAAACAACGAGCCGGTCGATAAGGGCGGTTTCTGGATCAACGTGTCGTGGTTCTCGCGCAAGGCCGAAGTCGCCGCCACCCTGCTGAAAAAAGGGGCGGCGGTGATTGTCAGCGGCGACCTGCACGTCGAATTCTGGACCGATCAGGAAACCGGCGAGCTGCGCTCGGGCTTCAAGGTCAATGCCGACGAGGTCGGCCTGGACATGCGCGCCCTGAGCGGCGTCACCTACCGCAACCGCAGCTTCCAGGGGCCGTAACCGCAGCCCAACGTCGGCAAAATGGATGGACAGCGGCAACAGGACGGCCTGGGAGCCGGGACACCGTCGCAGCGTACCGCCCGGGCGCAGCAGCAACCACCCGCGCAAGCGCCGTACGGCGATAACGGTTATGACGATACCGGCTTTGCCGCCGCTACGCCGCCGGATTATCTCGACGAGGTACCACCACCCGGTGCAGAAGACCTGCCGGACGGCGTCGGCACGGACAAGGCAAAACCGGCCGGCAAAGGCGGCAAGGCAAAGAAAATGGCCGCCAGACCGCAAGACGCCCTGCCGGATGACGATTTCCCGGTGTAGGAGGCTGCATGTGTACCAAGAAAACCGGCGGACAAAGCCGCCATCTGCTGCGCCGCCTGGCACTGGCTGTCGGTACCGCTGCTGCTGCGGTGTTGCCGTCTGCCGAGGCGGGTATCAGCACCGCGCAGATCTTTTCCACCACCTTCAAGCAACTGCCGGACTGTCTTGATTACCGCATCCTCGGCCTGTCGCTGCGGGTCATCTGGACACCGTACGGCCCCGTGTATTTTTGGACCTTGCATGTCGGCCACACCGTGCCGGCAATGGTTGACCAGTCGCACCCCTATCTCGACAAGATGCCGTGGGAGGACTACAGCAACTTCATCGGCAGTGCGTACAAAACGGCGAGCGAAGCGGTCATCCGCCTCGCCTTCCCGTCCATCTCCGTGCCGGAAGCCGGTGCCGGACGTTACCGGCACCACAAATTCGGCAAACACTACGCGCCGCAGCACTACGAATCGGCGCTGATCGGTCATCCGGCGATGGTGATTTTCCAGAAGACCGGCCCGGCGCAGCAGCAATCCAATGACAAGACCAACAGCCGCTATTACCGGGGCAGCGGCAATGTGCCGCAGCAGGGAGGGAACACCGGCAACGGTCAGCAGCCGGTCAACACCGGGGACAAATTTCTTGGTGGCTGGCAGGACCGCAGTACACCGCATGGACAGTTCAGCGAGGGCGACAAGCAGGGGCTGAACTACGATCAGACCATGCAGCAGATCGACAGTGCCGACTACACCGATTACGACCGCACCAACGACAGCGTCACCCGTTCCGTGGACGACTACGGCCTCAGCAACGGCGGGCGCTACTACTGCACCCTGCCCTACACCCCGTTCTGGCCGTATTACCTCTCCGGGCTGGACAGCGTCTTATGGCGGCGTGGCTGGCCATTCGCCGAGCAGATCGTTTTCCCAGGTGAGCAGCGGCACACGCATATTGCGCAAGATACTGACCGGGAGGCGTTTGGCGGTCATCTGGTTGGAACGCACCGTGGATGACAGCAGCACGAGGTCGTATTGACACACCCCGGCCGCATCATCAAGCGCCTCGCGTATAGTCACGGTGTAACCCTGTTCCTGCAAGTGGCGGATGATGTCGCCATCCGCCGAGCCTTTGGGCGGATTTTCGCGCCAAAGGAAAAGCAGGTTGCCCTTGTTCTCCTGTTGTGCGGCGAGCGGGGCGCTGCACAGGGCAGCGAGCAGCAGCACAACGCAGGAACGGCGGAAAGTGGCAGTGAAAGTCATGGTTTTCTCCCGTGGTTGCAAATGAGAATGCCAGTGTATAACAGCTCCCCCGTGCGGCAAATCAATCCACTATACTGCGCGCTTCTCCCGCAACCTGCGCCCGCCATGACCCCCGAAACCCGCAAAACCCTCGCCAACGGCCTGTGGCACAACAATCCCGCCCTGGTGCAAATCCTCGGTCTCTGCCCGCTGCTCGCCACCTCGACCGACGCCGTGAATGCCATCGGTCTCGGTCTCGCCACCATCTTCGTCCTCACCCTGTCGAATACCCTCGTCGCCGCCACCCGCCGCTGGTTGCGCCCGGAAATCCGCATCCCGGTCTTTGTCCTGCTCATCGCGGGCGCCGTGACCGTGGTGGAAATCCTCATCCAGGCGCTGGCCTACCCGCTTTACCAGTCGCTCGGCATCTACCTTGCGCTCATCGTCACCAACTGCGTCATCATCGCCCGTGCCGAAGCCTATGCCGCCAAAAACCCCGTCCTGCCCGCCGCCATCGACGGCGCGGCGATGGGTACGGGTTTTGCCCTCGTCCTCATCATTCTTGGCAGTGTGCGGGAAATCCTCGCCACCGGCACTCTGTTTGCCGGTGCCGACCGCATCTTTGGTGCCGGTACCGACTGGACGCTCCACATTCACAGCGGCGAGAACCACCTCATTCTCGCCGCCCTGCCGCCCGGCGCATTCTTCTGCTACGGCCTGCTGATTGCAGGAAAAAACATCATCAACAATCTGCTGCAACGCCGCCGCAGGCAGCGCAGTACCTGAAAACCTGCCCGTCGGGCGGATGCCCAGGCTCCGAAAAATACTTGACGCCCCCCTTGCCGCTATGGATAATGCGCGGCCTTGCAAAGACGCGCCCGTAGCTCAGTTGGATAGAGTACCTGGCTACGAACCAGGCGGTCGGAGGTTCGAATCCTTCCGGGCGCGCCATCTTTCTCTTTACTTTGCGCGCCCGTAGCTCAGTTGGATAGAGTACCTGGCTACGAACCAGGCGGTCGGAGGTTCGAATCCTTTCGGGCGCGCCATCTTTTTCTATCAAATCCTTCTTTTTTGCCGATCTCCTTTCCATCCACTAAAAATTTGGGTGGTGGCCTGAAAAGTATGCCGGGCTGGACAAAGCCATAGTTGATGTAGTGAA
>NZ_CALIZP010000085.1 GCF_938028825.1 uncultured Cardiobacterium sp. | reverse complement strand
AGGAGAGGAAGTTACGGTTTATAAAAGATTATTTCAGCAAAAAATAGAGGGGAGATCATGAAATTTGTCCATTAGGGCGCAACATCTCAAAAAAAGCATGAAATTTGTCCATTACGCCAAAAAATCCCCGGTACGGACCGGGGATTGTGCTGTCTTCGCGCTCAGTAAAGAAAGCCGCTGTAATACCCACTCAGGACACCGGCGCCGAAGCCGTAGGCGGTGCCTTCGGTGTCGTGACCGATAGACTGTCCGATACCGGCACCGATGGCGCCGCCCCAGAGGGCGTTGTTCACTTCGTTCGGCTGGCGGGCATAGCGGCGGTGTGCCGCACCGATGATGTCCGCTTTGCCGATGCTGCTGTCCGGCGGAGCGCCGGGTGCTTGCGCCTGCAAGGGTACGTCGTTGCGCGGAGTGGCGGTGCAGGCGGCGAGCAGCAGCGGCAGGATGAGCGGCAGCGGGGTTTTCATGCGGCGACCTTAGCGACGGTAGCCGCCATTGTTATAGCCGCTGTTGTATCCGCCATTGTTGTAGGTCGGCTGCTGGTAGGTGGGTTGTTGGTAGGTCGGCTGCTGGTAGGTGCCGGTGCCGTCCGGGGTGCGGACCTGGCTGCCGATGAGGCCGCCGATGGCGGCACCGGTCAGGGTGGATTCGGTATCTTTGCCCCACAGTTGGCCGATGCCTGCGCCGACAGCGGCACCGATGGCGGCGTTACGCGCGGTGGTGGTGCCGGACTGGTTCGGCGGGGTAACGGTGCTGCATGCGGCGAGGCCGCCGAGGGTGGCAGCGAGTAGCGAGGTTTTGATGAGGGTGTTTTTCATGTGGTGTCTCCTGTGTTTGCCCGTGTTCGGGTTGGCAAAAGAGTAGTGCAATTCAGGGCGGGCGGTAATGTCAATCCTGCAAGGTTTCGCGGGTGGCGGCAATGCGCGCTTTGACTTGCGCGGGCGCGGTACCGCCGAAGTGGTCGCGGGCGTTGACGGAGCCTTCGAGGGTGAGGTTTTGGTACACGTCTTCCGCGATGGCGGGCGAGAGTTGTTGCAGGTCGACCAGCGGCAGGGCGTCCAGGGTGCAGCGGCGCTCGATGGCGAGATGCACGGCGCGACCGACGATTTCGTGCGCGTCGCGGAAGGGGACGCCGCGCCGCACGAGGTAATCGGCCAGATCGGTCGCGGTGGAGTAGCCTTCGCTGGCGGCGCGGTACATGGCAGCGCGGTTGGCTTCGATGGCGGGAATCATGTCGGCGAAGGCGCGCAGGCAGGCGAGGACGGTGTCGAGGGTGTCGAAGAGGGGTTCTTTGTCTTCCTGGTTGTCTTTGTTGTAGGCGAGCGGCTGGCTTTTCATCAGGGTGAGCAGAGCGAAGAGGTGGCCGTAAACGCGGCCGCTTTTGCCGCGCACGAGTTCGGGCACGTCGGGATTTTTTTTCTGCGGCATGATGGAGGAGCCGGTGCAGAAACGGTCGGGCAGGTCGATGAAGCGGTAGGCGGCGCTGTTCCAGTGGATGAGTTCTTCGGCGATGCGGCTGAGGTGCATCATGAGGATGGCGGCGGCGGCACAGGTTTCGATGGCGAAGTCGCGGTCGGAAACGGCATCGAGCGAGTTGGCACATGGCGCGTTGAAGCCGAGGGCAGCGGCGGTCATGTGGCGATCGATGGGGTAGGTGGTGCCGGCGAGGGCGGCGGCGCCGAGCGGGGACTGGTTCAGGCGTTCGCGGCTGTCCGTGAAGCGCCCGGCGTCGCGCTTGAGCATTTCGTACCAGGCCATGAGGTGGTGGCCGAAGGTCACGGGCTGGGCGACTTGCAGGTGGGTGAAGCCGGGCATGATGGTGTCGGTTTCGCCCTCGGCGAGGGTGAGGATGGCGCGTTGCAGGCGGCGGATTTCGGCAAGGACGCGGTCGATGGCGGCACGGGTGTAGAGGCGGATGTCGGTGGCGACCTGGTCGTTGCGCGAGCGGCCGGTGTGCAGGCGTTTGCCGGCGTCGCCGATGAGGTCGGTGAGGCGTTTTTCGATGTTCATGTGTACATCTTCCAGTGCCGTGTCCCACACGAATTCGCCGCGCGCGATTTCAGCGGCGATGGTGTCCAGCCCTCGCGCGATGGCCTCTCCGTCCCCGGCGCTGAGGACGCCCTGTTTGACCAGCATGGCGGCGTGGGCTTTGGAGCCGGCGATGTCTTCGGCGGCAAGACGCCGGTCGAAGGCGACGGAAGCGGTGAAGGCGGCGACGAAGGCGTCGGTGGATTCCTGGAAGCGGCCGCCCCAGGCGCTGTTGGTTTTCGCTTTGTGCATACAGTAAACTCGCGGGTTGTGTCTTTCCGTGCATTGTACAACCGCATGAATCCTTCTCTCTCCGAAATCCGTATCGCCACCCGCGAAAGCAGGCTCGCCCTGTGGCAGGCCGAACATGTCGCCACCCGCCTGCGCGAACGTTATCCGCAGCTTGCCGTCCGCCTCGTGCCGATGACCACGCGCGGCGATCAACTGCTAGACGCACCGCTGGCCAAAATCGGCGGCAAGGGGCTGTTCATCAAGGAACTGGAACAGGCGCTGGCGCGTGATGAAGCGGATATTGCCGTGCATTCGATGAAGGATGTCGGCGTGTACCTGCCGGAAGGTTACGCTATCGCCGCCATTCTGCCGCGCGAGAATCCTTACGACGCTTTCGTCAGCAACCGCTTCGCCCGCTTTGCCAATCTGCCTGCCGGGGCGGTGGTCGGAACGTGCAGCCTGCGTCGCCGCATGCAAATCGCCCGCACCCGCCCCGATGTAGTGTTGCGCGACCTGCGCGGCAACGTGCAAACCCGCCTCGCCAAACTCGACCGGGGCGAGTTCGACGCCATCATCCTCGCCTGCGCCGGATTGCTCCGCCTCGGCCTGCACGAGCGCATCCGCGAAACATTGCCCGTCGCCCTGTCGCTGCCCGCCATCGGCCAGGGCGCGATTGGTATCGAATGCCGCCCGGACAGCCCCGCCTACCCGCTGCTTGCCGCGCTGAATGACGCCGACACCGCCCTGTGTGTGCAAACTGAGCGCATCATCAACCGCCATCTTGAAGGTTCCTGCCAGGTGCCACTCGCTGCCTTTGCCACCCTGCACGGCGAGCGTATTCACCTGGAAGCGCGCATCGGTATGCCGGATGGTAGCGACTATCTCGCCGCAAGCGACGATGCCCCGCGTATCGATGCCACAGCGCTGGGCGAAGACATCGCCGCTCGCCTGATTGCCGGTGGTGCGCGCAACATCCTGCACCGCCTTGGTCATGCCTGAACTGAGCGGCTGCATCATCCTCTACACCCGCGACAGCAGCCACTACCCCGCCTTTCGCAACCGCATCGCCGCACTGGGCGGTACCACTTACCACCTGCCGCTGATGGCAACCATCCCGCAACCCCTCAGCGCCGCCGACCGCGCCATACTTGATGACAGCGACACCCTCGTCTTCACCAGCGCTGCCGCCGTGCAACACCTGCTCGCGCAATACCGCTTGCGCGGGCAGCAAACCGTCGCTATCGGCAGCGCCACCGCCGCTGCCATGCCCCGCCCGCCCGACCGCTGCGCCCCGCCGCCGTACAACAGCGAAGCCCTCCTCGCCGCCTGGCAACCGCGCGGTGCGCGCATCGCCCTGATTGCCGCCCCGGACGGCAGAACGAAACTCGCCGAAATACTCAGCCCAAACAACACTGTACACACCATTCAGCCTTATTGCCGCATCAACCCGAGCGCGCACTACCCCGCCTCCCTGCCCATCCCGCACATCATCACCATTGCCAGCCGGCAAACCCTTGATCACCTGCTTGCAATAGTCCCGCAAGAAAAACGAAAACTGCTAAAATGCCGCGCCTGTATCGCCGCCATCAGCGAACGGGTGGCGCAATACGCGGAAAAACAAGGCTTTCGCAGACACATCTGCGCGGAAAAAGCCGGTGAAACCGAGCAAATCGCAGCCATCTGCCGCTGGTGGCAGACGGTGGAACCCAACCCAGGAGCCCCCCATGACTGACCCGAACCAAACCGAAAATCAGCAAGACGCACACCCCGTAGCGCAAGACATCCCCGGCAAGCACCAGGCACCGCAAAGCGGCAGCGGGCGCGGACTGGCGTTCCTTTCCCTCGTGGTCAGCGTGGCCATTGCCGGCGGCGGTACCTTCGCGCTGAACAAAATCACCGACCACTACAACGACGCCATCGCCAAACTGAACCTCAACCTGAACGACACCGCGCCGAAAACCTACGCCACCATCAGCAGAGTGGACGACTTGGAACAGCAAGTTGCCCAACTCGGCCAGCAGACCAAAAACATTGACAGCGCCATCAACACCGCCGTGAATGCCGCCGTTGCCGCCAACCAGGTCAGCGACGAACAAATCGCCGCCATCGCCGCCCAACACAGCATCAGCCGCGACCAGGCCGAAAGCCTCATCAAACAAGAACTGGCGAGCTTCGCCCAGGGCGAGACCAAAATCGACCTCAGCAAAGAAATCGCCGCCGTACAGGAAAGCGAAGCCGCCGCCAAAGCCGCCGTCCGGCAAATTGACGAAAAACGCGTCCTTATCGAGCACGCCCTCGCGCAGAACAGCAGCAGCGCCAACCCCTACCCGCTGCTGAACGCGCTGAAAATGGCGAAAATCGCCGCCGGTGACGGCAACTACACCGCTGCCAAAGCCTACCTCGACCAGGCGGGTGAAACCTACACCCTCTTCAATCTGAATAACAGCCCCTACGCCGAATACCAGAACGCGCTCACCGAACTGCGTACCGAATACGGCATCCTCGCCGCCAAACCGGCTCCGGCTGCCGAAATCGACGCCATCATCGCCACCCTGCCGAAATGGCCGTACAAAAACGTCAACACCCTCAACCTGCTTGCCGCCCCGGCCAAGACCGGACAAACCGGCTGGCAGGACAAACTCAAGGGCGCAGGGCAAAACATCCTCGAAAAAACCATCACCGTTACCGCTATCGACGATGCCGGGCTCGCCTGGGTGCAAGCCAACGACGCCCTGCAAACCATCCTCAAAGAAAACCTGCGCCTTGACCTCGCCTTCGCGCGCAATGCCCTGCAACTGCACGACCGGGTCGCCTACGACGCCGCCGCCAAACAAATCTACACCCAGATCGAACGCCTCTTCGACACCGCAAACAGCGATGTCGCCGCTGCCCTTGCCACCCTCGACAAACTCGAAGCGGGCGACAGCAAAGCCCCGGACATCGGTGTCCTGATCGACCAAATCGAAAAAGCCGCGAAGGAGTAAACCATGATACGCGTCATCCTCGCCCTCTTCGCCTTCGCCCTCTGCACCTTCATCGGCTATGCCGTGAACCAGATTCCGGTGCGGGTGTACTTCAAAACCGCCACCCACTACGTTGAGACCTCGCTCATCGTCTGGCTCATCCTCTCGCTCATCGCCTCCGGCATCATCTTCTACTGCCTGCGCGTCCTCTGTGTCCTCTGGCACAGCCCGCAAATCCTCAGCCGCAGCAGCAGCGTGCGCCGCCGCCACAAAGCCGAACGCCTGCTGAAAAGCGGCCTTGCCGCCATGCTGTCCGGCCACTACGGCCGCGCCGAACGCGATCTCGAACACGGCGGCCGCCTGATGACCGCGCTCGGCCGGGACGCCGTCATCTACTACGAAAACGCCGCCATCGCCGCCGACCGGCAAAACGCCAAAGACCGCCGCGACCACTACCTGCTGCGCGCGCGCGAAGGCGCCCGCCAGCAACAAAGCAACCTGACCCGCCTGACCGAAGCCGAAATCCACGTACAAAACGGTGCTTACGATCAGGCCGTCAAACTGCTCGAACAACTGCACAGCGAAGAACCGCGCAACAGCAAAATCATCGCCCTGCTCGATACCGCCTACGCCGCGCAGCAGAACTGGGAGAAAGCCTGGCACAACCTC
Organism: uncultured Cardiobacterium sp.; assembly: GCF_938028825.1. Lineage (GTDB taxonomy): Bacteria > Pseudomonadota > Gammaproteobacteria > Cardiobacteriales > Cardiobacteriaceae > Cardiobacterium. Next base: position 7,353 of record NZ_CALIZP010000085.1, on the reverse strand, counting down.
GCCGCCCTGCGCCCGCAACTGGATGACGCCGCCTACCACGGACGCCGCCAAACCTACGCGCAGGGCATCCTGCACGACAGCGCCAAAAGCGACATCCAGACCCTCGAAGCCGCGTGGAAACGCCTGCCCGCCGACCTGCGCCACGACAAGGCCCTCATCCTGCAATACGCCGGTGCGCTGGCGGCGAACGACCACCCCGAAGAAGCCGAAAAACTGCTTGCCGGCGAAATCCGCCAAAGCCAGGACCTCGAACTCATCCAGGCATACAGCCAACTGCGCCGCGCCGACTTCCGTGCCCAGCTCGACAACATGAAACAGTGGGAAAGCAAGCACGCGAACGACGCCATCTTCCTCTACGCCAAAGCGCTTATCGCCTACAAAGCGAAAGACCTCGACACTGCGCTGCAAGCCGTTGAAGAAGCCATCAAACGCGGCCAGGCGCCCGAAGCCTTTGCCCTCTACGCGCAAATCCTCGACGCACAGAACCGCCCGGAAGCCGCACTGCTTGCCTACCGGCAAAGCGTCGCCCCGGCACACCCCGAACAAGCCCTCGAAGGCGATCTGCTGCCGGCCCCGCAAACCCCGCCCGCTGTCGAACAAGGCACGGCGGTTGACGCCGGAAAACCGGCGGAAGAACCCGACACACCGCCTGCCGCCGCCGAACAAAGCGGCGATGGCGGCGAGGAGCCCAAAGAAAACAAAAACTGACCCAAAACACCCGCTCCGGCGGGTGTTTTTCTCTACATACAAACCTGATGACATGCCCTTCCCCGCCTACCTCACCGCCCTGCGTACCCTCTACCGCGACAACGGGCTAGAACCCCTGCGCACCCGACCTCCGGCGAGTGCCGCCGACATCGCCGCTGCCGAAGCCGCACTCGGCTTCCCCCTCGACCCCGCACTCAAAGCCGCTTGGCAGACTGCGGACGGCAGCGATGAATGGCAAACCGTCTTCGCCCGCCCCGGCTACATTACCGGCTACGGCTTCCTCTCCCTGGCCACCGCCCTGCGCGAACGGGAAGACATGGCGCGTCGCGCGCCGCAATACGACGGCTACGAACAAGAGCAGCCACGCGACCTGCGTATCCGCAACGGCTGGTACCAGGCGGGTTGGCTGCCTTTCGCCGCCTTTGCCGCACCCGACTTGCTGCTGATTGCCGACCATTCCCCCGCCGTCGGCGGACAACGCGGGCAAATCATCGCCTTCAGCCACGACCCCGACACGATCAATTACGTTTGCGCCGACTTTGCCACACTGCTTGAACAATCGCTCGCCACCATCCGCCGGTATCCGGAAGACTGTCTGCCGGAAGAATAAGCCCACACACCGGATACCATGACCGACATCAGCCAACTGCACGAAAAACTCGCCGCCTTTGACAACAGCGCAGGTCAGCACTCAAAAACCGCTGAACCCGCCGAACCCTTCCTCAGTGCGCATTCCCGCACATCACCTACTACCCCGCCATCAGCCACCAATATCAGCAGCAGACCATCACCGGCAAATCCCCGCCGCTTACCGCTAAAAACAAAACCGCCGTCAGGCGGTTTTTTCATGCCATTCTGTACGCCCCTTTGAAACGACTCATATCGGACGAGACGACGTCGGGCGCCACCTTCATGCAGGGCTTGGCCTAGTCCGCCGCTTTGCCACATTCCGGGAAAACGACGAGACGGTGCAGCAAAAAAGCAGTCAGGATGGCTTTTTCGCGGGGTTTCTCCGGTTGGTTGTTGGAAAGGGAGAATGGGGAAGCGGCAGACGGCTATTGTTTGGGATTGCGGGCGGTGTCGTTGCCGCCGCCGTCCGCGCTTTCCTCATCCGGCGGCAACTCGACGAAGCAGGCAAGACCGCATCCGTTGTCAATGACCTGCCAGTTGCCGCCCGTTTTTTCCAGCGGCAGGCGGTAGCGGTATTTTTCCTGTCCGGGATGCGGGACGACGGCGTGTTTCTCGCCGCTGAGGTACACATCGGCACGCTTGCCGCCGTCGTGGTATGCGATGTTGTCGATATGGACGCTGTCGTAGGTAACACCATCGCGGTTATGCAGGTAGGCGGTGGCGGCGGTGCCCGGTGCGGTGTGGGACAGATGATGGGCGGCGTCGCATTCCATGTCGGCAATGATGCTGCTCTCCACGCGCCAGCCGTCGGCGGTCTTTGCCATGGGCAGGACACCGCCGCCTTCCTCGCCGTTCGTGCGGGTACGCACGAGGACGCCGTTCCCGTCCTGCGCCTCGCTGCCGAGGATTTCGCCGCCGTGGGGCAGTGCCCTTTTGCTTTGTGCGCCGATGCACTGCGCCAGTTGCGCGCGGTCGATTGCGCTGTCGGCAGGCAGGGCGACCAGGGCGGCGGCAGCAGCGCCGTCGTGTTGCAGCAGGGCGCGGGTGAAGACTTCGGCGGCAGCGGTCATGCCGCTGTCGGCGGCGGGCGCGGCAGCAGCCAGGGCGAGGGAGCAGGTGAGGATGACGTTTTTCATGGTGCGTTTCCGTTGGGTCGTTGAAAGAAAAGGGCTTTCTCTTTGCCCATCAGCCGGGCGAGGATGATGAAGAACAAACCGGTCTGGATAATCTTGCTGTCCGGATGGGTGGCGAAAATTTCATTGCCGAGATTGGCGCAGAGATGGAAAACCACGGCAATCCAGATATTGCGCGCGTTTTTCAGATAAAGCCAGTTCATGATGAAGACGAAGCAGGCCATGCTTGCGAGGAAATTGACGCCGTACTGCCAGCCAGCAGCGACAAGGTTCGCCTGATAGTACCCCTTGATGGTGACGAGCGGGAGGTGCCAGACGAACCAGTAGGCGGTGAAAATGAAATTGGCGGTCACGAGGCGGAAGCGGGCGAGCAGCGCGTCGGTGCCGTAACTGTGCCAGGCGAGTTCTTCCAGCAGCGGCGCGAGGACGAGCAGCAGCCACGGCGAAAAAAGGGCGCTGGTGAAACCGGGATAACCGCTGATGCGGAATTGCCCGGCGCTGTAGCCGAAAGCGAGCGAGACCAACTGGGCGAGAACGAGCGTCACGGGGCCGAGCAGCACGGCGGCGAGCAGATAACGCGGGCGGATGGTGCGCAGGCTGAGGCGGGGTTTGAGGTCGGCAAGCAGCGCCGGATGGCGGCAAAAAAGCCCGGCGGCGATGGCGGCAGGCGCGGCGAGGCCGATGATGCCGAGCGTGCCTTGCAGGGTGGTGTGCGCGGCAAGGGCGGGGCTGCGGCTGATAAAGCCCGCCACCAGCCAGCAGGCGCAGGGGATGACGAAAGACCAGCAATAAAAAACAGCGGGTGGTAATCCGCACGGGGAACAGATGACGTGGACATGAAGCATTACCTTGCAGTTACAGAATAAAAAATAACAGCGGCAGAACCGCACGACCGCATTGTACATGTGCCCCCCTTCACCCGCTTGCGTAGTCCCGGCTGAATATTTGGGAAGGGCGGAAAATGTCATGGGTTTTGGAGGCTTTCGCAAAGATCGCAAGGCGTTTCCGCGTCCGCCCCGCCTGGCGGCACGCAACCCGCGACAGGTTATTTTTGGCCTTGGCATCACGCCGCCAGCCACCCCGCGCAATACCCCGCTTGCTATAATCCCGCTCCCTTTCAACCAAACAGGAGCCCCTATGGCAGACTTCAACAAAATCCTCGACGCAGGCGACGTGGACGGCGGTATCATCAACGTCGTCATCGAAATCCCGGCCGGCTCGAACCACAAAATCGAGTGGAAACGCGGCATCGGCGCGATGATGCTCGACCGCGTCGAACCGCTCATCTTCGCCAAACCCACCAACTACGGCTTCATCCCGCAAACCCTGGACGAAGACGGCGACGAACTCGACGCCCTCATCATCACCGACACCCCGCTGCCGACCGGCATCTACATGCAGGCGCGCGTCATCGGCGTGATGAAATTCGTCGATGACGGCGAAGTCGATGACAAAATCGTCGTCGTCCCTGCTGACGACCGCCAAACCGGCGATGCCATCAAAACCCTGTCTGACCTGCCCGCGCAGCTCATCAAACAAATCGAATTCCACTTCAATAACTACAAAGCGCTGAAAAAACCCGGCTCGACCAAAGTTGACCACTGGGGCGACATCGAAGAAGCCAAACAAGTCATCCGCGACTCGCAAGTGCGCTGGAAAAAACAGTAATTAACTGGCTGATAAAGTGTGCAAAGCCTTCGGGATTTGCACACTTTTATTACATATGAACTTAACCAAGGAAAGACAATGATGAAAAAGCTATGTTTGCTAGCAGTTCTAATTTCTGCGAATATCTATGCTGCTGATTGGCAGTATTTTGGCACAGATACATCAGGAGGTAAGTGGCATATGGATATGGAAAATTCCTTACCCCCTAATGAAATATGGATAAAGATTGATTATGATAGCAATGAAAGAATCAATAGCATTATTTATAATAGAATTGTTGAAAAGTATAGTGTTTCATGCAAAAAGAAAAAAATAATTTCTTTATCAAAAACGTATTACAACAATGGTGAACCTGTTTTGTCCAATGATCTGCCATCTAAAGTAGAAAGCGTAATTCCTGGTAGCCTTGGTGAATTAATGTTAAAAAAGGCATGTTCGTTGCCTACGGAACCCAATTCTGGTGAACCATATATAGACATTCCTGATGTAGCACAAAGTACTGCTCCTGTAAGTTCGGGTATTACTCTAAAAACAGTAAAACAATGTAATCAAGCATATGATGACCTAGCATATTTCATTGAAATTCTTGATGTATGTAGTGCAGAAAATAACATTGATCCAAAAATTGTAATTCAAACGATATTATCAGGATGTCAAGTAGATGTTAACAGACTAAGTAAATCTACACAGAAGGTTACAAAATCTATAAATAAATTAGTAAAGAAGAAAGGAGTAGGTCTCTTCTGTCAGGAAGAAATGAATTACTTTCATATTGTTACAAATAAATATGGAATATCTTATGATGAAAAGTAGATAAATAACGATTGAAAAGCAAGTCAATGAAACACATCCTTCCTCTCGCCCTCCTTACCCTCATCCACACGAACACCGCCATGACCGCAACCCAAGACCCCAACCTCTGGCTGGAAGACATCGACAGCGAAAAATCCCTCACCTGGGTGCGTGCGCAAAACGCCACCAGCGAGAAAGCCCTCACGCAAAACCCTGCCTTCAAAACCATCGAGGCCGACCTGCTCGCCATCCTCGATTCCGGCGACAAAATCCCCTACGTCGTCAAACGCGGCGACTATTACTACAACTACTGGCAGGACAAAGACCACCCGCGCGGCATCTGGCGGCGCACCACCTGGGAGGAATACCAGAAAGCCGAACCCAAATGGGACACCCTCATTGATCTCGATGCTCTCAACAAAAGCGAAAACGCCACCTGGGTGTGGCATGGCGCGGACTGCCTGCGCCCCGACTACCGCCATTGCCTCATCAGCCTCTCGCGCGGCGGCGCGGATGCGGACGAAACCCGCGAATACGACCTCGAAACCCGCGAGTTCATCACAGACGGCTTCTACCGCCCCGAAGCCAAAGGCTCAATGGGCTGGATAGACAAAGACCACGTCTTCGTGCAGACCGACTTCGGCGCAGGCAGCATGACCGCCTCCGGTTACCCGCGCGAAGCCCGCCTGTGGCAACGCGGCACACCGCTTGCCGACGCCAAAACCGTCTATCGCGGCGAAGAAAACGACATGCTCATCACCGCCGCTCACGACGACACCCCCGGCTACCACCGCGACTTCGTCAGCCGCGTTATCGACTTCTACCACAACGAACTCTACGAACGCGCACCGGACGGCACACTGCACAAAATCGACGTCCCCGACACCGCCGACAAAGGCGTCTATCGCGAGTGGCTCAACATCACCCTGCGCGAAGACTGGACACTGAACGGCAAAACCTACCCGTCCGGCAGCTACCTCGTCGCCAACTACGCCGACTGGCAGGCGGGCAAACGCGAACCCACCGCGCTCTTCACCCCCGACGCGCACACCTCGCTGGCGGGCATCACTTGGACCAAAAATTACCTCATCCTCAACAAACTCGAAGACGTGAAAACCCGCCTCGTCGTTCTGGATCCCGCCAAAAACTGGGCGGAAAAACCGCTGGAAGGCGTGCCGGCGAACAGCACCGCCAGCGTTGCCGCCGTGGACCCCGACGAAAACGACGACCTGTGGCTGACCGCCAACGACTACACCCTGCCGACCACCCTCTACCACACCCGCGTCGGCAGTACGCCCACCGCGCTCAAATCCCTGCCCGCCTTCTACGACGCGAGCGACATCACCGTCGCCCAGCACTTCGCGAAAAGCGATGACGGCACCGAAATCCCCTACTTCCTCGTCCACCACAAAAACATCACCCTCGATGGCAAAAACCCGACCCTGCTTTACGGCTACGGCGGCTTTGAAATCTCGCTCACCCCCGGCTACGCAGCAGGCGTGGGCAAAGCCTGGCTGAACCGCCGCACCCAGGACGGACGGGGCGGCGTGTACGTCGTTGCCAACATTCGCGGCGGCGGCGAATACGGCCCGCGCTGGCACCAGGCAGCCCTGAAAGAACACCGCCACAAAGCCTACGAAGACTTTGCCGCCGTCGCGCGCGACCTCACCAAACGCGGCATTGCCGACCCGGCGCACCTCGGCATCCAGGGCGGCAGCAACGGCGGCCTGCTGATGGGCAACATGCTGACGAAGTACCCGGAACTCTTCGGCGCCATCGTCATCCAGGTGCCGCTGCTCGACATGCAGCGCTACAACAAACTGCTGGCGGGCGCCTCGTGGATGGCCGAATACGGCGACCCGGACAACCCCGCCGAATGGGCCTATCTGGAAAAATACTCGCCCTACCACCAGTTTGACGCGGCGAAAACCTACCCGCCGGTGCTCTTCACCACCTCAACCCGCGATGACCGCGTCCACCCCGGCCACGCGCGGAAAATGATGGCGAAAATGCAGGCGGCGGGCAAAAACGCCCTCTACTACGAAAACATCGAAGGCGGCCACGGCGGCGCGGCAGACAACAAACAACGCGCCTACATGAGCGCGCTGGCCTACACCTTCCTCTGGGAACAGCTCGCCAAATAAACACGAGAAGCCCGCTGCTGCGGGCTTTATTGTGCGCTGCCGCCAACTCGTCAGGCGAAGCCCGTACCGCGCAAATGATGGTCGTTTCAAACGGGAACGAGACAAGGTGGCGGGCCGGAGACAGTACAGACAGTACGGCGCGGGTTTCCCATAAAAATCGCGCAGCGATTTTTATGGGGCCCGGTCAGGCGCGCCAACACCGCATCCGTTCCGATTAAGACGACTATAGCTAATACACCTAACATTTCATACATCTAAGCAAATAAAGTAGCGTGAAG
>NZ_CALIZP010000084.1 GCF_938028825.1 uncultured Cardiobacterium sp. | reverse complement strand
CCGTACTATCTGTACTGTCTTCGGCTCGCCGCCTTGTCTCATTCCTGTTTGAAACAACTATAACGCAGCAGCTGCCGGATTTTGGTTGAAAAGCCGCCGCAATGTTGAGTGTCAACAGATTCTAATACCAAAACCCAAAAATAATCTGCCGCAGGGCGGGCACCCGCCGCAATAATATCCAGTGGTGGGCTAAAGCTCACTACGAACGCCGCTTTATTTCTTGGGATTAGTGGGACGTTACAGGCAACGTCTCTACAAAGAGCGGTGTTTGCCGCAGCCCGCTGTAGCGATATTGATGGTGGGCTAAAGCCCACCCTACGAACTGCGGTTTATCTCTTGGGATTGGGGAGAGGGCAACAAACAAACCGCGTAAATGGTGGGCTAAAGCCCACCCTACGAACGTCGTTTTATTTCTTGGGATTGGTTGGGGGATCGCGCTTCACTGGATCAAAATCATTGTCAGCTACGTATAAAAAAACGGCTACTTGCGTAGCCGTTTTTCAAGGTAGTCATCAAGCCGAAAGAACAGCCTGATGTTGTTTGGCGATTAGTCGCTGTACACGTTGTTACCGTCATCACCCTGGAAGGTGTTGGTTTCGCCGCGAGTTGCGCCGAATACGCCACCCCAGTCGTTGGCTCCATAAGCGTCGCCGTATTTATCGTCGTCTTTGACGCTGTTGAAGGAACCACCCATTTCCTGGGCTTTATCGCCGAAGAAGGAGGCTTTGAAGGTCGCATTGTCATCACCAGAGGCGTATGCGCGGTCAGCAGTACCAACCACGGTATTACCAGTAATGGCACCTTGGAATTGAACCAGTTTGTCTTTAGTCGTGACGTTCTTGGTTGGGTCAAGCAACCAAGTGTTATAGACTTCACCGGTTACGCGTTTGTTGTTAAAGTTCACGCGGGCTTCAACAAAGTTACCCATACCGATAGCACTTGTATCGGAAGTTGCGGGAGCGAATGAGTTAGGCAAGTCGCGACCATTCTTTCCAGTGTTGCCGTGGAAATCGTTATTAATGCCATACATGAGGGCGTGGCCATGGTAAACAGCGCTTTGGTTGCTCGGCAGAGCAGCCATTTGCTCAATGCTGGTAGCGTCGGTACCACGGTAGAAATAGTTGTCTACACCGTCTTCACGGTTCTTACGCACATAATCACTGTGCATGAAACCATCTTGGTATCCGGTAACTCCGGCATCTACATCCAGGTTGCTGCTAACACGACCGTACTGGACACGAGTAAGCGTTATCGGTTGTGCGCCCAAGCTATATTGAGTAGCACGATTTTCATTCTCGGCATCGTATTCAGCGACGAAGGTTTTCGCTCCAGAGAAACTGTTCAGAGAAACCTGATTGACAGTTTGTTTGCTCGTATCGGCATAAGCCAAGTGATAACGACCAAAGATACGGGTTGTAGTATTGTGATGATCTTCCCATTTACCGGTTGAAGGATTGTTCTTGGTTTCTTCGCCCAAAGTAGAGAGACCACCACCGACACGAATCAAACCGTTGGTTGCTGCTTTGGCATTATTTTCATCGGCAATGCGCGTATCACTAGCATCTGTTTCGTTACGGGTAAATTTGTTTTCAAATGCAGTTTCTGGCGCACTCCACCAAACCAAGCCCTTGCCATAACGAGTACCGTTTGGGCTGGTATTGGCATAGGTAGCCGTTACGGTTTTCTTGGTAACTTTTACAGCACCGTCAACCTTTTCTTTAGTTTCACCCCGGTAGAAATAAAGATCTCTACCTTTTTTATCTTTATAGTTCTTAGTTTCTTCGAGTGCAAATGTGCCAGGAGCACTACCTGCTATAGATTTTTGCCAATGTGCACGATCAATAATTGCAGACAATTCCGTTGCTGCATGACGGCCAACATCATTAGGTGCCGTACCCGTAATTTCAGGGCTTGTGTTGACAGTTTGGTCAGCTGCCGTCGGGCTTTCTGCTGCTAATGCTGTAGTGGTAGGTTGGTATACACGTTTACCATCTGAAGCAATATTCACAATTGAGTTATATACCGTAGAACCAGTTGTATTCAAAGTACGTGTGAACTGACCTGTGGTCGGATTGATGTTGTTTGCAGTATGAGCTGCATCCGTATTGGTAGTTGCCGTGTACAGCCCTGCCAACACATCAACATTCTTAAAGTTTTCTTGTTGCAGGCTGTTACCATTATGACCGCCTTGAACAGCGCGGGTATCTACGTTTGGCGCACCATTTGATGCATCTAGCGGAATGGGATTGCTGCTACCTGTAAATTGCGCTTTAACCGGCTGACCATCAGCACGGACCACTTCTTGACGAGCCAAGACGATATTGGTCAGGCTGGGGTTTTGGTTATTGAGGGTAACACCCAAGAGCGGAGAAGCAGAGGCCTGTTTGCTTGGGTTGTTGGCGCGGTCATATTGAGATCCGTCACGACGGATGTATTGCAGGGTACCGACAGTAGAGACTTTGGTCAGGTCTTTGTTGTCCACAACCTGGGTGTTAGTCGGGTCAACAACATTGTTGTCGGCCTGGTTGTTGTTATTGTTGTTATTATTGTTGTTATTATCCGGCGTCGGCTTCGGCGTCGGATCAATCGGCTTGTTGCTGTTGTTGTCATCGCTGCCACCACAAGCGGCAACACCTACTGCTACCAAGATAGCGAGAGAGAGATTTGTCAGTTTCATACAGGATGTACCTTCTTGAACTTGGGTTGAAAGAAAATTTTCCATAGCCACAACTTGGCTGACGAGCATATTAGCGAAAGCGTTTTGTCTTTGCAAGTTTTTCGCCAGGGGTTTTGTGGTTTTTTTGAGGCAATGAACCGGGTCGGCAGTTTTTTTGCTGTTTTTTCATCCGGATATGTCCGGCAGGTGCGATGTCTCGCTGTCGCATGGCGGATACAGGTACAGACGGGCTGCGGAAGCAACAAGCCGCGCCGGGCGAGCGGGCTGTTGACGCCGAAGGTCAACAGGCTCCGATTTTCTTCGGTGCAGGGGCATGGACGTTATCCCGCTTATTCGCCCTGCGGGCAGGCGGCAGGCACGCGCCGGTGCAGGGTGGTGAGGCGGGCGGTGAGGTAGCGCAGCAGGATGCCGTAGGCGGGCAGGAAGAAGAGGGCGCAGATGGTGATTTTCCAGGCGTAGTCCACCAGGGCGATTTCCTGCCAGTGCGCCGCCATGTAGGGGTCGCTGCTGTGGTGGAAGGCGATGGCGAAGAAGACGATGGTGTCGATGGCGTTGCCGACGATGGCGGAGGCGGTCGGCGCGATCCACCAGCGGCGCATTTGCCGCAGGCGGTTGAAGACGGTAATGTCCAGCAGTTGGCCGATGAGGTAGGCGGATAGGCTGGCGAGGACGATGCGGCCGACGAAGGGGTTGTAAGCAGTGAGCGCGGCAAGGCCGGTGTATTGTCCGCCGTCGAAGAGGACGGAGACGAGGTAGGAGAGGGCAAGCGCAGGCATGGTGGCGCAGAAGATGATGCGCCGCGCGAGGGGCGCGCCGAAGATGCGCACGGTGAGGTCGGTGGTGAGGAAGATGAAGGGGTAGGTGAAGGCGCCCCAAGTGGTTTTCAGGCCGAAGATTTCAAAGGGCAGTTGCACGAGGTAGTTGCTGGCGACGATGACGACGTTGTGCCAGAAGGCAAGCCAGATGAGGGCGTGGTGGCGCTGGGCGGCGGTGAAGGTGTAGGTGGTGTTGTGCATGGTTGGGTCTCGGGTTGGGGTGGGATTGTTAAAGGGATTTCTGCTTTTGGTACATTCGCTACCCGTCGGGGGTGTGTGCTGATAGGTTATCAAGCGGCGCGGTTGCCGGGTTTTGCCGCTGTGCGGTTTTTTCTAACCCTTTCTCGCCCTGCGGGCGAGCTGTTCCGGTCCCCAAACCCTTTACCTGCTTGCGGGGAGGGGCTTTTTCGTCATGTACAAGGCTCTCCGCTGCGAAGGCCGCCAGCATGATTTGGCAGGCTTGTGCGAACGCGGTCCGTTCTGCCGCGCTGTCTGGCGGGGCTCGGGCTGAGGCGGCGGTTGGTTTGCACGCAGGCGATGCAGGTGAGCACGGAAGCGCCGCTGTCTTTCAGACGGTTGATTTCGGCGCTCAGCGCCGCGTCGTCAAGCGGTGGCAGGGCGACGGCGCGAGGTGATGGCGGGCAGAGGCACGGCGGGTCATGCCGAGAGCGGGCGGTTCAGCAGGCGGGCGGCGGCGTGTTCGGCGTAGCGGCTGCCGGGTTGGCCGTAGTTGGCGTAGGGGTGGATGGCGATGCCGCCGCGCGGGGTGTAGGCACCATAGACTTCGATGTATTTGGGCTGCATCAGGCGGATGAGGTCTTTCATAATGATGTTGACGCAGTCTTCGTGGAAGTCGCCGTGGTTGCGGAAGCTGAAGAGGTAGAGTTTCAGCGATTTGCTTTCGACCAGCAGGGCGTCGGGGATGTAGGCGATGTGGAGGGCGGCGAAGTCGGGCTGGCCGGTGATGGGGCAGAGGCTGGTGAATTCGGGGCAGTGCAGGGTGACGAGGTAGTCGTTGCCGGGGTGTTTGTTGGGAAAGGATTCGAGGATGTCCGGCGCGTAGCCGGTCGGGATGGCGGCGTTTTTGTCGCCGAGCAGGGTGAGGCGTGTCATGGGTTTCCTGGTTTTTTTGTGTGGGATGGACTGCGAACCACAGGGGCGCCGGAGCGCCCCGCTTGTTGTTAAGAGCGCAAGAGTTCGTTAATGCCGGTCTTGCTGCGCGTTTTTTCGTCAACCTGTTTGATGATGACGGCGCAGGCGAGGCTGTGGCTGCCGTCGGCGGCGGGCAGGCTGCCGGGGACGACGACAGAGCCGGCCGGAACGCGGCCGTAGCTGATTTCGCCGGTCATGCGGTTATAGATTTTGGTGGATTGGCCGATGAAAACGCCCATCGAGATGACCGCGCCTTTTTCGACAATGACGCCTTCGACGATTTCCGAGCGTGCGCCGATGAAGCAGTTGTCTTCGATGATGGTCGGCGCCGCTTGCAGCGGTTCGAGGACGCCGCCGATGCCGACACCGCCGGAAAGGTGCACGTTTTTACCGATTTGCGCGCAGGAGCCGACCGTCACCCAGGTATCAACCATTGTGCCTTCATCAACGTAGGCGCCGATGTTGACATAAGACGGCATGAGGACGACGCCTTTGCCCAGATAGCTGCCGCGCCGCGCGACGGCAGGCGGGACGACGCGCACGCCTTCGGCGGCGAAGCGGGCTGCGTCGTGATGGGCGAAGCGGCTTTCCACTTTGTCGAAGTAGCGGGTGTAGCCGTGGTCAATGGGGGCGTTGTCATGGACACGGAAGGAGAGCAGCACGGTTTTTTTCAGCCATTCGTTCACTTGCCAGCCGCCGCCGGGTAGCGGCTCGGCGACGCGCAGAGCGCCGCTTTGCAGGGCGTCCAGCACTTCGTTGACGGCGGCAAGCAGGGGGGGTTCGGCATTTGCCGGGGTGAGGTCGGCGCGGCGCTCGAAGGCGGCTTCAATGGTTTGTTGCAGGGTCATGGGGTTCCGGTGATGCGGTGAAAAAGGCGGGCATTATAGTCACATCGCGCCATATAGTCGTTTCAACCAGAACGGATACGGTGTTGGCGAGCCTCGCCTAAACATAATTAAACATACTGTCTTCGGCTCGCCGCCTTGTCTCAGTCCTATTTGAAACGACTGTAACAGCGGGGCAGGGCGGTTTCTGCCTGCCGTCCGGATGCCCGCATGCGATGCGGTTCCGTTTGCGGTAAATCAGCCCCGTTCCCCGGCGGGCGCGGCGTGTACGGTGGGCGGTGGGCGGTGCTTTCGTTTATGATGGTTCGCCATTTTGTGAGGTGCCTATGTACAAGTTATTTCAGCGCAGTGCGCATTCCAGCGAGGATGCCAATTCCTGGGAGCGTCTCTTCGGCAAGTTGATGACGCCGATCGAGGATTTCACCCGCAACAGTTCCGCCAGCGGGATTTTGTTGTTGATGTGCACGGTGGCCGCGTTGCTCGTCGCCAATTCGCCGTGGGGCGACGCCTACCGTCATTTGTTGCACGCACCGCTTGCGGTCAGTTTTGCCGGCCACGCACTGGAAATGCCGCTGCATCATTGGGTGAATGACGGTTTGATGACGCTGTTTTTCTTTCTGGTCGGGCTGGAAATCAAGCACGAGATGATGGTGGGCGAGTTGTCTTCGCCCGCGCAGGCGGCGCTGCCGATTATCGCCGCTGTCGGCGGGATGATTGCGCCTGCACTGGTGTACAGCGCGATTAATTGGGGCGGCGTGGGGATGCCCGGCTGGGGGATTCCGATGGCGACCGATATTGCCTTTGCCATCGCGGTGCTGATTCTGCTCGGCAAGCGGGTGCCGTCCGGGCTGGTGACGATTCTGGTCGCCCTCGCCATTGTGGATGACCTCGGCGCGGTGGTGGTCATTGCGCTGTTTTATACGGCGGATATTCATGTGCTGCCGCTGGTTGCAGCGTTTGTCTGCTTCGCCCTGCAACTGGCGATGAACCGCTTCGGCATCCGCCGCTTGTGGCCGTATTTGCTGGTGGCGATGGCGATGTGGCTACTGATGCTGTATTCGGGGGTGCATGCGACGATTGCCGGGGTGCTCGGCGCGCTCGCAACGCCGGTGCGCAGTCTGTACAACCCGGGGGAGTTCAGCCGCGAAGCGCGCAAGTTGCTGGACAAGTTTGATATTTACCGCCTGCGCGAGGGCGATTTTCTGGAATCGGACAAGCTGGTCGGGGTGCTGCATACGCTGCACAACGGCATCAATCAGGCGCAGGCGCCGCTGCAACGGCTGGAACACGCGCTGCACGGCCCGGTGTATTTCGTGATTATCCCGCTCTTTGCCTTTTTCAATGCCGGGGTGACGATTAATGCGGCGTCGCTCGCCAATCTGGTCTCGCATCCGGTCTCGCTCGGCGTCATCGCCGGGCTGGTCATCGGCAAGTTCGTCGGGGTGTTTTCGGCGGTGTGGCTGAGTGTGCGCCTCGGTATCGGCCGCCTGCCCAAAGGCGTGAATTTCCGCCATATTTGCGGCATGGGGCTCTTGGCGGGCATCGGCTTCACCATGTCCATCTTCATTTCCGAGCTGGCGTTCAAGAATGAGGATTTGTTGCTGAATAATGCTAAAATCGCCATCTTGGTAGCATCAATCATCGCGAGTCTGGCGGGGTACGTCTGGCTTCGCCTGTGCAATAACGGAGACAATCATTCATGAGCGGGACAGGGCGGAAATATTTCGGCACGGACGGCGTGCGCGGCAAGGTCGGGGTTGCCCCGATAACGCCGGATTTCGTCATGCACCTCGGCTGGGCCATCGGCAAGATGCTGGGCGACAACGGTTTCGCCGGCGAGAAGGTCATCATCGGCAAGGACACCCGCATTTCCTGCTATATGCTGGAAAACGCCATCGCCGCCGGTTTTTCCGCCGCCGGGATGGATGCCCATCTGCTCGGTGTGATGCCGACCCCCGGCGTCGCGTATTTCACCCGCACTTTTCATGCGGCGGCGGGCATCGTCGTCAGCGCCTCGCACAATCCATACAGCGACAACGGTATCAAGGTCTTCGCGCGCGGCGGGGTCAAACTGCCCGATGCTTCGGAAAATGAAATCGAGCGTTATCTGAATATGCCGCTGAAAGTGGTGGAATCGGCGCAACTCGGCAAGCTGTACCGCATCCCCGAAGCGCGCGGGCGCTATATCGAATTTTGCAAGAACGCCATCACCCTCGGTCTGCCTTTCGAGCGGCTGAAAATCGTGGTGGACTGTGCCAACGGCGCCACCTATCCCATCGCCCCGGAGGTGCTGCGCGAACTGGGGGCGCGGGTTATCGTCATGAATGCCGAGCCGAACGGCTGCAATATCAACGCAGGTTGCGGTTCGACCGCACCGGAATCCCTGCAACGGCGGGTGCGCGACGAGCAGGCGGATGTCGGCATTGCTTTTGACGGCGACGGCGACCGCGTGGTGATGGTGGATCGCAACGGCCGCCTGCGCGACGGCGACGCCATCCTCTACATCATCGCCAAATACCGTGCCTTCAAGGGCGAGCAGTTGAACAACATCGTCGGCACGAAGATGACCAATATCGGTCTGGAACGCGCACTGAACCGCATGGGCATCGTCCTGCACCGTACCGATGTCGGCGACCGCTATGTGCTGGAATGCATGCAGGAAATCGACGCGCGCGTCGGCGGGGAAAATTCCGGGCACATCATCTGCCTTGACCGCAATTCCACCGGCGACGGCATCATCGGCGCGTTACAGGTGCTGGCGGCCATGCTGGAAATGGAAGCACCGCTGCACGAACTGCTGGCCGATTTGCATATGGCGAAACAGGTAATGAAAAACGTCGAAGTCGCCGACAAAAACATCGTCAACAGCCCCGCCGTGCAGCACGCCTTGCAACAGGCGACAGAAAAACTGGGAGATGCCGGACGCATTCTGCTTCGTCCGTCCGGTACGGAACCAAAAATCCGCGTCATGGCGGAAGGTAGCGACGAAGCACGGCTGCACGTTATCGTCGAAGAACTGGCGGCAGTCATATCTCGGGAGGATTAAACATGCGAAAACCCATCGCAGCAGCAAACTGGAAAATGAACGGCGACTTTGCTCTGGTTGAAGCCTTCGCCAAACATGCCTGGCCGCAAGGCAACGTCGAAAAAATCTTCGGCCTGCCTGCCATCTATCTGGCCAAAGCCCACGAAATGGGGCTGGCGGAACTGGCAGGGGAAGACGTCAGCGCCCACGCATCCGGCGCGCATACCGGCGAAATCTCGGCGGCCATGCTGAAAGAAGCGGGGGCGAGCTACGCCATCATCGGCCACTCGGAACGCCGCACCGCTCACGGTGAAACCGAAGCGCTGCTGATTGAAAAATGGCAACAACTCAAAGCCCAGGGGCTGAAAGTCATCTACTGCATCGGCGAATCCCTGCAAGAGTACGAGGCGGGGCAGTGTGACAGCGCCCTCTTGCGCCAGCTCAATCCGGTGCTGGATGCCGGATTGGTGGATGCCGATACCGTTATCGCTTACGAACCCGTCTGGGCCATCGGTACCGGCAAGGCGGCAACTGCGGAATATGCGCAACAAGTCCACGGCAAAATCCGCGCCTTGCTGCACGAACGCGCCGCAGCCGTTGCCGACAAAGTCCGTATCCTCTACGGCGGTTCCGTCAAACCGGACAACGCCGCCGAACTCTTCGCCGGGGCGGACATTGACGGCTTCCTCGTTGGCGGTGCATCCCTGCAAGCGGACACCTTCGACAAAATCGTGGGAGCGATGGCATGACCGTACAACTGGTACAAATCATCTTCCTGCTCGCCTCGCTTGCCTTGTGCGCGCTTATTCTGCTGCAACAACCCAAAAGTGGCGGCGGCATAGGCGCGTTGGGCGGTGGCGGTGCATCCAGCACCGTATTCGGTGCGCGCGGTGCGAGCTCGTTTCTCTATAAGGCCACACGATTCCTCGCCGCCGTGTTCTTCGTCGGAGCCCTGCTTCTGGGCTACCTGCAAAACCGCGAAGCACAACGCGACAGCAGCATCCTGAACCAGCAAACAGTCGTTCAGGAAGCAGAAAAAAGCGAAGCAGCGCTTGACATCCCTACCGCCGGTATGGATAATCCGCCGCCTGCTTCGAATACCGACGTCCCTGCGCCCGCCAAGCCTTAAGCGGGGCGCGCAGGGTCAACAAAGACCGCCGACGTGGTGAAACTGGTAGACACGCTATCTTGAGGGGGTAGTGGCGAAAGCCTTGCGAGTTCGAGTCTCGCCGTCGGCACCATATAAAAATAAAGACGTAGTCTGAGGTAAGGTATTGTTAGCATGATATTCGTCAAGAAAGGTTTAGACCTTCCCATCCCCGGTGCCGTCAGTAGCACCGACATTCACGACATCGTCCCCAAACACAATGTAGCTGTCATCGGCGAAGACTATCAGGGTCTGAAACCGACCATGCTCATCGCCGAAGGCGATAAAGTTGTACTGGGACAGCCGCTTTTTGAAGATAAGAAGAACCCGGGTGTGCTTGTCTGTGCACCGGTTTCCGGCACTGTCGAAAAAATTGTGCGTGGCGAAAAACGTCGCCTGTTGTCCGTCATTATCCGTCCCGAAGCGGGAGAAGCCGTCGTCTTTGAAGCTTTTGGCGATGACGCGGCCAAAAAACTCCCGCGTGAAGAAATCGTCAAACGTTTGATCGCTTGCGGCCTGTGGGCAACTTTCCGCACCCGTCCGTTCAGTAAAATTCCGGCGATTGACAGTGTGCCGCACTCCATCTTCGTTAATACGATGGACAGCAACCCGCTGTCATTTGACCCCGCGCTCGCCATGCAGGGACGCGATGCCGACCTGTTGACCGGGCTTGCCATCATGCAGGCGCTTTCCGGTGGACAAGTCCACCTGTGCCGCCGTCGCGAAACCCCGGTGCCGACGCATTTCCTCAACCGCCTGGAAATTCACGACTTCGGCGGTGCGCATCCCGCAGGGCTGGTCGGCACCCATATCCACTTCATTGATCCGGTCGGTGCCGGTAAAACCGTGTGGCATATCGGTGTGCAAGACCTGCTCTGCATCGGCAAATTCTTCCGCAGCGGCATTCTGGATATGCAGCGTTTGGTTGCCGTTGCGGGTCCCGGCGTGAAAAGACCGCGCATCATCCGCGCCGTGCGTGGTACCGCGATGGCGGATTTGCTGGCAGATAACCTGAACGACGGCGAACAGCGCATCATTTCCGGGTCCGCCCTGTCCGGCCGCCAGGTACATGACGAGACCGCTTATCTCAGCGCTTACGACCAGCAAGTCACTGTTCTGCCGGAAGGTCGCGAGTCCTATTTTCTCGGCTTTCTGCGTCCCGGCGTTGGCTGGTTTTCGCGCACCAATGCCTATATCGGCAAATTCCTGAAAGGGCCGATGCAGTTCAATACTTCGCTGCGCGGCTCCCCCCGCCCTATCGTTCCCATCGGCGTGTATGAAGAAGTGATGCCGCTCGATATCCTGCCGACTTTGCTGGCGAAAGCATTGATCGTGAAAGATACCGACACGGCAATCAATCTCGGCGCGCTGGAACTGGACGAAGAAGACGTGGCACTCATGTCCTTCGTCTGCCCCGGCAAACATGATTTCGGGGCGATTCTGCGCGAGAACCTTACCTTGATAGAGCAGGAAGGCTGATTATGGCGAAACAACATTTCTTTGAAAAAATAGCACCGCTGTTTGAAAAAGGCGGGAAATTCGAAAAACTCTTCCCGCTTTACGAAGCAACGGCCACCTTTGTCTATTCCCCCCGCTTCGTTACCGCGCGTCCGTCGCATGTGCGTGATGTGATAGACCTGAAACGGGTGATGATCCTCGTCTGGTTTGCCGTATTCCCGGCGATGATTGCCGGCTGGTATTTCGTCGGCGCACAAGCGGCACAGGCTCAGGGTATTGCCGATCCCGGCCTGCTGGCGAACCTGTGGTTCGGCGCGAAACTGCACCTGCCGATTTATATCGTCACCTTCGCCGTCGGTATCGCGTGGGAAATTCTTTTCTGCATCGTGCGCAAACACGAAGTCAGCGAAGGTTTCTTCGTTACCTCAATCCTCTTCTCCCTGACCCTGCCGCCGACCATTCCGCTGTGGCAAGTCGCCATCGGTATTTCTTTCGGCGTGGTGCTGGGAAAAGAAGTCTTCGGTGGAACCGGCCGCAACTTTATCAACCCCGCACTCGCGGCCCGGGCCTTTCTTTATTTTGCCTATCCGGCGCAAATATCCGGCGACCGCGTTTGGGTTGCGGTGGACGGCTATTCCGGTGCGACCGCCCTCAGTCGCGCGGCAGAAGGCGGTATGGATGCGGTGCGCAGCCAGTTAAGCTGGTGGGATGCCTTCATCGGCAACATGCCCGGTTCCATCGGCGAAGTGTCAACGCTGGCCATTCTCATCGGCGGTGCCATCATTCTCTTTGCCGGCGTCGCTTCCTGGCGCATTGTTGTTGGCGCGATTGCCGGTGCAACCATCACCTCACTGATGTTCAACATCATCGGCAGCGAAACCAACCATATGTTTGCGATGCCGTTCTGGTGGCACTTCGTCCTCGGCGGTTTTGCCTTCGGCACCTTCTTCATGGCAACGGATCCGGTCACGGCCTCCGTCACCAATACCGGCCGCTACATTTTCGGTGCGCTGGTCGGGGTGATGACCGTCCTTATCCGGGTGGTCAACCCCGCCTTCCCGGAAGGCATCATGCTGGCCATCCTCTTCTCCAATATGTTTGCCCCGCTCATCGATTTCTTCGTGATGCGCGCGAACACCAAACGCCGTCAGGAGAGAACCCATGTCTGAGAAAAAACAATCCGCTTGGGGCGTACTCAAATTCGCCACCATCGTCTGTCTGCTCTGCTCGCTGTTTGTTTCCACCGCCGCCGTATCACTGCGCGGTTTCCAGAAACAAAACGCCGAGAACGAGAAAAAAATCAACATCCTGCGCGCAGCTGGTTTGGCCGGGGCGGAGGAACGCCTCACGACCGAGCAAATCAACGAAAAATTTACGCAGATTATCCCGCTGGTGATTGACCTGAAAACCGGCGAACCGGCACGCGACAAAAACCCGCTGACCTACAATATGTACAACGCGGCACAAAGCGACAGCGAAGGTCATGCCCTCACCGACGATCCGGCAGGCATCAAACGCATTGCCAAAGAGGGGCTTGCTTATGTTGTGGCCGACGGGGATCAAATTTCCCGCCTCGTCCTGCCGATACAGGGCTACGGACTGTGGTCCACCATGTACGGCTTCACCGCCCTGTCTTTCAAGGACAAACAGCCGGAAGTCACCGGCATCACCTTCTACCAGCATGCAGAAACCCCCGGACTGGGCGCGCGCATCGTCGAACCGGCCTGGCAGGCGCTGTGGGCGGGCATCATTCCCTACGACGACAGCGGCAATCCGCATGTCGATCTGGTAAAAGTCCGCAATCCGGATGCGAAAAACCAGGTAGATGCCATCGCCGGCGCCACGCTGACCAGTAACGGCGTCGAACACATGATGAACTTCTGGCTGGGCGAGCAGGGCTACAAGCCGCTGGTGGATCACATCAAAAACGGTGAAATAACCCTTGCCGACCTGCGCGACGCTTCCCAGGCCGCCATCGGGCAAAAAACGGAGCAATAAATCATGAGCGATAACAAAAAATACGACTATCGAGAAATCATCCTGGGGCCGATCTTTGCCAACAACCCGATTGGCCTGCAAGTCTTGGGCATCTGTTCGGCGCTGGCCGTGACCGGCAGCATGAAAACCGCCTTCCTGATGAGCCTCGGCCTCACCTTCGTGACCGCCTTTTCCAACCTGTTCGTCAGCATGATCCGCAACAACATCCCGAGCAGTATCCGCATCATCGTGCAGATGGCGGTTGCCGCTTCGGCGGTTATCGTCGTGGATCAGTTGCTGAGGGCCTTTGCCTTCGAACTGTCCAAACAACTCTCGGTGTACGTCAGCCTCATCCTGACCAACTGCATCGTCATGGGGCGGCTCGAAGCCTACGCCATGTCCAACCCGCCCATCCCTAGCTTTCTGGACGGTATCGGCAACGGCCTCGGATACAGCGCCATGCTGCTCACCGTTGGCACCATCCGCGAAATCTTCGGCAAAGGCACCTGGTTCGACATCACCATCCTGCCCACCAAACCGGATGGCTGGTATGTCCCGAACGGCCTGATGGTGCTGCCGCCGAGTGCTTTCTTCGTCATCGGCCTGCTCATCTGGGCGCTGCGCACCTGGAAACCCGAACAGAACGAAGCGCGTGACTATACCGAAGCCAAAGCCGCCAAACCGATCCTCATCGGCGGCACCGGACACTAAGGAGCACGGACATGGAACACTATCTGAGCCTGTTCATCAAATCCATCTTCATCGAGAACATGGCACTGTCCTTCTTCCTGGGCATGTGCACCTTCCTCGCCGTATCGAAAAAAATCACCACCGCCGCCGGTCTCGGCACCGCCGTTATTGTCGTGCAGACGTTGACCGTGCCGCTCAACAACCTGCTTTACACGTACCTCCTGAAAGAAAACGCCGCGTTCTGGCAAATGCTCGGCGTGGAAGTGGATATCAGCTTCCTCGGCCTCATCGCCTACATCGGCGTGATCGCAGCAGTCGTGCAAATCCTGGAAATGTTCCTCGACAAATACGTCCCCTCGCTCTACTCGGCGCTGGGCATTTTCCTGCCGCTCATCACCGTGAACTGTGCCATCCTTGCCGGCTCGCTCTTCATGGTCGAACGCAACTACACCTTCGGCGAATCCGTCGTCTATGGCGTCGGCAGCGGCGCCGGCTGGGCACTGGCCATAGTCACCATGGCGGGTATCCGCGAAAAACTGCGCTATGCCGACGTGCCGAAAGGGCTGGAAGGACTGGGCATCACCTTCATCACCGCCGGGCTGATGGCACTGGGCTTCATGTCCTTCTCCGGCGTACAACTATAAAGGGGGACAAACATGGAAATATTCTACGGTGTGCTCATCTTCACCGGCCTCATCCTGCTGCTCTCCGCCATCATCCTGGTGGCGCGCAAATATCTCGTGCCGCAGGGCAACGTGAAAATACTCGTCAACGGCGAACGTGAACTGGACGTACCGATGGGCGGCAAACTGCTCAACGTCCTTGCCGACAACAAAATCTACGTCTCTTCCGCCTGTGGCGGCGGCGGCAGTTGCGGCCAGTGCGTCGTCAAAGTACATGAAGGCGGCGGCGAAATCTTGCCGGTCGAGCTCAACCACATCAGCAAACGCGAGGCGCGCGAAGGCGAACGCCTCTCCTGCCAGGTCGCGGTAAAAAGCAACATGAAAGTTGAAGTGGATGAAGCTGTCTTCGGCGTCAAAAAATGGGAATGCACCGTCATCTCCAACGACAACAAGGCGACCTTCATCAAAGAGCTCAAGCTTAAAATCCCCGAAGGCGAAACCGTCCCCTTCCGCGCCGGCGGCTACATCCAGATCGAATGCCCCGCTTATGACATCAAATACAGCGACTTCGACATCGCCCCGGAATACCGCGAAGACTGGGAAAAATACGGCCTGTTCAAACTCGAGGCGCATAACGACAAACCGACCATGCGCGCCTACTCGATGGCGAACTACCCGGACGAAAAAGGCATCATCATGCTCAACGTCCGTATCGCCACCCCGCCGCCGAAAATTCCCGAAGCCAAGCCGGGCATCATGTCCAGCTACATCTTCAACCTCAAACCCGGCGATAAAGTCACCATCTCCGGCCCCTTTGGCGAATTCTTTGCCAAAGACACCGATGCCGAAATGGTCTTCATCGGCGGTGGTGCGGGCATGGCGCCGATGCGTTCACACATCTTCGACCAGCTGAAGCGCCTGCACAGCAAACGGAAAATCACCTTCTGGTACGGCGCGCGCTCCAAGCGGGAAATCTTCTACCAGGAAGACTTTGACGCCCTCGCCAAAGAATTTCCGAACTTCACCTGGCACGTCGCCCTTTCCGATGCTTTGCCCGAAGACAACTGGACGGGCTACACCGGTTTCATCCACAACGTCGTGTACGAAAATTACCTGAAAAACCACCCCGCGCCGGAAGACTGCGAGTACTACATGTGCGGCCCGCCGATGATGACCAAATCCGTCATCGACATGCTGCACAACCTCGGCGTCGAAGACGAAAACATCCTGCTGGATAACTTCGGGGGCTGACGTGTACCGGCACCTGAGTACACTCCGACAAGCGCTGTTGCTGCTGGCAACAGCGCTTTTCCTTCTCGTCTGCGCAGAAAGCCGTGCGCAGAACGTAAGCCGCCTCTCCGGCGAAACCATGGGCACCTTCTGGAACGTCAGCATTGCCGCCGAACTCGACGATGCCGCCAAAAGCGCCCTCAAACAGCAAATTGATACCACCCTCGAAGCGGTGAACGACAGCATGTCCACCTACCGCGACAACTCCGAGCTGATGCGCTTCAACCGCAGCCGCGACACCACAGTGCAGCCCATCAGCGACGGTCTGCGCCGTGTACTTGCCAAAGCACTTGCCATCAGCGAAGAAAGCGGCGGTGTGTACGACGTGACCGTCGGCCCGCTGGTCAACCTGTGGGGCTTCGGTCCGGTCAAGCGGCAGGACAAACCCTCTGACGCCGAAATTGCCGCCGCCCTGCAACATGTCGGCTACCACAAATTGCACCTCGGCGATGCGGGTCTTGCCAAAACCGACCCCGACATCTTCATCGACCTCTCCTCCATCGCCAAAGGCTACGGCGTGGACAGGGTGGCCGAAACCATTCACGCGGCGGGCTACTCCGACTACCTCGTGGAAATCGGCGGCGAAATCCGCAGCAAAGGCAACAAATACGGCGCGCCGTGGCGCGTCGGCATTGAACGGCCTGAGGCTGGATTAGTGAGCGGTGCGGCGGTTGAGTCGGTCATCGCCATGAATGACCGCCTGCCGGCAATGGCGACCTCCGGCAACTACCGCAACTACGCTGAAAAGGGTGGGGAAATGGCGTATCACATCATTGACCCCAAAGACGGCAAATCGCACCGCTCGCGCCTCCTCTCCGCGACCGTCCTTGCCGCCGACTGC
The DNA here is from genome assembly GCF_938028825.1 of uncultured Cardiobacterium sp. Taxonomy (GTDB): domain Bacteria; phylum Pseudomonadota; class Gammaproteobacteria; order Cardiobacteriales; family Cardiobacteriaceae; genus Cardiobacterium. The sequence continues at coordinate 24,350 of NZ_CALIZP010000084.1, read as the reverse complement.
ATGACCGCAGACGCCTACGCCACCACCCTGATGCTGCTTGGCGACGAAAAAGCCCTCGCCTTCGCCGACGAGCACGGGCTTGCCGCCGAACTCATTCTCGCCGGTAACGGGACACCCTATATCATCCAGAGAAGCAAAGCCTTCACCCAAGCCATACAGGAGGAACAACCATGACCACCTTCATCGTCGTCTTCATCGTCCTTATGCTCGTCGGCGTAGGCATGGCCGTCGGTGTCATCTTCGGCCGTGCGCCCATCAAAGGCAGTTGCGGCGGACTGGGCGCCGTCGGCGTCGAACGTGCCTGCGGCTGCAAAGACGTCTGCGAAAACAAAGAACCGCCCGCCACCGACGGGCAGCATGCAGCAGGCAAAGTCAAGCGCTATCAACCCTGATTCACCGCTTTCCACGCAAAACAGTATGCCGGACGCAGCAAGGCGTCCGGCAACGTCACCAAACGGAATGACGCTGTCATTCCGTTTTTGGCTGCAACCGGTGAGGTGCGCTGATATAGTCATTTCAAATAGGACTGAGACAAGGCGGCGAGCCGAAGACAGTACAGATAGTACGGTGAGGCGCGCCAACACCGTATCAATTCTAGTTGAAACGACTATATTTCTCGCCCTGCCATATTCCCTGCCTAGGCAGGTCATCACCAAGATGCCGCAGCTGCTGCGGATAGCTATTTCACAATAGCCAGAAGCTTGAGGAGAAAGAGACTTTCGCGAAAAGCCTAATACGAGCGGGGGCGTGTGGCTTTATCCGTCATCTTCCTCGTCGTCGTATTCTTCATATTGCGCGGGGGATGCGCCGACTTTTTTCACGATGGCGGCATAGGGCTCGTCGCTGCTTGCCGCTGCCAGCGGGTAGATTTTTTCCAGGCGCAGGTGATGCATCCAGTCGTCGCCGAAGTCGAAGCGGTAGTAGATGAAATCTTTTTCTTGCAGCTTCGTGTTGTCGAGGGTGAAGGTCGCGGCGTTGTGGGCGATATCGCCTTCATCCATCATCATGTCGGCCTCTTCCATGCTGTACGGGTCAAAAACCCGCTCTTTGCAATCGTATAAGGCGTGGTCGCTTTTTGCTTCTGCGCGGGTGAGGATGAATTGGTAGAGGTGCGGGTCGTAGCGGTCGAAGGCGGTGAAGATGAGCGCGTGCAGGTCTTCGAAGGTGGCATTGCCGGCGATGTCGAGGATGCGGTGCAGTTTGTTAACGGGCACAGCGTGGTATTCGATGAGCGATATTTTGAAGCGGTAGATGTTGATGGGCATGGGGTTCTCCGGTCGGGGAAGTTTCGCTGGATGCGGATTTTAGCCCCGCTTGGTGTCGGTTAGAAATCGAAGCGGATGCCTTGCGCATAGGCAAAACGCAGTTCATCTGCGCCGATAAAGTCGCTATTGCTGCTGGCATCCGGCTGACCGCTGGCTAAGGCGGCGTAAAGGTCGGCATAGCGTCTGCGATAGCCGCAGGCGCGGATATGGTGGTTGAGGAAATCGCGCGCCGCCTCGCTGCCGCCATAGCAGAAGGCGTAATAAAAGAGGCCGGTGTGCAGGTTTTTGTTGTCCAGCCAAGGGGTTAAGGCGCTGCCGTGCTGGCGCAGGTAGGCAACGGCGGCGGCTTTATCGGTAAACAGATCGCACAGCGGCAGGGCGTATTGCTGCAAGTCAGCAACGATGCCACGCACGCTGTGCGGCAGGCTGGCGCCCGCCAGTTGCCAGTGGCGCCAGTCTTTTCTAGGGGTCAGGTAACCGAGCTGGTTGGCATAGAAAATACCGCTGACGTCACCGTTCGGCAGGGATTGGCTCTGCGCCCATTGTTTGAATTGCCTGGAGGAGAGCACGATGTGCACCAGCATGGTGATGTTATGCGCACCGTTGTTGCGGCTGCCCTGAAAGCGGATTTCGCAGACGGTGTCGCGGTCGGACAGGTCTTTTTTCAACACCTGCCCTTTTTGCAGGAGGCGGAAGCCGTCCAGTTGCGCGGCGATTTGCGTGCAGGCGTGAAGGAAGGTTTCGCGGGAGGTCATGGTTTTTGGGGGTTGGATGGAATGGACAACGGCGTGGTTGAGCCGCTTGGCGGTATTTTCGGATTTGTTCTGCGGGGATTGTCTGCTGTACTCTCTGACGCGCGCTGTACCAATCCCCTCCTCTCTACCTAGCTAGAGGAAGGGGACACTACGACCAATTATTCAAACAGTTCATAAAAACAATTTGCTAAATACTTGGATCTTTCTTCAATCTCTTCTTCCTCAAAAAATTTTTTGTCAGATAATGTCTTCAAGAAATCTTCAGTAGATTTTGAGTTTGATTTTTTATAAATTTCAACTTTAACTTCTAGGGTGCTATTTCCGCATTTTTGATTCAGGTTATCTTCTAAATAAATAAGATTGCCTATATTTAGAGAATAATGTCTATATCTGGTATCTTTTTCAGAAACAATATGCTCAATAGTATAATTATCTGGGATACAGACTCTATTTGACATTTTTTTTTCAATCTCAGAAATGGCAAATTTAGATAATATATTACTATCGTATTCTTCATTGCTTGAGTAAGATAGTTTTATAAATTTCTCTAAAAACTCATTTTTCGTAGGCAATTTGTCTTTAAAAGTCCTTATAATATCATCAATAATTATTCCTAAGTCGTTTGAATTATTGCTTTTAGATACTAGTACTGAAAAATCTGTGTACTTAGTTTCTATAGCGTTAGGATTTTTCTTGCATAGAGCATTATAAGCAAAATGGAATCTGGGAAGAAATGTTAATATTTTTTTACAATTTTTTGGTGTTAATATACCTTTTTCTTTTGCTCTTAACAAAGATAATAGCAATGGTCTACATTGTTTTATGTTAAACGCGCCTAAATAATTTAATGAATCTACCATATACTTATCTTTCTTATCATAATCAGATAAATATGGTGATATTATTTTTTTATAGCTTTCTGCCGCCTTTTGTAGGTCATTTAAGAAATCTTCATATTTTTCTTTCGACACTTGAGCCTTAAATTGCTCATAAAGAGCTAATCTTTTATTTATACTGTATCTAGAAGACCAAAAGTGTCTATAAAATGTAGAAATTTCTATCTTCTCGCGTTCTGCTAATTGTATCTTTATTTTCTTCCATTTACTGTTTGCATTGTCTTTTGGTTCTATATTATTTAAGTATCTAAATATTTCATTTTTAATTAAATCAATATCTTCTAATTTCTTTCCTTTTGAGTTTAATATTTCAAATATTAAATTTGCATTACCTTTATCTACCGTAGATATACAAATCACTTGACTCTCTAGTAGAGCATCTCTAATTCTTTTTAAAGACTCTATGTAGCTTTCATCTTCTTTCTTAACTAACTTTTTTATCTGCTCCTTTTTTAATTTTTGGAAAAAATATTTTATAGCTTCAAATATTCTTCTTGTTTCATCATCTGGTATATCAGCTCCTTTCTTCAAAATATCAGATAATTCTTGCTTTCTATCTTGAACATTATCTTTAAAGAAGTCATCTAAAGTATCATTCTGCAAGATTGTAATTTTTTCATCATTGTCCGTTGTTTTAACAATATACTCCCAAACGCGAATTGCTAAACTATTCTCTCCATTCATATCCAGCAATTTTCCAATTACTGATAACAAAATGGTTGCTGTTGTTATTCTTTGCTGACCATCTATAACCTCTAGTTTTCCTTTTGAGCCAGTTATATCTCCAACAACTAAAATGGTACCGAAAAAGTATGGAGATTTATTAGAAGTTTCTTCAGCATTTAAGCCGAATACTAAATCATCAAGAAATTCTGATATATGTTCTTTTTCCCAAGAATAATCTCGTTGAAATCTAGGAATTACCAGCTGGTTAAAATTGGTCCCAAGTAAATCCCGAAAAGTCTTGATGTTAAAATTAAAATTCATTCTTCATTTCCTTTATAAGTTAGCTAGTTTGTATTCGAAAAATTCATCCCTCACAACTGCTGCAATTCAGCAAGTTACGGTTAAAGCGTTGGGCCGCGCTGATGCTGTGCTGGTAGTAGATGGATTTAAGGCCGAGTTCGGCGGCGGTGAGGTAGAGCTGGTTGATGTCGCGGGTCGGGGTGTCGGGGTGGATCATGACGTTGATGCTTTGCCCCTGATCGATGTATTTCTGCCGTTGCGCCGCCTGCTGGATGACCGCCAGTTGGCTGATTTCGGAGAAGGTTTTGTAGATTTCTTTTTCTTCGTCGGAAAGGGCAGCAAGGTGTTGCACGGAGCCATCGTTCAGCAGGATGCTTTCCCAGGTTTTTTCGGTGTTCAGGCCTTTTTCTTCAAGGAGTTCGACGAGGAAGGGGTTTTTGTAGGTGGTTTTGATTTTGGCAAGGTCTTTGACGTGGTAGTTGGATTTGAAGGGTTCGACGGAGGGTGAGACGCTGCCGAGGATGAAGCTGCTGGATTTGGTCGGGGCGATGCTCATCAGGGTGGTGTTGCGGCGGCCATAGCCGGTGAGGATTTCCGGTTCGCCGAATTCGGCGGCGAGTTTTTTCGAGGCGGCGAGGGTTTTTTCTTGCAGCAGGCGGAAGATTTCGTTGTTTTTCTGCATGGCGGCGAAGCTATCGAAGGCGATACGCTGCGATTGCAGGTAGCTGTGCCAGCCGAGGACGCCTAGGCCGAGGGCGCGGTGGCGTTTGGCGAAGCGGTGCGCGCGGTCAAGGAAGGGGATGTCCGCGCTTTTGGTGATGAATTCGCTCATCACGGCGTCAAGGAAGCAGGTGAGGGTTTCGACAGCGTCGGTGTTTTTCCATTCTTCGTAGTGCAGCAGGTTCATGGAGGAGAGGCAGCAGACGAAGCTTTCTTCGTCGCTGGCCGGCAGCATGATTTCGGTGCAGAGGTTGGAGGCGTAGATGGGCAGGTTGAGCGCCTGGTAAACATCGGGGCGACCGACGTTGGCGTTGTCTTTGAAGAAGAGGTAGGGGATGCCGGTTTCGGCTTTGCGTTGCAAGACTTTCGCCCAGATGCGGCGTTTGTTGGCATCACCCGCTTTCATGTCTTCGAGCCACTGGTTGCTGATGCAGACGCCGTAGTACATGAGCTGGATGGGGTTGCCTTCGGTGTGGATGTCCAGCCATTCGTCGATGTCGCCGTGGTCGATGTCGATGTAGCCCGCGAACTGGCCTTTGCGTGAGGTGCCTTGCGAGATGACGTCGATGATGGTGTCGAAGAGTTTGCTGAAGTTGAAGGAGCCGTCCGATTTGCCGTTGTTGCTGATGGCGCTGCCGCGCGGGCGGATGTCGCCGAAGTAGGCGCTGGTGCCGCCGCCGATTTTGCTCATCATGCCGACTTCGGCGGTGGTGCGCATGATGTCGTAGATGGAGTCGCCGATGTAGCTGCCGAAGCAGGAGATGGGCAGGCCACGGCTGAGGCCGAAGTTTGACCACACCGGCGAGGAGAGGGAGTAGTAACCGCGCGCCATGTAGTGATGGAAGCGGTCGGCAAAGGTGGGGTCATTGAGGATTTTGCCGGCGTGGTTGGCGATGGCGCGGATGCGGTTTTCGGGCGTGGTGCCGTCAAGCAGGTAGCCGCGTTCTAGAAAGAGGCGGCTGTCTTCGTTCAGCCAGGCGAAATCGGAGCGGGAGGCAGCGGTGCTGTTGGTAGCGGTCATGGGGGTCCTTGTTGTGTTTTCCTTGGGATAGATGCAGGCGAAGCGGGTTCGTAGCCCGCCTCGTGATTGTTCGGGTGGGCGGTGATTTTGTATCAATCCTCTTGTTCACGGCGAAATGCCGTCAAGCGGCGAGATGGCCGGGTTTTGTCGCTATCGCGATTTGCCCGGCCCCTCCTCACAGGGGAGGGGTTTTTTAGTGTCTCAGGGGGGATGTCAGAAGAGGTCGTCGGCGGTGATTTGTTTGGTCTTCTTGCTGTAATCGGTACTGCGTTTGTAGAAGAAGTCGCTTTCTTTGCCGGAGAGGATTTCGATGTCGAACCACTCGGTTTCGCGCAGTTTGCGCGCATCCACGAGGTAGGGCGCGTTGATGCCGAGGATGCTGAGCGAGTTGTTGTAGCGGTTGACGATGTAGTTTTCCACGGTGTCGCGGGTGATGAAGCTGAGGTCGCCTTCTTCAAACATCCAGTCGAGGATGCCGCGCTCGGCTTCAAGTGCCTGATCGGCCAGCGCTTTCAGCTCGTCATAGAAGTCGGGGGTGAAGAGGCGCGGGTGTTCTTCTTTGATGATGCCATAGAGGGCGATGCCGAAGCGGCCGTGGATTTCTTCTTCTTTGGAGGTGGCTTCGACGGCGTTGGAAATGCCCTTGAAGAGGTTGCGGTGTTTGTTGAACGACATGATGACGAGGAACTGCCCGAAGAGGGAGATGTGCTCAACGAAGAGCGAGAACATCACCAGCGAGAGGACGAAGCGCTCGCGGCCGATGTCTTTGTCGCGCATGAAGTCTTCCATATATTCGATGCGCCGCATCAGGGCGGGGATTTGTTTGATCTGGGTGAACATTTCGTTCATGCCGAGTTTTTCGAGGAGGAAGGAGTAGGCGTCTTTGTGGCGCACTTCGCTTTCGGCAAAGGTGCCGCCGACGTCGTCGATTTCCGGTTTGGGGAAGTAGCGGTAGAGGTCGCCCCAGAAGCGCTTGACGCTGACTTCGACTTGCGAGATGGCCAGCATGGCGCGGGTGAGGACGCTGCGCTCGCGGTCGTTGATAACGGTGCGGTAGTCCTGAATGTCGCCGGTGAAGTTGAATTCGGTGTGCAGCCAGTAGGAGTGGCGGATGGCGTCTTTGAATTCGAGCAGTTCCGGGTATTCGTAGGGTTTGATTTCCAGGCGTTTTTCGAAGAGGTTGCGGGGTTTCATGGGGCTTCCTGAATGGGGTGGGCATAAGGGTTCGCGCGGGCGCGAGTGTGCGGCATTGTAGGGAGATTTTTCCGGATGGAAATCTTGACAAAATGCGGGGCAGCTTAGTCGGCTGAAATGGCGGAATTTTTTATCTGCCCCCAAATATAGCGTGTTTCTTGTCGTGGCAGCACTATATGTTGTGCTTTGCTGGTTCCGCTCGAAAAAAGGCAGCGGGTTTATCGGGCGGGGCTATCGGTAATGGTGCCGCTTTCTCCGGCATACGCATCGTCCGGACGAAGTCGCCGTTGCCATGGCTGAACCGATAACCGGCTATGCCGGATTATTTTCTATCTTCATATCCGTATGGATAGTTTTTCTTCTTTTTGGCGTTAGTTGCCGTACGCGGCGGTGTGTATATATCATGTTTAAGAACAATAGATTATGAAATTCTCCTGACTTATTTTCATGATTGGCACGTTACCGGCAATAAGGTAGGTGCAGATAAATGCCGAAGGAACTACATCCGGAGCCGTGAAAGCGGGTTCGAATCCCGCCGCTGCTTGCGGGCAGCGGGTGAAAGGGCAGCCGCACGGCAAGCGGTTTCTTCACTTTTGTTATCTGCACGCGCCGGATGCGCGGGAATGTACAGTGTCGCGGGTTCGAGTCCCGCCCCGTGGTTCGCTGCGGGTAGCTCAGTCGGGTAGAGCAGCCATTCCCGGTATTCGCCGGCGCAGCGCTATGCCTTGCGGCGTAGCGCAGGGCAGTCAAATGCCGAAGGAATTACAGCCTCCAACGCTCGTGGTCGCGGGTTCGAATCCCGCCCCTGCCGTCAGCAATATCAATGGCAGGGTAGCTCAGCGGTAGAGCACGTAACGATTTCTTCACCCCTCGTTGACTGTCCTGCGCTGCGTCGCGCGGTGCAGCGCAGAGCGGACAAATGCCGAAGGAATTACGGTTTTTCGGAAACCGAGGTCGCGGGTTCGAATCCCGTCCCTGCCGCCAGCGATGGCAGGGTAGCTCAGCGGATAGAGCGCGTAACAATTTCTTCCCCCTCGTTGTCCGCTCTGCGTTGCGCCGCTGTGGCTTGGCGGGTTACCTGACCGTTTCGTATGCAGGATTGCCCGTTGTGGGCATCCGGCAACCCGCAGGATCACGCTGCCGTGCAGCACGGCGCATCTGGCGAATGCCGGCAGGACTACATCCTGAAAACCGATGTCCTGCCCCGACTCGTCGCCATCAACATTTAAGAGGACAAGTACCATGGCCAATTTCAAACTGTTTCAATCGCACAAACAAAAACAAACTGCCACTGATACCTATAACGAAGCGGGCGGCCGCGCCTACACGCAAACGCCGGCGCAGCAACTGGCGCAGCTCGCCGCCACCGGCTGCCTGAACAGCACCTACTACGCGAGCGCGGAAATGCAGCTGGCGCAAGTGCTCGACCTCGCCCGCGCCGTTTCCCCCGAATTTCTCGCCAAAACCGCAATTTACGCCCGCGAGCGCGGCTACATGAAAGACATGCCCGCGCTGCTTTTGGCGGTGCTGGCGGCGCGCGATGTGGCGCTGTGCGCGGCGGTGTTCGACCGCGTCATCGACAGCGGCAAAATGCTGCGCAACTTCGCGCAAATCGTGCGCAGCGGCGTCGCCGGGCGCAAATCCTTCGGCACCCGCCCGAAAAAACTCATCCAAAACTGGCTGAACCGCGCTAGCGAACAGCAACTGCTCAACGCCGCCATCGGCAACAACTCCTCGCTGGCAGACGTGGTGAAAATGGTGCATCCGCAGCCGCATGACGCCTGGCGTGCCGCCTGGTTTGCCTGGCTCATCGGCAAACCCTACGCCGCCGCCGCCCTGCCGCCGCTGACCGCTGCCTTTGAAACCTACAAACGCGAACGGTGCGGCGCGCTGCCGCCGGTGCCCTTCCAGATGCTGACCGCGCTCGATCTCGGCTGCGGCGCCTGGACACAAATCGCGGCGGACGGCTCCTGGCAGCAAGTGCGGCAGAACCTCAACACCTTCGCGCGCCACGGTGTCTTCGGCAAAGACAAACACATCCGCCGCGTCGCCGCCAAACTGCGCGACCCGGCCGCCATCCGCCGCGCCCGCGTCATGCCGTACCAACTGCTGACCACCTGGCAGGCCGCCGGCGACGCCATGCCGGGCGCCATCCGCGACGCCTTGCAGGACGCGATGGAAACCGCCGTGCAAAACGTGCCGCAACTGCCGGGCAACATCGTCGTCTGCCCGGACGTCTCCGGCTCCATGCACAGCCCGGTCAGCGGCTACCGCGCGGGCGGAACGGGAAAAACCCGCTGCATCGACGTCGCCGCGCTCATCGGCGCCGCCGTGCTGCGCCACAACCCGCAGGCGCGCGTCATCCCGTTTGAAATCACCACGGTGAACATCCGCCTCAACCCGCGCGACAGCATCATGACCAACGCCGAAAAACTGGCGGGCATCGGTGGCGGCGGCACCGCGTGCAGCGCGCCGCTTTCCCTGCTCAACCGCGAAAAAGCGCGCGTCGATATGGTCATCCTCGTCTCGGACAACGAATCCTGGGCGGACCAGCATCGCGGCCAGAAAAGCGCGCTGCTCGCCGAATGGGACACCCTGAAACGGCGCTGCCCGCAGGCGAAACTCGTCTGCATCGACATCCAGCCGTACACCGCCGCGCAGACCAAAAACCGCACGGACATCCTCAACATCGGCGGCTTCAGCGACCACGTCTTCAGCCTGCTGGGCGACTTCGCGGCGCAAAACAGCGGCGACGACCACTGGGTGCGCCACATCGAAGCCGTCGAGCTGCTGCGGCAGGCAGCATGACGACAAAACCCTTCCCCCGCTTGCGCGTCCCGCCGCGACGAAAGGGGGCAGTGGCAACATTGCCCCCACAGGCGGGACAACATAAAGTACCCACAGCACAGCAAAAAAGGACAACACTCATGACCCAAAACCACTACACCTTCAGCGTTGACGACGCCCTGCAACAAGCCTTCAACCGCGCCGCCGCACAAAAACACCTCGACCCCGCCGAAGTCCTGCGCGACTTCATGCGCCACTACATCACCCGACAAAACGAAACGGCAGCGCCGAAAGAAATCACCATCGCGGAAGCCCTCGGTGGCTACCATCCCGCCGCAGAAATAGACATCGAATTTGAGCGCGACCCAAAAGCCCCTCCCCCATTGGGGGAGGGGTTGGGGTTGGACAACCCGCGCAGCGACAAAACCCCGTAACTACGCCGCTTGACGCAGCATCGGAAAACAAAAAACTGACGAGAACAAAACCCCCGCAACCATAACATTCGCCTGAAAGGAACCCCATGAAACTCGCCCAAGCCCTTATCGAACGCGCCGACCTGCAACGCAAACTGGCGCAACTTGCCGCCCGCCTGCAACAAAACGCCCAATACCAGGAAGGCGAAGCGCCTGCCGAAGACCCGCAGGATCTGCTCACCGACTACCGCCGCAGTGCGGCGGCGCTGACCCGTCTTATCGTCGCCATCAACCGCGCCAACCACAACGTGACCCTCGCCGACGGTACCACCATGCTGGCGGCGCTGGCCGAGCGCGACCGCTTGAAAGCCGAACACGCCATGCTCGGCAAAGTCGCGGACGCTGCGATGGCGGATCAGTCCCGCTACAGCCGCAGCGAAATCCGCACCCTCGCCGCCGTGGACATCCGTGCCCTGCGTCGTGAAGCGGACGACGTCGCCAAACACTGTCGCGAACTGGATATCCGCATCCAGCAAGCGAACTGGGACAACGACATCGCGGCAGAAGAAGGACAATAAACACCGCAAGGCGGGCTTCAGCCCGCCGTCCAAACAACATGAGAACACACGCGGCATAACCGTTTCAGTAGTGATTCCGGGACGTGGATGTCAAACCCTTAAAAGCAATTGGAGCTGGTAGCGGGCTACCGTAACACCGTACAACGACTGCCCAACATCACTTATCCAGCAGCACAACAGCGACACACACAACGTACCCATACAACCGGACATCGGCCTGAAATCACGAGGGAGGGAGGCGCGGGAAACCGTTACGCCGCATAAACCCGCCAAGCGGGGAAAACCTGCATTCGCGCAGTGCGGGCTTCAACCCGTTAAAAAACAACAAAACCCGGCAATTACACCGCTTGGAGCGTCCCAAACCCACCTTCCATAACAACCGAAAACCCACAAAGAACCCCATGCAAAAATTCATCCTCCTGCGCGGCCACCAGGGCTCCGGCAAAACCACCTTCGCCCACGCGCAAATCGCTGCCTTCCAAAAACAATACCCGAACGCGCACATCGTCCACATCGAAAACGACCTGCTCATGACCGACGAAAACGGTGAATACCGCTTCTCCGGCAAAGCGGTGGACGCCGCACAACGACAAGGTCTCGCCATGATGCAGAAAGCCTGCGAACGCGGCCGCGCCCACCCGCACGAGCACATCCTCATCATCAACTCCAACACCAACCAGAAAGCCGCCGCCTGCATCCACCTGCTGCGCCTCGCGCGCAAACACAAATTCACGACCGAGACCTACCGCCTGCACAACTTCTACCCGAACCAGCACGGCGTGCGCGAAGCCGACGTACTCGCCGCCTACGTCCGCCTGAACCACAACCGCCTGCGTGACGAAGAAGATGTGCCGCCGACAAAACCGATGGACGCCGCCACCGCCGCCTACCTGCGCGGCGGCCACCGCGACTACATCGCGAAAAAATCCGCGCGCTATCCCGCCCTGCGCGTCCTCAAATACGCGCGCAGCGTCTTCTACGAAAACCGCTTTGACGACGCCCTACTGGAAATGCGCGGCATCATCCTGGATGACGACGACAACATCATCGTCCGCCCCTTCAAAAAAGTCTTCAATTACAGCGAACGCACCGCCAAAAACAGCCGTTACCCGCTGCACCTTGCCGACGACCACCCCGTCGAAGCCGTGCAAAAAATCAACGGCTTCCTCGGCTGCTGCACCTATGTGGCGCGCGCGGGCGACACAGGAAACCACAACCATCAAGTGCTCTACTCCACCACCGGCTCGCTGGACAGCCGCTTTGCCGACCTGACGCGCGCGCATTGCCAACCATACGAAGACCTCTTCCGCGCCTACCCCAATCACACCTTCCTCTTTGAAATCACCGACGCCGACGACGTGCACATCATCAAAGAAAGACTGGGCGAAACCCTGATCGGCCTCATCGACGTGGCGACCGGCCGCCAATACAGCGAACGCGAACTGAACGACATCGCCGCCGCTTACAACAAGACACACGAAAAACCGCTGCACCGCCCGCCGCTCCTGGAAAACCTGACCTTCGGCGCACTCAAAGAAAAACTGAAAACTGTCGAACACGAGGGTTACATGGTCTTCGACGGCGAAAGCAAAGCAATGCTCTGCAAACTCAAATCGCCGTATTACCTCATCTCCAAATTCCTGGGACGCAGCAACGAAAAAAACCTCAACCACAAACTGGATAAAAAACACGTGGACGAAGAATACTACCCGCTGATTGACCACCTCAAAGAAAACCGCGAGATCTTCAAGGCGATGGCCGAGTTGGAAAAAATTGCCTACATCCAGGCATACCTGCGGAATAACATTTAGCAAACCGCTTGGCAGTTCGTAGGGCGGGCTTCAGCCCGCCGAGCAAATCAATCACGAACCCTGCACAAAGCAAAAACCCAAAGGACAACCCATGGACACCGGATTCAAAAAGTTTTACGCCAAATCGCTGGAGTTCCGCGAAGCACTGCACCGCAAAATCCCAGAAGTGCCTTATACCGAAGAGACAGAAAAACGCATATTGGCAGCGCTGACTTTACTGGATATAGCGACAGAACATGGCGAAAGCATCCATCTATTGGCCGTCAATAACTGCTATATCTCGGCAACCAGCCTGCTGCGCCTGCAATACGAAGCCACACTAAAAGCAGCATGGATATACTGGGTTGCGAAAGACCACATTATTGACAAATGGCATCAATCTCTGAATGAAGAAAATGTCAATCGTGTCAATAACAGTACACCAACCATTACTGATATTCTGCAAGAACTGTCTATAGGGGTGGGAAAAGGTATCGTACCTAATGAATTACTTGAAAAACTTCGAGAATTCAGACAATTGAATAAAATGTCGAACTCTTATGTTCATAGTGGAATGTTGGCATTTAACAGAAAAAAAGAGGGCTATCCAATTATGGGTATGATTCAAATTATGCAAAGCTCTAATGGCCTGGAAGCGCTATGTTGCATGATAGCTGGCGATATGACGCAGAATAGGGAAATCATGCAACACCTCATCAATCTTCAGAAATCGTATTTAGACTGCTTGCCCATGCAACTATCCGACATTGCCAATACCTTCTATAAAAACTGAAAACGAAAAAGAACCCTATGCAAAAATACATCCTCGCGAAACTTATCTAAATGGCGGGCTGAAGCCCGCCCTACGCCGCTCCCCTTACGACGAAGCTTCCGGAAACACCATGCCCACCACCTTCTTCACCTCCGACCTGCACTTCTCGCACAAAAACATCATGAAATTCTGCCCGCAGTTCCGCTCCTACGCCTCCATCAAAGAAATGGACGCGTCGCTGATTGCCCAATGGAACGCGACCGTCGCGCCGGAAGATACCGTTTATAACCTCGGCGACCTCTCCTTCGCCCGCGACGTCGCGAGCATCGCCCGCCTCCTGCATCAGTTGAACGGCGAACACCACCTCATCCTCGGCAACCACGACGAAGTCATCGGCAAAAACCGCGACTATTTCCTCCACACCGCGAAAGCCGACGGCAGACCGCTGCTCGCCTCCATCGCACAATACCGGCAAATCACCTGCGACGGTTGCAGCCAGCCGCTGATGCTCTTCCATTATCCGATTCAGGAATGGGACGGCTGCGGCAAAGGCCGCTACCACCTCTACGGCCACGTGCACGACCGCCTCGCGCCGCTGCCCGGCCGCCTGCTCAACGTCGGCTACGACCTGCATGGCCGCCTGCTCAAAGCGCACGACATCGAAACCTACCTGCGCGACCTGCCGACCCTCGTCCACCATGACGGGCAAAACACCCTACGCCCGGCAGACGCAAACGACGCCCGCACACAAATCGCCGCCGCCCTGCGCCGCCTGAACGGGTGAAAACCCACGAACACGCCAAGCGGCGGAAATGCCGGGACCACCGGGCGGGGCTTTATGAAAACCTGCGCCGTACGGTCTGTACGGCCTTCGGTTCGCCGCCTTGTCTCATTCCCAATATAGTTAAACATCTAAAAAATCGTAACGGCGTTGCGTCGCCTTGCCGTACTACTTGTACTGTCTGCGGCGACGCGCCTTGTTACGCTTTTTTATCTATTCAACTATATTTCTTGGGATTGGTATTCATGGGGTTCTGCCGTTTCAGTCGAAGACGTGTACGAAAGGCTCTTTCGCGTCCCAGCGGTAGGCGCGCAGGCGATAGCGTTCGCCCATCTGTTTTTTGCAGCGGGTGATGGCGTCGGCGAGGTTTTCGCTGACGACTCGCATGTGGTGGCCGCTGGCGTGGATTACGGTGTAGGGGTCGGCGGCAAGCATGACGTGGCCGGGCAGGTAAAGGAGGTCGCCCCGCGCCAGTTTGCCGAGGTCAACGCGTTTGTGGTGTTCTTGCAGATACATTTCTTGCAGGTCGCTGTCGCGCGGGATGTTGCGTCCGGCGCGGCGGTACGCCCATTGGCTGAGGGCGGAGCAATCGAGCCCGGCGAGACCGCGTCCGCCCCACAGGTAGCTGCGCCCCAGCTGGCTGCGCGCGGCGGTAATGGGGTCGGTGATGTTGTCGGCGGGGGCGGTGTGGCGGCGGTGCAGCCAGCCGCCGCTTTCGAGTTGCAGGTAGTCGCCCGCTTCGGCGGTGATGGTCAGGCAGGCGTCCGGCGGCAGGGCGGTGCGGTAGGGGCTTTTCAGGTCGGGTTCGGCGGTGATGGGGGCGATGGCGGTGGTGATGTGGGTGCAGGCGGGGGCTGCGGTGAGGATTTCGACGGCAGCAAGTGCCACCCAGCCGCTGTATTGGTCGCGCAGGGACTGGGCGTGGAGGTAGTCGCCGCTTTGTGCATAAAGCCGCAGCGGTTCGCCATAGGTGTACTGGCTGAGGCGGGCAGCGGCGGCGTCGGGCGCGGCGTGTACCCAGGTTTCGGGGATGATGACGCGGGCGTAGCCTTGTGCTTCGCCCGCCGGGTAGAGGCGCGGGGTGTGTCCGCTCGCGACTTCTATGTCGTACATTCTTTTTCCTTTGCCGCCGGGCGGCGATTGATACCAATCCCAAGGGATATAGTTGAATGGATAAAAAAGCGTAACAAGGCGCGTCGCCGCAGACAGTACAAGCAGTGCGGCGAGGCGACGCAACGCCGTTACGATTTTTTAGATGTTTGACTATAAAACGGTTTTTGCGGGGCGGGCTTCAGACCGCCGTTAACATTGTTGTGGCGGGCGGCTGCCCGTCCCGCGACGGGTCGTTTTTGGTATTACTGATCGGGATTGTCGCGGATCATGTCCATCACTTTGCCGACCATGTTTTTCGAGCCGATGTAGAGTGGCACGCGCTGGTGCAGGGCAGTAGGCTGGATGTCGAGGATGCGCTGATAGCCGTTGGTGGCGCTGCCGCCCGCCTGTTCGGCGAGAAATGCCATCGGGTTTGCTTCGTAGTTGAGGCGCAGTTTGCCGTTGGGGTAGCTGCTGCCGGAGGGGTACATATAGATGCCGCCTTTCAGCATGTTGCGGTGGAAATCGGCGACGAGCGAGCCGATGTAGCGCGAGGTGTAGGGGCGTTTGGTAGCGCTGTCGAGTTCCTGGCAGTATTTGATGTATTTTTTCACGCCGAGCGGGAATTTGAGGTATTGCCCTTCGTTGATGGAATACATGCTGCCGTCGTCCGGGATGCGGATGTTTTCGTGCGAGAGGCAGAAGATGCCGAGCGAGGGGTCGTAGGTGAAGCCGTTGACGCCGTTGCCGGTGGTGTACACCAGCATGGTGGACGAGCCATAGACGATGTAGCCCGCCGCCACTTGCCGGTTGCCCGGTTGCAGGAAATCTTCGAGGGTCACGGGCGTACCGACGGGGGTGACGCGGCGGTAGATGGAGAAGATGGTGCCGACGGCGACGTTTACATCAATGTTGGACGAGCCGTCGAGCGGGTCGGTGAGGACGACGTATTTGGCGTTCTTGTTCTTCTCGCTCTGGAAGGCGACGAAGTCTTCCTCTTCTTCCGAGGCGAATCCGGCGACGTTGTCGCGCGCCATGAAGGCAGCCTTGATTTTCTGGTGGGCGAAGATGTCGAGCTTTTTCTGCGCTTCGCCCTGCACGTTTTCCGAGCCTGCCTCACCGAGAATGTCGTTGACGAGGCCCGCGCGGTTGATGTCGCGGTGCAGGACTTTGGCGGCAAGACGCAGGGCGGCGAGGATGCCGCTCAATTCGCCCCTGGCCTGCGGGTATTCCGCTTGCCGCATCACGATGAATTCACCCAGACTTTGCATAAAAACCTCTCTATTTCACAAAAAACAACATAAGGTTATTATAACGCCGCCTTGCCGTTAGTCCAATGCCGCGCAAAACGGCTACAATCGCCCACACCCATCCCCAGAAGGAAACACCATGCCCGAAAACATCTGCCCGCAGTGCGGCTGCGATTACGCCTATCACGACGGCACCAACAACGTCTGCCCCGAATGCGCCTTTGAATGGCAGGACGGCGGAGGCGCAGCAAGCACCGCCGCCGATGAACAAGTGCTGGACGCTAACGGTGCACCGCTCGCCGACGGCGACACCGTCGTCCTCATCAAGGCGCTCAAACCCAAAGGCAGCAGCCAAAGCATCAAGCAGGGCACCAAAGTGAAAAACATCCGCGTCATCCCCGGCGCCGACCACAACATCGACTGCAAAATCGACGGCTTCGGCGGCATGATGCTCAAATCCGCATTCGTGAAAAAGGCCTGAACCATGACCACCCCGCTCTACCCGCAGGCGACCACCGCCGCCGAAATCACCGCCAACCTCGCCCACATCCACGCCCGCATTGCCGCCGCCTGCGCCGCCTGCGGTCGCGATCCGGCCAGCGTGCGCCTGCTGCCCGTCAGCAAAACCGTGCCCACCGAACGCCTGCACTACGCCTACGACGCGGGCATCCGCCTGCTCGGTGAAAACAAAGTGCAGGAAGCCTACGACAAATGGCAGGCACTCACGGCGTTAGACGGCCTCAACTGGGCCGTCATCGGCCACCTGCAAAGCAATAAAGTCAAATACGTCGCCCGCTTCGCCGCCGAATTTCAGGCGCTGGACAGCCTCGACATCGCCGAAAACCTCGACCGCCGCCTGCAACAAGAAGGGCGCAGTCTGGATGTCTTCGTGCAGGTTAACACCTCGGACGAACCGCAAAAATACGGCATCACTCCGGACGAAGCGGAAGCCTTTATCCGCGCCCTGCCGCAATACAGCAGCCTGCGCCTGCGCGGCCTCATGACCCTCGCCCTCTTTTCCGACGACAAGGACGCGGTGCGCCGCTGCTTTATCCGCCTGCGCGAACTGCGCGATGGCCTGCAACAACAAAACCCCGCCGTCGCCGAACTTTCCATGGGCATGTCCGGCGACTTTGAACTGGCCATCGCCGAAGGCGCGACCACCGTGCGCGTCGGCCAGGCTATCTTCGGCGCACGCCGTACCCCGGATAGCGAATACTGGCCGGGACTCGCGCCGGAAAAACCTGCTGACACACAACCATGAGTGCTGCAAAACCCATTCACCAATACCTGCTGCAAGAAGGTTTCCGGCACATCGGCAGAAACGGCTACTGGCGCTTCATGCGGGACAAACCCGTGGTCCGGATCGTCCAAATTGACGAACAGGAGATTCGGGGCGAAGGCGTCTTTGCCATCCATCTTTACCTCGGCTTCCCCGACGACAGCATGATGAACGACATGGCCAATGTCCTTTGCCGCGATGGGCTGCTGCGCCCGCAAACCGCCGATGCCGCCGACGTTCCGTTGCATTGCTATCCGGCCGCCTGCCCCGAACGGGCCTTGCCTCTGCTGCAAGAACACATGTGGCAGTGGTTCGACGTCATGACCGACGCAGACATCATGCTCGATCTGATTGACTACTACGCGGGAAAGCGCCTGGCACCGCCCGACCCTTTCGCCTACCTGCCTGCCTATCTCGCGCAGAAAAACATCGCCATCGGGGAATGCGGTGCCACCCTGCACCAACAAGTGCTGTACCTGCTCTTCGCCGGACAATATGCTGCGGCCGAACACCTGCTGCTGACCAACGGCACCATCAACAGACAGTATAAAAAATGGAATCCGGACGGCTATCGGCTGCTTCTTGACAGCGCACAGCGGCATACCATCATCGTGCCGAAAGCCCACATGGCGTGGCTGGAAAAGAAAAAACTTGCTACAGACCGTACATGGTGAACCCGCCCATTCCTCCATCCTGCAACAAACCACCCGGAATACCGCCCAATGAGCAACCTCATTCCTGATTATGCCGCCCGCAACCCGCTGCCGCTGGACGTCATCAGCATCCAGTCACAAGTCGTCTATGGCACTGTCGGCAATAACGCCGCCCTGCCGACACTCGCCGCGCACGGCTTGCGTGCCGCTGCCGTGCCGACCGTCCTTTTCTCCAACACCCCGCACTACGACACCATCCACGGCGGTGCCATCCCCGCCGACTGGTTCGCGGGCTACCTCGCCGATCTCGATCGTCGCCGCGCGCTGGCAAGCACCCGCGCCGTCATCCTCGGCTACCTCGGTAGCACCGAACAGGCAATGCTGCTTGCCGACTGGCTCGACGCCCTGAAAGCGCGCGCCCTTGCCATCCACATCGGCATCGACCCCGTTTTGGGCGACGACAACTGCGGCCTCTACGTCCGCCCCGAACTCGCCGCCTGCTACCGCGAACGCCTCGCCGCCTGCGCCGACCTCATCACCCCGAACCACTACGAACTCGGCTACCTGAGCGGCACCGCCCCACAGCATGAGGCGGAAACCGTCGCCGCTGCGCGCAGCCTGCTCGGCGCACGGCTGCATACCGTCGTCGTTACCAGCAGCCCCGGCAGCGATAGCGACCACATCGCCAACCTGATCGTCACTCGTGATAACGTCGCCACCACCCGCCACCCGCGCATTGCCAGCGACGTCAAAGGCACCGGCGACGCCTTCCACGCTGCGCTCACTGCCGCCCTGCTCACCGGCAAATCGCTGCAAGACGCCGTACAGCAGGCGGGTAACTGGGTGGTTACCGCCCTGCGCCACACCGCCGCCACGAACAGTGGTGAACTGCGCTTCCCGCCGCAAGCGGCGCGGGCATAACGCCGTACAGCAGGCGGGCGACCGGGTGGTTACCGCCCTGCGCCACACCGCCGCCACGAACAGTGGTGAACTGCGCTTCCCGCCGCAGGCGGTGCGGGCATAAAAATCCGGCGCAAAGCGCCGGATTTTTTGTACTTGGCGGGCTGCAGGAACCCGGTGTTCATCCTGCCCGGCGGTCGTCATCCATTTTCCTCTTCCGCGTCTTTGCCCGGTGCGGGGGCGATGTAGCTGACGATGAGCAGCAGGATGCCGACGCCGATGAAGCTGACGATGCGGGCGATGCCGCCGGTGTCCGCCAGTTCGACGAGGAAGAGTTTGACGACGACGATGCCGATGAGGGTCGCGCCCGCGAGCCACAGGCTGCGGCGGCGCTGATTGTGGCCGCGCAGCATCAGGGCGATGGCGCATATGCTCCATACCAGCGACAGGGTCGCTTGCACGCCGAAGGAAGCGAGCAGGGCGTGCGCGTCCCACGGTACGCCGAGGTAGTGGTGCCAGATGCGCAGGATATCGAGGCTGATGATGAGCCACAGGGTAAAGCCGAGGAGCAGGTTTTTTTGTTTTTCCCAGCCTGACGCCACGGCGGCACTATGAGCGGCTTCTCCCAGCGGGATGCAGGTCTGCCACCAGCGCCAGAGGATGTAGAGCGCGACAAGGCTGATGAGTTCGAGCGGGTTGAGCACGGGCAGGTAGGGGAAGGGCGCGGCGTTGCCGTCGTGGCTGAGGTTGTACCAGGCGAGGATGAGCAGGGTGAGGCCGCAGGCGAGGTTCGCCGGATGGTGGTAGGCGACGGGGTAGCGGCGCGTTTTTTCTTGCACGGCGGGCAGGGTGGTGAGCCAGAGGATGGCAAGCGGCGTGGCGAGCAGCAGCGGCAGTTGCCAGATGCTGTCCGGCGCGAGGCTGGTAACGCCGAAAAGGTGGCCGAGGCGGAGGCCAGCCAGTATGAAGAGGTTGACGCCGCCAAAGTGGGCCGCAGCGCGGTGGCGCTGGATGACGGGGTCGCTGCTCGCTTCGTAGCGCGCGAGCAGGATGAGGTGCAGCACGGCTGCGGCGGCGATGGCGATAAACCAGCTGCCGGGGTTGGCCTGCGTTATTGGGTATTGGTCGAGCAGCAGGGCGAAGATGGTGAGCGGCAGGTAGGCCAGTGTGCTTTGTGCCGCCTGACGCCAGCGCAGGTATCCGGCGATGGTGAGGATGGCAATGGTGAGGTTGACCGCCCAGGTAGCACGGGCAGGCGCAAGGGCGGCAAGCAATGGTGCGGTGTAGGCTACCCAGATGAGGGCGCCGCTGCTGGCGGTGAGCAGCAGCCAGCCGCTTTGGTCGCGCAGGGTGTCGGCGGTGTCGCGGCGTTGTTGCAGCCAAGCGGTGGCGAGGGTGAAGAGCGCAGTGACGGTGAGCGGCACGTTTTCTCCGGCGGCGAGGGTCAGGGCAAGAAGGGCACTACATGCCACCATGAGGGTAACGAGTCTGCCATAGACGCGTCCCGCCGGATGGCTGTCGCCGCGTTCTTCTTCGCAGTAGAGCTGCTGGATGAGGGCGAGCAGGGCGGCAGTCGTGGCAATGAGGACGGCGGCCCAGGCGGGTGGCAGGATACTGAGTGGCAGGACGAGGGCGGCAGCGTAGGTGAGAATGGCGAAGAGGCGCTGGACGGCAGTGTCAGCCGGGTTGTTGGCATCACCGGGATAGTTCCACCAGCTGAGGATGTTGGCGGCGCCGCTCGCGATGATGATGAGGGTGGTGTGGATGGGGCCGCTGATGAGGGTTTCGGCGTAAGGGGTGATGCGGTATTCGCCCAGCAGCAGGATGAGGGCGATGGCACCGATGTGGATGGTGAATGCGGTGTGGCTGAGAGCGCGGATGCCGCTGCGCATGCCGATGTGGTAGGCAATGGCGGCTTCGATGAGCCACACGGCAAGCGCCCAGCTTGTCGGCAGGAGGAGGAGCGGCAGGGCAAGGATGGCGACGGCAACGGTGATGATGTGGATGAGGAGTTCGGGCGGTTCACCCCCGTCGCGGTTACGGGCGTGATGCCACCAACCGAGGATGTTCAGGCTGCCGCAGAGGGCAATGGTCAGGGTGATGGGGATGGATCCGGTGAGCAGGGTCGCGCCGCTTGGCGTGAAGTGGTAGGCACCGCCAAAGAGCAAGCCGATGACGCCGCCAAGGTAGGGGATGCTGGCGCTGTGGCGGAGGGTATTGTGTCCGCAGTAGAGGGCGAGGTTGTAGAGGAAGGTACCTTCGATGAGCCACACGGTATTGGCCCAGGCAGCAGGCAACAGCAGGTGCGGCAAGGCCATTGCGGTGCCGAGGGTGAGGACGGCGCAAGTGGCGGTGAGGTTTTTTTCCCAGTCGGCGCTGTCTTCGCTGCGGTTGCGCCACCAGGCGAGCTGGATGGTGATGCCGCCGAGCAGGGCGAGGATGGTTGGGTGCAGCGGGCCGGTAAGTTCCGGGTCGCCACCGCTCAGGCGGTACTGGCCGCAAAGGATGATAACGGCGAGGAGGTAGAGGAGGAGCGCGCCCAAGCGGGTGATGGGGCTGCGGGTGCCGTGCGCGAGGGTGTACACCAGCGCGGCCTGGATGGCCCAGCTGCTGACGGTCCAGTGTGGGTCGAGCGCGAGCGGGATAGCCGTGGTCGCGAAGAGGGCAGCGAGGATGGCGATGGCGCTGGCGAGGGTGTGCAGGCGGGCGTCGCTGCCGCGCACATAGAGGGCACAGACGGTGTACCACGCGGCGAAGGCCAGCGCCGAGATGGCGGCGCCGTACTGTGCCCAGGTCACGAGGTGGTATTGCAGGGTGTAGAAGCCGAGCGCCGAGGCGATGAGCAGGGCGCTGTCAAGGACACCGATACGCTGCATGCCGCTCAGGTAGTAGCTGAACATGGTGTGCAGGCTGGCGTTGTTGTCGAGGGTCGGCGGGTCGGCATCGTCGATGCGGTGGCGGGCGTAGAGCCAGACGATGAGGGTGTAGAGGACGAGGTGGTAGATGAGAAAGGGTTGCACCGCGAGGTAGTCGCTGTGTTGGTAGTAGCGGCTGCCCCAGGCACCGGCGATGAAGGCGGTGCCGATGAAGCCGATGAGGTTGAGCGAGCGCCAGGCTTTGTAGCGGGCGATGAAGGCGACGCCGCTGTTGAGCAGGGCAAGGTAGCTGAAAAGGCCGATGTAGTTGTTGCTGCCGCTGGAGGTGAGGATGGGCGCGGCGAGACCGCCGATCAGGGCGATTTGCGCGAGGATGAGGGCGTCTTGCAGCACGGCGAGGGCGACGAGCAGGCCGGTGGTCGCCACCATGAGGATGAAGGCGAAGGTCGGCGGGATGAGGCCGTGCAGTTTGAGGGCGGCGAGGGTGGTGAGGTAGAGGATGGCGAGCGATGCGCCTTGTACGGCGAGGGCGTAGTAGCGGCGTTTGTTGCGCAGGCGCCAGCCGACAAAGCCGAGGACGATGGCGGTCGCGGCGACGGCGCAGTAGCGCAGCGGGATGGAAATGTGGATGCGCGCCGAGGCGTAGCGCAGGAGGAAGGCGAGGCCGAGGAAGAGGATGGCGATGCCGGTTTTCAGCAGCAGGTTTTCACTGAGCCAGGCGGCGAGGGGGTTGGGTTCGTTGGCGGCGTCGTTGTTGTCAGCGGGGGCAGCAGGACGGGGAGCCGGTTCGCTGTAGTTGATGGCGGGTTGTGCGGGGCGGTAGTAAGTGTCGCCGGCCGCCGTCTCGCTGTGATGGATGGCCGGTTGGGTGGCGGGTTTGGGGCAGGGCTTGGCGGGGGCGGCGGGCGGTTCGGGTGATTGCGGCGGGGCAGCGTCCGCATCGGGCAGGTCGTAGGCCCAAGCGTCGTCTGCTTTTTCGCCGGGTGCGGGCAGCGGCGTGTGAATGTAGCGGCGGATATCGCCCAGCGGCGGGGTCGGCGTGGCCGCTGGCGGGGACGCGGCGAGGCGGGCAAGACGGGTTTCGATGGCGCGCACATCGCCCTGCATGGCGGCGATTTGCTGTTGCAGCGTGCCGAGTGCGTCGCGCAAGGCGGCGGCATCGTCGCCCGTGTCATGACCCGCAGAGGCGGGGGGCGGATGAGGCGTGCTGTCGCCCGCAGCGTCGCCATAGCCGTAGTACGCGCGGGGCCGGGGCGGCGCGCTGTCGTTGCCGTCATCCTCTGTGCTTTGCGCCGCATTGCTGCGCGCGATCAGCCAGCAGAAGCCGAAAATCAGGCCGAGGACGGTCAGCATCCCTTCGGTGCCGAAGGCAAAATCCAGGACAATACACGCCGGCAGGATGATGACGAAATAGAGGAGGGCAGCGGCACAACCGTTCATGTCAGGCTCTCCGGGCGGTAGTGAGCTTGCCGCCGAGGACGATGGCGGCGAGGACGAGGATGACGTTCAGCGCCATCAGGGCAATATCACCCGCGCCGAGATTGCTGCGCAGCTGGGCGAGCATCGTCGGCAGCATCACGCCGTGCATCTGGCGCAATGTGTCGATGCCGACATACCACACCGTCTCGCCAACGAAGCGGGCGAAATTGAGCAGATAGGCCAGCGGCAGGGCAAAGAGCGCAAACGGCCACAGGCGCGGCGACGCCATGCGCGCGGCGGCAGCGGCGGCGGCAAAAGCAGGCAGGGGATAGAGCCACGGGGCGTAAAGGGCGAGCGGGGTCGGTGGCAGGAAAAGCAGGCAGGCAAGCGCGAGATAGACGGCGGCGAAGACGGCAAGGGCTTTGAACATGACGGGTTCCCGTGAATGGTTGGCGCTATGGTAATGCAAAAAAGGACGGCGCTGCCGTCCTTTTCGTGATGGGGTCATGCCGCTTGACATGGCTTCCCGTCATGCGCAAACACCAGCCGGGAATCCTGCCGCAAGGCGGGCAACCATTGCAGCGTGTCGCGTGCTATCCGATTAAAAACAACAAGGAGAAACAGTCGGAATCCGTGGCATCCCGAACGGTTCCGGATCTGGTTAATTTAGAGAAAACTGTAAAACCGCAATCAGGTGATAATCGCTGCCATCCGGTAGCGCTAATCCGGCATTCTGGTGATGCCTTCATTGTTTTTGATGACAGCGGTGAATGATGAATCAGGTGCTGACGGGAGCATAACCCGCCGTCCTGAAAGGATTCGTTTAGGGGAAAAGAGAAATCACTATGTGACAGAATTAAAAAAGCACCACTTAATTTTATTAAGTGGTGCCCAGAAGAGGACTCGAACCTCCAAGGGATTGCTCCCACTAGGACCTGAA
>NZ_CALIZP010000083.1 GCF_938028825.1 uncultured Cardiobacterium sp. | reverse complement strand
TCCTCGGCAATCCGTGGCGTCTGGAAGGGGACAACACCCCGTGGCTGTACGACGCCGTCAGCAACATCTTCGAGGCGGCGCTACGCATCATCATGCAGGCGAAATGGCTGGGCGCAAGCGTGGGCGAGCTCATTTGGGCAGCGGATGCGGACGGCATCATGCGGGTGCAAAGTATCGCCCCGCGCAAAATCGAACGCTTTGTACAGCGCGATGCCGGGCTGATGTTCAAGGAACAGGGCGGCACAGAAATCCTCACCCTGCCGGAAAAAGTGCTGTACAGCGGCGTTAACGTTCACAAGGACAACCCCTACGGCGATGCCCTGCTCTCGCGCGTCTATTGGGCATGGTTCAACAAGAACTATGGCGAACAGTTTTGGTCGCGCTACGCCGAACGCCACGCCTCGCCGCTGACCGTCATCAAGAGCGCGGTCAACACCGCCAACTCTGACGACGCGCGGCAGGAACTCGCCGCACTGGCAGCAGCGGCAGCCAATGCCGTGGCTGATGGCACCGTCGCTATCAGTGACCAGGACAGCATCGAATTTATCGAGGCTACCAATGACGGTGCGGCACATCAAAAATTTGTGACCCATCAGATACGCCGTATTCAGAAAACATTAACCGGGCGCGTCCTCACCTCGGAACTGGACAGCGGCAGTCGTGCAGCGCAGGAAACCGACGACGGCTTTACGCAAAGCCTGCTGGAAAGCGACCTGGCCTTCTGCGAAGCGGGCGTCAACCACATCGTGGACTGCCTGCTTACCGTGAACGGGCTAGATCCGGAAGGCGTGTACTTCACCTTCGAGCGCAAGAAAGGCATCGACAAGGGGCGCTGGGAGCGCGACGTGGCGCTGATTAACAGCGGCGCCATCACCTTCACGGCGCAATACTACCTCGACAACTACGGGCTTGAAGCACAGCACTTTACCGTGAACGAGAAGACAGAAGCGCGCATGAGCCTTGCCGCTGTGCCACCTGCCATTCTGAACGGCGGTGCCTGTTGTACGATCAACCACCTCACCCCCGGCGCTCAGGAAGTTGAGGACGGTGTGCAGCGCGCGCTTGCCACCCTGCCTGCCAGTATTGATGCGGATGCCATCGAGCAGACCATCAACGCGGCGAGTGACGAAGTCGACCTGATGCGCCGCCTCGCCCTGCTCTACGACGATAACAACCCATCGCACTACGCCGTCTGGCTGGAGCAGGCCATGGTGCTGGCGATGGCGCAAGGCTACTACCAGGCAGCCAAGGACATCGTATGAACCCTCTGCAAGCCCGTTACCCGGAAGCGTTTGAATACCTGCGCGCACGGGGTGTTGAGCCGTCCGCCGACTTCTACGACCGCGTTGAAGCGGCGCGCAGACAGGCATGGACGATGAGCAAACTGAATGACCTTGACCATATCCAGCGCATCAAGGACTCGCTGGAAAAAGCCATCGCCGAAGGCAC
>NZ_CALIZP010000082.1 GCF_938028825.1 uncultured Cardiobacterium sp. | reverse complement strand
ATGTGTTAAGCATGCCGCCAGCGTTCAATCTGAGCCAGAATCAAACTCTTCAGTTCATTCTTTCCCAAACTGCATTACTGTCTCTCAAATAATCTCAGTTCGGATGTTTGTCTTTTTTCTCTGCCAACCGGACAATCCGGCCGGCAAATCTACAGCAACAAAACACCCGCACAAACCATCTTCTCTCTTGTTAAAGATCCCGGTACCAAGTCTTCAAAAGACCCGTACACCGTGGCAAGGCCGCGCATTATAGCTGTCAATCCCTCCCGCGCAAGCCCTTTCGCAAATATTTTACCAGATTTTTCGTTAACTGCTGTTTTAGAAGGAAATTTTACTTCTATCTTTCTAACCTCGTGGTTTGCTGCCGGATACGCGTGCCTTCAGTTTCTGTCCGGCCTTGAAACTCACGACGCGGCGCGCCGTTATCGGTATTTCTTGACCAGTCTTAGGGTTCCTTCCCGGTCGCTGTTTTTTGTCACGCAGTTCAAAATTGCCAAATCCGGACAATTTTACTGACTCCCCGGCCGACAGGCAGGCGCGCACTTCTTCAAACATTTCGTCCACCATTTGTCGCGCTTCGGGGCGCGGGACGCCGATTTGTGTAATGATGGATTCGACGATGTCCGCTTTTGTCAGAGTCATTTTTGCCTACCTTAATTCTGCGTTGAATATGTTTCTCAAATGTGTAACAAGTGCCGCAATGGTACTTTCAACCTCCTCATCCTGCAAGGTTTTTTCGGAATCCTGTAAATATAGCGCTAAGGCAATGCTCTGTTTGTTGCCAAGTTTTCCATCCCGGTAAACATCGAAGCAATAGACATCGCTCAAACGCTCACCAACTTGCTGCCGTACGGTAGCCAAGATATCGGCAACAGCAATATTTTTATCAACAACCAATGCCAAATCGCGGCGCACCGTTGGGAATTTGCTGATGTTGCGATAATGCGGTAGGTGCTCTACCGGCAGTTCGGACAACTTGTTGATTTCGAAAATGTAAATTTCACTGCCGCGCGCATCCAGCGTTTGTAACAATTGCGGGTGCAAAGCGCCAACGCAGCCCAAGTACTGCCCCGCATCGTCGTATATGTCAGCGCTTTTCCCCGGATGTAGATAGGTTTGTCGCGATGGTTGATAACTGATTCCCCGTTTTTGCGCCAGCAGGTTTTCTACGACCGCCTTGGCATCAAAGAAATCCGTTTTCCGTGCTGCAACTCCCCATTGCTCAGGGGCCGCTAAGCCGCTGATAACACCGGCAATACGCACGGGCTGTGCACAATCGGCAGTATTCCCCCCCGCTTGCGGCAGGAACACGCGGCCAGATTCAAACAGACGCACGTCATATTGCTGGCGGTTACGGTTATAAATCAGGGCATTAACCAGCCCCGGCAATAGACTGCGCCGCATTTCGGCAAGGTTAGTGCTGATCGGATTTTGCAGCGTAATTGCCGTCGTTCCCGGAAAGAACACCTGGTGGCTGGTATTATCGATAAAGCTGTAAGTGACCGCTTCCTGAAAGCCTTGTGCCACCAGCAAATCTCTGTAATAACGCAGACTGCGGTTTTCGCCGGCTTCGTGCTGGTACCGCACCGCAGGCAGATGGTCGGGAATGTTGGTATAACCATCAATACGCGCGATTTCTTCGATCAAATCTTCGTTTATCATCAAATCAAAGCGCCAAGCGGGCGGTACAACTTGCCAAACGCCGTCGGCAAATTGCACTTCGCCACCAAGTCCCGTCAGAATGTTTGTGATAACAGCATCGTCGTAATCGCGCCCAATACATTGGGCAATGCTTTTACTTGATACCGTGACCGGCAAGCGCTGCGGCAGATATTCCGGGCTGACAGCAGCGGCTGCTTCTTCCGCCTCTCCGCCGCATATGGTCAAAATCAGATCCGTGGCAAGGTTCAGTGCGGTTTCTTGCAAGGTGTAATCCACACCGCGCTCGAAGCGTTGTGCGCTGTCGCTCGACACGGCAAAACGGCGCGCTTTCCCTGCGATGCGCGGCGGACTGAACCAAGCGGCTTCCAGGATGATGTTCCGGGTAGCAGTTGAACAGGCACTATCCGCCCCACCCATGACGCCGGCAACTGCCAGCGCTTTTTCTTTATCGGCGATAACCAAAACGTCTTCATCCAGGGCGGCCTCACTATCATTGAGCAAGCGCAGTTTCTCCCCTGCTTGCGCGCGACGCACCACGATGCCACCGCTGATTTTGTCTGCATCAAAGGCATGCAGCGGTGTCCCCAGCATCAGCATGACGTAATTAGTGACATCAACAACCGGATCATGGGTACGGATTCCGGCACGGCGCAAGCGCTCGGCCAGATGCGGCGGCGTAGCGCGACTGATGTCAATGCTGTGAATGACTCTGCCCAGATAGCGCGGGCTGTCTTGCGGGGCGCGGTTTTCGATGGTCAAGGTACATTTGCCATTGGTGTTGACTTCAACTGCGGGTAATGGCGGCAGATGAAAATCCCCGCCCAGTTCATCCCGGCATAGTTGGGCGATCTCCCGTGCCAGCCCCCGTATAGAAAAGCAGTCGGCGCGGTTTGGCGTCAGATCAATATCAATGATGCTGTCATTCAGACGTAAATAATCGCGAATATCCGTCCCCACCGGGGCATCCTCCGGCAGAACCAACAAACCCGCATGTTCATCGCTTAGTCCCAGTTCGCGTGCAGAACAGAGCATGCCAAACGACTCTACCCCGCGCAATTTCGATTTTTTGATGTGGACATCGCCCGGCAGCACCGCACCAATCGTCGCCAGCAGCACTTTGATGCCAACGGCCACATTGGGCGCACCACAAACGATTTGCAGTGTCTCGCTGCTCCCCGCATCAACGGTGGCAACCCGCAATTTGTCCGCATCGGGATGCGCGTTCAGGGTCAGGATTTGTGCGACGACCACCCCGGAAAACGGCGGTGCTGCATGGGCAACATCATCCACTTCCAGCCCTGCCATCGTCAGGCGTTCGGCAAGCAGCGCGGGCGGCAGATCAATGCCGTAATCTTCTTTCAGCCATTGCGTACTTAGCAACATGATTTATCCTCAAAACTCGTGGCGGAATTGGCGCAGGAAGCGCACGTCGTTTTCAAAAAACTGGCGCAAGTCCCGCACGCCGTAACGCAACATCGCCAGGCGTTCGATCCCCATACCGAAGGCATATCCTTGATAAATATCGGGATCAACACCGGAATTACGCAATACCTGCGGATGCACCATGCCGCAACCCAGCACTTCCAGCCATTTCGCATCTGCCCCGTCCTTGCTGAAGAAGGCGATATCAACTTCCGCCGACGGTTCGGTGAAAGGAAAGAAAGAGGGGCGGAAGCGTACCTGCAAGTCCTCGCGCGCAAAAAAATCGCGCAGGAAATGGATCAGGATGCCTTTCAAATCGGCAAAGGTGCTAAAAGTATCAACGACCAAGCCTTCTACCTGATGGAACATCGGCGTATGCGTGATGTCGGAATCGCTGCGATATACCCGTCCGGGGGCGATGATGCGCAGTGGCGCGCCCTCCTGCTCCATCGTGCGGATTTGCACACCGGATGTATGGGTACGCAGCACGGTTTGCGGGTCAAAGTAAAAAGTATCCTGCATCGCCCGCGCCGGATGGTGTTCAGGAATATTGAGCGCGGTGAAATTGTGAAAATCGTCTTCGATTTCGGGACCATCCTTGACCACAAAGCCCAAGCGGGCAAACCAGTCTTCAATACGGCGACGCGTCAGCGTCACAGGATGCAAACCGCCTTGGAACACTTGCTGCCGCCCGGCGAGGGTAACATCCACCCGTTCCGCCGCCAGCTTCTCTGCCATTTCCTGTGCTTTGAATGCCTCGATCTTTTCTTGCAATGCCTGTTGGAAGCGCGTTTTGGCATCGTTAATGATTTTGCCCAGTTGCGGACGTTCTTCCGCGCCTGCTGCGGCCAGCGCCTGCATATGCGCAGTAAAAATGCCTTTCTTTGAAAGGTAGGTGTTACGCAAGGTTTCCAGTGTCGGCAAATCCAGCGCTTCTTTCAGTGCTTTAAGCCCATCCTGTAAGGCCTTTTCCAGTGTTTCCTTGACAGACGATTGTTCACTCACATTATGCTCCCCGTGTATCTGTTACGCTCGGTGGTGGGAATGGCGGATAAAAAACGGCTGCTCACGCAGCCGTTTTTAACAGGAAATAAGACCTTATAGGGCTGCTTTCGCTTTTTCTGCCAAAACAGCAAAGACCTGTTTGTTGTATACCGCCAGTTCGGCCAGCATTTTACGGTCAATTGCGATTTCGGCTTTTTTCAGGCCGTTGATAAATCGGCTGTAAGACAGACCGTGCAGGCGCGCAGCGGCGTTGATACGGATAATCCACAGTTGGCGGAACTGGCGTTTTCTCGCCTTGCGGTCACGGTAGGCATATTGCCCTGCCTTGATAACCGCTTGTTTTGCAACGCGGAAAACTTTGCGGCGGGCATTGTAGTACCCCTTGGCTGCCGCCAGGATTTTTTTGTGACGGGCGCGTGCGGTAACGCCTCTTTTTACTCGTGCCATGTGCTACTCCTCAACCAATCATTTGCTTAATGGCTTTTACATCACTTTCATGCACCATCGTTGTGCCACGCAGGCCGCGTTTACGTTTGGTGGATTTTTTGGTCAGGATGTGACGCGCATGGGAGTGGGAACGCTTGTAGCCGTTCGCCGTTTTTTTGAAGCGCTTGGCAGCGCCCCGGTGGGTTTTCAATTTGGGCATACTAAAACTCGCATTGTTTGTTTTTGTTTCCGCCGCATTTTGTGCAGCGCTACGGTTGGCAGGTTATTTTTTCGGGGCGAAGACCATCACCATCTGACGGCCTTCCATCCCCGCTTTTTGCTCGACAATCCCGACTTCGGCCAGATCGGCTTCGATGCGGGTAAGCAGTTCCTGCCCGAGACCCTGGTGTGCCATTTCGCGACCGCGAAAACGGACGGTTACTTTGGCTTTATCACCATCTGCAAGGAAACGGTTCAGGTTGCGTAGTTTGACCTGGTAGTCTCCCTCGTCCGTTCCCGGACGAAATTTGATCTCTTTGATTTGGATGCGCTTTTGATTTTTTCGCGCTTCCTGTTGCTTTTTCTGCTGCTCGAAGCGGAATTTACCGTAATCCATGATCCGGCATACCGGCGGTTCGGCATTGGCCGCCACTTCCACCAAATCCAGATCCTGTTCGTAGGCAGCATCCAAAGCATCTTCGATTGATACGATGCCGAGCTGTTCGCCGTCGGCACCTATCAGGCGAATTTGTGCGTCCGTGATTCTCTCGTTGACGCGGGTTTCCGGTTGCTTGGCTATGCTAAATCTCCTGTGCTTTTGTGCTGTTCAGTTCTTGCATCAGCGCGATTACATCAGCGACAGGCATAGCGCCGAGGTCTTTGCCGTCGCGCTTGCGGACTGCCACCGTTGCCGATGCTTTTTCCCGCTCACCCGCGACCAGCAAAAAGGGGACGCGTTGCAGGGTGTGTTCGCGGATTTTATAGCTAATTTTTTCATTTCGCAAATCTTTTTCCGCGCGCAGCCCCGCTGCGACAAGCCTTTCGGCGACGTCATTTGCATAATCCGCCTGGGCGTCGGTAATCGGCATGACGACCGCCTGCACCGGCGACAGCCACAGCGGCATGTGTCCCGCATACTGCTCAATCAGGATGCCGATGAAGCGTTCCAGCGAGCCGAGGATGGCGCGGTGAATCATCACCGGCGTCTGCCGTTCGTCGTTTTCGTCGATGTAGTGCGCGCCGAGGCGTTCCGGCATGGAGAAATCGAGCTGCACGGTGCCGCACTGCCAGCGGCGGCCGAGGCTGTCTTTCAGGGTAAATTCGATTTTCGGGCCGTAGAACGCGCCTTCGCCGGGTTGCAGGCGGAACGGTTTGCCCTGTGCTTCCAGTGCTGCTTGCAGGTCGGCTTCTGCTTCGTCCCAGATTTCGTCGGAGCCGACACGTTTTTCCGGGCGGGTGGACAGCGCCAGCTCAACCTCGTGAAAACCGAAGTCGCTGTACACTTCGTACACCATCTGGCAGCAGCGTTCGATTTCCTCACGGATTTGCCCGCGTGTACAGAAGATGTGGCCGTCGTCCTGCACGAAGCGGCGCACCCGCATCAGTCCGTGCAATGTGCCGGACGGCTCGTTGCGGTGGCAGATGCCGAATTCGGCGTAACGCACCGGCAATTCGCGGTAACTGCGCAATCCCTGGTTGAAAATCTGGATATGGCCGGGGCAGTTCATCGGCTTGACCGCGTAATCGTGCTCGTCAATGCAGCAGGTGAACATATTGCCGCCGAACTTGTCCCAGTGGCCGGATTTTTCCCACAGCGAGCGGTCGAGGATTTGCGGCCCCTGCACCTCTTCGTAGCCGTATTTGCGCAGTTTGCCGCGCATATAGTTCTCGATTTCGCGGTAGATGACCCAGCCCTTGGCATGCCAGAACACCATGCCCGGCGCTTCTTCCTGCAAGTGGAAGAGATCGAGCTGCTTGCCGATCTTGCGGTGGTCGCGTTTTTCCGCTTCCGCCTGCTGTTGCAGATAGGTGTCAAGCGTTTTCTGATCGGCGAAAGCGACGCCGTAAATGCGTTGCAGCGGCTCGCCTTTGGCATCGCCGCGCCAGTACGAGCCGGACAGCTTCGTCAACTTGAACGCTTTGACATGCCCCATATGCGGCACGTGCGGGCCACGACACATATCCACATATTCCTGGTGGTGATAGAGGCCGACCTGCTTGACGCTGTCGTCGAAATCATCAATCAGGCGCACCTTGAAATCCTCATGGCGGTCGGTAAACGCCCGGCGCGCTTCAGCGACCGGTGTCCACACCTTCTCGACCCTGTAACCCGTCGCCGCCAGTTCCTTCATCCGTTTTTCCAGCGTTTCCAGGTCTTCCGGGGTGAAGCGGTGACTGCTCTCGATGTCATAGTAGAAGCCGTTTTCAATCACCGGCCCGATGACCATCTTCGCCTCCGGCCACAATTGCTTCAACGCGTGCCCGAGCAGGTGCGCGGTTGAGTGGCGGATGATGTGCACCCCCGCCTCGTCCTTGTTGGTGATGATGGCAACATGCGCGTCGGTGGTAATCGCGTCGCTCAAATCGCGTTCCTCGCCATTCACCACCACGGCGATGGCGGCTTTGGCGAGGCCACTGCCAATCGCGGCGGCGATTTGCGCGCCGCTGGTCGGATTCTCAAACTGACGGACACTGCCGTCGGGCAACGTAATATTCAACATAAACATTCCTGACAAAAGAGCGGCGACTACCACACGCCGCCGGAAAAAAGAAGGCGGGCATTGTACGCCAACGCCCGCCAGCGGTCACACCGTCCGCGTCACCTTCTGCAAAAACGGCGGCTCGTCCGCATTCAGCCCGCGCGCCCCGGCGAGACGGGCGGCGGTAACGTACCACGACACAATCGCCGTCAAGCCGTGCAACGCCTCGTGCCCGCCATTGACCAGCGGCAAATGCAGCGTATCCGCCACCCGCTTGTCGCTCACCAGCAGCACGCGCGCACCACGCTCGGCGAAGCGGGCGGCGAGTTGCAACGCATCTTCCTGATAACGGTCGGGCGGGGCGAACAGCAGCACCGGAAAACCGTCGTGGACAATCGCCATCGGCCCGTGCCGCACCTCGGCGGCGGAAAACGCCTCGCCCTGCAACTGACACGTCTCCTTGCACTTCAACGCCGCCTCCTGCGCGACAGACAACCCCGTGCCGCGCCCGACCACAAACAGCCGCTCGCTGCCACGCAGCACATCCACCGCTTGCGGCCAATCCGCCTGCGCCGCCTGATGCAACCGCTCCGGCAGCGCATCCAGCGCCTGCATCAGCGCCGCATCACCATGCCAGTGCGCGAGCAGACGCAACGCCAGCGTGACCGTCGCGACAAAACTCTTCGTCGCGGCGACGCTTTTCTCCTCGCCCGCCTGCACCGGCAGCAGATGCTGACACGCCGCCGCGAGCGGCGACGGCACCACATTCACCAGCGCCGCCGTTTGCGCGCCGCCGGCGGCGAGCGCCTGCACCATCGCGATTACATCCGGCGGACTGCCCGACTGCGACGCGGCGAGCGCCAAATAACCTTCCACCTGCCACGGCGTCGCCAGCACACTGCTGAGCGACGGCGGCAGCGATGCCACCGGCATCCCGCGCGCATGCATCAACACATACGCCCAATAGCCCAGGGCATGATCGGATGTGCCGCGCCCGACCGTAACCACGCCGCGCGGCGGGCGAGCTTTCAGCGCCTCGGCGAGCGCCAGCGCGGACGAAACATCCTGCGCGGCGACCCGTTCGGCGGATTCCCGCGCTTCCTGCAACATAAAAGACATAAAACACCTCTCAAAAAACAAAACCGCCGCGCGAAACAAGTATGCACCGCGCAGCCAAAGCGCAAGCGGGTGCCGACTCACCGCATGGAATGCGGATGGTGGCCGCCCCTGCTTTCAGGACGCGCACATTATCCGCCGATTCGCGCCGGATGCCGCATCATTCAGGGCGTGCCGTCCGTGGCGCGTGTTCATCTTTCCCCTCATGATTGACGGGCATGACGGCGCGCCATGCCGGGCCGCAAGGTGTTTATTCCCCGTCCTTCACTTCTTTCTGCCATTTGTCGGTGAGGCGTTTGCCTTCGGCGGCGGCGCCGAAGCGGTCGGTGAAGTCGATGTCGAGCAGGTTGAGGTCGTTTGCAGCGGGGAATTTTGGCGAACTTTGTGCGTGGCGGTTGGTGGGGAGCTGGTAGTAACCCGCGTCACGCCAGGCGAGTTCCTGCGCTTCGACACCGAGCGCCCAGTCCACGAATTTCACCGCGTTGTCGCGGTTGCGCGCGCCCTTGATGACGCTGACCGCACCGAGGCTGTAGCCCACGCCTTCGCAGGGGCGGATGCCGCTGACCGGCGCGCCGCGTTCTTTTTCGCGGGTGTAGTTGTGCAGGAAACCGATGTCCACCGCGACTTCGCCGGTCGCGAGGCTTTTGGTGGCAAGCCCGCTTTTGGCGTATTCGGCGATGTTCGGCCGCAGCGCTTTGAGGTAGGCGAAGGCCTTGTCTTCGCCCCACAGGGTGATGAGGGTGGCAAGCATGGTGTAGCCGGTGCCGGTGGTGCGCGGGTCGGCGTACTGGATTTGTCCTTTGAGTTTGGGGTTTAAGAGGTCGGCGAAGCATTTGGGCGGTTCCATGCCGAGTTCGGCCAGTTTTTTGTTGTTGACGCCGATGCCGAAGGGCATGAGGTAGATGATGGAGAGGTGTTGCCCGCGCGGGTGTTCGGCGAGTTTTTGGAATTGCGGCAGGATGTCAGCCTGTTTGGGCGAGGTCACGCTCAAATCGAGCAGGTCGTCGTCGGCGGCTTGCAGGTGCGGCTCGACGGTGCCGCCGTACCACACGTCCGCCTGCGGGTTGTCTTTTTCGTTTTTGATTTTGCTGAGGATGGTGCCGGTGCTTTGCCGGATGAACTGGGTTTCGACGTCGTTTTCTGCGGCGAAGCGTTTGGCGGCTTTTTCGCAGACTTCGTTCTGCATGCTGCAATAGATGGTGAGGCGGCCCGCACCCTGGGCGGCAGGAAGAAGGGCGGCAAGGGCGAGGGCGAGCAATGAGCGGTACATGGCGGGTTCCTTACAAATTAAGCTTGGGCAAATTTCAGCCGAGAGCGGCGCTTTCTAATTATCAGCTAATTTTCGCCGCTTTGCTTTCCGTTACAATCCGTACTTTCCACGACCATTCCAAGGATTTCATGATGTTGCATTTTCAGCGCGGCAAGGTGCCGGTGAAATTTCTCTTTTTCCTGCTCGTGCTCGGCGCGGGCGGTTTTTATGCCTGGCGGGTGTTGCACAAGCCCGCCGACGATAACGGCGGCGTCAAGTACATCACTGCCCCGGTCGCGAAGGGCGATATTGCCCACACGGTGCTGGCCAGCGGTTCGTTACAGCCGCTGAAATCGGTCAAGGTCGGGGCGCAGGTGTCTGGCGAGATCAGCGCGCTTTATGTGCAGATTGGCGATCAGTTGAAGCAGGGGGATCCGGTCGCGGAGATTGATGCCAGCACGCAGCAGAATACGCGCGACAGTGCCGCCGCTTCACTTGCCTCCAGCAAGGCCGCGCTGACCTCGGCGCAGGCGAAGTTGCGCGAGGCGCAGCAGAATTTCAACCGCCAGCAGTCGCTGGTGAAAAAGGGCGCGGCAGCGAGCGAGACGCTGGATGCGGCGCAGGCGACGCTGAAAGCGGCGCAGAGCAGTGTCGAGCAGGCGAAGGCGGATATCCGCAAAAGCCAGCTTGAGCTGGATAACGCGGGCCTGCGCCTGGGCTATACGAATGTGACGGCGCCGATGGACGGCGTGGTGATTTCCGTCGCGGTTGAAAAGGGTCAGACGGTGAACGCGGTGCAGGACAGCCCGACGCTGGCGACCATCGCCCAGACGAAGACGATGACGGTCGAAGCGGAAATCGCCGAAGCCGATGTCGGCGAGCTGAAACCCGGCATGAATGCCTATTTCACCCTGCTCGGCAGCGACAAAACCCGCTACGAGGGCAAATTGAAGAGTATCGACCCCGCCCCGCTCGCCACCTCGAATAACAGCACCACGACGGCAAGCAGCAGCGACGACACCGCCGTCTATTACTACGGCAAGATGGATGTGCCCAATCCCGACGGCAAACTGCGCATCGGCATGACCGCGAACATGGTCATTGCCGTGGAAGAAGCGAAGGGCGTCCTCACCATCCCGATGACGGCGCTGCAAACCAACGCCCAGGGTGAGGACGAAGTGCAGGTGATGATTGACGGCAAACCGCAGCCGCGCGTGGTCAAGCTCGGTATCAATGACGGCGTCAACACCGAAGTGAAAGAAGGGCTGAAAGAAGGCGAGGAAGTCGTCATCAGCTCGGGCAGCGGCGAAGGCAGCATCCCGATGGGACCGGGAGGCCCGTTCTGATGGCCGAACCGCTGATCCGCATCAAAAACCTCTACCGCCGCTTCAAGAGCGGGGAAGGGGAGGTGACCATACTCAACGACCTCAACCTGGAAATCGAAGCGGGAGAAATGGTCGCCATCATCGGCCAGTCGGGGTCGGGCAAATCCACCCTGATGAACATCCTCGGCTGCCTTGACCGCCCCAGTGCTGGTGAGTATTACATCAACGGCAAAAACGCCACCGACCTCAGCCCGCAGGAACGCGCCGCACTCAGACGCGAATACATCGGCTTCATCTTCCAGCGCTACCACTTGCTTGCCGACCTCAAAGCCTGGGAAAACGTCGCTATTCCCGCCATCTACGCCGGTACGGACGGCGAAGCGCGGGAAAAGCGCGCCAAAGCGCTGCTTACCCGCCTCGGCCTCGGCGAACGCACCGAACACAAACCCGGCCAACTTTCCGGTGGCCAGCAACAGCGCGTCTCCATCGCCCGCGCGCTGATGAACGGCGGGCAAATCATCTTCGCCGACGAACCCACCGGCGCGCTCGACAGCCACAGCGGCGAAGAAGTGATGAAAATCCTCGGCGAACTGCACGCCGAAGGCCACACCATCATCCTCGTCACCCACGACCGCCACATCGCCGAACACGCCGACCGCGTCATCGAAATCAAGGACGGCAAAATCATCGCCGACCACCGCCGCGAGGGAGGCAGCGCCACGGGCGACCTGCACACCGCCGACGCCCCCACCGGCAAAAAAACCGCCTTCGGCGCGGCGGGGCGCTTCACCTCCGCCATCCACATGGCCTGGCGCGCCATCCTCGGCCACAAACTGCGCGCGTTTCTCACCATGCTCGGCATCATCATCGGCATCGCCTCCGTCGTCAGCGTCGTCGCCCTCGGCCAAGGCGCGCAACAACAAGTCCTCAGCCAAATCAGCGACCTCGGTTCCAGCACCATCGAAATCTTCCCCGGCCGCTTCGGCGATCGCCGCGCAGGCCGCATCCGCACCCTCGTTCCGGCGGACGCCGCCATCCTCGCGCAGCAAAGCTTCATCGACAGCGCCACCCCGACCGTCAGCGCCAGCCCGACCATCCGCCACGGCAACAAAGACTACACCGGCAACCTGACCGGCGTCGGCGACCAATACTTCCAGGTGCAGAACATCCCCATCACCGCCGGACGCAACTTCAGCGCGCGCGACATTGACGACTACGCCGCCCTCGCCATCCTCGACAAAAAAGGCGCGGAAACCCTCTATAAAAGCACGGCGGCAGACAACTATGCCGGCGCCCTCGGCCAGGTGCTGCTGCTCAACAACGTCCCCGTGCGCATCATCGGCATTGCCGACACCGACAAACAAAACCGCTTCGGCGGCAGCAACAGCATCAACGTGTACATGCCCTACACCTCGGCGATGAACCGCCTGCTGGGGCGCAACAACGTCTCCAGCATCACCCTGCGCATCAGCGACAACGCCGACCCCGTCGCCGCCGAAGACGCCATCACCCGCATCCTCACCCGCCGCCACGGCAGCAAAGACTTCTCGCT
Source organism: uncultured Cardiobacterium sp. (assembly GCF_938028825.1). GTDB lineage: Bacteria > Pseudomonadota > Gammaproteobacteria > Cardiobacteriales > Cardiobacteriaceae > Cardiobacterium. The sequence continues at coordinate 19,810 of NZ_CALIZP010000082.1, read as the reverse complement.
CTTCAACAGCGATAGCCTGCGCAAAGCCATCACCAGCAGCACCCAGGTCTTCACCCTGCTCATCTCGGCCATCGCCGCCATCGCCCTCGTCGTCGGCGGCATCGGCGTGATGAACATCATGCTCGTCTCCGTCACCGAACGCACCCAGGAAATCGGCATCCGCATGGCCGTCGGCGCGCGCCAGAGCGACATCCTCATGCAATTCCTCATCGAAGCCCTGATGCTGTGCCTGCTCGGCGGTGCGCTCGGCATCGCGCTGGCCTACGGCATCGGCTGGCTCTTCAACCAGAGCGGCGCGGAAATCCGCCTCATCTACTCGACCAGCTCCGTCATCGCCGCCGTCATCTGCTCCAGCAGCATCGGCATCCTCTTTGGCTACCTGCCCGCGCGCAACGCCGCCAGACTGGACCCCGTCGAAGCCCTCAGCCGCGAATGACACGACACAAAGGACGACACATGAACAACCGCAAAACTCTCATCCTTGCCCTCCTCCTCGGCGGCTGCGCCACCACCACACCGCACGACCTGCAACAAGACATCCGGGCCAGCGCCATCCCGCAACAATGGATGTTCGCCCATGCCGACAACCGCAGCGGCCGGGCCGAATGGTGGCGCGACTACGGCGACCCCGCCCTTGACCGCATCATCACGCAAGGACTCGCCCACAACCAGAACCTCGCCGCCGCCGGTTACGCCTGGCAAAAAAGCCGCCTGGCGCTGGAAAACGCCGGCGCCAACCGGGGGCCTGACTACAACGGCAGCCTCGGCGCGAGTGCCAACCGCAACCTCAGCGACGGCAGCAAAACCGGGCAGAACTACACCACCGGCCTCGGCATCAGCTACCAGACCGACCTCTGGGGCAAACTGCGCCTCGCCGAAAACAACGCCCGCTGGGAAACCGAAGCCAGTGCCGAAGACCTGCTTGCCACCCGCCTCAGCCTCATCGGCGACATCATCGGCGAATACCTGCAAATCGCCTACACCAACGACCAGCTCGCGCTGAATACCGCCTACCGCAACAACGCCGCCGAAACCCTGCGCCTCACCCAGGCAAAAGTGGACGCGGGCAGCGCCTCCCAACTCGATCTGCGCCAGGCCGAACAAAACCGCACCAGCCTCGAAAACACCAAAAACACCCTCGAAAACCAGCGCCAACAGCACGAAACTACCCTCGCCAGCCTGAGCGGACAACCGCTCACCCGCAGCATCAACCAAGCGCCAAGCCTCGCCCGCCTCAGCCTGCCGCCGATAGACACCGCCATCCCCGCGCACCTGCTCGCCCAGCGCCCCGACCTGCGTGCCGCCCAATACCGCCTGCAACAAAACATCGGCAACATCCGCATCGCCGAGCGCGACTACTACCCCGACCTCAGCCTCGGCGCGAACCTCACGACCGGTGCCGACCGCATCCTGCAACTCCTGCAAAACCCCGTCGCCGCCATCAGCGCCAACATCAGCCTGCCGTTTCTGAACTACCACAAAAAAGACATCGCCCGCCGCGAAGCCGAAGCCACCTACCAGCAAAGCCTCGCCAGCTTCCGGCAAACCCTCTACCGCGCCCTCGGCGAGACGCAAAACGCCATACTGAACCTCGCGCAAAGCCAAAAAGAAGCGGACAACCTGCAAGAACGCCTGGCGCAAGCCAAAGACATCGAAGCCCTCACCCGCATCCGCTACCAGGCGGGCGCAGCCAGCCTGCAAGACGTGCTGGAAAAAGAAGACGCGACCAGAGGCGTCGAAGAATCCCTCCTTGCCAACCGCTACCAGCAACTCGCGCGCAGCCTGACCCTGCACCTCGCCCTCGGCGGCAGCCTGCAAGACAACACGGCGGCACGGCCACAGGCGGCAGCGGACAGCCCATAACGCAGACAAAAGAAGAACACACCATGCCCACCACAGCCAGACTCACCACCAGCGGCCAGGAACAGACACTGCATCTGCCGCCCGCCTACCGCTTCAACAGCGAAGAAATCCATATAGCCGTTTCAAACAGGGCTGAGACAAGGCGGCGAGCCGAAGACAGTACGGATAAGTACGGCGAGGCGAGCCAACACCGTATCAGCCCTGTTTGGAACGGCTATATCCGCCGCGACCCGCCGACGGGCGATACTATCCTTTCCGCCAAACCGCCGGATTGGCAGGAATACTTTGCCCTGGCCGATGCCGCACAAATAGCGGATGACTTCATGAATGACCGCGACACGCGCCCCGCCGACGACAAGGCATTGTTTTGAGCGACAAACAGTAGGCGGGCTTCAGCCCGCCGGAAAACCGCTATAACCGGAAAAACCATGAAAAAAGCCTTCCCCGCCGTCGCCATCCTCCTCGCAGCGGCCGCCCATGCCGCCGAAGATTTTGCCGGCACATACAGCGGCACCCTGCCCTGCGCCGTCTGCGACGGTCTGCAAACCGAACTGACCATCGGCGACGGCGCATACACCCTCGTCAGCACCCGCCTCGGTCTGGGCGAAGAAAGCGAAGAGATCAGCGGCGTGTACCGCACCACCACCGACAAGCAATATCTGCAACTCGACAACCAGACGGACAAACTCACCTTCTACATCGGCGACGGCTACCTCGAACTGCGCGAACCCGACGGCGAAAAAATCGACGGGGAGCGGCCGGACGAAGATTTCCGCCTCGTGCGGCGATAGCCTCCTGCCGTTCCGGTTTTGGCGCGGCCCGACGGTGACGGAGTGCCCGGCCATCCCAAAACCCCAAATAATCTGCCGCAGGGCGGGCGGCCGTCGAAACCCTGTCAATGGTGGGCTGAAGCCCACCTGCGAATTTCTTTCTATTTCCTGGGATTAGCATCATAGGCGGCGCGGATGTGGTCGAGGATGTGCTCCGCCAGCGCGTTTTTGCTCTGCCGGGGCAGCGGGATTTCGCTGACGGCGCTGATGAGGGTCGCGCTGTTGTCGTCCGCGCCGAAGACATCGCCGCTCACGTCGTTGGCGATGATGAGGTCGAGGTTTTTCCGCGCGCGTTTGTCCCTGGCATAGGCGAGCAGGTTGTCGGTTTCGGCGGCAAAGCCCACGGTGTAGGGGCGGGTATCCGGCGGCAATGCGGCAATGGCCGCGATCACGTCCGGGTTTTGCACGAGGGTGAGGGTCAGCGGGGCATCGCCCTGTTTTTTGTGTTTGTGCGCGGCGGGGTGTTCGACGCGGTAGTCGGCGACGGCGGCGGCGGAGAGGTAGATGTCGCCGGGCCGGGCGAGAGCGGCGGCGAGCAGGTCTTGCGCGCTTTCGATGTCGATGCGCTTCACGCCCGGCGGGGTCGCAAGCGCCGTCGGGCCGCTGATGAGGATCACGTCCGCGCCACGGCGTGCGGCGGCGGCGGCCAGGGCGTAGCCCATTTTACCGCTGCTGTGGTTGGTCAGATAACGCACCGGGTCGATGGCTTCGCGCGTCGGCCCGGCGGTAACGGTGAGACGGATGCCCTGCCAGTCCCGCTTGGGCGTGAGGTAGTCGCGCAGGTTTTCGGGTTCGGGCAGGCGGCCCGCACCCACATCGCCGCAGGCTTGCGCACCGCTGTCGCCGGGGATGACGGTGTGCTTCTCGCGCGCGGCAAGGATGGCAAGATTGGCCTGCACGGCGGGGTGGGCGAGCATATGGCAGTTCATCGCCGGGGCGAGGTAGATATGCGCGTTTGTCGCGAGGTAGAGGGTGGTGAGGAGGTCGTCGGCGATGCCGTGCGCGAGTTTGCCGAGGATGTTCGCCGTCGCCGGGGCGATGAGATAGGCATCCGCCCAGCGCGCCAGTTCGATGTGGCTCATGCCCTGTTCGGCGGCAGGGTCGAAGAGAGCGTGCCGCACGGCTTCGCCGGAAACGGCTTGCAGGGTGGCCGGGCTGACGAAGTGGGCGGCGTGGGCGGTGTGGACGATGCGGACGTTATCGCCCTGTTTTTTCAGGAGGCGGACGAGGTGCGGGATTTTGTAGGCGGCAATGCTGCCGCTGATGCCGATGAGGATGTTCTGCGTCATATAATGCGGGGCTTTTTTGGGGGGGAAGTTATTGTAATGGATGGGGATGTCGTCTCAACGGATATGCCGCGCGAGCGCCTTTTGGCGAAGGGGGCGGCGGCGCTGGCCGATTATGAATTGCTGGCGATTTTGCTGCGCACCGGGGCGAAGGGCGTAGATGTGCGGCGTTTCGCCCAGGATTTGCTGAAAGCGCGCGGCGGGCTGGTCGGGCTTTTCAACAGCCGCCCCGCCGATTTGCAGGCGGTGCGCGGCCTCGGCAAGGCGAAGTCGGCGGAGATTCTTGCGGTCACGGAGCTGGCGCGGCGTTTCATGGCGGAAGAGATGCGCCGCCCGTCGTGGTCGTTCTCTTCGCCGGATCATGTGCGCGATTTCCTGATGTTGCAGTTCAAAGGGCAGGGGCTGGAATCGTTCGGCGTGCTGTTTCTGAATCAGCAGCACGGGTTTCTCGCCTTCGAGCGGATGGCGGCGGGCGCGGCGGGGGCGGTCGACATTCCCGCGCGCGCGCTCTTCGCCGGCATCCTGCATCATCACGCCGCCGCCGTCATCCTCGCCCACAACCACCCGGCGGGCAGCACCGAGCCGTCCGCCGCCGACCGCACCGCCACGAAACGGATCGAGGCGGCGCTCAACCTGATGGATGTGCGCCTTTTGGACCATTTCATCGTCGCCGGTAACGTCCTGGTTTCCATGCGGGAACGCGGCGGTTGGTGATACAATGCGGTAATGTGTTTTATGGACGAGAGGATTTGATTTTTATGCTGAAAACCGCCCTGATTGTGGATGATTCCCGCCTCGCGCGCCTCACCCTGAAGCGATTGCTGGCCAAATACGATATTGATGTCATTGAGGCCGAAAGCGTCATTGACGGCGAAAGCTGGATTTCCCGCCACACCCTGCCGGACATCGTCTTCATGGACATCATGATGCCCGACCTGGACGGCTACGAAGGTCTGGCGCGGCTGCGCGCCGACCCGGAAACACATGACCTGCCCGTCATCATGTATTCCGGCGACATCTCCGAAGAAGCGCGGCAGAAGGCGCGCGACGCGGGCGCGACCGGATACCTGCCGAAACCCGCCGACGCCAGCCGCCTCGACCACCTCCTCTCCGCCCTGCGCGACCGTGTCCGCCCTGCCGCCCAGCCGGTGCCGCAACCCGCACCGCCGCCCCCGCCGCCGAAACCCGTCCCCGCCCCGCCACCGGTGCGCGCCGTGGTGGACGAACCCGATTTCGACGTGGTCACGCCGTCCTACGTCGCCCCCGCCGCCGTGCCGCAGCCGCAGCCGCACATCCCGCTCGCCGTCACCTACGTCGATACCACGGAAATCACCCGCCGCATCGACGCCCTCGAACGCCAGCTCACCCTGACCCAGGAAAAAGCGCAACGCGCCGCCGACGAAGGCAAGGCGGGCATGACGGCCGACATCGAAAAACAGCGCAAAGAAGTGCAACACCTGCAAAACCGCCTCACGGAAAGCGACCGCCGCGCCACCATCTCCATCGTCATCGGCGGCATCGCCCTGCTGATTGCCGTGCTGGCCGTGGTCTGGCAACTGTTGCAACACGCTGCCTGATCGCGCACTTCCCCCGGCAAACGCCACGTCCCGTGGCGTTTTTCATTTCCCCCAACCGAGAGAACCATGAACCCGACCCTCGACCTGCTCCTGCACCGCAACTCGCCCCGCCCGGCACAACTCGCCGACCCCGCCCCCGGTGACGACGAGCTGACCCTCATCCTGCGCGCCGCAACCCGCGTTTCCGACCACGGCAACCTCAACCCGTGGCGGCTGGACATCTTCAAAAAACCCGCGCAGGAAGCGCTCTACCGCGTGCTGCTTGCCATCTGGCAGCAAAAATACCCCGACGCCGACGAAGGGCTGACCGCGAAAAAAACCAGCTTCGTCCGCGCCGCGCCGCTGCTCGTCATGGTATCGAGCCGCCTCAACACCCTCAGCACCGTGCCGCGCTACGAACAAATCCTCTCCGGCGGTGCCGTCTGCCAGAACCTCATCATCGCCTCCGCCGCGCTCGGCTACGGCACCTGCTGGCTGACCCCGTGGGCGGCGGCAGATACCGACGTCAAGGCGCACCTCAACGTCAAACCCGAAGACGACATCCTCGGTTTCATCTCGCTCGGCACTCCAACCCTTACCCCGCCGGAACGCTTCCGCCCGCCGCTGGAAGACGTGGTGGTGTGGCACGGATAGCGCCCGAACCGCCGCCGGGCGGCAGGAGCAAAATCCCCGCCGAATGGCGGGGATTTTTTTGCCCCGTTTTTTTGTCGTACGGGACAGGGCAAAAAGCGGGGGGGCTTACAACGCCGCGACTTTTTTCCGCTGGGCACGCAGGGCAGCGACGGTTTCTTCGTCGCCGGCGAGTTGGGCGCGGGTTTGGGCGACCAAGGCGGCGGGGGCGCTGGCGGTGAAGCGTTCGTTGGCGAGCTGTCCGCTGAGGCGGGCGATGTTTTGTTCGCGTTTCGTGATTTCTTTGTCGAGGCGGGCAAGTTCGGCGGTTTTGTCGATGAGCCCCGCCAGCGGGATCATGTTTTTTGCGCTGCCAACCATGAAGGCGGCGGCTTCGGGTTCGGCTTCGCCATCCGCGAGGACGCGGATGCTGTCGAGGCGGCCCAGCGCGAGCAGGCTGCGTTCTTGGGCGGCAAGGTAGCCTCTGGCGTTATCGTCCAGGCCGCTGATGATGAGCGGCAGCGGTTTGCCGGGGGCGATGTTCATGTCGGCGCGGATTTTGCGTACGCCGAGCAGGGTTTCTTGCAGCCAGGCGATTTCGGCGTCGGCCTGCGGGTCTTCGCCGTTGCTTGCCGCCGGGTAGGGCTGGGTCATGATGGTGTCGCCCGTTTTGCCGAGCAGCGGCGCGGTTTGTTGCCAGATTTCTTCGCTGATGTAGGGCATGAGCGGGTGGATGAGGCGCAGCGCTTGTTCGAGGACGTCGAGCAGGGTGTGGCGGGTGCGCGCTTTTTCGGCGGCGTCGTCGTTGTGTTTGCCGAGAACGGGTTTGGCGAGTTCGAGGTACCAGTCGCAGTACTGGTTCCAGATGAAGTCGTACACGGCTTGCGCGGCGAAGTCGAAGCGGTAGCTGTCAAACGCTTCGCGTACGCTGCGGATGGTGCGGTCGAGTGCGCCGTAGATCCAGCGGTCGGCAGCGCTTTTTTCTTTGACGGGGGCAGCGGCGATGGTTTGGCCTGCGGTCTGCATTTGTACGAAGCGGGCGGCATTCCACAGTTTGTTGCAGAAGTTGCGGTAGCCTTCGACGCGTTTGGTGTCGAAGACGATGTCGCGGCCCATGGTCGCTTGCGCGGCGAAGGTGAAGCGCAGGGCATCGGTGCCGTAAGCGGCGATGCCATCCGGGTATTCTTTGCGGGTCTGCGCGGCGATTTTTTCGGCTTTTTGCGGCTGCATCATGCCGCTGGTGCGTTTTGCGACCAGGGCTTCGCCGTCGATGCCGTCGATGATGTCGAGCGGGTCAAGGACGTTGCCTTTGGATTTGGACATTTTCTGCCCTTCGCTGTCGCGCACGAGGCCGTGGATGTACACCTCGCGGAAGGGGACTTCGCCGTGCATGCAGTACATGCCCATCAGCACCATGCGCGCCACCCAGAAGAAGATGATGTCGAAGCCGGTAACGAGGACGTTGCCGGGGTAAAAGGTTTTAAGGTCGGCGGTGTCATCCGGCCAGCCCTGGGTGGCGAACGGCCACAGCGCGGAGGAGAACCAGGTGTCGAGCACGTCTTCATCCTGCGTCAGCGGGAGTCCAGCGGCGAGGCGGTATTTTCCGCGCACGGCGGCTTCGTTTTCGGCGACGTACACGTTGCCGTCGGCGTCGTACCAGGCGGGGATGCGGTGCCCCCACCAGAGTTGGCGCGAGATGCACCAGTCTTGCAGGTTTTCCATCCAGTTGTAGTAGGTATTTTTCCAGTTGTCCGGCACGAATTTGATGCGGCCATCGCGCACGGCGTCGAGCGCGGGCCGGGTGAGTTTGGCCATGCCTTTGTCGCTGGACAGGTCCACGAACCACTGGTCGGTGAGGTAGGGTTCGATGACGACGCCGCTGCGGTCGCCGTAGGGGCGTTTCAGGGTGTGCGGTTCGACTTTTTCCAGTAATCCGGCGGCATCGAGGTCAGCAACGATTTTTTCCCGCGCCACCCAGCGGTCAAGGCCGCGATAGGCGGGCGGCACGTTATCGTTCAGGGTGGCGTCGGGGTTCATCAGGTTGATGACTTCCATTTCATGCCGCTGGCCGACGGCGTAGTCGTTGAAGTCGTGCGCGGGGGTGATTTTCACGCAGCCGGTGCCGAAGTCCATTTCGACGTATTCGTCGGCGATGATGGGGATAACGCGCTCGGTGAGCGGGACGTGCACCATTTTGCCGAGCAGGTGGCGGTAGCGTTCATCGTCGGGATGCACGGCGAGCGCGCCGTCGGCGAGGATGGTTTCCGGGCGGGTGGTGGCGATGTGCATGTACTGCCCGTCCAGCCCCTGCCCGGCGACGAAGGGGTAACGGACGTGGTACATGAAGCCGCTTTCTTCGCGGTTTTCCACTTCGAGGTCGGAGATGGCGGTTTTCAGTACCGGGTCCCAGTTGACCAGGCGCTTGCCGCGATAGATGAGGCCATCGTCGTAGAGTCTGACGAAGAGGGTGCGCACCGCGCGCGAGAGGGCGTCGTCCATGGTGAAGCGTTCGCGCGTCCAGTCGAGCGAGGCACCGAGGCGGCGCAGTTGCTGCATGATTTGCCCGCCGGATTCGGCCTTCCATTCCCATACTTTGGCGGTGAACGCTTCGCGGCCGAGGTTGTGCCGCGTTTTGCCCGCTGCGTTCAGCTGGCGCTCGACGACCATTTGTGTCGCGATGCCGGCATGGTCGCTGCCCGGCTGCCACAGGGTGTTGTCACCGAGCATGCGGTGGTAGCGGATGAGGGCGTCCATGATGGTGTCCTGGAAGGCGTGGCCCATGTGCAGGGTGCCGGTCACGTTCGGCGGCGGAATCATGATGGCGTAGGGCTTGCCGCTGCCGCCGGGGGCGAAGTGGTTGCCGGCTTCCCAGCGGGCGTACCATTTGTTTTCGATGTCGGCGGGTTGGTAGCGGGTGGCCATGCCGTCTGTGTTCATGATTACCTCGGTGTCATATTAAGGAAAGGGCGGATTTTAGCATGGGGCGGGATGCGGTCAGCGGGCCAGCGCCATGCCGCCGAGGACGGCGGCGATGCCGCAGATAAGGCTGGCGGCGAGGTAAAGCGTGGGGACGAGATAATGCCCCGCCTGCCAGCGCTGCACGATGTCGAGCGAGAAGGTGGAAAAGGTGGTGAAGCCGCCGCAGAAACCGCTGATGCAGAGGGCGCGCAGGGCGGCGTTATCGCGGGCAAGCGTTGCGGCGAGATAGCCGATAAAGAGACAGCCGAGGACGTTGACGCAAAACGTACCGAGCGGGAAGGTGCGGGCGGGCAGGGCGAGGCCGAGCAGGTAGCGCGCCACGCTGCCCAGCCCACCACCGAGGAAGAGGAGGACGCAGTGGATGAAGTTCATGGGAACAGGGGCAGGGTTGGGCAGGCATCTCCGCCGTGTTCATGGGCGAGCAGCCGGGCTTTGCGTTGCAGGCCGCCGCCGTAGCCGGTCAGCGTGCCGTTTTTGCCGATGACGCGGTGGCAGGGGATGAGGATGGCAATGGCGTTGGCACCGTTGGCAGCGGCGACGGCGCGCACGGCGGCGGGATGGCCGATGGATGCCGCCAGCGCCTGATAATGCGTGGTCGTGCCGTAGGGAATGGCGCACAGCGCCGCCCAGACGCGCCGCTGGAAATCGCTGCCGACGGGGTGCAGGGCGACGCCGAAATCACGCCGCGTGCCGGCGAAATATTCGCCGAGCTCGGCGGCGGTTTGCCGGGTGTGCTCATTCTCGCCGAGGGTGATGGTGCAGCCGAAATGGCGTTCGAGGGCGCGGCTTTCGCGCGCGATGCGCTGCGTGCCGGCAAATTCGAGCAGGCAGACGCCGCGCGCACTGGCGCAGACGTAAAGCGCGCCGAGCGGGCTCGCAATGCGTTGGCTGATGAGGGTGGGCATGGGGAGATGGTTCCTGAACATAAACGGGGAGCAGCGGCGGGCAAACATAGGCCGCATTCCATTGAAAATAAAGGATTAGATGATTTTAGACAAACTTTGTCTAATTCGTCAAAATCCGTCTAAAACCATATAATCCTGCGACAAATACTGGAGAACCGTCATGCACGACCCGCTTTACTATTCCCGCCGCCCCTACGCCGATGCTTTGCTGACAATGCTGGCCGACGGTGTGGTCAGCGCTTTCACCCTGTTCGCCCCGCGCCGCATGGGCAAGACGCAGTTTTTGCTGAACGACATCCGGCCTGCCGCCGCAGCGCGCGATTTTGCCGTTTTCTATTTTAGCTTCATGGACAGCGACGCGCAGACGGAAAGCCGCTTCCGCCTCGCGCTGCTGGATTTCGCCCGGCAACTCGGTCTCGGCGGCAAACTGAAAACGTGGCTGGCGGGGATTGAGCAAGTGTCGGCCGCGAAAAAGCGCCTGAACCGGTGAGCGTCAGCGAAGTGATTGAGGCGTTGGCGCAAAGCGGTAAAACGGTGCTACTGCTGTTTGACGAAGTGCAGGAACTGGCGCGCTTCGATGACACAGGCGGCCTCATCCGCTCGCTGCGCACCGGGCCGGATGTGCATCGGGCACAGGTCAAAGTCGTCTTCACCGGTTCCAGCATGAACGGCCTGCGGCAGATGTTCAGCGATTACAAGGCACCGTTTTTCCAGTTTGCCCACGCGATAGCCTTTCCACGCCCGGAACAGGACTTCACCGACTTCCTCGCCGACATCTATCAGGCGCGCACCGCCAACACACTGGACAAACAGGCGCTGTATCAATGGTTTGTCCGCTGAGAACACATCCCGCTGCACCTGCGTGCCATCATCCAGAACACGATTATCGACCCCGCCCTGCCGCTGGACGCGGCCGCCGCCGCACAGCAGCAATACCTGCACGACAGCGCCGATTACGCCGCCGTCTGGCGGGAACCGAAAGCGCTGGACCGCCTGCTGCTGCAAGCGCTGGCGCAAGAACGGCAGGCCCTCTACGCGCAGGACACGCGCCGGTGGCTGGCGGCGCAAATGGGGGTGGACGATGTCAGTGTGCCGCAGGTGCAGGCCGCGCTGCGCCGCCTGACCCGCGCGGATTTCATCAGCAAAAACGGCGGGAACCAGTGGGCGGTGAACCATCCCGATATGCTCGGCTGGATACGCGAGCAGATGTAAGCCCCCTCCCGCCCATCCCGTCCGCCGTTATCCGCCGGCCTGCCCAAACCGCCGTCCTGCCGTGTTTCTGCTAAAATCGCGCCGTTTTCATCCACAGGTAATCCATAGGAAATCATCATGTCCCATTACATTTTTGTCCTGAACTGCGGCTCTTCCAGCCTGAAATTTTCCGTCATCAATCCGGAAAACGGCGACGAGGCGCTGAAAGGACTGGCCGAGCGGCTCGGTGTCGGCGGCATCGGCAATATCACCATCAAGAACGCCAGAGGCGACAAGATTGAGGAATCGCTCGCCCCCGGCACGCACCAGGAGGCGCTGCGCCATATCGTCGCTGCGCTGCAAAAGGAAGGGCTGATGGACAAAATCAAGGCGGTCGGCCACCGCATCGTGCATGGTGGCGAGTATTTCGCCGAATCCGTCCTCGTGGATGACGATGTGCGCGAGAAGATTGTGGACTGCATCCGCCTCGCCCCGCTGCACAATCCGGCACACGTGACCGGTATCGACGCCGCGCGCGAGGTCTTCCCCAACCTGAAACAGGTCGTCGTCTTCGACACCGCCTTCCACCAGCACATGCCGCAGCGCGCCTATCTCTACGCCCTGCCGTACAAGCTCTATGCCGACAACAAAATCCGCCGCTACGGTTTCCACGGCACGTCTTACCGCTACATCGCCAGCCAGTTGCCGGAGAAACTCGGCATCGCCAGGCCGAAGGCGGTCGTCGCCCACCTCGGTAACGGCGCTTCCGTTGCCGCCGTGGATTTCGACCATTCTGTGGACACCACGATGGGTTTGACCCCGCTGGAAGGCGTGGTGCACGGCACCCGTTCCGGCGACGTCGATCCCGCCATCTTCGGCATCCTCACCGGGCAGATGGGCATGAGCCCGAAAGAGGTGGACGATATGTTGTGGAAGCAGTCCGGCCTGCTCGGCCTCTCCGGCATGTCCAACGACTGCCGCACGATTGAACAAGCCTACGCCAAAGGCGATGAAGCGGCCATTCGCACCATGGAGGTGTACTGCTACCGCCTCGCCAAGCATATCGCCGCGCAGATGGTCGGCCTCGGCGGCGCGGATGCCATCGTTTTCACCGGCGGCATCGGCGAAAACTCGTCGCTGGTGCGCGAGAAAACCATCGCCCTGCTCGAATTTCTTGGCTTCAAGCTCGACAGCGCCAAGAATCATGAAACGTCCCGGGGCAAGGAAGGCAATATTGCCGCCCCCGGCAGCAAGCCAGTGTGGGTCATCGCTACCAACGAAGAGCTGATGATCGCCCGAGATACCGACGCACTCAGCGCCTAAGGAGAACCACCATGGCAAAAACAATCCTGGTCGTTGCCACCCGTCAGGGCAGCGGCCTGACTTCCGCCGTCCTCGGCCTCTATCACGCCCTTGACCGTAAGGGCATCAAGGCCGGTTTCCACAAACCCGTCATCCAGTACGATGTGGAAGGGCAGGACATTGACCACAGCCGCAACGTGCTGCGCCAGTCCGCGCGCACCACCGCCGACGACAGCCTCGCCATCCGCCCCGAAACCGTGCAACAGGCGCTGGATGCGGGCAACCTCGACGAACTGATGGAAACCGTCATCCAGAACTTTGAAGCCGCCAGGGGCGACGCCGATGTCGTCATCATGGAAGGGCTGCTGGAAACCGCTTCCGTGCCCTACGCCGACGAGGTGAACCGGCAAATCGCCCGCGCCCTCAATGCCGACGTTATCCTCCTCGCCGACGCGCACACCGCAAGCGTTGCCCGCCTGGAAAACCAGCTCGACTACGCCGCCGGCAACATCGGCAAGAACCAGCTCTTCGGCGTCATCATCAACCATGCCGACGCCGCCGGTGCACTGAGCACCGCCGCCATCACCGGCAGCAAACTGGGCGACAAATACCGCCTGCTCGGCATCATCGGCCACAACCCGGACATCGGCGCGCCGCGCGTCAGCGACCTGCAACAGCACCTCGGCGCGGACATCCTCCTCGCAGGCGAAAGCGCCACCCGCCGCATCCATGACTACGTCCTCTTTGCGCGCACCCCGGCGAACGCCGCCGAATTCCTGCAACCCGGCAACTGCATCTTCCTCCCGGCGGATCGCGATGACGCGCTGATGGCGACCACTATCAGCGCCAAAGCGGGCAACCACCTCGCCTGCCTCGTCCTCACCGGGCCGCTGCCCGCCTCCGACGTCATCATGAAACTGTGCAAACCGCTGCTCGAAGACGCGCGCCTGCCGGTGCTGCATCTTGAAACCAGCAGTTGGGAAATCGGCAAACTCGTCGAAAAATTCAACCGCTACATCCCCGTTGACGACGAACAGCGCATCAACGCCACCAAAGAACACATCGCCGACAACATCAAAGACGGCTGGATCGACGGCTACCTCAGTGCCGCGCGCACCGTCAGCCTCTCGCCCGCCGCCTTCCGCTACCAGATCGTGCAACGTGCCATCGCCGCGCACAAAACCATCGTCCTGCCCGAAGGCGACGAACCGCGTACCGTCGTCGCCGCCAGCATCTGCGCCGAACGCGGCATGGCGCGCTGTGTCCTGCTCGCCAAACCCGACAGCGTCCGCGCCGTCGCCGCCCAGCAGGGCGTCACCCTCGGCGACAACATCCAAATCATCGACCCCGACGCCGTGCGCGAAAAATACGTCGCCCGCCTCGTCGAACTGCGCAAAGCCAAAGGCATGACCGAAGACCAGGCGCGCGACGCGCTCGCCGACGGCGTCATGCTCGGCACCATGATGCTCGAAGCGGGCGAAGTGGACGGCCTCGTCTCCGGCGCCGTGCACACCACCGCCAACACCATCCGTCCGCCGCTGCAAATCATCAAAACCGCGCCGGGCGCCAGCATGGTCTCCTCCGTCTTCTTCATGTGCCTGCCGGATCAAGTCCTCGTCTATGGCGACTGCGCCATCGTGCCCAACCCCAGCGCCGACGACCTCGCGCAAATCGCCATCCAGTCCAACGACAGCGCCAAAGCCTTCGGCATCGAGCCGCGCGTGGCGATGATCTCCTACTCGACCGGCACCTCCGGCAGCGGCGCAGACGTCGAAAAAGTCAAAGAAGCGACCGCCAAAGTGCGCGAACTGCGTCCGGACATCCTGGTGGACGGCCCGCTGCAATACGACGCCGCCGCCGTTGAGTCCGTCGGCAAACAGAAAGCGCCGAACAGCCCCGTCGCCGGACAAGCGAGTGTCTTCATCTTCCCCGACCTCAACACCGGCAACACCACCTACAAAGCCGTGCAGCGTTCGGCAAACGCCATCTCGATGGGTCCCGTCCTGCAAGGCATGCGCAAACCCGTGAACGACCTCTCGCGCGGTGCGCTGGTGGACGACATCGTCTATACCATCGCCATCACCGCCGTACAGGCCGCCCATAGCTAAACGGCAAACAAAGCCCCTTGCCCGCTGCGGGTGAGGGGCTGACTATTTCCCCAGACCCCAAATCAGGAGCACCCCATGGGAATCAGCCCGATCCAACTCCTCATCGTCCTCATCATCGTCATCGCCATCTTCGGCACCAAAAAACTCGGCGGCGTCGGCGCCGACCTCGGCCAGGCCATCAAAGGCTTCAAAAACGCCATGAAAGAAGACGACAAACCCGCCGACAAACTCGAACACCAGGCCGAAAAGACCGCCGCCGACAGCCGCATCATCGAAGGCGAAGCGCGCCGCGACGAAGAAAAAACCCACTAAGGCGGCCCCGTGTTTGACATCGGATTCTGGGAACTCGTCGTCATCGGCGTCATCGGCATCGTCGTCATCGGCCCCGAACGCCTGCCGGAAGTCGTGCGCAGCGCCCTCATCTTCATCCGCAAAATCCGCCGCGCATTCAGCGACGTGCGCGCCGACATCGAGCGCGAACTCGACCTCGACGATATGCGCAAAATCCTGCACGAAGCCGACATGCGCGAACACATCAAAAAACTTAACGACGGCGTGATGAACCTCGACAAAGAAGCGCGCGACCTCGGTACCAGCATCAAAGAAGACCTCGAACACGCCTACGACGGCTACACCCCGGAAGACGCCAGTGCCGAAGCCGACACCGGCATCGAACCGCCTGCCGCCACAGGCACAGACAAAACCCCGCACACCGCCGACACCGCGAACACAGAAAACACCCCGCCCAAGCCCTGAACCCCGCCAAGCGGCGTAAATACTGACCTCGCCAAGCGGCACCAATACTGGGCTCGCGTAGGGTGGGCTTCAGCCCACCGGGCAGGCGCAGCCTGCTTTTTGCGCCGTTGAAGCGCAACCCCAAGCGGCGTAAATACCGGGGATACCGCCGGATTGCGCGCTGCACTGGCCGACAGCTTCGGCGCCTTCCGCCAATGCCCGACGACCATCCACAACACCCACCACTGAGTCCACCATGACCGACCACGACACCCCACCGCAAAGCGACGACAAAGAAATGCCCATCGTCGAGCACCTCATCGAACTGCGTGCCCGCCTGCTGCGCATCATCTACGCCGTCGTCGGCGTCTTCGTCCTGCTCCTGCCCTTCCGCAACGCCGTGTACGAAGCCTTCGCCCTGCCCGTGCTCGGCAGCCTCCTGCCGGGGCAAACCATGCTCGCCTACGACGGCATCGACATCTTCCTCACCCCGGTGAAAGTCTGCCTCTTCCTCGCCTGCCTGCTCACCATCCCGTGGATCCTCTACCAAATCTGGGCCTTCGTCGCACCGGGCATGTACCGCCACGAAAAACGCCTCGTCCGCCCCATCCTCATCTCCTCTACCATCCTCTTCTACACCGGCGTGCTGTTTGCCTACTTCATCATCCTGCCCATCCTCTTCAGCTTCCTCGCCGGCATCGAACTCAAAGGCGTCGAATACAAACCCGACATCACCCAGTACATGTCGCTCAGCCTGACCATGTTCATCGCCTTCGGTGCCGCCTTCGAGGTGCCGGTGGCGACCGTCATCTGCCTCATGCTCGGCATCGTCCGCCCGGAGACGCTCGCCAAAAAACGCCCCTACATCATCCTCGCCGCCTTCACCATCGGCATGCTGCTCACCCCGCCGGACGCCATCTCGCAAACCCTGCTCGCCGTGCCGATGCTCATCCTCTTCGAAGCGGGGCTCTACATCGGCAAACGCCTGCTTGCCGCGCGCGAAGCGGGCGACAATCCGCCGCCTGCCGCGAAACCCTGAATGCACATTGATGAAAGCGGCTGGCTGGACAGCGCTATCCGCCGCCCCAGCCCGCACTACAACGCCCGCCCCGATGCCGATGACATCTCACTCCTCGTCATCCACAACATCAGTCTGCCGCCCGGAGAATACGGCGATCGCTACATCAGCGACCTCTTCTGCGGCACTCTGCCCGCGAAGCGCCACGAACACCCCTACCTTGATGCCATCGCCGACCTGCGCGTCGCCGCGCACTTCCTCATCCTGCGCGACGGCCATATCCAGCAATACGTCGCCACCACCGCGCGCGCCTGGCACGCGGGCGAATCCCGCTATCAGGGCCGCGCCAACTGCAACGATTACAGCATCGGCATCGAGCTGAACGGCAGCGACCACCACCCCTACACCCTGCGCCAATACCAAAGCCTCGCCGCGCTAACCCGCGCCATCATGACGCGCCACCCGCGCATCACCCCGACGCGCATTACCGGTCACGGCGACATCGCCCCCACGCGCAAAACCGACCCCGGTCCCGCTTGCAACTGGCACTACTACCGGCGCTGTCTGGAAACACAAAGTCGGCATGGCGATGCCTGACGGTTCAGGAATGTGGCCGGTGATAGTCGGCGTCTTCGTCCATCCGTTCCAGCGCCTGCATGATGTCGCGGCACAGTTGCTCGGTGCCCATGCCGGTTTCCGCCGAGATGCGGTACACCGGACCCTGCCAGCCGATGGCGGCGGTGATGCCGTGTTCCAGTACCGCGCCGTCTTCGGCGGTCAGCGTATCCATCTTGTTCAGCACCAGCCAGCGCGGTTTGTCGGCAAAAACGGCGTCGTATTTGGCGAGTTCCAGGCTGACCTGCTCGAAGTCGCGCACCGGGTCTTGTGAATCGCTGAGCGGCGAGCAATCAAGAACGTGCAGCAGCAGGCGGGTGCGTGCGAGGTGGCGCAGAAACTGGTGCCCAAGCCCTGCGCCTTCCGCCGCGCCTTCAATGAGCCCGGGAATGTCCGCCATGACGAAACTTTGCAACATGCCGACGCGGACGACGCCGAGGTTGGGATGCAGGGTGGTGAAGGGGTAGTCGGCGATTTTCGGGCGGGCGGCGGAAACGCGGCTGATAAGGGTGGATTTGCCCGCGTTCGGCATACCGAGCAGGCCGACATCGGCGAGCAGTTTCAGTTCGAGACGCAGATAGCGCTCTTCGCCTTCACTGCCGGGTTTGCATTGACGCGGCGCGCGGTTGGTCGAGCTTTTGTAGCGGGTGTTGCCGAGGCCGTGATAACCGCCTTGCGCCACCAGCAGGCGCTGACCATCGCTAGTGAGATCGCCGATGAGTTCGTCGGTCTCGTCCACGAATACCTGCGTGCCGACCGGCACCGGCACGATGAGATCGGCACCGCTGCTGCCGCGCTTGTTGCGCCCTTCACCGGCTTTGCCGTTTTCCGCCTGATAGCTGCGGTTGTAGCGGAAATCGGCGAGGGTGTTGATGCCTTCTTGAGCGACAAGGTAAACACTGCCGCCGTCGCCGCCGTCGCCACCATCCGGCCCGCCGAAGGGGATGTATTTTTCCCGGCGGAAACTGACGATACCGTTGCCGCCTTTGCCCGCGCGGACATATATGCGCGCTTCATCTACGAATTTCATGGGGGAGATTCCTCTGTGGGTTTGTTCTTATGGTATCGCCGTTTTGCCCACCAGGCGCGGCGGCAATAAAAAAGCCCCGCATGGGTGCAGGGCTTGCGGCAAAACGCGTGATAATCAGGCTTCTGCTGCCTCGGCAGCGATGCTGACGTAGCGACGCTGTTGCGGGCCGCGTCTGCTGAACATAACGGTACCGGTTGCGGTGGCAAACAGGGTGTGATCACGACCGACGCCGACATTTTCACCCGCATGGAACGGGGTGCCGCGCTGGCGGACCAGGATAGAACCGGCGCTAACAAATTCGCCGCCGTAGCGTTTGACGCCGAGGCGTTTGGATTTGGAATCGCGACCGTTGCGGCTGGAACCGCCTGCTTTTTTGTGTGCCATAGTCTCTTCTCCTTATTGTTGGCCGTCGATAGCGTCAATCACCACTTCGGTGTAGTTTTGACGGTGCCCCATGCGTTTCATATGGTGCTTGCGGCGGCGGAACTTGATGATCTTGATTTTTTTGTGGCGGCCGTGTTCAACGATTCTGGCGCTGACGGTTTTGCCTTCCAGATAGGGCGCGCCGACGTTGACATTGTCATCACCACTGGCAATAAGCAGCACTTTGTCGAAAGCGATGCTGTCGCCCGCTTCACCCGGCAGGGTTTCCACTTTCAGGCGCTGGCCGGGTTTGACCTTGTACTGTTTACCGCCGGTTTCAATAACTGCAAACATGTTGTTCTCCAAAAATTTCATGCGCGAACAGGGTTCTGCCCGCTGTCAAAGGCGGCGGATTATACTGGCGCCATGCGGCGAATTCAATAGCTGCGCCATATGCTTACGCGCATTTGCCGCCGTTTTGCGCGCCCTGCACAAAGCGCTTGCAATCGTTCCCGAACCCCCTATAATGCGCGCCTCATTCAGGCGCATAGCTCAGTTGGTTAGAGCACCACCTTGACATGGTGGGGGTCGTTGGTTCGAGTCCAATTGTGCCTACCAGAATCATGAAAGCCCGTCATTCCGACGGGCTTTTTCTTTATCCGCTTACCGGGTAATCGTCACCGGGTTCTGCCGCCACATCGCGATCAGGCAGGTGTGCACGGTAATCACCAGCTCCACTAGGGTAACGGCAATCATCACGCCGAGAAAGGCGGTGAGAATCCGGTATTGATTGCTTGCCAGCGGCAGCGTCATATGCTGCGGCAATATCAGCCAGACAAACAGCGCTACCATCAGCAGCGTGTAAGCGGTGATGTCGCCCATGATGTCGCCGAAGCACTGTTTGGGGTGGTCGTAGCCGGAAGACTTGTTCGCCGTCCACACCGACCAGCCGAGATACACCGCCGCCAGCGCGAGCAGGACAAATGCCAGCATCAAATCCGCCAGTTGCAGGAAAAAGGCGATACCGAAACCGGCAATGGTGAGGATGATGCCGAAGCGGAAGCAGGATTGCAGGAACGTTTTCATAAAAGCCTCTTGAAAATGGGGAAACCGATTATAGCCGTGATACGCGCAGACCGCCCTGCCGGATGGCGGCGGGCGGAGTGCTAAAATCCGCGTATTCCCCCACCGGCACACACCATGAACTGGATCCAGCTCCTCTCCACCTACCGCATCGGCCGGGCTGCCTGCCCGGAACCCTCCGTGCGCTCCGACTTCCAGCGCGACGGCGACCGCCTCATCTTCTCCGCCGCCTTCCGCCGCATGAAAGACAAAACGCAAGTCTTCCCGCTGGAAAAAAACGACTACGTCCGCACCCGCCTCACCCATTCGCTGGAAG
>NZ_CALIZP010000081.1 GCF_938028825.1 uncultured Cardiobacterium sp. | reverse complement strand
CCGGTTTTTCACGACATCAACTATGGCTTTGTCCAGTCCGGCATACTTTTCAGGCCACCACCCAAGACCAGATCGGGGCGATTGGTGTAATGGGCATGCGTGGACTGAGCAATGATGACCTGCACCTGACTGATGACGGAATCATCCGGTACCGCCCCGTTGTGGCTGTCTTTATCGCTGTTCGCCAAGTCGCTCATGCAGCACCTCAATCAGGGCATTATGGACAAAGGCCGGGTAGCGCATCACCTGCTCGAAGAGACGCGGTCACGCCAGTTCGTGCAGTGCCTGCCCCACCCGGCGTGGATTGAGTGTCTGGTTGCGTAGCAGCAGGTTATCGGCGCGCAGATCCACCGGGCGCAGCGCGTCGCGCAGCTGTCGCAGTGCGCATAAGGGGTTTCATTCATAGCGGGTTGCCTGGTTGATAAAGGGGTTGTCCAGCCTAACATTTTTCCGCCGCATCCTGTCTTCACACCCCCGCCAGATAATCCCCCGCGAGACGAATCATCTCGGCCACATCCTCGTCAGTCAGCTGCAAAAAGGGACGGGCGGGGATGCCGGGGTGGTTGACGCTCTTGCGGTAGATGGTGCGGTTGCCGACCTTGAAAGCCAGTGCCTTGGCGCGGCGGGCGGTGATGGCGTGCGGCGCGGTGCCAAATTGGTGATAGGGGGCGTAACTGAGGCTGGAGCCGACCACCGCCTGCTTGCTGTCGCTTTCTGCGGTAATACTGTCGCGCAGCCGCCCGGTATCGAGCAGCGGCCTGCCGCGTCGTGCTATCAGCCCCGCCCAGGCGGGGCGGCCACCGGCGCGGAAATTGAGCATCACCGCGCGCTGCATCCGTGCGGCAAGCAAGGCGGTGAGGTCGTCGGGATGTGTGAGCGTACCCTCGATACGGTTGAGCAGATTGGTGAGGGGGTCGAGGTTAACGCGGATGTCGAGTTCGGCCATCAGTACGTCATCCCTGGTGGTGGATTGGGGATGCCGCGAATCCGGATCATAATCTCGTGGTCATCCGGCAGGATGTCATAGCCCGCATAGAGCAGAGCGGCGAGCAGGTCGTTATCGTAGAGTTCCGGATGTGTCACCGGCGCCCCTGTCTCAGGTGGCAGGGCACCATTATCAATGCCGTCGGCAATCGCGCGGGCGGCGGCGGCCTCGACCAGAGCGACGGTCTGCGCGTCACCCTCGAAACGACCCTCGACAAAACCGAGACGCGGCCAGAAAAACACCAACCGCGTCCAGCGCACGGTGCCGATGGGCATGCCGTCCCTGCTCAGGGTAAATTCGTCAATGATGGTTTTGCTTTTTTTCATGGGGTGTACCTCACCAGTAGCGCCAAGCCAAAATGCAAAAAATCCGGCTTGGCCACGAGCCCGGCGAATTTACCCGGGTCGCTGCCGAGCAGCGCCTCAAAAATCATGCTCATCATCTCGCGCGGCTGCGGGTCATCTTCGTCGCCGTACATTCTGCCATAGTAGGGGTCGGGAAAATCATCCCGCTTGCCCCGTTCGTGGTCTTCGTATTGCCTGTTGCCGGTCATGGCGTTCATGCTTTGTACCGCCTCACCGGCGGTACGTTCCCGCCACAGACGGGAAAAATAGCTGTCCATCTCCGGCATAACCTGCTGCAAGCGATGGGCAAATTCGTGAACGTGGGTGGAGATGATGCGGCGTTTGCTGCCAAAGCTCAGATTGTTCTTGATCAGGCCGTCGCCCTGTTGGAAAGCGGGATTTCTGCCTTTGCACGCCCAGCGGAATTGTTCATATTCCTTATCGTCCCATAGGGGCAGGTTTTTCTTGCGCATCGCAGCGATAAAGGCAGCGGCGTCATCCGGCGTCAGGTGCCAGGCGCGATGGATGCCGTCTTCCACCAGCACCCGCCCCATTTTGTTGGAAGCGTCCACCCATGCTTTGGGATAGCGTTGCAAACTCTCCACCAGTTCCGCCGCTGTTCTGGCGTCGCTGCTGTACGCCGCCACTTCGCCGCCGGTAGCGACGCCCTCGCGTTTCATGATTTCGAGGATGCCGAGGTGCGGCTCCTTTTTGGCAATGTACTCGTCCATCACCTCTTTGTAACGTGTATATAGCTGCTCGCCTTCGTGGATGATGCTGTCACTGCTCGCGAAGCGGCTTTGCATGGCTAGCCGTTCGGCAAAGGCCGTGCCATGTTTTTCGGCGGCAATCTGCTGCAAACGGTCGAGGTAGTTGGCACCGACATTGCGGTCAAAGCCGACATCGGCGCTGATGACCTGCCCGTTGGGCATTTTCAGGCCGCGCGTGGTCACGGTGTCGCCATCGCGTCCGACCAGCTGCTCTACGTCCTCCCACTGCCCCTCGCTGCTCTCGGCAACACGACCCATCGCTTCGAGGTCGCGCGCGCTGTGCTGGATGACATTACAGCGGCAATTAAAGCCATTGGGAGGATAAAACGTTTGCCAAAACGGGTCGTCAATGGGGTAAATATGCCCATCCAGTGCCGCGTGTTCGTCGCGGGTACGGTCATCCATCACCGCCGTGTACTCAAGGTAGGGCATGGCCTTTTGTACGCGCGTGATTTCCTGCCAGCGTCCGGCGGCAAAGGCATTTTTGACGTTGGTGCGGTAGATGGTGTTAAGACGGTGCTCACCAAAGCGCACCGCCAGTTGCTCGCCGGTCTTGCTGTCCACCATCAGGCCGTCATCAAGCAGCCAGCCGTGTTGCGCCATGCGGCCGCCGACATCCTCGCGCCACTCACGCTGCGATTTGCCCTGATTGATGGCTTCTTGCAGCGAGGTGCGCAGTTCCTCTACCACGTCCTCGCGGTAGAGACCCGTGATAAAAAACGCCTGCTGCTCGGCAGCGATTTGCGCCTCGCGCCAGTTGGCGGGGGTGGCGTAGCCGAGACTCTCAAAATAGCGGACGGCGCGCTCCGGCGGCAGCCCGAGGGCGAAACCGAGGTCAGGCGCGGGCATGGATTTGCCCCCACAGATTGGCGACAAAGAGGGCGCGCGCCAATACCTGCTGCATCTGCGCCCCATCCCAGTCGGGATAAGCCGCGCGCACGTCGGTGGCGAGCGCATCAAGGCTCACGCCCTGTTGCAGCAGCTTGCCGAGATGTTTCGCCAGCGCCTCGCCGCCCTCGTTAAGCGGATTATGCGCGGCGTCGCGATCAAGTATTGCTTCTAGCAGTTGTTGCCCGCTGGCATTGGCCGGCGTGACCGAGAGGGCCGCCTGCCGTGGCGCGCAACAAGGACATCCCGCGCCGGCAAAACCGGCAGCGGCAGCGAGTGGCGCGGGTGTGGCGTTATTGTCGGGCAGGTGCAACACGGCCTCGCCCTCCACCGCCGCCGGAATGGCGAGCTTTTCGCGCGCCCAGGCGGCGGGAATCTGCATGCCGATGCCGACCAGTTTTGGCAGAGCGTCGGCGTAGATAGCGAGGTCTTCGGGTTGCGACAAGTCAAATTCAAAGTACGGCATCCGCGCCGGATCAATGCCACCACGGTTGAGCAGTACCAGCGGCGCAATCAACTGCCGTGTCAGTGTTGCCGCCAGTTGACGGGCATCGCTGGCGAGCAGGTCGTGCCGCACCTCGTTATGGACGTTGCCAAGGGCGTTGGTGCTGCTTTTACCGTCGGCCTGGCTGGTCAGGGTGCCGCCGAGGATGATTTTGCTCGCTGTTTTCTCACACCAGCTAATCATGGTCATGTACGCGTCACCGTTGCCGTCGGCGGCGTTGAGCAGCTCCAGCGCCATGCCCTCGGGGATGATGCCGGCGGCGTTGTGACCGATGCCGACCACGGCGCGCAGCAGGGTCTTTTTGTCCTCCTCGGTGGCACCGGCGCTGTATTTACCGATGCGCACCGGCAAGCCGTAGATTTCCAAAAATTCCGCCAAGTCGCGCACCGAGTAATTTTTGAAGAGATACGGCCACACTAATGACCGCATCAAGCCGCCGCGCGCGGTGATACCGCTGCGCGCCTGGGCGCGATGCACAATCCAGCCGCAAGGCCATAGCTCCTCCCCTTCGGGGTCGCCGTCCACCGCCCGCAGCCGTAGCACGTTTTTGCGCAGCTGAAACCAGCCCTGCGGGCGATGCGTAAAGGTGGCGGGCAGCCATAGCCTATCGCGCTGTTGCCAGGCGATTTCGCAGGCGGCAAAGCCGTGGCCGAGCGCGTCAAGCAAGTCAAAGAGCAGCGCCTCAAAATCATCCAGCCCGTACAGCCAGCGCTTGACCTCCTCGGCGAGTACCTGCTCCGCCGCCGTGGCATCCACCGGCGGCAATACCTGCCACGGTAGGCCAATCAGCGCCCGCTTGCGCTTGCTCATCTCCGCAAAAATATGGCCGTCTTTTTCCTCGACATCGGCAAAAAGCTCCGCTTGCGCGGTGATGTCGCCGTCCTCGGCGGATTCGAGGATGTCGTGCAGTTTCAGCGGCGTCAGCCCGCGTCCGGGATGGTCAAACGTGGTGCCGAGCCGCGCTGCCAGCGCTGCGCTCTGTGTGCCTTTTGGGGCTTTAATGCGTTGTTGCACGGCGCTTAATGCCGCCTTAAACCAGTGTTGCATTGTCTCCTCCTACCATGCGCCGTCGCCAAAACGTGCCGCGTCGCTATGACGCGGCACCGCCGTGTAACCCACCTGCTGCCCGCCATGCGCCACCGCCCCCGCCCACAGCATATGCAGGGCATCGGGGCCGTCGTCGTGGTCGGCTTTCGGGAAATGGCGCAGCTGGCTGATGAGCGTCGCCTGTTCGCTGTGCAGGCGGATGAGGCCGTTCGCCATATGCGGCTGCAAGGACTCGATGCGCAGCATCTTGTCGCTGTGCGGGCTGACCGCGCGCGCGGGGACAGGGATGCCCTGCGCCGCGCTGCGGCGGATAAGCTCCGTCCGCAAAAATTCCTGGAATTGCACCGCCTCGACAAACCACACCAGACAGCGGTAGCGCTGGTGCAGGGCAATGACGTCGCTGATGATGCGGTCGGGCAGACGTTTTTTGATTTGCGCCTCGACAACGTAGAGCGTGCCGCTCTTGCGCTCGTAGCCGCCAACGAGGATGGCGGACGGATCGCGCGCTGCACCCGCCCTGCCCAAAGAGAGGATGCCGCTCTGGCACTCGTAACCGCCGACAAGGATGGCGGACGGGTCGCGCGCTGCGCCCGCCCTGCCCAAAGAGGGGTCCACCGCGCCGAAATAGACGAGGTCGCGCGGCAGCTCTCCCCAAAACTGGATGACATGGGCAAAAGGCGCATCCTCGCCGCTGACCGGGTCGTTTTGGTATTCACTGTCGAAGGTGGCATGCTCGTCGCGGGCGCGAATTTTCATCAGTGCCAAGAGCGGTCGCGCCGCCCAGCTCACCACTGCGCCGGCATCCATCGCGGTGCGGTGCTCGTAATAAAAGCGGTCGGCGGCGGCCTCGCCGCTGCCGAGGTAGAGGCTTTCCCATTCGTCCCACAGCACCATGTCGCTTGGTGGTTTGAGCAGCGCCTTAAAGCGCGCCGTCGTCCACGCCTTGTTGTTGAGGGTGCGCGCAAGGACGCTGTCGTAGTGCAGGATGGTGCCGATATAGACCACGTCCAGCTTTGGATAGGGCGGCGCAATTCAATGCCGTCAGCGCTGAAAAAGGGGAAGAAGGATTGGCCTAACCGCCGCTACGCGCGCATCAAACTCAACACACGAGAGCAGGGGCCGGATTCCTGGTTGTTGGCTTACCTGCAAAAGAACTTCGCTACCGCCAGTCTCACAACCCTAAGCGATGAACAACTCGAAAAAACCTATCGGGCGGTTGCTGCTAAAGCGGGCACAACAAAAGTGGCCTTAACAGCCGCTTCACCCGCCTTTTAAATCCGTTTAAATGCCGCGCAATTTATGCACAAATAAGCAACGCAACAGTGCAGGTTTTGCCCGTTCTTTGCGCATTCCCATGCACATCCTTCCTGCGCCTTTATGACCCCTTGCATTCCCCCGCAACCCGCGCCGTTGTTGGGCTGGCCGCCAGAATTTGGTGCCGGTTTTCCCCTTCCCCTTTATGCACATTTAAACAGTCCCCCCCACAATCGCGTTTTGTCGGGTCGCCCCAAGCCTGTTTGTGGGTGCCCATGCGTGTTCCTTTGTGTTGTTGGGGTTTGTGCCGTACGGTTGGCACGCCGGAATACTCTCAAAACCGCATGGGCAAAACCCTTGACAGCTTTTGCCCACCCTAACGAACCCTGTTTATTCTTAGGGTTGGCATGAGACGTCGCAGGCAACGTCTCTATGTTTTTCTTTACTCCGTTGTGCCAACGAAGGCCGCCAAGCGGCATAAATACCGGACTCGTCAAGCGGCGTAAATGCCGGGTTCGCCGGGCGGGTAGATGTCGGCATGGCGGCAATTTCCCGGCGGTGGCCGGGGCGTTTTTTGCTACTATTCGCGCCCGTTTTTCTTTACGTTCGTTCATGGAGGTTTTTATGTCGTTGTCCCCGTTATCCGCCGATGTCCGTCAGCGTTTGCAGCAGGCGCTGGCGCAGCTTAATGCGGTTATTGTCGGCAAGGGCGAGGTGGTGCAGCTCGCGATGGCGTGTCTGCTCGCGCGCGGGCATTTGCTGCTGGAGGATTTGCCGGGGGCGGGCAAGACGACGCTGGCCAAGGCGTTTGCCGCCACGCTGGGGCTGGATTTTCACCGCATTCAGTTCACGTCCGATTTGCTGCCCGCCGATGTGGTGGGTTTTTCGACGCTGGACCCGCAGTCACAGGCGCTGGTGTTTCATCAGGGGCCGGTATTCACGCAGTTGTTGCTCGCCGATGAGGTGAACCGCGCTTCGCCGAAGAGTCAGTCGGCGCTGCTGGAAGCGATGGAGGAGCGGCAGGTGTCGGTGGATCACCGCACGCATCCGCTGCCGTCGCCGTTTTTTGTGATTGCCACGCAGAATCCGCTGGAACAGATTGGCACGTTCGCGCTGCCCGAAGCGCAGGTGGACCGCTTTTTGTTGCGCCTGTCGCTCGGTTATCCGGATGCGGCTGATGAGGTGGCGATTTTGCGCGGGCGCGACCGCAGCGAGTTGCTCGCCGCCGCCCGCCCGGTGTTGTCGCGCGAGGATGTGCTGGCATTGCAGCAGGCGGCGGCGCAGGTGACGGTGTCGGAGGCACTGGCGCTGTATGTGCAGCATTTGCTGGCGTTTTCGCGTTCGTGCGGCGATTTTGTCCACGGGCTGTCAACACGGGCCGGGTTATCGCTGGTGCGCGCGGCGCAGGCGTATGCGCTGCTGCGCGGTGAATCGGCGGTGCTGCCAGAGTTCGTGCAGGCGGTGTTTCCGGCGGTGGCCTGGCACCGTCTGCATTCGGTGCATGCGGATAGTGAGGGGCATGCGGCGGCGCTGGCGCGGGTGCTGGCGCAGGTGGCGGTGCCGCTCTGATGGCGCTCGTCAAGCGGTTGCGCGCCCGTTTTCGGGCGCGTTTGCGGGAGGCGGTGGCGCAGCGGGATTTGCCTTCGGCGCTCAGGATGCCGGTGGTGCCGTCATATTTCGGGCTGGCGTTTTTTGCGGTGCTGGCGGTGATGTTTTTGTGGTCGGCCAATCATCAGCTCAATTTGGGTTATGCGCTGACGTTTCTCGCGTTCACGGTGTTTTTGCTCGGCGGGACGATTACGGCGGGGCAGCTCGCCGGCTTGTCGTTTACCGCACATGGCGGCGCGCCGGTGTGGGCGGGGGATGAGGCGGCGTTTGTGGTGTCGGTGTCGGAGCGCGACGGCCGCCTGCGCGGGCTGCTCACGCTGCGTAATGAGTGGCATGAGGCGCGTTGTGAGGATGTGCTGCCGCGCGCGACGGCGCAGGTGGTTGTGCGTGAACCGGCGCGGCGGCGCGGCTGGCAGCGGATGGCGCCGATTGAGGTGTTTTGTCTGCATCCGCTCGGCGCGTTTGTAACATGGACGTGGCTGTGGCTGGATGCGCGGGTGCTGGTGTATCCGCGTCCGGTCGGCGAGCAGCCGCTACCCTGGGTGTCGATGGCGGGCGAGGGTAAGGTGGTCGGCGCGGCGGCGGGCGATGATGAGTTATCCGGCCTGCGCCCGTATGTGCTCGGCGATGCGCTCTCCCGCGTCGCCTGGAAGCGTTTTGGCCGGGGCGAGTTGTTGTTGAAGCAGTTTGCCGGCGAGGGCGCGCCGCGTTTGTTGCTGGATTTTGCTGCCGCCAAAGGTGGCACGGAGCAGCGCTTGTCGCAGCTGGCGAAATGGGTGATGGATGCCGACAGGCAGGGGCTGCTGTATGCACTGCGCCTGCCGCCGGATGTGTTTTTTGATTTTGGTCATGGCCGCGAGCACCGCGAGGCCTGTTTGCGCGCGTTGGCGCTGTTTGGAGGTGGGGCATGATCCGCTGGGTGAGTGCCGAGGATTTTCATAACCGCCTGGATGCGGGCGAGTGGCGGCGGGTGGCGGCGACGTTTTTGTTTGTCGCCCTGCCGCTGTTTTTCTTTTTGCCGACGGAACTGGGGATGCTGCTCGCTGTCGGAGTGGTATTGAAGTTTGTCGCGCTCGCGGTGAAAAGTGAGCGTTTTGCCCTCGGCGCGGCGCTGGTGCTGATGTTTGTCGGCTGCTCTTTGGTGTATGAGCGCCTGCATTCGGTGGGGATGACGATGTCGTTTGTGGCGATGCTGGTGACGATGAGCGTGTGCAAGTTGCTGGAAGCGCGCAACCGCCGCGATGTGCATGTGCTGTTTTTGTTGCAGATGCTGCTGATGCTGGCGTTTTTGATGTATTCGCAGTCGATTCCGATGTTTCTCTATCTGCTCTTTACACTGGTCATCAGCCTGCGCGGGCTGCTGCGCTTCGAGCAGTTGGGGCGGGCGCGGGTGCAGTTCGCCCGTTGGCGTGATGTGGTGCGGATGTTTGCCATCGCCCTGCCGTTCGCCGCCGCGATGTTTTTCCTTTTCCCGCGCGTGCAGCCGCTGTGGGGCATGCCGCAGCAAGGCGGCGCAAAGACGGGCCTGCCGGAAGAGATGCATATGGGCGATTTGTCGTCACTGGCGCAGTCGAACGAGATTGCCTTCCGCGTCCGCTTCCTCGGCGACTCGCGCCCGGATTTGAACCAGCTCTACTGGCGCGGGCCGGTGCTGTGGTTTTTCGACGGCACGCAGTGGTTCCAGCGGCCGGGCGAGATCTATGAACGCCCACCGCGTTTCGGTTACCGGCCGGACAGCGTGGTGCGCTATGAATTGACGCCGGTGAAGAAAACCCTGCGCTGGCTGACGGTGCTGGATTTGCCGCTCAATCTGCCGCCGGAGGCGCGCGCCGGCCATGCCTGGCAGGTGGCGATGCCGCTGTCGCCGCGCGGGGTCACGGCCAACCGCTTCGAGGTTGCTTCGGCGCTCAGTTACCGCATGGAAGACGCCCTTTCCACGCGCGACCGCAAGGACGCCCTGCAACTGCCGCGTAATTATCCGATGCCGCAGACGGCAGGGCTGGCGCGGCGGCTCTTTGCAGAAAACGGCGGCGACACGCGCGGCTTTGCCAACGCCTTCCTCGCCTATCTGCACGACAACACGTTCTACTACACCCTGGAACCGCCGCCCGGCGCGGGCAACCCGGAAACCTTCCTCTTCGGCGACCGCATGGGCTTCTGCGAGCACTACACCAGCGCGATGGTGCTGGCTGCGCGCAGTGTCGGCATTCCGGCGCGGGTGGTCATCGGCTATCAGGGCGGCGAACCGAACTCGGTCAGCGGCGACTGGGCGGTGCGCGAAGAAGCGGCACACGCCTGGGCGGAACTGTGGATTGACGGCGAAGGCTGGGTGCGCTTCGACCCGACCGCCGCTGTCGCCCCGGAACGCATCCTGCAAGGGCGCATCTCCGGCGGCGGCCTCGAAGGCGAAGACAGCCGCTCGCTCACCTCGCGCATCGCCGAAACCCTCGGCGCCGTCGCCTGGCTGCGCGACGCCCTGGAAGCGACACAGGCCTTCTGGCAGGACTGGGTTATCGACCTTGACCGCGACCAGCAGCAAAGCATCCTGCGCGGCCTCGGCCTGCAAAACTTCGGCGCCATCGGCCTCCTCTTCATCCTCGTCCCGACCCTGCTGATTGGCGCGGCACTGCTCTACTGGTTCTGGCACAACCGTCCGCGCCACGACGAAGACGCCGTCGCCCGCCTGCTGCGCCGCCGCCTCGCGCGCTGGGCGAAGCGCGGCTATGTGAAAGACGACGGCGAATCCGTCGCCATTTTCTTCCGCCGCCTCGCGCAAAACGCCGCGTCGCCGCAGGCCGCGTTGCTGCAACAGGCGGCAGCGGGTTACGACGCCCTGCGTTACCGCGAAAATGATAACGCATCGCAACTGATTGATTTAATCAAACGAATCCGGCTTTAAGATAAGAAAAACAGGCCGTGCGGCTTGCGCGCCCCCGGCAAAATCTATAAAGTACATTTTCTGTCCTGATTCAGAAAATGCCCCGATGCTACGCATTACCAAAGAGACCGAATACGCCTTCATGCTGCTCGGCGAAGTCCTCGCTGCCGACGGTGCCGCCAAAAACACCGCCTACCTCGCCGGGCGCACCCGCATCGCCGTGCCGATGTCCGGCAAAGTGCTGAAACGCCTGACCCAGCGGGGCATCCTCGAATCCACCCGTGGTGCCTACGGCGGCTACCAGCTCGCCCGCGACGCCGCCGCCATCACCGCGCTGGACGTGGTGGAAGCGATGGAAGGCGCGCCGGAGCTGGTCGAATGCGCGGGTGGCGACAACAACTGCGCACTGGTCGAGCACTGCCGCCTCAGCCCCTTCTGGCTCAGCCTGAACGACGACATCCGCGCCCTGCTCGCCGGCAAAACCCTCGCCGACATGCAGCGCGACGAACATTACACAGAAAAAGAACGGAGCAAAGCCTCGTGAGCAATGAAGAACTGAAAAAAATCGCCGAAACCGAATACCAGTACGGCTTTGAAACCCACATCGAGCAGGAAACCCTGCCGCCCGGGCTCGACGAAAGCGTCATCGAACACATCTCGCGCATGAAAAACGAGCCGGACTGGCTGCGCGACTTCCGCCTGGCCGCCTACCGCCACTGGCTGACCCTCGAACAGCCCGACTGGGGACACCTCAACATCAAGCCCATCGACTACCAGGCGATCTCCTACTACTCCGCGCCGAAAACGCAGAAAGACGGCCCCAAATCGCTGGACGAAGTCGATCCCGAACTGCTGCGCACCTACGAAAAACTCGGCATACCGCTGCAAGAGCGGGAAATGCTGGCGGGCGTGGCGGTGGATGCCGTCTTTGACTCCGTCTCGGTCGCGACCAGCTTCAAGGACCGCCTCGGCAAAGAAGGTATTATCTTCTGCTCCTTCTCCGAAGCCGTCAAAGAACACCCCGACCTCGTGCGCAAGTACCTCGGCTCGGTGGTGCGCATGGACGACAACTACTTCAGCGCCCTCAACTCCGCCGTCTTCACCGACGGCTCCTTCTGCTACGTCCCGCCCGGCGTGCGCTGCCCGATGGAACTCTCCACCTACTTCCGCATCAACGCCGCCAACACCGGCCAGTTCGAGCGCACCCTCATCATCGCCGACAAAGGCGCCTACGTCTCCTACCTCGAAGGCTGCACCGCGCCGAAGCGGGAAGAACACCAGCTGCATGCCGCCGTCGTCGAAATCATCGCCCACGAAAACGCCGAAGTGAAATACTCCACCGTGCAGAACTGGTTCCCCGGCGACAAGGACGGCAACGGCGGTATCTACAACTTCGTCACCAAGCGCGGCCTGTGCGAAGGCGCGCGCAGCAAAATCTCGTGGACCCAAGTCGAAACCGGCTCGGCCATCACCTGGAAATACCCCGGCGTCGTCCTGAAAGGCGACGACAGCATCGGCGAGTTCTACTCCGTCGCCCTCGCCCGCGACTACCAGCAGATCGATTCCGGCTCGAAGATGATCCACATCGGCAAGAACACCAAATCGACCATCATCTCCAAAGGCATCTCGCTCGGCCACGCGCAGAACGCCTATCGCGGCCTCGTCAAAATCCTGCCGAAAGCCGACGGCGCGCGCAACTTCTCACAATGCGACTCCCTGCTTATCGGCAGCGACTGCGGCGCCCACACCTTCCCCTACCTGATGGTGCAAAACCCCGGCGCGCAAGTCGAACACGAGGCAACCACCGCCAAAATCGGCGAAGACCAAATCTTCTACTGCATGCAGCGCGGCCTTTCCGAAGAAGACGCGGTCAGCCTCATCGTCAACGGCTTCTGCAAAGAAATCTTCCAGGAACTGCCGATGGAATTTGCCGTTGAAGCGCAGCGCCTGATCGAACTCAAACTCGAAGGCAGTGTCGGCTGAAAGAGCCCTGTCGGGAAAAAACTGAAAAAACGGAGACCTCACCATGCATAACCCATTACCGCCAAGCGGCGCAACTGATGCAAACGCCCGCCGCCGCGACTTGTCCATAGCCCTCGTCGTCTGCCTCCCGGCCCTGCTTGCCGGCTTTCTCGCCGACAGCCGCTGGTGGCTGATTTACTACGGCAACTACGCCGCCGCCGTCGGTATCCCGCTTGCCCTCGCCTGCCGCCTGCGTACCGCGCCGTACTTCCTGAGCGCGACTGCCGTCAGCCTCAATCTGACCGTGTGGCTCTTTATTGCGGTAAGCGTCCCACTCCCGCCGCCCCCTTCCATGCTGATGGCTGTCCCCTACTACGGCTGGCTGTACGCCCCGTGGCTCGCCTGCTGGCTGATTGCCCTCGCCATGGCGCGCCGCTGGGACAACCGTCACGCCATCCGCAACAGCATCCTCACCACCCTCTGCCTCAGCGTCCCCGCGCTTCTCGTCGCCGGTTACTTCTCAATCATCATCTCGCTCGGCAACGCATTGGCAGGCCTTAACCAACAGTAAAAAACATTCAAGCATCATTAGGACACACCATGCTCAACATCGAGAACCTGCACGTCGCCACCCTCGACGGCAAAAAAATCTTAAACGGCGTCAACCTCCATATCGGCGCGGGCGAAGTCCACGCCATCATGGGACCGAACGGCTCCGGCAAATCGACGCTGGCGAACGTCATCGCCGGGCACGAGGGCTACGTCATCACCGAAGGCAGCATCACCTACAACGGCAAAAACCTGCTTGACATGGAGCCGGACGAGCGCGCCTGCGCCGGCATCTTTCTCGCCTTCCAGTATCCGGTCGAAATCCCCGGCGTCAGCAACCTCTACTTCCTCAAAGCCGCCGTCAACGCCAAGCGCGCCTACGAAGGCAAAGGCGAAATGGACGCGATGGAATTCTACGAACTGCTGCAACAGCGCATGAAGACCGTCAAAATGAACGACAGCTTCCTCTCGCGCCCAGTCAACGTCGGCTTCTCCGGCGGCGAGAAAAAGCGCAACGAAATCATGCAAATGTCCGTCCTCGAACCGCGCCTCGCCGTGCTGGACGAAACCGACTCCGGTCTCGACATCGACGCCCTGCGCGTCGTCTCTGACGGCGTCAACGCCCTGCGCGACCCGGCGCGCTCCTTCCTCGTCATCACCCACTACCAGCGCCTGCTTGACTACATCGTGCCCGACTACGTCCACGTCCTCGTCAACGGCGAAATCGTCGAAAGCGGCGACAAAAACCTCGCCCTCGAACTCGAAGCCAAAGGCTACGCCGACTTCCGGGGCGCAGAAACCGGCGCGGCACGGAGCGCATGATGAACGACAACATCGCAGAACAAGCCCGCACCTACCGCGAAAACTACGGCGACCCGCGCCGCCACGAGACCTGGCGCTGGACACCGCTCACCGCCCTGAGTGCGCGCGAACGCAAAAGCGAAGGCAGCGACTACCACTACGACCTGCCGGACGCCATACACGAAGACTACGGCTGCTTCCCCGACGCCGACCGCCGCCTGCTCGACCTGCCGGATGCGCCGTTTGCCGCGCAAAACCTCGCCGAACAGCGCGAATCCCTGCTGCTCACCGTGCCGGAAGGCGCCGCGCCCGCCACCCCCGCCGCAATCAACATCGGCCTCGCCGCGCCGCGCCTGCAACACAGCCGCATCCACCTGCGCCTCGGCAAAAACAGCCGCACCGCCTGCTGGTTCGACTACCGCGTCAGCCGCGCCGGCGCACAACTGCCCGTCCTCACCATCGATGCCGCCGCAGGCGCGGAACTCGACCTCGCCCTGTGGTTTCATGGCGAAGCCGACACCGCCCAGCTCATGCAAATCATGACCACCCAGGCCGCAGGCAGCCGCATCCGCATCAACGCCCTGCAAGCAGGCGGCAGCCTGCACCGCCTCGACATCCACAGCGAACTGCGCGGCGAAGAAAGCCACTTCGCCTTCGGCGGCATCCAGCACCTGCGCGGCAATCAGATAGCCGACTACCACCTCAACGTGCGCCACCACACCGAAAACAGCGAAAGCCACCAAATCGTGCGCGGCGCGCTGGACGACAACGCCCAGGGCTACTTCGACGGCATGATCTACGTCGCCCACGGCGCACAAAAAACCGACGCGCGCCAAAACAGCCGCTACATCCTCCTGCACGACAACGCCCGCTCGCAGAGCGTGCCGCGCCTCGAAATCTACGCCGACGACGTGCAATGCGCGCACGGCTCCACCACCGGCCGCCTCGACCCCGACGCCCTCTTCTACCTGCAAAGCCGGGGCATCAGCCCGGAAAACGCGCGGAAAATGCTCATCCTCAGCTTCCTGCACGAAGCCGTCGTCATCGAGCATCCCGCCATCGCCGACGCCGTGCACGACGCCATCAGCCGCGACTGGCTCGGCGAAGACCCCGACGACAAGGACAACACCCATGCGGCATGAATTTCCCATCCTCGCCCAAACCATCCACGGCCACCCGCTCACCTACCTCGACAACGCTGCCAGCACGCAAAAACCGCTGGCCGTCATCGAGGCGATGGACCGCTGCTACCGCCACGAATACAGCAACATCCACCGCGGCGTCCACACCCTCTCGCAGCGCCTCAGCGCCCGCTACGACGACATCCGCGCACAAACCGCGCGCTTCCTGAACGCCGCCCGCCCCGAAGAAATCATTTTCACCAAAAGCACCACCGAAGGGCTGAACCTGCTCGCCAGCTCGCTGGGCGAACTCGTCTTGAAACCCGGCGACAAAATCCTCCTCACCGCCCTCGAACACCACGCCAACATCGTGCCGTGGCAACGCGCCTGCCAGCGCTTCGGTGCCGAACTCGTCGTGCTGCCCATCAACGACGCGGGCGAACTCGACAGCAGCGACTTTGCGCGTTACCTCGACGGCGTCAAAATCTTCTCCGCCGCCCTCGTCTCCAACGCCCTCGGCACCATCAACGACCTCGCCCCGCTCATCACCGAGGCCAAAGCGCGCGGCATCCACACCATTGTGGACGCCGCCCAGGCCGTCGCCCACCTGCCCTGCGACGTCCAAGCCCTCGGCTGCGACTTCCTCGTCTTCTCCGCGCACAAAATCTACGGCCCGACCGGCATCGGCGTTCTCTATGGCAGATACGACCTGCTGGATGCCATGCCGCCCTACCAGACTGGCGGCGACATGATCCTGAGCGTCAGCTTCGAGCACACCCACTACGCCGCCGCTCCGCAAAAATTCGAAGCCGGCACCCCGCCTATCGTCGAAGTGATCGGCCTCGGCGCTGCGCTGGACTGGGTTACCGATAAAGGCCTCGCCAACCTTGCCGCGCACGAAGAAACCCTGCGTGCCGCCGCCGAAGCCGCCCTCGGCGCCCTGCCCGGCCTGCGCATTATCGGCACCGCCCGCCACAAAGCCGCCGTCATCTCCTTCACCCTGGACGGCATCCACCCGCACGACGCCGGCACCGTCCTCGACCAGCACGGCGTCGCCGTCCGCGTCGGTCAGCACTGCGCCGAACCCGTCATGCGCCGTTTCGGCATCCCTGCCACCATCCGCGCCTCCTTCGCTGCCTACAACAACCACGACGACATCGAACGCCTCGTCGCCGCCGTCCAAGCCACCCAACAAATCTTCCAGTAATGAACGACCTCAAAAACCTCTACCAGGAAGTCATCCTCGATCACAGCAAACACCCACGCCACTTCCACGCGCTCGACCCCTGCGACCACAGCGCCACCGGTTACAACCCGCTCTGCGGCGACAACCTCAAAATCTTCGTGCGCATGGACGGCGACACCATCGCCGACGTCAGCTTCGTCGGCGACGGCTGCGCCATCTCCAAAGCCAGCGCTTCGCTGATGACCGACCTCGCGCGCGGCAAAACCCTTGACCAGTTCGCCGCGCTCTACCACGACTTCCACCACATCGCCACCACCCAAGACCCCATCCCGGACAGCGTCGGCAAACTCAAAGTGCTGGCCGGTGTGCGCGAATACCCCTCACGCGTCAAATGCGCCACCCTCGCCTGGCACACCCTCGACGCCGCCCTGCACGGCAAAACAGAAGCCAAAACCGAATAAACCCGCAGGGCGGGCTTCAGCCCGCCGTAACCACAAATGTCCTGCCCGAAAATCCTGCCCAAGCGGCACAATCGCACGGATTATCCCCGCCCCCAAGCGAACAACCCACATCCGGCAGACATCCCGCCCAAAGCCCCCATTGGGGGAGAGGGTCAGACAAGCTGCGACAGCGACAAAACCCGGCAATCCCGCTGCTTGACAAAATCTGTCGTGAACAGAACCACCCACCACAAACCCAAGGAAACCCCATGTACGACCCGGAAAACGTCCCCTACCAGAAAGACCCCGATGACCCCACCCTGAGCCCGGTAGAAAAAGACATCATCCTCGCGCTCAAAGGCATCTACGACCCGGAAATCCCGGTGGACATCTACGAGCTCGGCCTGGTGTACAACATCGAATACGACAAAAACACCGGCAAAGTTGACATCCACATGACCCTCACCGCGCCCGGCTGTCCGGTCGCAGGCGTTATGCCGGACTGGGTCAAGGACGGAGTCGAAGCTGTGGATGGCGTTGAAGAGTGCGAGGTACACATGGAATGGGATCCGCCCTGGGGCATGGACATGATGACCCTGCGCGCGAAAATCGAACTGAACATGATCTGAAAAAACCGGCTCCGGCCGGTTTCATTTTGCCGCCATCCGGCCAGTATAGTAAATTAAGTCTGTAATAATACATATTCCATTTTATCCTTACGTTATTGTGGCACATTCAATAGAAATTGGAGAAAAAGCTTTAGAATATCTTGAAAGATGTAAAAATATCAGTCAAGTTACAAGAGCATATGGTGTTTCTGGAAATACATTATATTGCCGGCTGGATATCAAGCAAAAAACAGGAAAGCTTGAACGTAGAGTCGTCAAAGCAAGACCAAGGAAAATAGACCGGGAAGAACTGGCAGCCTATATTAACAATACCCTGATGCCTATCTCGCCGAAATGGCGAAATACTTTCATTGCAGTGCAGTGGCTGTTTTTTATGCTTTGCGTAGTATGGGAATAACGCGAAAAAAAAGACCGTAACATATATGGAACAGGATCCTGTAAAAGTGGAGAACTATCTGCAACAGCTGCGGCATCCAGGTGATTACCGGACTGTTTATGTTGATGAAACAAGCTGCAGTACCTAATACAGCACTTTCGAGGAAGTATTATTATCCCGTTCCTATATTCATTAACTATAAAAAAGCCCCGCCTGGCGGGGCTTTTGTGTGAGTGGTTTTCAGAGCTCCCAGTGGAAGTTGAGCATCACGTTGCGCGGTTCGCCGAGGAAGTTGTTGATGCCGTTGGCGCGGACGCGGTGGTTTTCAAAGTAGCGTTTGTCAGTAAGGTTGTTCGCCGAAATGCCGACATCGAATTTGTCGTTGATGCGGTATTGCACGTTGGCGTTAAACAGTGCATAGCCTTTTTGTTCGACGTTCCAGAGGCTGCTGGTGCTGCTTTGGTAGTTCATGCCGCCGCCGATGGTCCATTTTTCCGCCGCCCCCGGCAGGCGGTAGCTGGTGTAGAGGCGCAGCATGTGTTTCGGCGTGTGCTTGCTGAAATTCATGCCTTCGGGGTAACGCGCGCTTTCGCTGCGCAGGTATTTGCTGCGGTTATAGGTATATCCGCCGTAGAGTTTCCAGGCGTCCGTGAGATTGCCTGATATTTCGGCGTCCAGCCCACGGCTGCGGACTTTGCCGCTAGCAATGGAATAGCTGCGCCCGGTCGCCTGGTCGGTCATGCCGATGGGACGGTTTTTTTGTTCTATCTGGAAGAGGGCGACGCTGGCGTTCAAATCACCGTCCATCCATTCGCCTTTCCAGCCGATTTCGTAGTTGGTGCCGAGAATGGGCGCGAGCGGGTTGTTGTTGATGTCGCGGTTCGCCTGCGGTTTGAAGATGCTGCTGTAATTGGTGTAGAGGCTGTTGTGTGCGTCAAGGTCGTAGGTAATGCCGAGGTAGGGGGTGAGGCGGTTGCGCGTGAGTTTGCGCGCTTCGTCGGCATCGGTGTCGGCTTTGTCGTTCCACCAGTCGTAGTCCACATAGTTGTAGCCGGTCCAGTGGGTGTAACGCGCGCCGCCCAGGATATGCAGGTTGTCAAGTGCGTTGAAGCGGGTGCCGAAGTTGAAGGCATGGGTTTTGCGGCGGTCGGCGTAGTAGGTGCGGTCGTTGTAGTCGCCCCAGCCCGGATAGGTGATTTCATCGCCCCGGAAGGTGTAGGGGTCGTAGGCGGTGGTGTTGCGAATACGGCGGTAACGGGTGTTGTTGGCTTCCTGTCCGTAGTTGTAACCGGCAAAGACGTCATGTTCACGACCGAATACACGGTATTTGCCGGATAGTGTTGCTTGTGCCTGCATCTGGCGGCCTGCGTTGTCGTAGCGCAGCAGGTTGTTCAGCGGGAAGGTGTCACCACGGTTGAGCCCGGCGTAGCCGGTGTTGCTGTCCGCCAGCGCGCCGAAGGCGCTCATGGAGTCGTTACGGGTATAGCTGACTTTGGTATCGAGTTTCCAGTCGTCGTTGAAGTGGTGCTCGACGCCGGCAAAGACGTTGGCTTTGGTGTATTCGGCGCGGTTCCAGTCAAGGCCGAGGTAGGTATCGCGCGAAAATCCGGCATCGCGCCCGCCCGGTGCCATCGGTAGTCCGTAGGGGTCCGGCGTTTCGTTACGGTGCTGCACCATGCCGCCGAGGGTGAAGGTGGTGTTGGCACCGGCGTCTTTTTCGGCGACACCGTAGAGGAGGTAGTTGCTGCCGTCCACGTCGTCCTTGAAGCTTTTGTCTTTGCCGCCGGCGGCGATGACGCGGGCGCGCAGGGTCTGCTCGGCATCAAGCGCGCCGCTGGCATCGACAGTGAGGCGGGTTTTGCCGAAGCGGTCGATGCTGGCGTCGCCGCCGATGCGGCGGGCAGCGGTCGGTTTTTTGCGCACGGCGTTGATGGTGCCGCCCGGTTCGCTGTTGGCCTGGGTGAGGCCGGTCGCGCCGCGCACGACTTCGATGTGGTCGTAAATGGCGAGATCGGTCATGCTTTGCGCGTCGCGGTAGGGGTTGCCGGATGCACCGGGGACGGTGCTGGACAAGCCGTCTTCTTCGATTTGGTCAATGTAAAAGCCACGGCTTTGGAAGCGGTAGCGGCCGGAATCGGGGATGACGTTTACACCGGTCGTGGTTTTCAGCGCGTCTGCCATATCGTGAATGCCGCGCTCTTTGAGCTGGGTCTGGGTGATGACGGAAACGGACTGCGGGGTTTCGCGCGGCGAGAGGGCAAGACCGGTGGTGGTGCGCATGGCCGAAGTGGTGTAGCTATTGGTGTCTTCGGTACGGGTGTTTTCCTTGTCACTGGCTACGGTGACGGGGGCGAGGTTCGTTCCCGTGCTGCCCTGCTGGGCAGCGGCACAGGTGCAGGCGAGTAGCAGGGCGGTAGCGAGGGTGGTCCGGGGGAAACGACGATGGTTCATGGCAATTCCTTGTGTTACGGA
Source organism: uncultured Cardiobacterium sp. (assembly GCF_938028825.1). Taxonomy (GTDB): domain Bacteria; phylum Pseudomonadota; class Gammaproteobacteria; order Cardiobacteriales; family Cardiobacteriaceae; genus Cardiobacterium. The sequence goes on along the minus strand of NZ_CALIZP010000081.1, from coordinate 12,610 downwards.
TGAATAAGGGGTTAACCCGCCGTCATGATAGCGGCTTTCTGCCGGGCTTGGAAAGGTTTATGCGTCATTTCCACCACAGCTTCCCATCCTCTTTTGGCTATACATTTTCCCGTCATCGAAACCGGCCCGGCCATACCTTGCCACATCAGGCTGTCGCCATCAGCGGCAGCGAAGGCATGAACAGGGTGGAAGTGAACAGCAGCGGATGCGGTTGCTGTCATCGATCATCATGCGCTGGCCGCCGAGATTGGCGAACCGGACGGCTTTATCCACCGCCGCCAACGCGCTCACCGTGGACAGCAAAGTGATGCCGCCTTGTGCAGCAGGGTTTTGCGGGGATGGACAGGCCGGGCGCGCCGCACAAGGCACCGATGTTTACGGAATCGCGGCGCACGCAGCAGTATTCGTACGATTTCCTGCAACAGGCGGGCTATGCGGCGGTGATGTTTTCCGGCGAGAACGATGATCCCACCGCCACCGCCGTATATCGATGCAGCGCGCTGATTGACAGCATCCGCCGCCACTTGCAACAGCGCGTGGAAAACACGCCGCTGTTCACCCTGCGCTGGCGTGTCATATAAACGGCAAAAAGCGCTGGCAGCGGGTGAAGTGTGATACATTGCGCGCGCACCGCCAGGCGGTGTTTCCCCAAACCTTTCGGAGTACAACAACAATGAGTAAATCCCAATCCCTGCAAGATCCTTACCTCAATGCCCTGCGCAAAGAACGCATCCCGGTATCCGTCTATCTCGTCAACGGCATCAAGTTGCAGGGACAAATCGAATCGTTTGACGCCTTTGTCCTCCTGCTGCGCAACAACATCTCGCAGATGGTGTACAAACACGCGATTTCGACCATCGTTCCGGCGCGCAACGTACGCATCCCCGGCGAAGAAGAAGAAGGTCAGGAACCACAGGCACACGACGGCGAACAGCCCGCCGCCCCGGCAGAAGCCGCCCGCCCGGGTACCGATCCGCTGTATTGATAATGCCGCAACCGCACCGCACCGCGCTTTCCGCACCACGGGAGGCGCGTTTTGTTTGAACGACCGAAAAGCGGCGAACGCGCCGCCCTCGTCCAGGTGGACATCGGCCGCGCCCCCGATACCGCCGTCGAAGAAGAATTTCACCAGCTCGCCCTCTCGGCCGGGGCGGAAATCATCCTTGCCGAGCGCTTCAGCCGGAGCGAAGCCGAGCCGCGCTACTACATCGGCCGCGGCCAGGCGGAAGCCCTCGCGACGGCGGTGAAAGCGCACGACATTGAGCTCATCATCGTCAACGCCCCGCTTTCCCCCTCGCAGGAACGCAATCTCGAAAAACTGTGCAGCGCGCGCGTGCTCGACCGCAGCGGTCTCGTGCTCGACATCTTCGCACAGCGCGCCCGCAGCCACGAAGGCAAGCTGCAAGTCGAACTCGCCCAGCTCAACCACCTCGCCACCCGCCTGGTGCGCGGCTGGACACACCTCGAACGGCAAAAAGGCGGCATCGGCCTGCGCGGTCCCGGCGAAACCCAGCTCGAAACCGACCGCCGCCTGCTCGCCGCCCGCATCAGGCAGTTGCAGCGCCGTCTCGACAAGGTGCAGAAACAGCGCGAAGAAAACCGCAAGGCGCGTGTGCGCCGCGACATGCCGACCGTGGCACTGGCGGGCTACACCAACTCCGGCAAATCCACCCTCTTCAATATGCTGACCGAAGCGGATGTGTACGCGCAGGACCAGCTCTTCGCCACCCTGGATCCGACCTGGCGCCGCCTCAAACAGGCGGGCGGACAGACCATTCTCATGGCCGACACCGTCGGCTTCGTCAGCGACCTGCCGCACGAACTCGTCGCTGCCTTCTCGGCTACCCTGGAAGAAACCGCGCGTGCCGACCTGCTGCTGCACGTCATTGACGTGGCCGATCCGCACCATCTCGAGCGCGAAGAAGTGGTGATGGAAGTTCTGAAAAGCATCGAAGCGGACGACGTACCGACCCTGCGTGTGTACAACAAAATCGACCTGCGCGGCGAAGCACCCTACGTCAAGGCCGGCGCTGACGGCATGGCAGAAGCCGTCTTCGTCTCGGCGCTCACTGGCGCGGGTGTGGATTTGCTGACCGATGCCATCGTCGCCCATTTCAACCGCGACCAGAAAAGCGGCTGGCTGCACCTCGCCCCGCACGAAGGCGCCCTGCGCGCCGCCCTCTACGCCGAACACGCCGTCAGCGCCGAACGCGCAGCCGCCGACGGCAGCCAGTGGCTGCACATCACCCTGCGGGAAAAGCGCTATCGACAAATACAATCACAGTATAATCGCCGCCTTGACCTCCAAACCCAGACAGACGACCAGGAATAACGCCCCATGTTCATCCTCACCAGCAGCCTGCTCAGAAAACGCCCCCGCCCCCTCGCCATGGCGCAAGACCCGTGGGGCGACAACAACGGGCTGGACAAAAAAAACAACGACCAGCCGCCGGATCTTGACGAATTCTTCAGCAGACTCTTCAACCGCCGTTCCAACCGGGGCAATAACAACAACGGCGACGGCGGTAACGGCAGCGGCGGCAGCCGCGCCCCGCTGCACCTGCCCGGCAAACTCATCACCCTCATCATCGCCGCCATCGCCTGCATCTGGCTGGCCAGCGGCGTTTATACCGTGCGCGAACGCGAAAACGGCGTGGAAACCTTCCTCGGCCGCTACACCCGCACCACCAAAGCCGGCCTCAACTGGCACTTCCCCGTCCCCTTCGGCCAGGTCACCAAAGTGGACGTAACCTCCATCTCCTCCATGAAAGTCGGCGAACTCAAAAGCCAGAGCGGCCGCATCAGCACCAGCAACCAGCGCAACGGCCAGATGCTGACCAGCGACGAAAACATCGTCGAAATCGGTGCCGCCGTGCAATACCGCATCCGCGACGCGAAAAACTACCTCTTCCAGGCCAACCAGCCCGAAGAAGTGCTGCGCGACATCGTCATCTCCGCCATCCGCGAAGTCGTCGGCAGCAACACCGTGGACGACATCCTCATCGACAAACGCGGCGAGTGGCCGCAAGAAGCCAAACAAATCATCGACAAAACCCTCGTCCAGTACGACCTCGGCTTTGAAATCGTCGCCTTCGAACTGCAAGACGCGCGCGCCCCGGTCGAAGTGCAGGACGCCTTCGAAGACGCCGTGCGCGCCCGCGAAGACGAAGAACGCCTCGGCCTCGAAGCCGAAGCCTACGCGCGCGAACGCATCCCCGTCGCCCGTGGCGAAGCCAAACGCCTCGTGCAGGCCGCGCAAGCCTATAAAGCCGAAACCCTCGCCCGCGCCGCTGCCGACAGCAGCCGCTTCAACAACCTGCTCGCCGCCTACCGCGAAAACCCCGCCGTCATGCGCGAACGCCTCTACCTCGACACCATGGCGGGCATCTACGCGCACAGCAACAAAGTGCTGATCGACGCCAACAACAGCCGCCCCATCATCAACCTCGGCGGCATCACCGCGCCGGCGGCAGCCGCCGTTCAGGAAGAAGCGGCAAGCGACAATACGGCGGCGGCAACCCCCACGAGCACCGGCAAAACCCCCGCCGCCGCGACGACCACACCGGCGAACAGCCGCAGTAACGAACGCAGCCGCAGCCGCTAAGGAAACCGCATGAACCACAAACTCAACACCCTCATCGCTGCTATCGCCGTCACCCTCGTCCTGCTCGTCAGCAGCGCCTACATCATCAACGAACGGCAAATCGCCGTCGTCACCCAATTCTCGCGCCTCATCAGCACCGACGACGAAGCCGGCCTCAAATTCAAGGTTCCCTTCGTGCAAAACGTCGAATTCTTTGACGCGCGCATCCAGCGCCTTGATGTCGAACCCGAACGCTTCATGACCAACGAAAAAAAATGGCTCATCGTCGATTACTTCGTCGAATGGCGTATCAAAGACATCCGCACCTTCTACACCAGCGTTCAGGGCAACTTCGACCAGGCCAGTCGCCTGCTTGACAACATGGTCAAAGAAACCCTGCGCGGCGAATTCGTGCAACGCTCCGTCAAAGAAGCCATCTCGCAGGATCGCGGCACCATCATGGGCGCCGCCAGCGAACGCATCTCGCGTCAGGCAGAAGCCCGCTATGGCATCGAAGTCCTCGGTGTGCGCCTGAAGCGTGTGGACTTCTCCGACGAAATCCGCGACCGCGTCTTTGACCGCATGCGCGCCGAACGCGAACGCGTCAGCAAAGACTTCCGCGCGCGCGGCCAGGAAAAATCCTCCGTCATCCGCGCCACCGCCGAACGCGAAGCCGCCGAACTCCTCGCCCACGCCCGCGAAGAAGCCGACATCATGCGCGGCGAAGCGGACGCCGCCGCCGCCAAACAATACGCCGCCGCCTACGGTGCCGACCTCGACTTCTACCGCTACTGGCGCAGCCTCAATGCCTACCGCGACAGCCTCAATGGCAGCACCCTCATCGTCAGCCCGCACAGCCGCTACTTCCACTACCTGAACGGCACGGACAACCCCGCCCTGCCCGCCGACGCCGACAACATCCCCGTCGTGCCGCTCGAACAGGCACCATTACAAGAACAACTGCCCGCCCCCGTACTCAACCCCGTCGCCGAACCCGTCATCCCGCCGGAAGCCGCCGCGACCAACCCGCCCGCCGAGCCCGCCCTGCCATGAACATGACCCTCTGGTGGCTGGCGCTGGCACTCATGCTGCTCTGCGAAGGCGCGCTCATCGGCATTGCACCTGCCGCCTGGCGGCGCACCATCCGGCAAATCAGTGCCCTGCCCGACCGGGCGCTGCGCCGCATCGGCCTCGGCATGGCAGTCGTCGCCCTGCTCATCGTCGCCCTGCTCTACTGGGCGACCCCATAAAAAACCCCACGCACACCGCCCCGCACCCCTGACCCCTAAACCCAAACACACCGAGGAACCAACACATGAGCACCAAACTCGTCGTCATCGGCGCCCAATGGGGCGACGAAGGCAAAGGCAAAGTCGTTGACCTGCTCACCGAAAAAGCGGGCGCCGTCGTGCGCTACCAGGGCGGCCACAACGCCGGCCATACCCTCGTCATCGACGGCAAAAAAACCGTCCTGCACCTCATCCCCGCCGGCATCCTGCACGCCGGCGTGCAGAGCTACATCGGCAACGGCGTCGTCCTCTGCCTGCGCGCCCTCAAACAAGAAAGCGACGCCCTCGAAGCCGCCGGCGTCCCCGTGCGCGAACGCCTGCACATCTCGCCCGCCTGCGCCCTCATCCTGCCGACGCACGGCGCGCTCGACCAGGCACGCGAAGCGGCGCGCGGCGTGAACAAAATCGGCACCACCGGGCGCGGCATCGGCCCCGCCTACGAAGACAAAATCGCGCGACGCGGCCTGCGTCTCGCCGACCTGCAACACCCCGCCACCTTCCGCGAGCGCCTGCGCGAACTCACGGACTTCCACAACTTCCAGCTCGAACACTACTACCATCAAGAGCCGCTGGACTACGCCGCCGTCTGCGACGAATGGCTGGCCTACGGCGAACACGTCCGCCCGCTCATCACCGACGTTACCCTCGCCATCATCCGCCACAGCGACAAGGGCGAGCACATCATCTTTGAAGGCGCCCAAGGCGCGATGCTCGACATCGACCACGGCACCTACCCCTACGTCACCTCATCCAGCACCGCCGCCGGTGGCGCGGCGACCGGCAGCGGCATCGGCCCGCGCGCGCTCGACTACATCCTCGGCATCGCCAAAGCGTACAGCACCCGCGTTGGCGGCGGCCCCTTCCCCACTGAACTGACGGACGACATTGGCGCGCATCTTGCCAAAACCGGCAACGAATACGGCGCGACCACCGGCCGTGCGCGCCGCTGCGGCTGGATTGACCTGCCCGCCCTGCGCCGCGCCATCATCAATTCCAGCATCAGCGGCCTGTGCCTGACCAAGCCGGACGTACTGGACGCCCTGGCGGAAATCAAAGTCTGCACCGCCTACGACATGGATGGCAGCCGCCTTGACATTGCCCCCGTTGGCGCGGACGAACTGGCTCGCTGCACCCCGGTGTACGACACCCTGCCCGGCTGGCAAAGCGACACCGTCGGCATCACCGCCTACGACCAGCTACCGGAAAAGGCGCGCGCCTACATCGCCTACCTCGAACAACAACTGGGCGTACCCATCGCCATCGTCTCGACTGGCCCCGACCGCACCCACACCATCCGGCGGCAAACCCTGCTGGCATAACCCCAAAAACCGCCCTTCGGGGCGGTTTTTTTGCGGAGCGGGTTTTCGCGCCGGGCGGCGGCCGTGCATAAGAAATCCGGCGCGACGCGCCGGATTTATTTTCGCCGTTCGGCGGCGGGGCTAGATAATCTGGATGTGATTGTTGTCCAGCTCCGTGTTGATGCCGAGGCGGGCGATGGTTACCGCTGCGCCGTCGCCGTTGCCGTCTGCGTCGTAGGCGAGTTCGCCGGTCGCGCGATTGTAGATGATGCGGTCGTCGGCGTCTTTCGCTTCCGTCCCCTGCACAAATTGTTCTGCACTCAGGCTGCCTTTTTGCAGGCCGGTGAAGATGTTGTGATCAAGCTGGATGCGGTCGCCTGCGGCGGCGTTGAAGTCGAGCAGGGTGTCAATCGTGCCGTCGAACGGGCTGCGGAAGATAAAGGTGTCTGCGCCCGCGCCGCCTTTCAGGGTATCGCTGCCGCGTCCGCCTTCAATCTGGTCGTTGCCCGCGCCGCCGTCGATGTTGTCGTCGCCGTCGAAGCCGAAGAGGTAGTTGGCGGCGCTGTTGCCCTTGATGGTGTCGTTGCCCGTGCCGCCTTTCGCACTCTCTATCTGCGTGCCGTAGCCGATGAACATTTGCCCCATGGTCGGGTTGCCGCTGTCATCCAGCGCCAAATGTTCCGCCTTCGTCCCAGCATAGAGCCAGCTGCCGGGGGTGAGGTCAATGTTGAGGTCCAGCGTTTGTTCGCTGGCATCGAAGATGTCCTGCCCGCCGCCGTCGTGGATGTAGATGTCGTTGCCGACGGCGTCCTTGTTGAAGGGTTTGAAGCCGTAGGTGTCGTCACCGCTATGATAGTCGGGGTTGACGCCGTAGGCGTGGTGCAGCGCGGCCAAATCGTAGATGCCGAGTTTGATGGGCGAAAGCGGGACTTTCGGCGAGCTCCAGCCCTGGCCGAGGTCAACATCGTAGTCATATTGTCCGGTGGTGTAGGACATCACGGTGAGGTCGTTGCGGTCTTCGGCGCTGTTGATGTTGAGGCTGCTGTCGTCATGGCCGAAGGGGTGCTCCATGCCGAGACTGTGTCCGATTTCGTGCAGGGCGGTACCCCAGCCGTGTTTGAGGGTCAGCTCGTGGGTCACGGTGTTGACGGTGTATGGCGGTTCTTTGGCGAAAGCATCGTCTGCGGCGTAGTACCGCGTGCTGAGGTGGACGTTGCCGCCGTAGATGCCATAGCCGGATACCCCCTCTTCAAGGCCTTGCAGATAGAAGTTCAGGGTGGCATTGCTGCCTTCGGTGAATTTGAGGTTGACGTGTTCTTCGAGGTGATCCAGCACGGTGCGGATGTCGGCTTTTTGCTGCGCGCTGTACGGGCGGAAGCCATCCATGACTTTGCCGTTTTCCACGCCGTCTGCGGAGAAGGCGTAGGTGATGCGCAGGCCGTCGCCGGGCTTGTGGCCGTAGTAGTGGCCGTAGGTTGCCCGCTGGGTGCTGTCCAGGCTGTTGATGAAGTAGTAGTCATTTGCCGAGCGGTCGCCGGCGAAGGTGCTGTCGGCGACGCTGCCGGTATGGTAGGCGGCTTTTTCGTCGTTATCTGAAATGGCGGTGGTAACGGCTTTGTCCGCGCCGATAGTCGCGCCTTCTGCTTCACTAATGCTCAGAGTGTAGTGCTCGGTGTTTTCCGGGATGCCATCGGCGGTGGTTTGCAGGCTCACTTTCGCGCTGGTCTCACCTGCCGGGATGATCAGAGTTTTGCTGATGCTGCCGAGGTCGCCGTCTGTCGTTTCACCGTGGCTGAGGGTCAGCGTCAGGGTAACGGGGTGGTCGCTCGCTTTGTCCAGCGTCACGGTGTATTCCGCCGCTTCGCCTTCGTTGACGCCCGCCGCACCGCTGAGGGTGGCAACCGGCGGGGTCTGCGGGGCGGGTGCGTCTGCTACGGCGGCCGTCGCACTGCTTTCCACCGCCTCCGCCGTGCCTTTGCCGTCGGTGTAGGTCGCTTTCACCGTGATGCCCTTGCCTTGCTCGGCTTCGGTCAGGGTGTAGCTCGCACCGGTGGCGATTTCTTTCCCGTCGGCCAGCCAGTGATAGCTGATGGTGCCGAGGCCGTCTTCGTCCGCCAGATCGTTCGCGGCGGTCAGGGTTTTGCCGACCATTGCCTCACCCGAGATGGTGACGCTGCCGGTCGGGGCGTGGTTGGGCTGCGGTGCGGCGTCGGTCACGGCAGCAGTCGGGCTGCTGACGAAGTTTTCTTCATGCCCCGCCTTGTCGTAGTAATACACCTGCACGCTGATGACTTTGCCGACATCGGCAGCGGTGACGGTGTAGCTGCTGCCGTTGGCACCGCTGATTGCCGCGCCGTTTGCCAGCCAGGTGTACTGGACACGGTCGGGGACGCCATCGGCATCGCTGACGGCGGCGCTCAGGGTTTCGCCGACTGCCGCCGTGCCGCTCAGGATGACGCTGCCTTTCTGGTTCGCGCCACCGTCGTTGCCGCTGTCCACCACGGCGGTGGGCGGGCTGATGACGCTTTCCACCTTGCCGGTGTGGTCGGTGTAGGTGATGCGCACGGTGATGTTCTTGCCGCTGTTGTCGGCGGTAACGGTGTAGGTTTCGCCCGTCGCGCCGCCGATTTCTTTGCCTGCGGCCATCCACTGATAGCTGACGTTGCTGACTGCGCCGTCGCCGTCGCTGACGGCGGCGTGCAAGACTTCGCCCGTCGCCGCTTTACCGCTGATGGAGGCCACGCCGCCGTGGTTGGCCGTGCCGGTGATGCCGGCGTTTGCGGTCAGGCTGATGTCGTCGGCAACGATGCGCGCATCTTCGGTATAGAGGCCGATGCTGCCGCCGGTGTAGGGGTTGTCGTCATCGGTGAAGGTGGTGATGACTTTGCCGTTGATGCTGATTTCCACGGTGTTGCCGCTTTTCGCGACGACAAAATGTTTGGCCTCCGCCAACGGCCAGCTTTCGCTGCCGGTCGCCATGAAGCGCTGGCCGCCGCTGTAAGCGGGATCGCGTTTGCCCAGTTCCCAGCCGTTGGCGCGGGCGACGAAGTAGTAATAGTGGTCGTTGTCGCTGTGATTCCATACCAGCCAGGCGGTTTCCCACGGGTTGGGGGCAGCATCCTGGCGCAGTTGTTCCGGGGTAGAGATGGTGCCGCTGTACGTAAAGTTATTGCCCGTCTGCACGGTACTGACGACCATCGTGGAAGAGGTCTCCGTTTGCCCGCTGTGCGCCATCGGCCGCAGTTGCAGCGCCTGGTTGCCGCCGCCGTTATCGATAATCTCGGCGTTGCCGTAACCGGCAAAGGCCACTTTCCATGCGCCGAAAGTGTCGTTGTCGGTGTAGGTTTTGTGCAGGGGGTAGGCAGAGAAATCGTCCTGCATCAGCGGCGCATTGCCGTTATCCGCTACCGTCGCCGGTTCGCTGGTCGGGTTTTCATCATGCCCGGCGTTGTCTTTATAAGTCGCCTGCACGGTGATTTTGTGCCCGGCGTCGTCATTGGTGAGCTGATAGGTGTTGCCTGTCGCCTTGTCGATAGCGACGCCGTCGCGCAGCCATTGGTATTGCACTTGGTCAGCCGTGAAATTGTCGGCGTCGCTGACGGTGGCGGTAAGCGTGCCGCCCACTTTCGTCTCGCCCATAATGGCAACCGTGCCTGCGTGGTTTGCAGGCGGGGCGGGAATGTCCGCCGCGTCGCTGGTCGGGTTTTCATCATGCCCGGCGTTGTCTTTGTAGGTCGCCTGCACGGTGATTTTGTGCCCGGCGTCGTCGGCGGTGAGCTGATAGGTTTTGCCGTTTGCGTCTTTGATGGCGACGCCGTCGCGCAGCCATTGGTATTGCACTTTATCGGCGGCGAACTCGTCGGCGTCAGTCACGGTGGCGGTAAGCGTACCGCCCACTTTGGCCTCACCGCCGATGCGAACGCTGCCCGGCCGGTTTTCTGCCGGTGCGGCGACATCAAGCCCGTCGCTGTCGTGGGCTTCGTCATGCAGGCCGTTATCACGGTATTCGACATGGACGCTGACTTTTTTGCCCACGTCTTCGGGGCGCAGGGTGTAGGTTTTTTGCGTCGCGCCCGCCACGGCCACGCCGTCAATCAGCCACTGATAGCGGATGCTGCTGTCGGATACGGTGTCGGGATCACTCACGTTCGCGGTCAGCTCGCCGCCCACTTTCGCCTCGCCGCTGATGGTGACGCTGCCCTCGCGGTTGGGGTAGTGCGGGTCGTCATTCACGCGCAGGGTGAAGGTCTTTTCAACGCTCAGGCCGCCCGGATCGGTCGCGATGATGGTGAGGCTGATGCTTTGCTCCGTGGCGTAGTCAATGTGCATACCGTCTTTGAGTTTGAGGATGCCGTCGGCGGTGATTTCGAAGCGCTCGTCGCTCAGTGTGTAGCGGTGGCTGTCCCGGGGGTCGGGGTCAACAGTCTGCACCGTGCCGATGGAAAAGCCATCTTTGCCCTCGTTGATGTAGTACTGCTGCTCGCCATTGATGGTAGGCAGTCCCTGATCCAGCTTGATGTCTGTCGGCGCATGATTTTCCGTCGAGGGATACAGCGGATTGTCTTCGACTTGCAGGGTGAAGGTTTTGCTGAAGCTCAGGCCGCCGTTATCGGTCGTTGTGATGGTCAGGGTTACGCTCTGTTCGTCGGCATAATCGATATGCTGCCCGGCTTTCAGTTTCAGCGTGCCATCGGCGCTGATTTCAAAGCGCTCGTCGCTGACGGTGTAGCTGTGTTTGTCCTGCCAATCAGGGTCATTGGTACTCAGCCCGCCGATTTCCGCACCGTCCTTGCCTTCGGCGATGGTCGTGTGATACAGCCTGATGTTTGTCGGTGCATGGTTGACGGCATCAATGTCGCTGACCCTGGTCGTCATTTCCATTGAACCCGCGTTTTTGTTATTGACTTCATCATAGAAGGCCTCGTAGATGTGGCCGACGGCGGTCATCCTGTCCCCGTCCGGGATGGTTTCCCGCTGGGTATGGAAGCCCGCTTGCGCGTATTGTTCCTGCGCATGCTGGGCGGCGACGACGGTATCACCATCGGCACTGCCCGCTATCCATTTGAGCTGCAAGTGCTGTTTCAGACCGTCTGCCGGGGTTTTGCCGAAATGCAGCGTGGGGTCTGCCGCACCGCCGCCTATCATCAGCGCGGTACCGCCGCTGAACAGGTCGTTGTGTTCGGGCAACAGGTAGCGGGTGATGAAATCGGCGCCGCCGCCGTTGCCGAGCAGCAAGACATCGCCTTTATCGATGTCGTATTTGCTGTATATCTCTTCCAGCAGGGCGCGCAGATAGCGGGCATTTTGTTCGCCATTGACGCTCCATGAACCGCTGGCGCTGTCCGGCGTTTTCACCATCAGCACCGTGGCATCACCGCGATCGGCAACGTATTCAGCAAAGATCGACGCATTGTGGCCATAGTCATTGGTGGCTTCCCCATGCAGATACAGCACCAGTTTTGCACCGGCAGGGAAAAGCCTGTACTCGCCGCTCAGACCGGCAGCGCTGTAAGTATTAGATGCGCCAAACACATCTTCCCCGCCGCTGCCATGCGTCAAGTCTGACGGCGCGGCGGTGTTCAGCGAGGCACCTTCGGCATGCTTGATGCGGACCTGGAAATTGCTGCCATTGTCTTCCACGCCGTTATGCGTGGTATCGACGGCAAAAGTCAGGCTGCTTTCACCTTTGGGGATGGTCAGGGTGCGGGTTTCATTTTGCACGCCATGCTTTGTATTGCTGCTCGCGATTTCGACTTCCACCGTCACGTCCTGATCGGCAGGATGGTTGAGCAGCAGCTGATATTGCGCCGCCTCGCCTTCTTTGACAACGCTCACCCCCTGCAAGCCGAGAACGGGCGTCCCCTGCGGCTGGACAGGATAAGCGGGGTCATCCTGCACGTGCAGGGTAAATGCCTTGCTGTAAGTGCCGCCGTGTCCGTCGTCCGTGGTCACGCTCAGGTTCACTTGCGGCTCCTGGGCGAAGTCGAGATGCTGGCCGGCTTTGAGTTTCAGCGTGCCATCAGCGACTTCAAAGCGGCTGTCGCTCACGGTGTAGGTGTGCGTGTCGCCCGCGTCTTCGTCCGTGGTCGTCAATTTGCCGACTTCCGCGCCGTCCTTGCCTTCCATCAGGCTGTTTCCGCTCAGGCTAATGTCGGTTGGCGCGTGATTGCCCTCCGCCGGGATGTCTTTCGTCTCGCTCAGCGGGGTTTCGTCGTGGCCTGCGTTGTCTTTGTAGGTGGCGCGCACGGTGATTTTGTGGCCGGCATCGTCACGGGTGAGCGTGTAGGTGTTGTTAGTCTCGCCGCTGATGGCGACGCCGTCGCGCAACCATTGGTAGGTGACGCCGCTGGTCGGCACGCCGTCGCTGTCGCTGATGGCAGCGGTGAGTTCGCTGCCAACCTTCGCTTCACCGCTGATGGTAATCACGCCTTCGTGATTGG
>NZ_CALIZP010000080.1 GCF_938028825.1 uncultured Cardiobacterium sp. | reverse complement strand
CCCAGCGATTTGATGACGGGGATGGCTTCGCTGTACGCGAGCAGGTCGGTCGGTTTGCCGTCGGTGAGGATGATGAGGATGGGGCGCCAGTCGCCTTTTTGTCCGCCGCTGCTGGTGATGCGGTCGCGCTTGACGGCATGGGCGATGTGTTCCAGCGCTGCGCCGAGGAAGGTCGCGCCGCTCTCGGGGCAGACAATTTCCGGCAGCACCACTTGCTCCAGCGGGGTCAGCGGCAAGACGTCCTTGATTTTGGAGTCGAAGGTGGTGATGGTGAGATAAACGCTTTCCAGTGCGTAGGGGTTCTGCCGCAGCGAGGCGAGCAGGGCGTGCAGGCCGGTGTTGACGGCTTCGATCGGCTCGCCGCGCATGGAGCCGGAGGTGTCGATACAGATGTAGGTAAGCAGGCGTCGGGTCATGGTGTGGGTTCCTGTTTGGGAATGAGTATGGCGATAGTCATTTGTCGATACCGCTGTTTGCTGCGGTAAAGTGCCATCAATAGATTGGGTAATAAAGCGGAAAAATTGAATGGGTAAAGGAGCCTTTGTATCGGCAAGCGAAAAGGCATGTTTTGTTAACCGTCTAAGCGAAGCAATATCGACTTTTAGTCCTGTCGCATAGACAACGATACTACTGAATCCAAGAGATTGGATAACAGGAATCGCGGCTTCGTATGCTAAAGAATCATTCGGTTTGCCGTCGGTAATGATGAGAAGAATAGGGGCGTAATCTCCTTTCGATCCTCGATTGTCCAAAATGCCATCACGTCTGACAGCATAGGCAATGTATTCCAATGCTGCACCCAAACAACACCCTCCCTCGCAAATAAAAGTTGATGGCAGCATTACATCCATTAACGGCGTTAGCGGGAATTCTTCTTTCGGAAATGTACCGAAGGTAATTAGGCAGGTATGCGCGCATTCCAAAGCGTAAGGGTCTTGGCGTAAGGAGGAAATGAGTATTTGTATTCCGTTACGCAAGGATTCTATGGCTTCGCCGCGCATGGAACCCGAGGTATCAATACAGATATAAATGGGTAAGCGTCGCATAGATTTTGTAGGTTGCTGTCTGTGTTTTTTGTGCTTTGCACACTTGTCGCAATAAGGATGTAATTTTCCCGCATGGCGGATGTGGGATAGCCGCCGTCAAGCGAGAAGGCCACACGGTTTTCAATACGGCAGGTAGTGTTTCAGCAGGTCGATGAAGCGGTCGGTGTCGTGGAAGTCGCCGATGGCGTTGAAGTGCCAGCCGTTGGTGCCGCGTTTTACTTCGGCGAAGGTCATCGCGCAGGCGTGGTTCTCCGGGTCGCTGCCAATGTCGTAGCGGCAGATTTCCTGCCCTTTGCCATCGACGGCGCGGATGTAGGCGCGGCGTACGCCGGCGAAGCTCTGCCCGCGTTCGCGCCCTTTGTAGATGGCGACGACGAAGAGGATTTGCCGGTAGGCGTCGGGCAGGGTATCCAAATCGACCTCAATTTGTTCGGCATCATCGCCCGCGCTGCTGCCGCTTTGGTTGTCGCCGGAGAGGCGCACTTTGCCGCTGGGGTGGGTGAGCGAGTTGTAGAAGACGACGTCGCCGCCTTCGAGGGTCGGCCGCCCGTTCGCCCCCGCCTTGCCGAGGTTGCGCACTTTGCCGTTGGCATCGAGCAGGAAGGCGACGGCGTCGAGGTCGTAGGCGGGCGTGGTCGGGGCGATGTCCCAGCCGAGGCCGATGGTGAGGCGGGAAAGGTCGTAGCCGGATTCTTTGCGCAGGCTGACGCCCTGGCCTTTTTGCAGGTTGATGGCCATGGTCAGAGGACGATGTTGAGTTCGGGGGGCGGCGGCGGCAGTTCGTCCAGCCCGCTCACTTCTTTGCCGCTTTCGATTTTCTGGCTGGAGACGGAAATGGAGGAGCTGACCCACTGGAAGAAGCTCTTGATGGAGGTGGCGTCGGCGGTGTCGAGCGAGACGACGGTTTCGGTGATGCGTTTCAGGGTGGCGGTGTCCGCACTGGGGCCGGCGGCGCAGGCGACGAAGGTGCCGGTTTTCACGTTTTTCATGGCGGCAATGCCTTTGTCGAGGTCGTCAGTCGGCGCGCCGTCGGAGAGGAGGAAGACCACGGGTTTCCAGTCGCCTTTGACTTCGGCGCTGCCTTTCACCACTTCGCGGTTGATGCAGTCGGCCAAGAGGGTCAGCGCCGCACCGAGGGCGGTCATGCCGCTGGCGCGCAGGTCGGGTGCCTGGAAGCTCATCAGTTCTGTGAGCGGGGTGAGCTGTTTGGCGTCGTTGTTGAAGGTGATGACGGAGAGGTAGGCGGTTTCCAGCGCGTAGGGGTCCTGGCGCAGGGCGGAAACGAGGACTTGCAGGCCGTTGCGCACGGATTCGATGGCTTCGCCGTGCATGGAGCCGGAGGTGTCAACGAGGAGGTAAACGGGGAGACGTCGCATGGGGTGTTCCTTATGGGGTTGGGGCAGGAAGGCAGCCGCGCGGGCTGCTCGTGCAGTTTAGAGGTAAGGGGTGATTTTCGGCAGGATTTCGTTCGGCGTCCGCCCCTGGCAGTTCTCGCCGATGGCGTGCATCTTCCATTCGCCGTTGTGGCGATAGACTTTGGCCATGATTTGCGCGGTGTGGTTGCCCTGTGCCGAGAGGTCGTAGCGGGCGATTTCTTTGCCCGACTGCCCGTCCACCAGGCGGCAGTAGGCGTTTTCCACCTGGCTGAAATTCTGTCCGGTGAAATTGCTGACGGTGAAGACCAGGGTTTTCACGTTGGCGGGGATGCGGTTCAGCGCGACGGTGATTTGTTCGTCGTCCCCGTCGCCTTCGCCGGTGAGGTTGTCGCCGCTGTGCTGGATGGAGCCGTCGCGGCTCGCCAGCTGGCGGAACCAGACAAGATCGAGCGGGTTGTTGTTGTCATCGAAGAGAAAACAGGAGGCGTCAAGATCGATGGACTGCTCGCGCCCGAAGCCGAACAGCCCCTTCTTCTTGGCGACGTCCCAACCGAGACCCATGATGACGCTGCTCAGCGCGCCGCCCGCTTCTTTTTCCAGAGAAATTTTCTGGCCTTTTTGCAGATTGACTGCCATAA
>NZ_CALIZP010000079.1 GCF_938028825.1 uncultured Cardiobacterium sp. | reverse complement strand
GTTGGCGAGCCTCGCCGTACTATCTGTACTGTCTTCGGCTCGCCGCCTTGTCTCAATTCCTATTTGAAACGACTATAACGGCTTCGGCATCGGCTGTCGGCAGGCATCCCGCCGTCACGTCGTAAAAAAGGAAGACCCCGCTTGCGGGCGGGGTCTTCACCGGGACGTCCGCGCCTTAGCTGCACGGCACTTTGAGCGCCAGCCCGCCGGTCGAGGTTTCGCGGTATTTCGCGTTCATGTCCTTGCCCGTCTCGAACATGGTGGCGATGACGGTGTCGAGGGTCACGCGCGGCGAGGTGGTGCGGCGCAGCGCCATGCGGCTGGCGTTGATGGCTTTCACCGAGCCGATGGCGTTGCGCTCGATGCACGGCACTTGCACCTGCCCGCCGACGGGGTCACAGGTGAGGCCGAGGTTGTGTTCCATGCCGATTTCCGCCGCCATGCACACCTGTTCGGGGGTACCGCCCATCAGTTCGGTCAGCCCCGCCGCCGCCATTGAGCAGGCCACGCCCACTTCGCCCTGGCAGCCCACTTCCGCGCCGCTGATGGAGGCGTTCATTTTGTAGAGGGTGCCGATGGCGCTGGTGGTGAGCAGGTAGCGCTCGACGGTGTCGGTGGTGAGCGGTTTGATGAATTTGTTGTAGTAGGCGAGCACCGCCGGGACGATGCCGCAGGCGCCGTTGGTCGGCGCGGTTACGACCCGCCCGCCGGCGGCGTTTTCCTCGTTCACCGCCAGCGCGAAGAGGTTGACCCAGTCGATGGCTTCCATCGGGTCGAGGCTGTCGCCGCCGCGCGCTTCGAGGGTTTGTTTCAGTTTGTAGGCGCGGCGCGGCACTTTTAGCGGGCCGGGCAGGATGCCGTCGGTGTGCTGGCCGCGCTCGATAGCCTCGCTCATGGTCTGCCAGACGCGGCGCAGGTGTTCGGCGAGTTCGTCCGCGCTGCGGACGGAGAGTTCGTTGGCGCGGATGATGTCGGAGATGCTTTTGCCTTGCGCGGTGCAGTGGGCGACGAGTTCGGCGGCGTTGTGGTACGGATAGGGTTCGTGGCTTTCGCCGACGCTCGCCGCGCCGAAGTGTTCTTCATCAACGATGAAGCCGCCGCCGATGGAGTAATAGGTTTTGCTGAGGAGCTGCTCGTTGCCCGCCCAGGCGGTGAGAGTCATGCCGTTTTCGTGCAGTTTGAGAAATTCGCGGTGGAAGGGCATGTCCGCCTTGAAGTCGAAGGCGATGGTTTTGCTGTGCGCCGGGTCGGCTTCGTTCAGGGTGAGGCGGTGGTCTGTTTTCACCGCTTCGATGGCTTTGGGGATGTATTCGATATCGACGCTGTCCGGCTGGTAACCCATGAGGCCGAGCAGGATGGCGAGATCGGTGTTGTGCCCGCGCCCGGTGAGCGAGAGCGAGCCGTAAACGTCGGCACGGACGTGGTCGGTGCGCGCGAGCAGGCCGGCGGCGAGCAGGTCGAGCACGAACTGCCGCCCGGCTTTCATCGGTCCGACGGTGTGCGAGCTGGATGGGCCGATGCCGATTTTGTACATATCAAAGACGCTAATCATGGTGATACCTCAGAACAGTTTGTAAATCACGGCAGAGATGGCAATGCTGCCCATGACGACCACGAAGATATTGCCCGGCGTGCCCCGGAAGCGTTGCAGCGCAGGCACATGGTGGATGGCGTACATCGGCATGAGGAAGAGGATCATGGCGATGACCGGCCCGCTCAGGCTTTCAATGAGGCCGAGGACGCTGGGGTTCAAGATGGCGACAATCCACAGCGTGATCATGAAGAAGACGGCGGTGAATTTTCGGAAGGTTTTCGGCGCGATGGGCTTGTCGCGGAACTGGTTGATGAGCCCTTCAAAGCCCTCGCGCGCGCCGAAGTAGTGGCCGAAGAACGAGCTGCTGATGGCGAGGAAGGCGATGAACGGGCCGAAGTAGGAGATGACGGGGTTGTCGAAATGGTTGGCAAGATAGGAGAGGATGGGGATGTTCTCTGCTTTCGCCTGGGCGAGGTCTTGCGGCGTCAGGCTCAGCACGCAGCTGAAGACGAACAGCATGACGAAGCCGACCAGCATGACGGCAGTCTGGCGCAGCGTCTTGCTGATTTCGCGGTCGGCGGTCTCCGCATCGGGGAACTGATGCGCGTGCGAGACGGCGCAGCTCGAAATC
The DNA here is from genome assembly GCF_938028825.1 of uncultured Cardiobacterium sp. Lineage (GTDB taxonomy): Bacteria > Pseudomonadota > Gammaproteobacteria > Cardiobacteriales > Cardiobacteriaceae > Cardiobacterium. Next base: position 4,448 of record NZ_CALIZP010000079.1, on the reverse strand, counting down.
GCGGGCGAGTGGTTGAAGGAGAAAACCAGCACCGGGATGGTCAGCCACAGCGTCGTCACGAGGGTACCGACGCTCGGCGTTTCGCGCAGAACCGCCGTGTTCCAGTGCGGGATGAGATACAGCGACAGGCCGAAGAGGATGACAATCAGCGGATAAACCAGCCAGTTCGTCACCCGCAGGATCAGCTTTTCGCTGGTAAGCATGATGGCGACCATCACGCCGATCAGGATGAGCGCGGCGACGGCGCGGCAAGTGTAATAGCCGCCTTCGCCCATCTTCGGCACGGCGATGTGCAACTGGTGCTGCATGAACGACAGCACGGTGTTGGTGATGCCGACGCCGTAAATCAGCAGGATGGGGTAAATCGCGAGGAAATAGAGCAGGGTAATCAGCCGCCCGCCCGTCTTGCCGAAATGCTCCTGCACCACATAAGTGATGTCCTGCCCCGGATTTTTGGACGAGAGCACGAAGCGCGCCAGCCCTCGGTGGGCAAGGTAAGTCATCGGCCTGACGAGGATGGTCATGATGATGAGCGGCCAGAACCCGCCCATGCCGGCATTGATGGGCAGGAACAAAACGCCTGCGCCGACGGCGGTGCCAAACAGGCTGATGGCCCAAGTGAAATTAAAACTCTTGTGGAAAGTGTTTATGGAAAAATCCTTTGTGCTTCAAGATGATGATGGAAGACAACCGCCGATGAAAGTCAGCAAGCCCCTCTGCCGTCGGGCGACGGTAAAAGGGCTTGGCAGCGATAGCGCGTAACGCGGCTCATGGGTAAGGTCCTTCGTGTGTATTTATGCTTGGTATTTTAGTTGATTTCTGTGGACTTTGCCCATGATTCCCTGGAAATCAACGCATCATCCGGTGTGAAGAAAACAGGCACAAAAACCGCCGTCTGCGGCAAGGAGGCGGACAAGCAGGGAAAAACACCGCTTGAACAAGCCGGGGCGGCACGGCAAGCCGATTTCCGGCAGAAAGCCGCGCCGCCTGCCGCCGCCACATGGTGAAAATGCCAAACACAGATTATCCACAACAATCAACATGACAACGGCATCCGCTGCCGGGCGGTTATGGCAATCTCGCGGTATGCGCTGCGAAATGGGGACCGTAAATTCAGACGATGGCGCGGTTAGAACCCTTCCCCGCGCACGGGGAAGATGGCTGAAGGCTGGGGGAATCACGACCAGCGGTCATGAAAAAGGGGCGATAGCGCATTTTGTCGCATACGAAACCCCATCCCGGGAAAGAAACGCCTGGCGGCAGAGGGTTTTTTACTTTCGGGAAGGGGCGGCTGCGCGCAGATGCGCTAGATGCAAGGCGGCGAAGGTTTGTGCCGGGGGCTATGATGCTTCATGTTCCCGCCACTGCATTTCCGCTTCATCGAGCAGGCGGCAGGCGGTGGCGACGGCGGCCGCGCAGTCGTCGGGCGTGCCGTCAAAGCCGAGTTCGCTTTCAAAGTGCAGCTTCGGCAGGCTGGAGATGGCGACCTGCGGGTGCATGGCTTCGAGGGTCTGCATGATGGGCGCGAGGCGGCTTTCCGGCGCGAAGACATCCAGCGCCTGATAGTGGCGCGCGCGCGCGAGGTAGCGGTAGTAGTGATCCAGCACCCATATCATCATCGGCTCGGCCATTTGCGGGAAGCCGGGGACGCAGTGGATGTGTTGCAGGCTGAAGCCGGGGATGTTGTTGACGGGGTTGGGGATGAGGGTGGCGCCCTGCGGGAAATGGATGAGTTCGCGCCGTGCGGCGGTGTATTCGTTGTCGCCGTATTTGGCGCGCAGCAGGGCATCGCCTTCGGGGTGAAAGGCAAGCGGCACATGGCAGGCGGCGGCGACGGCCTGACGAGTGCGGTCATCCGGCGTCGCGCCGATGCCGCCGAAGCTGAGGACGGCTTCGCCCGCCGCCAGGGCGCGGCGGTAGTGCCTGATGAGGGCGTCGGCATCGTCGCCGAGGTAGTGCGCGGCGTCAATGCGCAGGCCGCGCGCGTTGCAGGCGGCGATGGTGTTGGCAAGGTGGATGTCGCTGCGGCGGCCGCTGAGGATTTCGTTGCCGATGATGAGGAGCTGGATGCGTTCAGGCTTCATGATGATGTTGTTCCGGAGGGATTGAGGGGGCAGGCGGCGCGGCGGGTTTCAGCGCGATGCAGATGACGCCGGCGACGATGAGGACGATGCCCAGCCATTCGCGCGCGCTGAGGCGTTCGCCGAGGAAGGCGGCGGCGAAGAGGGCGACGAAGACGACGGAGAGTTTGTCCACCGGCGCGACGTGCGAGGCCTGGCCGAGTTGCAGCGCCTTGAAGTAGAAGAGCCAGGAGAGACCGGTCGCCGCCGCCGAGAGGCCGAGGAACAGCCACTGTTTGCCGCCGACGGTCGCGAGCGGCTGCCATTTGCCGAGGTAGCTGACCCACAGCGCGACGATGAAGACGATCATCACGGTGCGGATGAAGGTGGCGAAATCGCTGTCGATGCCTTGCAGGCCGGTTTTGGCGAAGATGGCGGTGAGCGCGGCGAAGAGCGCGGAGAGCAGGGCGTAGAAAAACCAGTTCATGAGTTACTTGCTCCTCAGGATAGGGAAAAAACGCGCATTCAGCGCTGACTGTCCCGCACTGCGTGGACGACTTTGACGATTTCAACCAGTTGTTGTGCATCGTCCACGGTGTAGTAAATCAGGTAGGGACGCGCGAGGGCGCACATCCGTGATGCCGGATTACGGCAGTCGGCAGGGAACATATACAGCATGAGGGCAAGCTGGTCGCCGACGGCGGCGCGGATTTTGCTTGCCATCCGGATGGCGGCACGGGGATTGTCGGCGGCGATATACTCACCGAGGGCGGTAACCTGTGTCGCCGCACTATCACGCCACCGGATGCGGCATTTCATCTGTTGCTGCCTGCGCTTGCGCCATGAGCCGTTTTGCCAGATCTGCCAGCAGGGCATCAAAGAACGCGTCCGCCTCCTCCTCCGCCAGCAGCGGTGTTTGCCGTGCCGCCTCAATGGAGGCCATAAAGCTCCTCATGCCAAGCCTCCATTTCGGCCTCGCTGGCAAACGTCATACCCCAATTGTTGGTAACTGTCCCGCTCATAAATCCTCCTCAATGTTGACAGGCAGACATCTTACACCTCTGCCCCGCTGCTGAGGTGGCGCAGTAAAAAAACGCTCATCCCGCCACGGGGGTGTCAGGCTATAATCCGCCCCCTTCTTTAACCACAGGACAAACAATGAAAAAAAGCATCATGGCCGCCCTGCTCGCGCTGGCCGCCACCGCTCATGCCGACGACGCTACCATCAGCAAAAAACTGCACGATTTCGGCCTGCAACAAGTGGAAATCGGCGACAGCCCGGTGAAAGGGCTGCGCAGCGTCGTCACCGAACAGGGCATCTTCTACGCCAGCGAGGACGGCAAATACTACCTGCAAGGCAGCCTGGTGGAACTCACCGACAAAGGCCGGCCGGTCGATCTCAGCAATGCGCCGCTGCTCGGCAAACTGGAAGCGCTGAAAGACGAGATGATCGTCTTCCCGGCCAAGAACGAGAAATACACCATCACCGTCTTCTTCGACACTTCCTGCCACTACTGCCAGCTGCTGCACAAGGACATCGCCAAATACAACGACAAAGGCATCACCGTGCGCTACCTCGCCTTCCCGCGCCACGGGCCGAACAGCGAAGTCGCGCGGCAGATGGAAACCGTGTTCAGCGGCGAAGACAAGGCAAAGCTGCTCGATGATCTGGAAAACGGGCGCAAAGTCGCCGAAACCCCGGTTGACAAAGTGCGCAGACATTACCAGCTCGGGCACCAGTTCGGCGTGAACGGCACCCCGGCCATCATCACCCCGAAAGGCGCGCTGATACCGGGCTACGTCAAGGCCGACGACATGCTGAAAACCTTGCAGGAAGAGGGCAACAGCGTCAATAACGAGGCGACCGCGCAAACGGGCGCGAAAGACGGCAAAACCTCCTCCTGACCCCAGGTTTGACAGACGCCCCGGCGGGGCGTTTTTTTTCGCCCTTGCCGCCCCGGACAAGCGGCAAGGGCGGCGCGTCGAAGACAGTACAACTATAGCTAATACTCCTAACTTTTCATACATTCAAGTAAATAAAGTAGTGTAGTGGAGCCATAATATTTAAATAGATATAATCTTTATTTGTCTTCGTATAGGTAGATGAATATGCCTTATTCTGCTGACTTTCGTAAAAAAGTCCTGGAATCATTAACTAGAGGCTTGTCTGTCCGGCGAGCTGCCAAACTATTTGGCATTCATTTCATGACTATCCAAAAATGGAAAACAGCACCTGATAGGCTCAAAGTACTGTAAATACGGCGACCCAGAAAAATCAGTAAAGAAGCACTATTGGCAGATGTCGAAGCCCATCCAGCCGATTATCTGCATGGACGTGCCAAACGTTTCAATTGCACACCTACTGCCGTCCATAAAGCCATGCGGCGT
>NZ_CALIZP010000078.1 GCF_938028825.1 uncultured Cardiobacterium sp. | reverse complement strand
ATGCCACAAAAACACACCGCCCTCACCAAACAAAACCTGCAAATCTACCCGACCGAACGCCTCACCGATGCCGACGACGGTGGCGGGCTGATGGTCAAGGACGCGCTCACCGGACGCGAGAACGAACTCTTTACGCCCATCAGCGATGTGGCCCGCACCATCGGCGCCTTCAACGCGCGCTCGGTACATGGCGCGGTGCGCGTTGCCGATAACATCCCGCTCGGCGGTGCGCACATGATTATCTCGCGCCCGCCGAAAGCGGAGAACGTCAGCTACCTGCTCTATCGCGGCGTGCGCTACGGCGAGGTGCGCAAGGACATCATCAAACGTATTGCCGCCTACTCGGTGGCGACAATTGAATCGCGCATGACCCTGCTCTCGACGCAATCGCAGGGCTCGCGCATCGTCCAGGCCTATCAGCGCCCCGGCGAGCCGCTGCCGCTGATTGGTGACGTGTACTGTCTGCGTCAGGACAAGGCGGGCTATCCCGCCATTGAGCAGTATGTGCAGGTCATCCGCGTCAGCAGTGAAGACCGTACCTTTACCACGCACGACGGCATTGATTTTGTGCGCACGGTCGTCAAGATGGAGACCTCGACCGCCCTCACCCATGATTTTGTCGGTGCCGAGGCCCCGCAGCGCAACTACATCGACAACCCCTGCAAAATCCGTGAGACCCACGTTGCTGACGGGGCGCAGTATTACGGGGTCAAGCCGCTGGCCGCCGCCATCAAGGCTCAGGCGCAGAGCTTGCGCGTCTCCTCGCTGATGGAAAAGCTCGTCCCCACTTCGCAAATCGAAACGTCGCTGGTGGATCTTACCGCCGCCGGCGAGAAGCAAATTCTCTTTGACGCTGCGCGCGAGGAAGACCGCATTAACGGCAACCTGTCGCTCAACAAGGGGGCAGTGGTCTATACGCGGCGCGCCATCCTCCCCGGCAGCCTGCGCCTGGTCGTTGGCGGTGTTGATGCGCGCGACAGCGGCGGCGTCATCAGCAGTGCCGGCAACGACATCGGCACCGTCGATTACGCCGCCGGGCGCGTCACGATTAACGAAAACCTCGGCAGCGGCTGGACGCTGTACAGCCGCCCCGCTGCCGAGTATCTGCAAGTGGCGGATACGGCAGCGATAGCCGTATCGACGGGGACACGCTCCTACAACTACGTCATGACCATCAACCCCGCCCCGGCGCCGGGCAGCCTGCAAGTCTCCTACCGTGCGCAGGGCCGCTGGTACGATCTGCGCGACAACGGCACCGGCGCCCTGCGCGGTATCAGCGCCGCACACGGCAGCGGCGCAGTCGATTACCGCAGCGGCACCGTCACCATCACCTGCGGCGAGCTGCCCGATGTCGGCTCCGAAATCCTCTACGCCTGGGGCAGTCCGGCCACCGCCAAGAACCGCAGCGACAGCACCCCCGCTGTCACCATGCTGCTGCAAATGGAGGCGGGTGTCGCGCCCGGCAGTGTCAAATTAAGCTGGACGGACAATGGCGCCAAAGCCGCGCAGGATGACGGCATGGGCAACATCACGGGGGCGTGGACAGGGACGGTGGACTACCGCAGCGGCGACATTACCCTCAGCCACTATCCCGGCGGCGAGCAGCACCTTGACGTGAAAGTGGATTACTCGGTGGGCGAACCGCAGACACAGGAGTTTAAGGCCCCGGCGCGGGGGCATGACGGCAACGTCACCCTCAACCTCGCACAGCGGCAAATCAAGCCGCGCAGCTTCGAGATGACCTTTAACGTGTTGATCGAAGACTACGACCACAAGGTGCAGGAGGGCGAGGCCTACACGCGGCAGGTGGACCCCTACGTCACCGTGCGCGACAACGGCAGCGGCGGCCTGGTTGATGGCAACGGCACGAACTTCGGCAGCATCGACTACGCCACGGGGGCGGTCAAATTCAAGCCGGACTACGTGACCCGCATCCCGAAACCCATCTACCGCAAGCAGCCGATGGGCGAGCGCATCGTCAGCACCCAGGGCAACCAGCAAACCGTCAAGCCGCTGTACCGTCTTGTCTTTGCCGGTTACGAATACATCAGTGCGCTGGCTAGCGCGCCGATTGACGACAGCTTTGTGGTGACGGTGCGCTATCGCGGCCAGCAAAGTGAGGACGCGCGCACGAAACAGGCGACCAGCGGCGTCTTGCGTGTGGATCTGCTGCCCACCTTGCACGAGCGCGTTGTCCCCGGCAGCGTCTGCTTCACCAGCGGCAGCGAGACCTATTTTGACCGGCGCGGTGAACTCTACTACCGCCTCAATCCCGCCACCGGTGCCGCCAGCAAAGCGGGCAGCATCAACTACGAGACCGGCATTGCCGTGGTTGAACTGGCCGAAGGCAGCGCGGTGCGCCTGCTGGCGCTGGCGGGGACGGTCAAGGGCAACCCGGTGGACGAGGCGGTGTGGCGTATCCCCTCGGCACCAGTGCGCCCGGCCTCGCTGCACATCACCGCTACCCCGCTCACCGGCGGCCAGCTCAGTGTGCGCGCGGATGCGGGGGGCAAGATTGAGGGC
>NZ_CALIZP010000077.1 GCF_938028825.1 uncultured Cardiobacterium sp. | reverse complement strand
TAGGCGTCGTAGTAGCCGGCGGAGAGGGCGTAGGTGCCGATGAGGATGCGGCGCTTCACTTCTTCGCCGAAGCCTTCGCTGCGGCTGCGGCGGTACATGTCTTGCAGGTCTTGCGGCTGGGCGCAGCGGTGGCCATAGCGCACACCGTCGTAGCGCGAGAGATTGGAGGAGGCTTCGGCGCAGGCGATGATGTAGTAGCTGGCGATGGCGGCGTCGCTGTACGCGAGGTCGATGTCCACCAGGGTGGCGCCGAGGGTTTCGTAGGTTTTCGCGGCGGCGTGGATGAGGTCGGCCATCGGCGCGTTGAGGTCGCGGTAGTAGGCACGCGGCAGGCCGATGCGGATGCCGGTGAGCGGGCGGTCAAGTTCCCGGTCGAAGATGGTGTGAGTCTGCGGGCTGGCAGTGGAATCGCGCGGATCGTGCCCGGCCATGCCGTTCAGGACGAGAGCGAGGTCGTCGGCGCTCGCAGCGAAGGCACCTGCCTGGTCAAGGCTGGAGGCGTAGGCGATCATGCCCCAGCGCGACAGGGTGCCGTAGGTCGGCTTGATGCCGGTAATGCCACACCAGGCAGCAGGCTGGCGGATGGAACCGCCGGTATCGCTGCCGGTGGCGTAGGGTACGAGACGGGCGGCGACGGCGGCGGCGGAGGCACCGGATGAGCCGCCGGGGACGTATTCGTGCTGCCACGGGTTTTTCACGGCACCAAAGGCGCTGCGTTCGTTGGAGGAACCCATCGCGAATTCGTCCATTGAGAGTTTGCCGGTCATGACCGCGCCCGCGTTGGCAAGGTTTTCGACGATGCCGGCGTCGTAGGAGGGGATGAAGTTGGCGAGCATGTTGCTGCCGGCGGTGGTGCGGATGCCGTTGGTGCAGAAGATGTCTTTGTGCGCCATCGGGATGCCGTCCAGCAGCCCCAGGGTTTCGCCTTTGGCACGGCGGGCGTCGCTGGCATCCGCTGCGGCGCGGGCATGGTCGAAGGTGGGGGTGAGGTAGGCGTTAAGCGTCGGATTGTGCTGTTCGATGCGCGCGAGGTGGTAATCGCAGAGTTCGCGCGCGCTGATGTCGCGGGCGGCGAGTTTGGCGGCGAGTTGGCGGAGGCTGAGGGTGTGCATGGGTTATTCGATGACTTTGGGGACGGTGATGTAGCGGTTTTCGGCGGCAGGCGCGTTTTTTTCGATGCTCGGCATCATGTCGCGTGCGATGGCAACGTCTTCCCGCAGGCGCTGGGTTTCGCCCAGCGGGTGCGAGAGCGGGGTGGTGGCGCTGATTTCCGGGGTATTGATGGTGTTGAAGAGGTCGAAGATTTGCCCCAATTCCCGGGCGAGGCGGGGCAGGTCCGCTTCCTGGATTTCAAGCTGGGCAAGGGCGGCTGTTTTCGCGATGGTTGCGGGTTCCAATTGGCTCATGGCGGGTAAAAAGTCCTTCAAAAAAACGCTTGGGAAGGTATCATACCGCGCTTTGGTTTGCACCGTCTTCGGTGGTTTTCTATTCGCAAGCAGAGGCTTTTTTATGGGTTTTAATTTGTTTCGCGGGATGTTTTCCAGTGATTTGTCGATTGACTTAGGGACAGCCAACACGCTGATTTATGTGCGTGGCGAGGGACTGGTGCTGGATGAGCCTTCGGTGGTTGCGATTGCCGAGGATCCGCAGGACGGGCGCAAGAAGATTGTCGCTTATGGCTCGCAGGCGAAGCAGATGCTGGGGCGGACGCCGGGGAATCTCACCACGGTGCGGCCGATGCAGGACGGGGTGATTGCCGATTTCAAGATTACCTCGATGATGTTGAAGCATTTTATTCACCGTGTGCACCGCCGCAAAGGACTGTTCCGCCCCGCGCCGCGCATTCTGGTGTGTGTGCCGTCCGGGGCGACGCAGGTGGAAAAGCGCGCCATCCGTGATGCAGCAGAAGGCGCCGGTGGCAGCGAGGTGTTTCTGATTCAGGAGCCGATGGCGGCGGCGATTGGTGCCGGTATCCCGGTGGATGAGGCCTACGGCTCGATGGTGGTCGATATTGGCGGCGGCACCTCGGAGGTGGCGGTGATTTCGCTGAACGGCATCGTCTATTCGACTTCTGTCCGCATCGGCGGCGACCGCTTCGACAGCGCGATTATGGATTATGTGCGCCGCAATTTCGGCATCGTTATCGGCGTACCGACGGCGGAGCGGATCAAGAAGGAAATTGGCTGCGCTTATCCGTCTTCAGAAATTCGCGAACTGGAGGTGCGCGGCACGAACCAGCAGGAAGGGGCGCCGCGCAGTTTCAGCATCAATTCGAATGAGGTACTGGAAGCATTACAGGAACCGCTGGGCGGAATTGTGCGCGCGATCAAGCAGGCACTGGAATTGACGCCGCCGGAGCTGGCGGCGGACGTAGCCGATCGCGGTATTGTTTTGACCGGCGGCGGAGCGTTGCTGCGTGATCTGGATCGTTTGTTGATGGAAGAAACCCGCTTGAAGGTGATTATTGCCGAGGATCCGTTGACCTGCGTTGCGCGCGGCGGCGGCAAGGTGCTGGAATTGCTGGATCAGCGCGGTGTGGCATCGTTTCTGATGTCCTGATTGCACGATGTGGTTTGATTTTTCGCCGGATACGCCGCAGCCGTTGCGTCTGCGCCCCGTGTTCCTGGCGCTGTTTGTCGCGGTGTTTTTGCTGGTGCTGGCGCAGCGCGGCTGGCTGGTGCGCCCGTATGCCTGGCTGCATGACGGGGTGTATGCGCCGCTGCGCACGGTGTTGCATGCGCCGATGCGCTGGTCGCAGGCGAGCTGGCAGAAGCTGGCGGCGCATCAGGATGAACACGCGCTGTTGTTGCAGGCGCAGCAGGAGAATCAGGAGTTGCGCGCGCAGGTGCAGTTGCTGGGGCATTTTCAGGCGGAAAACCGCCGCTTGCGGATGCTGATGGATTCGCTGCTGGATGTGACGGATCCGGTGCTGATTGCCGAGTTGAGCGATACGTCGATTGACGGCTACCGCGAGCTGGTCACGCTGAACAAGGGTACGCAGGACGGCGTGTATGTCAATCAGGCGGTGATTGACCCTTACGGGCTGGTCGGGCAGGTGGTCGAGGTCTTCGCGCACGAGTCGCGGGTGATGCTGATTACGGACACGCGCAGCCGCGTACCGGTGTATGTGGCGCGCACGCAGCAGCGTACACTGGTCTTCGGCAGCACGGGTTATGGCTCGCTGGAAATGCCCGCCCTGCGCGCCGACAGCGATATTCAAGTCGGCGACCGCCTGGTGAGTTCCGGTCTGGGCGGGATTTATCCGCGCGGTTATCCGGTGGCCGAGGTAACGGCGGTCGAGCGCGACAGCCGCGCCTCGTCAATGACGGTGCGGCTGCGGCCGCTGGCGCATTTGCAGTCGATGCTGGAAGTGCTGTTGCTCGATCAGCGCCACATTGCGTTTCAGCCACAGACGGTGGTGCCGGTCGGCCCGCCGCTGCCGGACGCGATGGCCGAAAAAGCCGAGGATGCGCCGCCGGATGCCGGAACGGCGAAAGCCAGAGATGATGCGGACGGGCATGGGGGGGCGCCGGATGCGGACGCGCAGTAGTTATCCGGTCGGCCTGCTGTTTATGCTGCTGTGGGCGCTGATGGTCGGCGCAGATTTTTATGCGTCGTGGTTTGTCCTGCCGGATGTGGTGATCGTGACCGCGCTGTATCTGTTTTTGTTCGTGCCGCAGTTGCCGCTGTGGCGCTGGCTGTTGCCGGTCAGCCTGCTGATGGATGTGGCCGCCGCCACGCCGTTTGGTTTTCATGCGCTGTTTTATGCGCTGGCGGCGCTGATGTCGCTGCCGTTCCCCGGCGTATGGCGCATGGCGGCGCCGGCGGTGAGCGTGCTGGTGTTGTGCCTGCTCGCCTTTGCCTTGCAGGTGTTGCGCTGCCTGATGCTGTTTGCCTGGCAGGGCGTTCCCGCGCCGCCCGGCTGGTTGTGGGGCGGGGTGCTGGCGCTGCTCTGCCTGCCGTTTTTGCGCTGGCTGGCGGAACGCACGGTGCGCCGCGTGCTGGGGGATTTTTCGTGAAATACGAAGACTGGCGCGCCGATCCGTTGAGCGGCAGCGAGCAGGGCGATGAGGAAGCGCGCCTGCATCAGTCGTTTTCCCGCCGCATTTTGTTGTCCGCACTGCTGGTGTTTGCCGGGTTCCTCGGCCTCTTTGCCCGCATGGGCTATTTGCAGGTGCTGCGTTATGACTATTACCGCACCCGCTCGCAGAGTAACCGGATGCGGCTGAAAGCGATTGTGCCGCAACGCGGCACGATTTTTGACCGCAAGGGGCGGCCACTGACTGAAAACATCCTGCGCTACCGCGTCGTCATCAGCCCGTCGCAGACGGTGAATGTGCGCGAAACGGTGGATGCGGTGGACGAAATCCTGCCGCTCTTGCCGGAAGAGCGCGAGCGTTTTTTTCGCCTCTACCAGCAGACGCGCCGCTATGAAGCGGCGGTGTTAAAGGCTTCCATCAGCGAGCAGGATTATTACCGCCTGGCGGTGCAGTTGTACCGCCTGCCGGGGGTGTCGGTCGAGGAGTATTACGAGCGCTATTATCCCTACGGCGAAATCGCCTCGCATGTTATCGGCTACACCAACCGCATCAGCGAGGAAGATCTGGAAACGCTCAATCCCGATGATTATCGCGGCCTGCAATATATCGGCCGTTCCGGTATCGAGCAGCAGTATGAAGACCGCCTGCGCGGCCGCCCCGGCTATCAGCAGGTCGAAACGGATGCCAACGGCAATATTGTCCGCCTGATGCACGAGCAGCCTGCCGTGCGCGGTCAGGATATTTATCTCAGCCTCGATATTGATTTGCAGGGGTTTATTTACCGCATCCTCGGCGATTATCGCGGCTCGTCCGTGCTGATTGACCCGCAAAACGGCGAGGTGTTGGCGATGGTAAACAAGCCCGGTTTTGATGCCAACCTGTTCGCGCGCGGCATCACCCAGCGGCAATACCAGCGTCTACTCGATGACCCGCACGGGCCGATGTACGACCGCGCCCTGAAAGGCCGCTACCCGCCCGGCTCGGTCATCAAGCCGTTCATGAGCCTCGCCGGTTATCACTACGGTGTGTTCACCCCTTACACCCGCGTCAATTGCCCCGGCTATTTCCGCGTACCCGGGGCGGCGCGGCGTTTTCACTGCTGGAACCGGCACGGACACGGCTCGGTCAACGCCGACCGCGCCATGGCACAATCTTGCGACGTGTATTACTACACCCTCGGCTATCAGCTTGGGATTGACCGCATCGCCGAATTCGCCACCCATTTCCGCCTCGGCATCCCGACCGGCATTGATATGCCGGATGAAGGCAGCGGCATCGTACCGACGCGCGAATGGAAGCAAAAGCGCTTCAAGGTACCGTGGTTCATCGGCGATACCATTAATTGCAGCATCGGCCAGGGCTTTTTCACCACTACGCCGCTGCAGCTCGCTTACATGACGGCGCTGATTGCCCGCGACGGCAGCGAGTTCACACCGCGCCTGTTGCAGCGTTATTACGACCCGGAAACGGCGACTTTTACCTCCGTCAAGGCACCGCTTGATACCGGCAAAGTAGCCGTCTATGAATCCGGCATCTGGAACACGGTGCGCCAGGACATGGTCAACGTCATCCACAGCGCCTACGGCACCGCGCGCAACATCTCGCGCGGGCTAACGTACCGCATGGCGGGCAAATCGGGCACGGTGCAGGTGGTGTCGTTCAAAACCGAGCGGCGCGTGCATTCGCACGAACTCGGCGCGGAAGAGCAGGACAACGCCATGTTCATCGCCTTCGCCCCCGCCGACAAGCCGCGCGTCGCCGTGAGCATGGTCGTCGAACGCGGCGGCGGCGGCAGTTCCACTGCGGCGCCGCTGGTGCGGCAGATTACCGATTACTACCTGAGGGGGCAGAACGATGCTGATGCATGACGTGCGTAAAAAAACTGTCTGGCAACTGGTCGGCGAATGGCTGCGCCGCATCGACATCCCGATGCTGTTCGGCCTGCTGGTGCTGATGGGTGGCAGCCTGCTGATTCTGCGCAGCGCAGGCAGCAGTGACGAAGGCATCCTGATGCGGCAGACCCTGCGCTTCGCCGCTGCTATCGGTATCTTGCTGGCCATTGTCGCCGTGCCGCCGCGCTATATCCGCCGCCTCACCGCCCCCGCTTACTGGCTGACCCTGGTGCTGCTCCTGCTGGTGCTGATTATCGGCAGCCGCAGCAACGGCGCGCAGCGCTGGCTCAACATCGGTATCGCCCGCATCCAGCCGTCCGAACTCGCCAAACTGACCATCCCGCTGATGGTTGCCTGGCTCGTCACCATCCGCGCCGCCATCCCCGGCATCGGCAGCGTCATCCTCGCCATCCTCGTCATCGTCGTGCCCGTCGTTCTGATCTTCATGGAACCCGACCTCGGCACCGCGCTGCTGGTTAGCGCCTCCGGCTTCATCACCCTCTTCCTCGCCGGCCTGCCCGTCTGGATTATCGTCCTCGGCGGGGTGCTGGCCGCCATCGGCCTGCCACTCTTCTGGATGTTCGGTATCAAAGAATACCAGCGTGACCGTGTCCTTACCCTGTTCAACCCCGAAGCGGATCCCTTTGGCAACGGTTACCACATCATCCAGTCGAAAATCGCCATCGGCTCCGGCGGGCTGTCCGGCAAAGGCTACATGCAAGGCACCCAGTCCCAGCTCGAATTCCTGCCCGAATCCAGCACCGACTTCATCTTCGCCGTCATTGCCGAAGAAACCGGCCTGATTGGTGTCGGCCTGCTACTGCTCTGCTACGGCCTGATTATCGCGCGCGGCCTCTACCTCGCCCTGCACCTCACCGACCGCTTCGCCCGCATCATGGTGGCCAGCATTCTCCTGACCCTATTTATTAACGTCTTCGTCAACATCGGCATGGTCAGCGGCATCCTGCCCGTCGTCGGCCTGCCACTGGCGATGATCAGCTACGGCGGCAGTTCCATCCTGTCGCTGATGGCGGGCTTCGCCCTGGCAATGAACCTCGCCGGCGGCTTCCGCGCCAAAAAAGATGAGGAACACCTATGACCATCCGCCGATTGCTCACCCTGCTCGCCGCCTGCATCACCAGCCTCTATGCCGCTGCTGACAACAGCTACGGCACCAATCCCGCCGCCATCAAGATGATGCAGGAGCTCGCCGCCCGCGACGACTACGATGCCGATTACCTGCAAGCACTGCTGCTCGCGGTTGGCCGCGACGACGACGTTCTCGCCAAAATCAGCAAACCGGCGGAAAAAACCAAACCGTGGTACGAATACCGCAAAATCTTTGCCGACCAAGCGCGCACCGATGACGGCGTCGCCTTCTGGGACGCCAACGCCGCCACCCTCGCCCGCGCCGAAGCCCAGTATGGCGTTGACCCCGCCATCATCGTCGCCATCCTCGGCGTCGAAACCCGCTACGGCAAAGTTACCGGCACCATCCCCGTCTGGCAGTCGCTGCTCACCCTATGCATCGACTACCCGCCGCGTGCCCCGTTTTTCTGCGAACAAACCGACTACTTCCTGCGCCTCGCCAAGCGGGAAAACCGAAACCCGCTCGCCATCAAAGGTTCCTACGCCGGGGCAATGGGCATGGCACAATTCATGCCGAGCAGCTATTACAACGACGCTGTGGACTACGACGGCGACGGCCGCATCGACCTCTGGTACAGCCCGGCGGACGCCATCGGCAGTATCGCCCACTACCTGCAAGTGCGCGGCTGGCAAAAAGACGGGCGCTACATCTACCGCCTGCCCGCCGAACCCACCATCGCCGTCTACGGCAACGACCACAAGCCGCATTACCAAATCCATACACTTTTGACAGATAATAACCTGAAAGATGACGTAGATTTAATAAAAGAAATTGGGGATAATGGCACGGAAAACGTCGGAAGCCTTGTCACTGACGCATCGGCGCAGGAAAAAACATGGTGGATAACCTATAACAACTTCTATGTTGTCACCCGCTATAATGCGTCCCCGCTTTATGCCATGGCGGTCGGCGAACTGGCCGACCGAATCAGACACAAAAGAGAGAGCAAATTGAGACAATGAACGTAAAACAACTCCTGGTGCTAACTATCACAGCGGTCGCATTCACCGCACAAGCGGAAGAAGCGGCGGCAGATAAGGCCGAGCCCGCATCGGCTACAGCAGAACAGCAGGTGAATATCGTTAAAGTGATCGATTTTACCCAACCGCAAAAAACCCTTGCCTCCCAAGAAGCCAAAACCCGGGCGCTACTCGCCGGGGAAGACAAAAAAGCCCTGCGCGACATTGATTTCACCCGCCCGAACCTGCGCAACCTCGTCGAAAACAATGCCAAAGGCGACGTCATCACCAAAAGCAGCGGTCGCAAAAGCTACAGCTACACCGTCTTGGGCAAACGCTACCAAACCCTGGCCGACAGCAAAGGCTTCGAACAACAGGGTCCCGCTTCCTGGTACGGCAACCCCTTTCACGGCCGCAAAACCGCCAATGGCGAGACCTACGACATGAATGAAATGACTGCGGCGCACAAAGAACTGCCGCTCGGCACCCGTGTTGAAGTCACCAACCTGTCGAACGGACGCAAAGTCGTCGTTCGCATCAACGATCGCGGTCCCTTCCACGGCAACCGCGTCCTGGATCTCTCCCGTGCCGCCGCCCAGGAACTTGGTACCCTCAACGCAGGCGTCGCCCAAGTGCAAATCCGCGCCCTGCAATAGGAAAGGCGATGCGACACCTGTTCCGCCGACTCATCCTGATCATCGCCGCTGTTTACAGCGGCTTTGTCTTGGCACAAAACGCCCCCGAACTGCCGGTAAAAAGCTACATCCTCACCGACGCCGCGAGCGGGCAGGTCCTGCTCGGCAAAAATCCCGACGAAAAACTGCCGCCCGCCAGCATCACCAAACTGATGACCGCCTATCTGGTCGTCGAAGCGCTGGAAAACGGCAAACTGACCCCGGACACCCCCATCACCGTGAGCCAAAACGCTTACAAACAGGAAGGCTCGCGGATGTTCATCGAAGTGAACAAACAAGTCCCCGTAGAAGACCTGCTGCAAGGGCTCATCATCCAGTCGGGCAACGATGCCGCCGTGGCACTGGCCGAATACATCGGCGGCTCGGCCGACGGCTTCACCGACATGATGAACCGCAAAGCGGCAGAACTCGGCATGACCAACACCCACTACACCAACCCGACCGGCCTGCCCGACCCCGAAAACTACACCACCGCTGCCGACATCGCCACCCTCTCGCGCCACATCATCAACGATCACCCGCAGTACTACCACCTCTACGGCCAAAAAAATTACACCTACAACAAAATCAAGCAGGACAACCGCAACCGCCTGCTGTGGCGCAATGCCAGCATTGACGGCCTGAAAACCGGACATACCAAAGAAGCGGGCTACTGCCTCGCCAGCTCCGAAAAACGCGGCGACATCCGCTTCATTGCCGTCGTCCTCGGTGCAGACAAAGAAAGCGACCGCTACGATGCCACCCAGGCGCTCTTCAACTACGGCTTCGCCCAGTTCGAAGAAATGGTTGTCCTCAAGGAAGGGCAAAACCTGTCCACCGTCCCTGTTTACAAAGGCACGGCAAACGAAGTCAACGTCCGCCCGCAGCACGATGTCAAGCTCATACTGCCGGTCAACGCCAAAAGCCAGGTTGTTTTCTCGCTTGACCTGAACAAACCCATTATCGCCCCGCTTGCCGCCGGACAGGAAATCGGCACCATCCGCGTCAAAATCGGCGACAAAGTCTATGCCACCCTGCCCGCCGTTGCCGGCGACAGCATAAACAAAGCGGGCTTCTTCAAACGCGCCTGGCACAGCATCAAACTCCTCTTCTGACCCATGCACACCCGCCACCTCGGCCTGTGTCCCTACCGGGAAACCTGGGACGCCATGCGAGCTTATACCGCCGGGCGCGACGCGGACAGCGCCGACGAACTCTGGCTCGTACAACACCCGCCAACCTTCACCCAAGGACAAGCGGGCAAAGCCGAACACCTGCTCGCCCCCGGCGACATCCCCGTCATCCACATCGACCGGGGCGGACAAATCACCTACCACGGCCCCGGGCAAATCATCATGTACTTGCTGCTCGACATCCGCCGCAGCGGCACGGGTATCCGCTCCCTGGTCAGCATGATCGAAAACAGCGTTATCACCCTCCTGCGTGCACACGGCATCACCGCCATCGCCCGCCCCGATGCCCCCGGCGTCTATGTGGACGGGCAAAAAATCGCCTCACTTGGCCTGAAAGTCAGCAACGGCCGCACCTATCACGGCGTCGCCCTGAACGTGGACATGGATCTCGAACCCTTCACCCGCATCAATCCCTGCGGCCTCATCGGCATGCACATGACGCAACTGCGCGATCTCGGCATCCCTCTCAGCCCGACAGCGGCGGGCGATGCCCTCGCTGCCGCCTTTACCGGGGAATGGCGGGCGCACCTTGCAACAGGCGGTGTAACCCGATAAAATCGCGCGGTTTTTTCCATAGCAAACCGGAATTTTAGGAGACCCCATGAAACCCGATATTCATCCGAACTACCGCCCCGTCGTCTTCAAGGACAACAGTGCCGACTTCGCCATTCTCACCCGCTCCACCGTTGAGACCAAAGAAACCATCATTTGGACCGACGGCAAAGAATACCCGCTGGTACGCGTTGACATCAGCAGCCAGTCCCACCCGTTCTACACCGGCAAGCAAAACATCGTTGACGCCACCGGACGTGTTGATCGCTTCAAACGCAAGTACGGCAAGAAATAAGCTGCTTTCTGCGATAAAAAACCGGCATCAAGCCGGTTTTTTATCACAAGTTCGGTAGAAGAAAAAAGGCTCCATCAAGGGGCTTTTTATTTTGTTTGTCGCATTGATGCTTCAATGCAGCGCCGCCCAAACTTCATCTAAATAGGCGAGAGTCAGGTGGGCAGTATCGGGGACGAGGGCAATATCACTGCCCAGGTCTTCTGCTTTGCCCACGCCGACAGGCAGCGCACCGGCGGCTTTGATGGCGGTGATGCCGGCGGCGGCGTCTTCAATGCCGATGCAGTCGCGGATGTCCACCCCCACGCCTTGTGCGGCAGCGAGGAAAATGTCCGGCGCCGGTTTGGAGTGGGCGACGGCGGCAGGGTCGGCAATGGCGTCGAAGTAGGCGGTGAGCTGCATTTTTTCGAGCAGGAAGGGGCCATTTTTGCTCGCCGAGGCCAGCGCGATTTTTTTGCCCGCCGCGCGCAGGGCTTGCAGCAGGGCGAGGATGCCCGGGTACACGTCTTCAGGGCGGACGGCCTGAATCATTTCGACGTAGTTGTCGTTTTTGCGCGTGGTCAGGCGGGCAAATTCGGCATCGTCCACACTTTTGCCGCCGTGGGCGAGAATGCGGCGCAGGGAATCGTCACGCGAGACGCCTTTGAGTTGTTCGTTGAAGGCGCGGTCGATATGGATGCCCTGTTCTTCGGCGAGTTTTTTCCAGGCCAGGTAGTGGTATTCGGCGGTGTCGGTGATGACGCCGTCAAGGTCGAAGAGGACGGCTTGGTAGGTCATGGTTGTTCTCCTGTGTTGTTTTTTGTACGCGACAGAGATTCGTCAAGCGGCGTACGCGGGGTTTGCGCATAGTCTCCCCCCCTTGCGTCGCTGCGCGACACCTTCCCCCGCAAGCGGGGGGGGAAGGGATTTTCTCTGTGGGGGGCGCTTTTTACCCGTTTTTTTGCAGCGGCGCGCTGTGGCTGTCTTTCAGGGTCAGGGTTTCGCCGTAGAGTTTGAGCGGCAGGGCGTCGCCTTTGAGCAGGCGCAGGGTGACGTTTTTGCCGTCCACTTCTATTTTTATCAGGCGGCCACGGTAGTTGATATGGAAGGTGTAGCCCGTCCAGTCTGATGGCAGGAAGGGCGCGAAGCTGAGGGTGCCACCCCAGGTTTTCATTTGGGCAAAGCCCTGGACGATGGCCAGCCATGAACCGGTCATGGAGGTGATATGCAGGCCGTCTTCGGTGTCGTTGTTGTAGTTGTCGAGGTCGAGGCGGGCAGTGCGCTGGTACATTTCCACGGCTTTGGCTTCTTTGCCGAGTTCGGCGGCGAGGATGGCGTGGATGGAGGGCGACAGCGAGCTTTCGTGCACGGTCATCGGTTCGTAGTAGTCGAAGTTGCGCCGTTTTTCGTCGAGGGTGTAGCGGTCGCCGAAGAAGTAGATGCCTTGCAGGACGTCGGCCTGTTTGATGAAGGGCGAGCGCAGGATTTTGTCCCACGACCATTTTTGGTTCAGCGGCAGGTCGTCCGGCGAGAGGGCGGAGACGGGGCGGATGTCTTTGTCGAGGAAGCCGTCGTGCTGGACGAAGATGCCCTGTTCTTTGTCTTCGGGATAGTACATGTTCGCGATGATGTCCTGCCATTTGCCGCGTTCGGCGTCGCTGACGTTGAGATCGGGGCGCGGGTGTTTTTGCAGGGCGTCCAGGGTGTATTGCAGTACCCAGGCGGCGAGGGTGTTGGTGTACCAGTTGTTGTTGATGTTGTTTTCGTATTCGTTCGGCCCGGTCACGCCGTGGATCATGTATTTGCCGTGGCGTTTGGAGTAGTGGACGCGGTCCGCCCAGAAGCGCGAGACTTCGACCAGCACTTCCAGACCTTCTTTGGCGAGGTAGCTGTCGTCGCCGGTGTAGTTGGTGTAGTTGTAGATGGCGTAAGGGATGGCACCGTTGCGGTGGATTTCCTCGAAGGTGATTTCCCATTCGTTGTGGCATTCGACGCCGGTGAAGGTAACCATCGGGTAGAGCGCGCCGGCGAGGCCTTGCTGACGGGCGTTGTGCTGGGCTTGCGGCAGCTGGTTGTGGCGGTATTTGAGCAGGTTGCGGGTGACGTTCGGCTCGGCCAGGGCGAGGTAGAGTGGCACGGCGTAGGCTTCGGTGTCCCAGTAGGTGGCGCCGCCGTATTTTTCGCCGGTGAAGCCTTTGGGGCCGATGTTGAGGCGGGCGTCTTCGCCGTAGTAGGTGGCGAATAGCTGGAAGAGGTTGAAGCGGATACCTTGTTGGGCTTCGTCGTTGCCGCTGATGACGACGTCGGCGATATCCCAGCGCTGTTTCCAGCCCGCTTCGTGGGCGGCGAGGAGGTCGGCGTGGTTTTGTCTGCTGATTTTCGCGGAGAGGTCGCGTCCGGCTTTTTGTACGGCGGCGAGGCCGTCGTAGTCGCGGCTGGTGGTGATAATGACGCGTTTTTCAAAGGTTTTCGGCGCCGCGCCCACTTCGGCTTCGAAGCGGTTGGTCACGCGCCAGTCGCTGCTGTCGTGGCCGGTAGCGGTGAAGTCGCCGGCGAAGGTTTGTTCGGCGTTGACGATGAATTGGTCGACGCCGAAGGGGTTGGCGACGGTTTGGGTGGCGATGCTGCCACGGTCGGCGGTAACGTCGCGCGCCAGTACTTGCCAGAATTTTTCTTCGTAGTTGGCGTCTTCGTTTTTCACGTCGGCGTCAATGACGGCGTCGATGCGTACTTTGTGGGTTTTGCCGTCGGTGGCGGTGATGTCCCAGCGGATGAGCGCCAGTTCTTTTTGCGCGACGGAGAGGAATTTGCTGATGCGGAACTGGACGCCGAAGAGGGTGAACTGGCGGTGCAGGACGCCGCTGTGCATGTCGAGTTCGAGGACGAAGTCGGTGGGGGCGTGCTTGCCGAGGTCAACTTCCTGGCCGTCAACGTAGATGGCGACTTTGCTGTAATTCAAGGCGTTGATGGCTTTGCCGAAGTATTTGGGGTAGCCGTTTTTCCACCAGCCGACGCGGGTTTTGTCCGGGAACCACACGCCGCCGATGTAGGTGCCGAGGTGGCTGTCGCCGGTGTAGGTTTCTTCGAAGTTGCCGCGCATGCCCATATAGCCGTTGCCGAGGCTGGTCAGGCTTTCTTGCAGGCGTTTGTGTTCTTTTTCCAGTTTGGTGCTGCGGATGCTCCAGGGGTGGATTTCCATGATTCTCAGGTACATATCAGTGTCCTCTTTCGGGTTGGAAGATGATGGTGGATTGGTGGCGTGCACCGTCTTTGAGGCGGATGTCGCCGTATTCGGGACGGTGCAGGCTGTTGGGCAGGGTTTGCAGTTCGGTGGCGAGTGCGTCGTAAGTGCCCGCGTCATGCGCGGTGCCGTCCTGCGGCGCGGCGGTGAAGATAATCAGGCCGTTGCGGTCGCCATAGAGGCGGACGCGGTAGTCGGGGGTGCTCAGGATGGCTGCTGCCTGGTGGATGTCAGCGGGGACGCGGTAGATGTCGTCAAACCCCCCGCTTGCGCGCACGGCATCATCCAACGGACGCGCGTGGCGGAAGTCGTAAGCGGGGTTGTCGTCTGCATTGAGCGGCAGTTTTTCCGCATCAACGGCGATATGTTCGCCCTGCGGGATGTGTAGGGTGCAGCCGTGCAGGCCGCGCGGCAGGCGCCAGTAGATATGCAGGGTCGGGTCAAACACAGTGTCGCCGTGCGCTGTCGCTTCGTAGCGGAGGATGAGGCGGTCGTCCGCGTCCAGCTGGTAATCAATGCGGAGTTCAAGGTCGCCGGGGTAGCCGTCCTGCGCCGCGGTCACGGTCGTGCTGAGGCGCAGTAACTGTGCATCCAGCCGCTGCACGGTGAAGAGCCTCCCCGCCAGCCCGTGCGAACCGCCGTGCAGGGCGTTACGCCCTTCGTTCGCCTCCACGCGGCAGGATTTGCCGAAGAGGTCGAATGCAGCCCCGGCGATGCGGCCGGCGACGCGGCCAATCTGCTTGTTAATCTGAAACGGGTTCTGCACATAATCGGCGGCATTGTCGTAGCTGATGACTAGCGGCAGGCGGCCATTATCTGTGCGCAGCGAGTAATCCTGGACGATACCGCCGAGATTGAGCACGCACACCCGTGTGCCGCGCGCATTTTCCAAGTAATAGCCGACGACCGGCACCCCGTGCAGGGTGCCGAACGGTTTGGACAGCGCATCCATCAGGCGTGATCCGTCTTGGCGTGCGTTTCCTTAATCAGGAACACCGAAAACGCGCCGGCAAGCAGGATAATCCCGGCGGCAATAAACATATTGGCCTGTGTGCCGCCCAGTAACGGGTAAAGACCGAAACTCAATAAAGAAGCGACAATTTGCGGCAGACAAATCGAGCCGTTAAAGAGGCCGAGATAAGTGCCCATATGTCTGCCGGAAAGGGCATTGGTCACGATCGTCAGCGGGTAAGTGATAATCCCCGCCCAGGCAATGCCGACCAGGATAAAGGACAGAATCAGCACATATTTATTGCCGACATAGGCGATGGAGAGGAAACCCAGCGCACCCAGCGCCAGACAGGCGAAATAACCGTGCTTATGGAACTGGTTCGGCACCTTCGCCAGCACATACGAGCACGCGACTGCCGCGATGGACTGCACCGCCGCCAGCATCCCGTACCAGTTGCCCGCTTCCTGATAGCCGGCAGAAGCGGCGTCTGTGGTCTGCCAGACATTGGCGGCAATCGCGCCTGCGGAATACGTCCACAAATACTGGAAGGCAAACCAGCAGAAAAACTGCGTCAATGACACCGTCCAGAAGGCCTTGGGCGCGGTTTTCAGTAGCGTCAGCCAGCTCACCCTGTCCTGATTGTCCTGTACCGAAATACCGTGATAACGGGCATAAGTGGCAGGGTCGTACTCCTTCACCTTGAAAATCGTGAAGGCGCTGGTGATGACGAGCAGCGCCGCGCCGACATAAAACGCGACCACCACCGTCTGCGGCACCACGCCCTGTGGCGCGGTATTGGCAAGACCGATATAGGCAAACACGAACGGCAACACGGCGGCAATCACCGAACCGGCATTGGCGAGAAAACTCTGAATACCGTAGGCATAACTCTTCTGCTCGTCGTTAACCATATCGCCGACCATCATCTTGAACGGCTGCATTGCCATGTTGGACGACACATCCAGCAGGGCAATCATCAGCGCGCCAAATACCAGCGCGGCAAGCGGGCCAAAGCCGAAGCTGCCGGAGTTCGGCATCAAAATCATCACCAGCACGGCAATCAATGTGCCATACAGCAGATACGGCAGGCGGCGACCGCCGAGACGCGGTGCCCAAGTGCGGTCCGAATAATGGCCGACGATAGGCTGTACCAAAAGACCCGCCAGCGGCGGCAGGATAAAGAACCAGCCGAGACTGTGCGGGTCAGCGCCGAGTGTTTGGAAAATGCGGCTCATCTGCGAGCTTTGCAGGGTGAAGGCCGTCTGCACGCCGAGAAAGCCAAAGCTGATCATCCAGATAGTACTTTGGGGCAGCGTGGGCAGGCCTTGCTGCGCCGTTTGCGGGGTAGAATCCGACATGAGAAAACTCCTCTAAATTGGCATGGAATGCAAAGATGATTGCTGCATCCGGTGATGAATGATTCTGTAGAAAAACGCCTTGATGATTTATGGAATCAAGATTCCGGCAGATACAATAACTTTCACCTCTTCTATTCAATGAGTTTTAATGAATATTAACGGGAATAGTAAAAAAAGTCTAGGGTCTGTTGACATTATTGCGAGGCGATAATGCTCGCAGCCAGATACCAGCAGTGCTCCACATCCCTTGTCTTTTAAGCAAAGACCCAACTCCGCAAATATCATGGCGTTGCCCGGGTAGCAGGCAAAATCCCGCCGGATTCCCCAAAGCATCCGTCAATGCCGGTATTTTGCTGGTCATGCCGCCTTTGGACTTGCCTATGGCCTGATTTCGGGTCCCCTTTTATGCCCCGGTCGTGGCGGTGGACTTTGACAATGGTGCCATCAACCATGGCATATTCCATATCCGCCTCAGCGCTGATTTCCTCAAAGCCTCTAGTAAAGCGCCCTGCTTTGCTCCGGCGGCGGTAACGCCGGGACATACTGTCCCATTTGCCAAATTCCCTGGGCAAATCCCGCCACGGGCTGCCGGTGCGCGCTATCCACAGCACGGCTTCTATTTTTATGCGATCGCCCGTTCGGCGGGATTGCTTGCGCACCGTCGGAGGCTGATAAAAAACCGCTGCCGGAGCAGCGGTTTTTCGTTATCGGGCGGGCGGCCCGTTGTCTCATGTGTTATTGCCCGTCAGAAGTCGTAACGTACGGTGGCCATGACGCTGCGTTCGGCACCGGGGATGTTGAAGGTGTTCTGGCTGCCGACGCGGGTGTAGTAGTGGCGGTTGAAGAGGTTGTCCACGTTCAGTTGGGCTTGCAGTTTCGGGGTGATGCGCCAAGCCGCCATCGCGTCCACAGTCGCGTAGCCGCCGCCCTTGATGCCCTGCGAGGAGCGGATGCCGCTCATGGTGTTGACACCGCCGCCGAGGGTGATTTGGTCGGTGATGTCGTAGGTCGTCCACAGGTTGGCGCTGTGGCGCGGCATGAGCAGGAAGATGCCGTCGTCGCGGGTAGTGGCGGCGGTTTTGATGTCGCTGTCGAGGTAGCTGTATCCGGCGTGGATGTGCCAGCGGTCGGTGAGTGCGCCACTGGCTTCGAGTTCAACACCCTGCATGACGCGTTTGCCGAGGGCGGCGTAGTGGGTAGTGTCGCCGACGATGGTCGCGGCGGCGTTTTTGTCTTGCAGGCGGTAGAGGGAGACACGGGTATTCAGGCGGTCATCCAGGTAGCTGCCTTTGTAGCCGACTTCGATTTGGTCGCCTTTGCGTGCTTTGAGGAGTTTGTTGTCGGTACCGAGCGCGCTTTGCGGACGGTAGAGTTGGGAGTAGGAGGCGTAGAGGCTGTTGTTTTTGCTGAAATCCCACACGGCGCCCGCGTAGCCGGTAAAGCGGGTTTCGTCGCGTTTTTGGCTGTCGCTGCCGTCACCGTTCTTGATTTGGTAGTGGCCGAGGCGGCCGCCGCCGATGAGGGAGACGCTGTCGATGGGGCGGATGGTGATTTTGCCGTAGAGTCCGGCTTCGTCCAGGGTTTCTTCGCTGTGGCTGAGGGTGTAGCCGCGTGTGCCGCTACGCGCATTGCCGAGAATGTCGGTGTAGTTGAGGGTGGAGAAGCTGCGGTAGTCGATGTTGCCGCCGAGGGCGCGGGCGCGGCCCTGGTCGGTGGTGGTTTTGAAGTGGTTGTAGTCGGCGCCGACGACGTATTCGTTTTGCATATTGCCCCAGCGGAAGGGCTGGCTGTAGCTGGCATCGGCGGTGATGGCACTTTGGTCAATGCTGCCGCCGAGGCCGGTCGGCGTGGTGGTGTTGTCGGCTTTCAGGGCGCTGCCGGGGAAGGCGTAGTTGAAGTCGGCGCTGCGGTCGCTGTAACGCACGCCGATTTTGCCGAAGGCGTTGTTCGCGAAGTAGTGGCTGAGGTCGGCAAAGACGTCGTGGCTTTGCATGCTGAATTTGTTCCATTTGGCGCCGGCGAAGGTTTTTTCCGGCAGTTTCAGCAGGCTGCCGTCGGCGTAGGCCGGCAGGCCGTTGTCCGGGCTGAGGTGGCGGGTCTGGTAGAGGTAGCCGACGCCTGCGGTGGTGTCGGCGGTGATGTCCCAGTCGAGCGCGGCGTAGGCGGTTTCGTGGTGGTTGTTGGTTTTGGCGGGTTTGGCGGATTTGCCGGCGGTTTCGGCGAGGACGCGGCCGCGCAGGCTGCCGTCGCGGTTCAGGCTGCCACCGATGTCGCCGCCGGCTTTGTATTGTTTGTCGCTGCCGAAGCCGGCGTTCACACTGGCTTTGAAGTCGGCGGTGGGGCGTTTGCGCACGAGGTTGACGATGCCGCCCATTTCGCCGCTGCTGTCGAAGAGGCCGCTGGGGCCGCGCATGATTTCGACGCGGTCGAAGGCGGCAAGGTTCGGCAGGGTGCCGTTGATGCTTTGCATGGGCGCGGGCAGGCCGTCCACGTTGTATTCGTCGTATTCGTAGCCGCGCGCGTAGATGGAAGAGCGGCCGTCATCGTTGGAGAGCACGCGCAGGCCGGGGGTTTTGCGCGCAAGCTGGTCGAGGGTTTCGACGCTGCGGTCTTTCACCTGCTGGTTGGTGATGATACTGATGGATTGCGGGATGTCGCGCAAGGTGGCGGGGATTTTCGTGCCGACGGTCGAGGTCGGCGTGCTGTAATCGCGCACGGTTTCGGTGGCGGCGGCGCTGTAGTCGCGCTGGGTCTTGATGAAGATGGTGTCGAGCGTGTCGGTATCGGCGGCATGGCTGACGGGGGCGAGCGCCGCTGCGACGGCGGCGGCAAGCAGGGTACGGATGGGCATGGTGGGGGTTCCTCGTTGAGAATTGTTTGTATTCTATCGGCCTTCCGGGTGGTAATATGCAGGCAATGACGCGGTAAAACCGACAACCTGCATTGAATGAACGACACTTCCCACCTCAACAGCGAACAGTTCATGCGCCTCGTCGCCCACGGCGGCAGCGCCGATTATTTCAGCGGCAATTATGATTTCCGCACCCTGCACAGCGGCCTTGCCATTCACGGCGGCCACTTCACCGCTGTGCGCGACTGGCAGTGCAGCCGCCTCAATCCGCCCTATATCAGCTTCATCATCCTGCTCGAAGGCGGGCTTGATTTCGCCATTGACTGCGAACACTGCCGCCTGAATGCCGCCGGCGGCAAGACCATCCTGATTGCCAGCGGCCGGGAAACCGTCTTCCGCCGCTATCTGCACCGGGGCGAGACCACCGCCAAAATCACCCTGAAAGGTATCGAGGGCTGGCTGGCGCACAGCGATTACAACCGCCTGCTGCCCGCGCTGTATGCCGAAACCGTGCGCGTCTGGCCGCTCAATGCCGCCATCGCCGCCCGGGCGCGCGAATGCCTGCGCGCGGAGGCGGACGATTTCAGCGCCACCCTGCTGCGCGAGGCTGCCGTGCTGCAACTGCTGGCGGCGTTGTGGCAGGATTTGACCGCGCACTACCCGCTGCATGATGCGGCGGCCATCCCACCTGCGCCTGACGACACCTTCCGCGCCCGTCTCGACCGCGCCTTTGCCGGCGGCGCACACCAGGTCGGCGAACTGGCGGCGGCGCTGCACATCAGCGAACGCACCCTGCAACGCCGCCTGCGCGACAGTTGCAGCATCACCGCCAGCGAATGGCTGCGCCACAAACACATGCAATACGCGCTGCACGCGCTGACCACGGGCACGGCGAGCATCGGCGAAATCGCCTGGCGCTGCGGTTACCGCCACAGCTCCAGCTTCATCCAGGCTTTCCGCCAATACTACGGCTGCACCCCGGCGCGGGTGCGCGACGATGCGGGGCGTAACCTTACGGCAGCGCCATCCCCAGTTGCTCACACACCGCGCGCGGCAGGGTAAAGCGGCAGGTGCGGTTCGGATCAACCATCTGGCAGATGTGCACATCGCCGGCGATGCTTTGCAGGGCGATGGCGCGGTTCGTGTCCAGCCCGCCGTGGGTGCAGAGCAAGTCGGTGGTCATCAGCGTCGCCATTGCCGCCGCTTCATCCAGCGTCGGCGCGGAGGCGATGGTGTGGCAGGCGTCCGCCGTAACCGCCAGCGGCAGCGGGTAGGGGCGACCCTTGATGACGCGCACTTCCACCTCGACCACGCCCCGGATTTCCAGTCCGGAGATGCCGACTTCGCCATCGCCCATCGCCGCGTGCAAATCGCCCATCGCCAGCAGCGCCCCGGCGACGTTGACCGGCAGGAGCAGGGTCGTGCCCGCGCCGATGATTTTCGTGTCCATGTTGCCGCCGTGTGTGTCCGGCGTGCCGCAACTGACCGCTTCCCCGGCGGGCGCGGTGCCGATGACGCCGATCATCGGCTGGCGCGGCAGGTGCACCCGGTCGAACAGCACGATATGCTCCTCCGCCACCGGCACGAAATCAATGCGTCCCGCCATGAGGCGGGCGCCGGCCACGCCCGCGCCGGGCAGGGTCGCCAGCACTGCCTGCGTATTCAGGTCAATGCGGTGAATGTGTACGCGCAGGGTGTCGCCCGGCGCGGCACCTTCAACGTACAGCGGCCCGGTCGCCGGATTGATGCGGTTCCAGTCCAGTTGCTCGAAAGTGTCGCCGGGCTGCCGGATCTGGTCGGTGAAGCAGTCGCAGGTCTCGAAGCGGACGCGGCTGCCGTCCGCCACGCGCAGCGCGGGCGGGTTTTCCGCCGACATGGCGTAGATGAGGTGGGAAGCGGGAATGGTTGGGGTCATGACGTACTCCTGACGGGAAGGGGAGTTGTAGAATACCACTCCTGTTTTCCGCCGTTATCCCGCCATGAACCCGACCGCTTTCCCGCAACCGTACACCACCGTCGATGTGGTGATTTTCACCGTCGCCGACAGTGCCCTGCGCGTCCTCCTCAGCCGCCGCCCGCCCGATCCGAACGAACCCTACCCCGCCACGCCCTGCCTGCCCGGCGGCTACATTGACATCGCCCGCGATGCCACCCTCTACGACTGCGCCCTGCGCAAACTGCGCGAAAAAACGGGCTTCGCCGCGCCCTATCTGGAACAGCTCGGCAGTTGGGGCAGCGCCACCCGCGACCCGCGCGGCTGGACGGCGACACACGTTTATTTTGCTTTGGTGCCACCGCCGCCCGATGCCGCCGCCTGGCCGCAGGCTGATGCCGCCTGCGCACAGCCCTTGGCTTTTGACCACAACGATATTCTGCGCACCGCCCTGGCGCGTCTGCGCAGCAAAGTGGAATACACTTCGCTGCCCGCCTTTCTGCTGGCAGAACCCTTCACCCTGCCGCAGTTGCAGCGCGTTTATGAAATCATCCTCGGCAGGGAACTTGACAAAAGCGCCTTCCGCAAACGCACCCTGGACGCGGGGCTGTTGCGCGAAGACGGTATGACCAGCGGCGGCTTCGGCCGTAACGCGATGGGCTACCGCCTGACGCAGCGTGACCGCGCCATCCACTTCCCACGTCCCTTCCGCTCAGGAGAACAATAATGCCGCCCGAACACAATCTCCCCTCATCCTTGCATCACACCGCACGCCGCCTTGCCTGGTCACGCGTGCTGACCCTCGCCATCGCCGCCTTCGTTTTCAATACCACCGAATTCACCCCCATCGCGCTGCTCTCTGATATCGGCGCCGGTTTCGGCATGAGCGCGGCGCAGACCGGAGTGATGCTGACCGTCTATGCCTGGGTCGTTTCGCTCGCCTCCCTGCCCTGCATGCTGCTGCTGACAAAGTTGGAGCGGCGCGGCCTGCTGCTCGCCCTCTTTACCCTCTTCATCGCCAGTCATGTGCTCAGTGCGCTGGCATGGAATTTCGGCGTGCTGCTCGTCTCGCGTATCGGCGTGGCGCTGGCGCATGCCATATTTTGGGCGATTACCACCGCACTGGCGGTACGCCTCGCGCCACCGGGCAAACAGCAACAGGCCATCGGCTGGCTGTCGATGGGCACGGCGCTGGCGACTGTGCTCGGCCTGCCGCTCGGCCGCCTTATCGGGCAGTGGCTCGGCTGGCGGGCGACATTTGCGCTGATTGCCATCGCCGCTGCCGCCGTGATGCTCGCCGTCTTTCTGCTGCTGCCGCGCCGCCCGCTGCTGCTCGGTCTCTACGCCTTCACTGCCCTCATCATCGCCGCTCACTTCACCGCTTACAGCTACATCGAACCGTTCGCCAGCCAATTCAGCCACCTCGGCGAAGGCGCGACAACAGCGCTGCTCCTCGTCTTCGGTCTCTCCGGCATGGTGGCGAGCGTGCTCTTCGCCCGCCTGCACACACGCATGCCGACCCGTTTCCTCACCTGCGCCATCGCGCTGCTCTGCGCCGCCCTGTTGCTCTTGCGCCCGCTCGGCGCCTCACCGCCGGCACTGTTCGCGCTGGTCTTCTGCTGGGGCATCGGCATTGCCGCCCTCGGCCTCGCACTGATAGTGCGCGTACTGCGCCTCGCGCCGGATGCGACCGACGTCGCCACTGCCATTTATTCCGGTATCTACAACATCGGCATCGGCGGCGGCGCGCTCATCGGGCGGCTGGTGATGCAGCACGGCGATTTGGCATTTATCGGCCTCGCCGGAGCGGCGTTGGCGCTCGCGGGCAGCGTGCTCTTTGCCTGCGTGCAGTGGCGCTTTCGCACGCCGCGCTGAATCCGGCATCACCCGCAGATGCGCCGCGTGCTATCCTTGCGCCCGCTTTTTCCGAAGGAGTTTTCATGAGCATCATCATCGTCTTGCTGTTCCTTGCAGCGTGCATCCTCATCCCGCGTTTCTATGCCAACTACCCGTGGGCGTGGGCGATCGCCCTCACCGCCTGGCTGACCGTCATCCACGCGCCGTGGCCGTTGTACATCGCGCTGTGGCTCGTCTGCTGGGCGGCGCGCGAAAAAATCTGGCGCGACACCTACCTGATTGCGCCGATCGAAAACCTGATGAAGCGCGTACTGCACTGACCCGCCGCATCACCGAAGCCGGACACCATCCGGCTTCTTTTTTAGGAGAACAACCCCATGCCACTGTCCGCCATCCTCGCACAACTCGCCGCCATTGCTGCGCAGCATGACCCCGCCTATCCGGCAGCGCTGCAACCCGGGCTGTCGCGCGCCGCCCTGACTGCCCGGTTACGCGCTGCCGGTTTCGCATGGCAGCCGCCGGAAGAATGGTTCACGCTGTACCAATGGCGCAATGGCAGTACGGCGACCGAAGAGGGCGCGCCGAACACACCGCTCTTTAACTACCACGCCTTCATGACGCTGGAAGAAGCGCTGGCGGAACGGGCATTATGGAATGATGTCAATGCTGCCATGTGCAGCGTCAATCGCGACATGACGCCGCCCGATGCTTCCCCCGCCACCGCCCCGGCGCAGGAAGAAGAGGCGGACTTCGTCCCCTACCCGCCGCACCTGCTGCCCGTCTTCTGCTTCGAGGGCGAATGCTATGCGGTGGAATGCCATGTGCAGGCGCAGGCCCACGGCCGCGTGCATTTCCTCTACCAGGGCGACTGGGTGTGCTATGACAGCTTGCAAACCATGCTGGCCGCCAAACTCGAATGCCACCGGACGGCAGGCATCTACGTGCGCGACGCGGACGGCTGCGAAAACTGCGCCGACCCCGCCGCGTGTGCCGCCATCCTGCTGCGGCACAACCCCTGCCGGGCGGCAGAACTGGGCGACGCCGCGCATCCCTGACACCCGCCGCCCGTTTTCATCTTGACCGCACTTCCCCGCCCCTTCCATTGCCTTGCAGACATCGGCGTCAAGCGGCGCGAGGTGCCTTCACCCCGGAAGCATCATCGACGTTGGGTGATCGCGCGGCGACACCGTCTGTAACCTGTCCCGGCACCACCGCGAAAGCAGCGGGCAGAGATGCACATCAGGCCGCGCCGGATTCCGCTACCGCCGCCTGATGCCCTCCTATAATGCCCATCCCCGAACCCACAGCACAGGAACCCCCATGACAGCGAGCCAACAACGCGCCCAACTACACCGCCACATCTGGAAAATCGCCGACGACGTGCGCGGCGCCGTGGACGGCTGGGACTTCAAACAATACGTCCTTGGCACCCTCTTCTACCGCTTCATCAGCGAGCATTTCACCGACTACATCCAGGGTGGCGATGCCAGTGTCGGCTATGCCGCCATGACCGACGACATCATCACCCCGGAAATCAAGGATAACGCCGTCAAAACCAAAGGCTACTTCATCTACCCCAGCCAGCTCTTTTGCAACGTCGCCGCTCATGCCCACAAGAACGACCAGCTCAATACCGAGCTGAAAGCCATCTTCAGCGCCATTGAAAAATCCGCTTCCGGCTACCCGTCCGAAGCGGCAATCAAAGGTCTCTTTGACGACTTCGACACCACCAGCAACCGCCTTGGCAGCACCGTCGCCGACAAAAACAAACGCCTTGCCGCCGTTCTCAAAGGCGTGGCGGAGCTCGATTTTGGCAGTTTTGAAGACCATCACATTGACCTCTTCGGCGATGCCTACGAATACCTGATTTCCAACTACGCCGCCAACGCGGGCAAATCCGGCGGCGAATTTTTCACCCCGCAGAACGTCTCGCAACTGATTGCCCGCCTTGCCCTCTTCGGGCAGGAAAGCGTGAACAAAATCTACGACCCCGCCTGCGGCTCTGGCTCTCTGCTGTTGCAGGCAAAAAAACAGTTCGACGAACACAAAATCGAAGAAGGCTTCTTCGGGCAGGAAATCAACCACACCGCCTACAACCTCGCCCGCATGAACATGTTCCTGCACAACATCAACTACGACAAATTCCACCTCGCCCTCGGCGACACCCTGCTCAACCCGCAACTCAAGGACGACAAACCCTTTGACGCCATCGTCTCCAACCCGCCCTATTCCCTCAACTGGATCGGCAGCGACGACCCCACCCTGATTAACGATGACCGCTTCGCTCCTGCCGGCATCCTCGCGCCAAAATCCAAAGCCGACTTCGCTTTTATCCTGCACGCCCTCAGCTACCTCTCCGCCAAGGGCCGCGCCGCCATTGTCTCCTTCCCCGGCATCTTCTATCGCGGCGGGGCGGAGCAGAAAATCCGCCGCTACCTGGTGGATAACAACTACGTCGAAACCGTCATCGCCCTCGCGCCCAACCTCTTCTTCGGCACCACCATCGCCGTCAACATCCTGGTGCTTTCCAGACACAAAACCGACACCACCATCCAATTCATCGACGCCGGCCGCTACTTCAAAAAAGAAACCAACAACAACATCCTCACCGCCGAACACATCGAACAAATCCTGCAACACTTCGCTGCAAAAGCCGACGTGCCGCACATCGCCTGCAACATCGCACAAGAAACCATCCGCGCCAACGACTACAACCTGGCGGTGAGCAGCTACGTTGAAGCCGAAGACACCCGCGAAATCATCGACATCACGCAACTCAACGCCGACATCCGCGCCACCGTCGCCAAAATCGACCAACTGCGCCGCGAGATAGATGAAGTCATCGCGGAGATAGAGGCATGACACCAAAAACAAAAATAACCTGCCGTAGGGTGGGTTTCAGCCCACCACAGTAATGCTACGCGGGCTTCACCCTGCGAAAAACGGTAACTTGCAAGCCATTCTTGCAAGTTCAACCCAAACACAACGGAAACGAAAAATGGCCACAAGCCCCTTTGAAAACGCCCGCCAAACCGATGCGGCGGGCAACGAATACTGGTCAGCAAGGGATTTGCAACACCTGCTTGACTATTCCACCTGGCAAAAATTCATGGCAGTCATTACGAAAGCGCAAACTGCCTGCGCACAGTCCGGCTATGCGGTCGCAGACCATTTTAACCGCACGGTTAAAATGGTCGTCATTGGCTCAGGCGCACAGCGGCAACAGACAGACTTCCACCTTTCCCGCTATGCCTGCTACCTGATCGTACAAAACGGCGACCCGAACAAAAACGTCATCGCCGCCGGGCAGACCTACTTTGCCGTGCAGACCCGCCGCCAGGAATTGCAAGACACGGAAACCTTCCGCCAACTCAGCGAAGACAAACAGCGCCTGCTGCTGCGCGGACAAATCCGCACCCACAACAGCGATCTGGCCGCTGCCGCCAAAGAAGCAGGCGTGGAAAAACCCGTGGAATACGCCACCTTTCAGAACCACGGCTATAAAGGACTTTACGGCGGTCTGGACAACCAGGGCATCCACAAACGCAAAGGGCTGAAAAAGAGCCAGAAAATACTGGATCACATGAACGCCAGCGAGCTGGCCGCCAAACTCTTCCGCGCTACCCAAACCGAAGAAAAACTGCGCCGTGACCACATCAAGGGCAAGACACAGGCCAATCAGGCACATTTCGAAGTCGGGCGAAAAGTGCGGCAAACCATCGCCGAACTCGGCGGCACCATGCCAGAAGAACAGCCGACACCGGAAAAAAGCATCCAGCAACTGGAAAAAGCGCAAAAACAACTGACCACAGGAAAAAAACAAAAAGGAGGCAAAACATCATGAATCCTCAAGACGAAGCTAAAAACCTGATGGCATTAGTGCAAAATATGACGGTGGAGTGGAAGCTGTTGGGGGAAGTTGCTGAATTAAAAAGAGGATCTATTATTACTGCTAAAGTTGCAGTTGATGGCGGGATTCCCGTAATTAGTGGAGGACAACAACCAGCTTATTATCATAATGAAGCAAATCGTATAGGTGAAACCATTACTATTGCGGGAAGTGGTGCGTATGCAGGATTTGTTATGTATTGGAATGAACCAATTTTTGTAAGCGACGCCTTCTCGATAAAACCAAGCCTCAATATATTAAACACTCGCTACACTTATCATTTCCTTTTGCAAAATCAGGAAAAAATTCATAATCTGAAGAAGGGATCAGGAGTTCCACATGTTTATCCAAAAGATTTAGCTATATTGGCTATCCCCATCCCACCCCTGGAAATCCAGCAAAAAATCGTAAAAATACTTGACAAATTCACCGAGCTGGAAGCTACGCTGGAAGCAGAATTGCACCTTAGAAAGCAACAATACAACTATTACCGCGATTACCTCTTGACATTTGACGAAAGCGGCAAACAATACTTGACAGACAGACAGACAGACAGACAGACAGACAGACAGACAGACAGACAGACAGAC
>NZ_CALIZP010000076.1 GCF_938028825.1 uncultured Cardiobacterium sp. | reverse complement strand
AAAGCGAAGAAATCAGTAATTTATTGAAAGAGAATGGGCATGGAATACTATGGCTTCCGCCTTATAGCCCTGATCTTAACCCTATTGAGCATAAGTGGGCATGGGTTAAATCCATTCATAATAAGTTGCGAATAAATGATATCGACAAGCTATTTAGGATCTGTATGAAAAATGAAATCCATTAGCTATATACCAAGCGGCGGCAATCGGGGAAGGCGGTAATCAACCGCCGTGCCAATTTATCAGGCAGCCCGATAAACAGGGTGCAGGTACTGTCCCAACAAACGATTTCGAAGGATGCCTGCGGATGCTGCGGCACGTGGTCGCCCTGCCAGAATCCGGCGCTTTCCGCATCGGGCAGGGTCTGCAAGTCGATTTGCTGCGGGACAATGCCGGGCGCGAACGCGGAAAAAACCGCCCAGATGTATTGTTCGTGCGGGGGATGGGTCAGTATCCGCGCCAATTCCGCCCCCGTGCACACGCACGGGTCGGGCAGCGCCGCTTCCCGGCTTCATTTTTGAGACTGGTACAAGAAGTGCCATCCTCGCTTGCTTGATTTGGGAGAATCTTTATGAATAAACACCACACACCTACAGCACCATCGTGGAATGGACGGGTAATTTGGGCAAAGGTACCGCGTCCTACACCGCCTATTCACGCGATTACACCGTCAAAATCGCCGGCAAGCCCGACCTGTTTGGCTCGTCAGACCCCGCCTTTCGCGGTGACAAAAACCGCCACAATCCCGAAGATATGCTGCTTGCGGCCATCTCCGCCTGCCACAAACTCTGGTATCTGCACCTGTGCAGCGCCGCAGGCATTACCGTAACCGCCTACACCGACAACGCAGAAGCCGTGATGGACGAAGGCGACAGCGCCCGGCCGGGCAGATTTATCAAGGCCACCTTGCGGCCACGGGTAACCATCACCCAGGCACAGTACATTGAACAAGCCAAAGCCCTGCACCACGAAGCCCACCGTTTGTGTTTCATTGCCAATTCTTTGAATTTTGCAGTGGAATGCCAATGTGAGATTGCCGTTAAGCAAGATGCAGCAGAAGGAGTCCCATGGAAATTGCAATACAGGTTCAAGCGGAATAAAACCGGCTTTCTTGCGAATACAACAAGCCCCCTTCAATTACCCCGCCTACATGGGAAAATAACCGCGCCGCCTTCCGGCGGCTTCCTTACTACTTGGAGAAAACATGAAAAAAACCCTCACCTTCACCTGCGCCCTGCTTCTCGCCCACACCGTCGGCGCGGCCACGGATGCCGGCAAAATCGCCGTCGGCGGTATCAAACTGGGCATGACTCGTGCGCAAGTAACACAAGTGCTGAACAAAAGTTGCCCCGGTTACCAAGAAGCAAAAGACATACCGGCCGCATCATTCACCACCATCAACTGCGCGCCGACCGGCAAACAACCCCTTTCCGTGATGCTGGACAACGCCGTCATCAGCGCGGGCTATCCGCAGCAAGAACCACTGCCGAAAGGCGTCGATTCAGCGGCAGTGAATAAAGCCATACAGGCGCAAGTGGACAAGCTGAGCAAAGAATACGGCAAGCCGGACCTCGTCGCCGACAACAGTGCCGTAAAAATGGGCGAAGCCGAACTCGGCAGAGTCAACAAAGTGCTGTGCTGGGGCGAATGCGGCAAAGCCAAAGACGGTGCCATCCACCCCGACGGCAAAGTACTGGTGGTGGGCATCGTTGCCCTGCCGGAGGCACTGCATATCTCACGCGGCATCATGGACACCGCCGCCATCAGCAAAGCCGCCGCCCAATAACCGGCAGCGACGAATGCAAAAACAGGCTGACACACGTCAGCCTGTTTTTTTTGCGCCATGCGTTATACCAATCCCGGGAAATAAAATGACGTTCACAGGACGGTCTTTAGCCCGCCATCCGCATGATTTCGGCGGGATAAAGCCCGCTCTACGGCAAGTTATTTTTTGATTTTGGCATTATCCCGCCGGGCGGCCAATATGTTCTGCGGCAAGGATGGAAAACTGCGCCGTTATTCGTGAATGTTTGCTGTTTTCCGCGTTTCTCCGTGCAATCGTGTGTGGAAGGATGTGTTTTTATTTGCTAGTTGTTGCTTATCATCCTGACTTATAGCAGTATGCAGGTGAACGTCAACCAGGAGTGCTTATGCTGTTCAGCTCATACAAAAACCGCAGCGACTATTCCTTTCGCTTTGAAGTCGCGCCGCTGTCCATCACCGTCGCCATCCTCATGGTGCAGTTCTTTATCTTCAAGGACTACACCCCGCACATTCCGCTGATTATCGGCATTTGCATCACCGGCATCTTCATGGCGCTGAAGGGGCGCAAGTGGGCGGAGATGGAAAAGAACATGTACCGCGTGATGAAAGTGGCACTGCCGACCACCATCATCATTCTCTGCGTCGGCATGATGATTGCCGCCTCCATCGCCGCCGGCACGGTGCAGACGGTGCTGAAATTCGGCCTCGACATCATCAGCCCGAGCATCTTCCTGCCGGCCACCTGCATTCTGACCACCATCGTCTCGCTGGCCACCGGCACCTCCTGGGGCACCCTCGGCACGGTCGGCCTCGCCATGCTCGGCATCGGTGATGCCCTCGGCATTCCGAACTACTGGACCATCGGCGCCATCTGCTCCGGCTCGTTCTTTGGCGACAAAATGTCGCCGCTGTCGGATACCACCAACCTGACCCCGGCCGTGGCCGGCACCGACGTGTGGTCGCACATTAAATCCATGCTGCCGAACACCACCGTCGCCTATACCCTCACCATCATCATCTACGCGCTGGTCAGCCGCCACTACCAGGGGGACGCGGGCGAAATCGCCAACCAGACCCGCGCCATGTTCCAGACCGCCATCGCGGGCCATTACAAAACCGGCTTCATTACCCTGGTGCCGGCGCTGTTCGTCATCGCCATGGGCTTTCGCAAATATTCCGTAACCGGCACCCTCTGCACCGGCATTTTCCTCGCCGTGCTTATCGCCGTCTGCTACCAGGGTGAGAGTATCAGCCGCGTGTCCGACATTCTCATGAACGGCTACAAGGCGCAGACCGACCAGGAATATGTGGACAAACTGCTTTCCAAGGGCGGCATCATGTCCATGACCTGGGTTATCACCATGATGATGCTCTCGCTGGCCTTCATCGGCGCTCTGGAAACCTACGGCACCTTCCGCGCCATACTCGGCAAACTTAAAGTTCTCATCAAATCGCGCTTCAGCCTGGTGGCGACCACCGCCATGATTGTTCTCACCGTCGGCATGGTGGCGGGCGAAATCTACACCTCGCTCGTTCTGCCCGGCCGGCTGATGAAAAGCAAATACGCCGAAATGGGCTACGACCGCGCCATACTCTCGCGCACCATTGAAGACTGGGGCACCATCGTTTCGCCGCTCATTCCCTGGAATAACGGCGGCGTCTTCGTTACCACCACCCTTGGCCTGAGCACCTTTATCTATGCGCCCTTTGCCCTCTTCTGCTGGCTCTCGCCGGCGGTCGGCCTCATCTTCGCCGCCCTTGGCTGGTTCGTGCCGAAAGACCCGCACGGCCCGCAGACCATCGACGACGAAGAAATGGAAGAAATCGCCGACGACGTGGACGACTACATGGTTTAACCGGAGGAACCGCCATGACCGACACCTACCTCAGCTATGACCAGCTACACGCTCTGCTTACGGGCGTCCTGCAAGCGGGCGGCTACAACGCCGCCCACGCCGCCGCCATCGCCCACACCATGACTCAGGCCGAACGCGACCAGTGCCGCTCGCACGGCATCTACCGCCTGGCCGGCGTCCTCAAAAGTCGCCGCGCCGGCCTGGCCACGGGTGAAAAGGCGCCCGTCATCGCCGATGCGGCCGACAAACCCATCACCAAAATCGACGCCGGCGGTGAATTTGCCCCGCTGGCCAGCGCCCAGGGCCTGCCGCTGCTGGCCGCCAAAGCGCGGCGCTACGGTCTGGCCGCCCTGGCCATCAACCACTGCCTGCACCTGGCCGCCCTCTGGCCCGAAGTGGAAGCCCTCACCCACCAGGGGCTGGGCGCGCTGGCCATGTGTCCCAGCAACGCCTACGTCGCCCCGGCCGGCGGCATTCGCAAACTCTTCGGCACCAACCCGCTGGCCTTCGGCTGGCCCACCGGCGACGACCGCCCCTATGTCTTCGACTTTGCCACCTCCGTCATCGCGCGCGGCGAAGTGGAACTCTACCGCCTCGATAACAAACCCCTGCCCGACGGCTGGGGCATTGACCGCGACGGCCAACCCAGCAACGACGCCGCCGCTGTCCTCGACGGCGGGGCCCTGCTGCCCTTCGGCGGCTACAAGGGCTCGGCCATTGCCACCATGATTGAACTGCTGGCCGCCGTCTGGATAGGCGACCTGCTCAGCAGCGAAAGCAGCGAAGCCGACGGTGGCCGTGGCCTGGCCCCGCTACACGGTGAACTCATCATCGCCCTCGACCCGACCGCCTTTGGCGCCGCCGATTACGAAGCCCACAGCCGGGCTCTGCTGGATGCCATCCGTGACCAGGGCGCACGCCTGCCATCCCAACGCCGCTATGCCGCCCGTGCTGCCGCTGCTACCCAGGGCATCCCCATCAGCGCGGACAACCTCGCCAAGCTGCGGCGCATGGAAAAAGGTGAACTGGACGTGGAACTGTACTAGCCGGCCCAGTGGAATAATTACGCCCCAACCTACTTAAATAATGGACTCCCCATGACCCAACCCACCCTCATCCTCGGCGGCGGCATAATCGGCCTCACCATCGCCTACAACCTGCAACAGCGCGGCGTTGCCACCGTTCTCATCGACGCCCACACCATTCTCGGTGGCGCCTCCAGCGGCAACGCCGGCCACCTGGCCGCCGAATACAACTACCCCGTCGCCAACCTGGCCACCCTCGCGCGCCTGCCCGCCCTGCTGCTTAACTCGCTCGGGCCCCTACGCATTGACTGGCGCTACCTGCCCCGCCTCATTCCCTTCGGCTGCCGCATGGTCGCCAACATGACCCCCAAGCGCTACCGGCACATTCACCACGCCCTGTACCAGCTCAACCGCCAGAGCGTGGCCGCCTGGGAACGGCTCGCCGCGCGCGTCCCCCTCCGGCAATACGTCCACCGGGACGGTATCCTGCACGTTGCCAGTCGCGCCAAAACCGCTGCCGGCCTGGCCGACCAGGCCGCCAAAAACCGTGCCCTTGGCCTGGCCTGCGAACACATCCCGCGCGCCGCCCTGTCCGACTACGAACCTGCACTGGCAGAAGACCAGCAGGGCGGCCTCTACTACCCCGAATCCGCCCACATCAGCGACCTCGCCGCCATCGGCCGGGCACTGGCGGACGCCCTGCGCGCCGCCGGGGGCGACATCCGCGAACACTGCCGCATCCGCCACATCACCCGCACCGAAGACGGCTACACCCTGCACGACGACGCCGGCAACAGCCACCCCGGCGCCACCCTCATTCTCTGCACCGGCGCCTACAGCAAGCCCTTCATCCAACAGCTCGGCGTGGGCAAAGTCGCTCTCGACACCGAACGCGGCTATCACCTCATGCTGCCGCACGAACCCGGCCGCCTGCGCCGCCCGCTGTCGAGCATTGACCACAGCTTCGTCATGACCCCGATGGCCCACGGCCTGCGCCTGGCGGGCACCGTTGAATATGCCGGACTCACTGCCCCGGCCAACATGGCCCGCGCCCACAACCTGTTGCCGCTGGCCAACAGACTGCTGCGCCGCCCGCTGGACGAGCGCGACGCCGCCCCCTGGATGGGCTGCCGTCCGACCACCGCCGACAGCCTGCCGGTCATTGACCGCCGGGACCGCCTGCTCCTCGCCTTCGGCCACCAGCACCTGGGCCTGACCCAGGCGGCGCTCACCGCCGAACTCATCGGCGCGCTATACCACGGCGAAACTCCGGCCATTGACCTCAGCCCCTACCGGCTGGCCCGCTTCGGTTAGGGGCTGTTGACATCCGGGCGGCGCCGGAAAATCCGGCCATGTGTCGTGTTGGCTGAGAAGCCGGTATTTATCCCGCCGGGCGGCGGCGGTTGTGGGTGCCGCCCAGCGGCGGTTCGTCTTACGGCTTTTCCAGCCCCAGTGCTTCAGCGTGGAAGACGATATGCGCGCCGATGTAGCTGGCGATGGTGTAGTAACTGTGGTCGTAGCCGGGGTGCAGGTGGTAATCCACGCGGTAGCCCGCTTGCCGGGCGGCGTCCACGAAGGTTTCGCAGCGGATTTCGCGCGGGCGGAATTCGTCGGCATCGCCCGCGTCAATGCGGATGGGCAGGTGTTGCGCGCGGGCGGTGGCGAGCAGCGCGGTGCTGTCCCAATCGCGCCAGGCGCTCTTGTTATCGCCGAGGTAGGCGGCGAAGGCTTTTTGTCCCCACGGGGTGTCGCCCGGGTTGACGATGGGCGCGAAGGCGGATACGGCGGCGTAGCGCGCGGGGTTTTTCAGGGCGATTTGCAGCGCGCCGTGCCCGCCCATGCTGTGTCCGGCGATACCCGCACGGCCATCGAGCGGGTAGTGCGCGGCGAGGTGGGCGGGCAGTTCTGCCGTGATGTAGTCGTACATGTGGTAGTGCTGCGCCCACGGGGTTTGCGTGGCGTTGAGGTAGAAGCCCGCGCCCTGGCCGAGGTCGTAGGCAGGGTCGTCGGGGACGTCCCCGCCACGCGGCGAGGTGTCGGGCATGACGAGGGCGAGGCCGTATTGGGCGGCGTAGCGCTGCGCCCCGGCTTTCTGGGTGAAGTTTTCGTCGGTGCAGGTGAGGCCGGAGAGCCAGTAGAGCAGCGGCACGCGCCCGCCCGCCAGCGCTTGCGGCGGCAGGTAGAGCGAGTAGGTCATCTCGCAGTGGTTGGCGGCGGAGGGGTGGCGGACGCGCAGTTGCAGGCCGCCGAAGCATTTGTGTTCGCTCAGGGTGTGCATGGCGGCCTCAGTAGTGGATGACGCTGCGAATGGCTTTGCCTTCGTGCATCAGGTCGAAGGCGCGGTTGATGTCGTCGAGCGGCATGGTGGTGGTGATGAAGTCGCTGAGGGCGAATTTGCCGTCGAGGTATTGCTGGACGATGCCGGGCAGTTCGCTGCGCCCTTTGACGCCGCCGAAGGCCGAACCGCGCCAGACACGGCCGGTAACGAGCTGGAACGGCCGGGTGCGGATTTCCGCGCCCGCCGGGGCGACGCCGATGATGACGGATTCACCCCAGCCTTTGTGGCAGCATTCGAGCGCAGAACGCATCACGTCCACGTTGCCGATGCACTCGAAGGAGTAGTCCACGCCGCCGCCGGTCAGTTCGATGATGACGTCCTGGATGGGTTTGTCGTAGTCGCGCGGGTTGATGCAGTCGGTCGCGCCGAGTTTGCGCGCCATCGCGAATTTGTCCGGATTCGTGTCGATGCCGATGATGCGCCCCGCACCGACCATGCGCGCACCGATAACGGCGGCAAGGCCGATACCGCCGAGGCCGAAGATGGCGACGCTGTCGCCCGCCTGCACTTTCGCCGTCTTGATGACTGCGCCCATGCCGGTCGTCACCCCGCAGCCGAGCAGGCAGACTTCGTGCAAATCCGCTTCCGGCTGGATTTTGGCGAGGCTGACTTCGGCGACCACGGTGTATTCGGAGAAGGTCGAGCAGCCCATGTAGTGGTAAATCGGCTGATCGTCCTTGAAGAAGCGCACCGTGCCGTCGGGCATCAGGCCTTTGCCCTGGGTGGCGCGCACCGCCGAGCAGAGGTTGGTCTTGCCCGACTTGCACATCTCGCATTCGCCGCATTCGGCGGTGTAAAGCGGGATGACGTGGTCACCGGGCTTGACGCTGCTCACGCCTTCGCCGACCGCGACGACGATGCCCGCGCCCTCGTGACCGAGGACGCAGGGGAAGACGCCTTCCGCGTCCAGCCCGTCCAGGGTGTAGGCGTCGGTGTGGCAGACGCCGCTGGCGACAATGCGCACCAGCACTTCGCCCTTCTGCGGCGGCATCAAATCCAGTTCTTCGATAACCAACGGCTGTTTCGGCGCCCAGGCAACGGCGGCGCGGGTCTTGATAGAGTCCATAAAAATCCTCGCTGAAAGTGGTGGGAACCCCTGAAAAACAGGGAAGTCGCATTGTACACTTAGCGCCCCATCCCCACAGGTCAAAACCATGCCCCGCTGGACCCTCGCCCGCGCGCAAGCCCTCTACCAACTGCCCTTCATGGAACTGCTCTATCAGGCGCAAACCGTGCACCGCGCCCATCACGACCCGCAGCACATCCAGATCAGCACCCTGCTCTCCATCAAGACCGGTGCCTGCCCCGAAGACTGCAAATACTGCCCGCAAAGCGCGCGCTACCACACCGGCGTCGCCCGCGAAACCCTGCTGAAAATCGACGACATCGTCAGCGCCGCCGAACGCGCCCGGGCGCAGGGCGCGACCCGCTTCTGCATGGGCGCGGCGTGGCGCGACCCGAAAGACAAAGACATGCCGTACCTCGTCGAAGTTGTGCGCCGCGTCAAGGCGCTGGGGCTCGAAACCTGCATGACCCTCGGCATGCTCGATGAAACCAAAGCGCAGACGCTCGCCGACGCCGGGCTCGACTACTACAACCACAACCTCGACACCAGCCGCCGCTACTACGGCGAAATCATCACCACCCGCAACTACGACGACCGCCTGCACACCCTGCAACACGTGCGCAACGCCGGCATGAAAATCTGCTCCGGCGGCATCCTCGGCATGGGCGAAGCAGACGACGACCGCCTCAGTATGCTGGTTGAGCTCGCCAACCTCGACCCGCCGCCGGAAAGCGTGCCCATCAACCAGCTCGTGCGCGTCAAGGGCACACCGCTGGCGCAGGCGGACGACCTCGAACCCTTCGACTTCATCCGCGTCATCGCCGTCGCCCGCATCATGATGCCCGCAAGCGCCGTGCGCCTCTCCGCAGGAAGGGAAAGCATGAACGAACAAATGCAGGCGCTGTGCTTCATGGCGGGCGCGAACAGCATCTTCTACGGCTGCAAACTGCTGACCACGCCGAACCCGGCGGAAGACCGCGACGCCGCCCTCTTTGCCAAACTCGACCTCAACCCGGAAATGCGGCAGATGGCAGAACCCGACCCCGCGCCGACGACGGCGGCAGTACGCAGGTATTACCCGAAAAAACGGCAAACCGCCTGAACATTACGGCTTGCCGGATATTTGACTACAATAACCGCCATCGCAAACGACCCGCCCCGCCATGAACGAAGACCACCAGGAACCCAAGAACCAATCCCTGCTCAGCCGCCTGACCGCCCTCTGGAACAACAGCGAAGCCCCCGAAAACATCGCCGACGCCATCCGCGACCTCCTGCAACAGGCGCGCGCGCAGCAGCAAATCGGCGAAGACAGCGCGCAGATGATTGAACGCCTGCTCAGCATCGACGACACCCGCGTGCGCGACATCATGGTGCCGCGCGGACAAATCATCCTCATCGAAGAACACTGGACGCTGGAACACATCTTCGCCGTCATCACCGAATCCGGCCACTCGCGCTACCCGGTGGTGGACGAAACCCACGAACAAATACGCGGCATCCTCCTCTCCAAAGACCTCCTGCCCTGCGCCTTCGGCCGCCCGCTGCCGGCGACCATCCCGGAAATGCTGCGCCCGGCAACCATCGTCCCCGAAAGCAAACCGCTGGACGCGATGCTGCGCGACTTCAAAACCAACCGCAACCACATGGCGCTCGTCATCGACGAATACGGCAACCTCTCCGGCCTCGTCACCATCGAAGACGTCATCGAAGAAATCGTTGGCGAAATCGACGACGAACACGACGAAATCGCCGCCGCGCCCATCATCGCCAACAGCGACGGCAGCTATCAGGTGCAGGCGCTGACGCCCATCGACACCTTTAACGAGACCTTCGGCACCGACCTCTCCGACGAAGACGCCGACACCATCGGCGGCTACATCCAACACATCCTCGGCAAAATGCCGGACATCGGCGAAAGCGCCGACCTCGGCGGCTGGCAGGCGATCGTGAGCAAGGCCAACCGCCGCCAGCTTATCAGCCTGCACCTGCGCCCGCTGCCGCCGGAGACGACGACGGCAGACGCCTGAACGGACACGCCCGCCACGAACCAATGGCACCACCTCGCACCCCGGCCAGCCACCAGGTGGGTTCCGGCCGGGCGGTGAACTTTGACGATGGTGCCATCAACCCCGACATTTCCATATCCGGCTTACCGCTGATGACCTCAAAGCTTCCGGCGAAACCCCGGCGCAGGAAGCGGCGCGCGTCGTTTCCCGTCTAGCGGCCGAAGCCCGCCGGGATTTTCGGGGCATTTGCCTTATCGGCGGTTCCGTTTTCCGTCTTTTCTGCGGGTTTGTCCCCTGCCGCCGTCGTGTCCGCCTTTTGTTCGCCGCCCGGCGCGCCGTTCGCCGGCAGTTGCGTTTCCGGGGCGATGGTTGCTTGCAGGATGGCCATGGTTTTCAGCACGTTCAGCGCTTCGTAGAGGGCGAAGTCCTGTGTGGCGAGGTCGGG
Organism: uncultured Cardiobacterium sp.; assembly: GCF_938028825.1. GTDB lineage: Bacteria > Pseudomonadota > Gammaproteobacteria > Cardiobacteriales > Cardiobacteriaceae > Cardiobacterium. Next base: position 39,935 of record NZ_CALIZP010000076.1, on the reverse strand, counting down.
GTTTTGCGCGGTCTGTGCGGCGGCCTGTCCGGCGGGGTTGACGAGGTGATAGGGCAGCGAGCTTTCCCGCTCGCTGATGCTTTCGCCTTCCGCCTGCTGCACGCGCAGCGGGGTAAGGATGACTTGCGGGGTGATGCCTTTGGCCTGGATGGAGTTGCCGGACGGGGTGTAGTAGTGCGCGGTGGTGAGTTTGACCGCGCCGCCGTGGTAGAGCGGGATGACGGTCTGCACGCTGCCTTTGCCGAAGGTCGGCTGGCCGACGATGACGGCGCGGCGCTGGTCTTGCAGGGCGCCGGCGACGATTTCCGAGCCTGATGCCGAGCCTTCGTCCACCAGCACGACGATGGGGAGGCCGGCGAGGATGTCGCCGTCGCTGGCGAGGTATTGTTCTTCCTGGTCGGGGTCGCGGCCGCGCACGTAGAGGATGGGGCCGCTGTTAAGGAAGAGGTCGGCGGTTGCCACGGCGCTGTCGAGGTAGCCGCCGGGGTTGTTGCGCAGGTCGATAATCGCGCCGCGCAGGGTGTGTTTGACGCGCAGCGCAGCGACTTCTTTTTCCAGCGCTTCGGTAGTGTCGTCCTGGAACTGGCTGATACGCAAGTAGGCGTATTCGTCGTTCAGCATCCGCGAACTGACGCTGCTGGTGGCGATGATTTCGCGCAGCAGGCTGTATTCGACGATGCTGTCGCCGCGCTGCACGATGATTTTGACTTCGGTGCCCGCTTCGCCGTTCAACAGTTTGGCGGTTTCGTTCAGGGTGAGGTCGGCGACGTTCTGCCCGTTCACCTGGGCGATGATGTCACCGCTCTGGATGCCCGCGCGCGCTGCCGGCGAGCCTTCGATGGCGGAGACGACGCGCATCGAGCCTGCCTTGATGTCGAGGACGACGCCGATGCCGGCGTACTGGCCGTCGCTCTGCTGCTCGAAGTCCTGGTATTCCTTGTCGTTCATATAAACGGAGTGCGGGTCGAGGCGGACGAGCATGCCGCGAATGGCTTTTTCCATCAGCGCTTCGTTGCTGATGGTTTCGATGTAGTTGCTTTTCACGGTATCGAAAACGTCAACAAAGGTTTTCAGCGCCTCAAAGGGAATGTCGTCATCCGGTTTGCCGCTGTCGAGGGAGGTGAGGGTAAGATCAATCGCGTTGCCGTTTTTCGGGGGAGCGGCCGCTGCGGGCGTGTTCTGCGCGAAGGTGGTGATGGTCAGGAAAAGGGCGGCAAGCGGGAGGTAGCGGAACATGATGCGGCAGACCGGGAAACGAATGGAGCGGCAAGGATAGCAGCGTCGCCCGCAAATGTCATGGCAGTATAATGCGCGCGTTTTTGCGCTAAACAGAGGCTTCATCATGCAGACCAACGCCATCCTCGCCCTCGCCGACGGCAGTGTGTTTCGCGGCCGCGCCATCGGTGCCACGGGCAGCCGCTGCGGCGAACTCGTCTTCAACACCGCCATGACCGGCTACCAGGAAATCCTCACCGACCCGTCCTACGCCGGACAAATCGTCACCCTCACCTACCCGCACATCGGCAACACCGGCGTCAACGCGCTGGATGTCGAATCCCCCGCGCTGCAAGCCGCCGGCCTCGTCGTGCGCGACGCCCCCGATACTTACAGCTCCTGGCGCGCCGACGGCTCGCTCGGCGACTATCTGCGCACGCACAACATCATCGGCATCAGCGACATCGACACCCGCGAAATCACCCGCCGCCTGCGTACCCACGGTACACAAAACGCCTGCCTGATGGCGGGCGAGATTGATGAAACCGCCGCTATCGCCGCCGCCCGCGCCCATCCGTCCATGAGCGGGCAAGACCTCGCCAGCGGCATCGGCATCAAAGAGGCGCAGCCGTGGCGACAAAGCATCTGGGACGCGGCCGGCGACCGCTACCCGGAACACGCCGACGGGCAATACCACGTCGTCGCCTACGACTACGGCATCAAGGCCAACATCCTGCGCCTCCTCGTCGCGAGCGGCTGCCGCGTTACCCTCGTCCCCGCCGACACCACGGCAGATGCGGCCATGGCGCTGCTGCCGGACGGCATCTTCCTCTCCAACGGCCCCGGCGACCCCGAACCGATGACCGCCGCCATCGCCACCATCCGCGACTTTATCGCGCGCGACATCCCCATCTTCGGCATCTGCCTCGGCCACCAACTGCTCGGCCTCGCCTGCGGCGGCCAAACCGTGAAAATGAAATTCGGCCACCACGGCGCCAACCACCCCGTGCAAGACCTCGACAGCGGGCAAGTGATGATCACCTCGCAGAATCACGGCTTCGCGGTGGACGAAACCACACTGCCCGCCAACGTCCGCCCCACGCACCGCTCATTGTTCGACGGCTCACTGCAAGGGCTGGCCTTCACCGACCGCCCCGTCTTCGCCTTCCAGGGCCACCCCGAAGCGAGCCCCGGCCCGCATGATGCGGAAAACCTCTTTGCCCGCTTCGTGGCGGCGATGAAAGAGAGACGGGTGTGATCGTCATCGCCCTCTACTACGCGGCTCTCTTCTATCACCTCTTTGGCTATCATGCGTTTTGCCTTGTAAGCGGGCGCCTGCCGGAACCCTTGGAATACTGGGGCATTCCGACCCTGACCTGCTTTCTGGCAGCGGGAATATTGCTGTATATCCCGCTCGCCAAAAGCCTGGTCAGACTTTCATCGGCGGCCAGAATCATCTTAGCAATAATCATAGCGATGCCAATTATCCGGATATATACAGAGCCTTTATTTGACTATTATCTGGAATCCCAAAAACCTGATGACTTTGCATCGGTAGAATCCATTATGCGATCCGTTTCGCATCCGCTTGGGAAATTGAATATATGGCTGGAAGGGATCAGTAACTTATGCGGAATGTTCATTGTGCCGACTTGTCTGATTTACCCAATATACAGCGCATTTATCCTTATCAGGAAGAAGATCCGGATTTATTAAAAAAGCAGTGCGATACGCGTTGCTTTTTACTTCTGACACCTGCCAAACGGCGTAAATACCGGATTTCGTAGAAACGTTGCCTGCAAGGTCTCAAAAACAAAAAACGCGTGATTCCCCGCTTCGCGGCTGCGTTTATCCAGGATCTGTTGATATTCGACTGGCGCAGCGGATTTTTGCGGCAAAAACGGCAGATGCAAGGCAAAAAGCGCAGCAAGATTGGGCACTTTGCGAATATTTTTAATGCAGCCGCCGAATCTTGGCTGAAAAGCTGCCGCGATGTTGAGTGTCAACAGCCCTTCCATCAGGCAGCTCAACCGCGCAGGTTTTTTGTCGGCCCGGCTCCGCCGTAAAAGCCGTCGATGATTTCCGTCAGCCAGTCAAAGACGACGAGGACGCGCGGGCTGGTGATGCTGCGTTGCGGACGGTAGAGAAAGACCGGCCAGCGGTAACGTTCCAGCTCGGGCAGGAGTTCCACCAGCCGCCCGGCGGCGAGGTGTGGCCGGCAATAACTATCGCCAATAAGGGCACAGATAGCCCCCGCCAGCACCGCCGCCAGTTCGCTGTAAGCGTCATCGCACACGAAGCGTGGATTTTTCGGCATGACCTGCACCGTGTTACTGATCGGCCAACCCCAAGAGCGGCCGGTGTTGATATTGATCTGGCTGCCGGTGGGATAGCGGGCGAGGAGATCGTCGAGATCGGCGGGCGTGCCCAATTTTTCCACCAGCGACGGCGCGGCCACCAGCAGTTCGCAGGTGTAGCCGAGGTGGCGCACAACCATCCACGGCTCCGGTTCGCTGCCGATGCGCAAGCCAATGTCGATCTGGTTTTCCACGTTGTTCAAGCGGGCGGCGTTCACCCGCCAATCCGGCTGCAAATCAGGGTATTCGGCGCAGCGCGCGAAGAGCGCGGCGATGATAGCGTCGTTTTCCGGCAGCAGCGGTAGGGTGATGCGCACCGTGCCGCGCATTTCATCCGCTGGGGTGCGAGTACGCGCGGCGGTGAAAAGCCGCTCGCTGTCGGCGAGGAGCCGCTGCGCTTTGGGCAGGAAACGCGCGCCGAAATCGGTGAGCTGCACGTTGCGGGTGTTGCGCACGAACAGCGTCTCGCCAAGATAATCTTCCAGCTCGGCGATGACGCGCGTCACCACCTGCGGCGACACGGACAAACGCTGCGCCGTCTCGCGGAATTGCAGAGTATCGGCAGCGGTGCAGAAATATTTGAGGGCGTTGAGTTTGTCCATAGGTTGGATTGAAAATTACGTACCGCTTCTAGATAAAAATTTATATAGAAAATTGTTTTCTAATATAAAACCTAAATTTAGTCCTTTTTTGTTGGCGTAAAATTTTTTATAAACTCCCATAAATCTTTATTTTTAGCAATCTCTTCTATTGGTGAAGGTTCTTTACTATTTCCATCAAGAATTTTAGCTGGATTAAATGCTATAGCGTTTAATGTATTCTCCATTAACACTAGCAAGAGTCTATCACTCTCTTCTCCTGATAATTTTTCTATTTGCTGTTTATAACTATCATATGATTTTGCTAAAGCTTCTTTATGAGCGTATTCCTGTGCTAATCGTTGAGATTCATTGCGCCGTCTTGAAATATAAAATGCTAACCAAAGCGCTGGCAACACAAAAGGAAGTTTATAAATTATTCTATCTAACGTTGTAACTATTCTAGCCATTATAGAACTATCTAGCACCACATGTTGAGCCGCAATATTAGGAATAAAATTTACGCCAAAAACAGCACAAAGAAGTAATACAAGAGATAAGTAGAATAACCATCCATACATTTTTACTTCACCATTAAACTTGTTATACATTATATTATATGCACTAGATAGCCCTGCTGATGTCGCTCCTGGCAAAAGGCTTTCAATCTGCTTATTTAATTCTTGGTAACGTTGTTGTTGTTTTATTTTAAAATTATCTAATTCTTCTTTCCTTGTAGATATTTCATCTTTTAAACCGCCTTCTAGATTCCCATCTTGATTTTCTTTTCCGAAAATCTCTGCATGGAAATCTTCTAATTCATCTAATAATTCTTGAGAGTCATCTTTTAAAGAATGTAATTCTTTATTTTGAGTCTTTCCATCTAAGAGATATTTATCAATCTTCATCTTTATTCCATTTTCAGGATCAAAAACCTTCTTATAAAGGTTGTTAATCTGCTCACTTTTTTTCTCAAAATCATCAATAAGATCTGAAATCTTACTTTCCATTCCATCATCGTCAAATAATTTTTCATTATACTCAGAGAACTTCTCTTGTTGCTTAGATAAAGCACTAAGTATCCCCCTTATTTTATTAAGTACATTTTGTGCATCTTGAGATAGTTCTTTAATTTTATCTAAGTAAGATTTAGCATGTTCTGAAACTGCTTCTGCATATTGATTTAACGCGCTACTTAATGCAGAAGCAGCTCTTCCTTTATAAAAAATAAAAGGCATTAGACTTGTAAGTAATTTATCTAAATACTCCTTATTAATATTTTGTATGCATTCATAACTACTTGAACTTTTATAATTATCTAATAATTTAGATATTTCATTTAATAATAATTCTGCTTCACTCAGAGAATTCATTGGAACAAAATCTGGATCGACTGATTTCACCATATCAGACAAATACGCAAAGACCTTCTTTAAATGTGCAACTTCATCTCTATATTCAAGAGATAGATTTTTAATATTTATTTCTTTTATATTTACTTCTATACTCTCCAATAATGGCAAAATATCTTGTTGCATTTTATTAAGTCTAGTAGACATGTTTTCTCCTAATTTTAAGTTAATGTTATTAAATATTTGCTCCATACAACGGCACATTCTCCATCCAGTCCTGTTCGCGATAGTCCGCCATGGAATAGCGTATAGCTTGTTGGGGCTGGTATTGTTCAACGTAGGTTTTCAGGCTTTTGGCTTTCAGGTTTTCTTCCGCTTTGACTTCTATCGGGATAACGCTTTGTCCGCGTTGTAGCACGAAATCGACTTCTGCCGTGCCTTTTTCGGTTGCCCAGTAGTAAACAGGCTGGTCTTGCGTGGCGATGAGTTGTTGCAGGACGTATTGTTCGGCGAGGGCGCCCTTGTATTCGGTAAAGATGCGGTTGCCTTCGAGCAGGGTAGCAGCGTCCAGTTGATTTTGGGCGGCAAGCAAGCCGATGTCGAGGCTGTAGAGTTTGAAGGCGTTATCCTGATAGGCGGCAAGCGGCAGGTGCGGTTTTTTGATGCGCGGCACGATGTGCACCAGTCCGCTGTCTTTCAACCATTGCAGGGCGGTTTCGTAGTCTTTGCTACGCGCGCCTTTTTGCATTTGGGCGTAGATGAATTTTTTGTTTTCTTTGGCGAGCTGGTGCGGGATGGCCTGCCATATGGCGCGCACACGCTGCACGGTCTGGCTGTCGGGAATGTGTTTGGAGAAATCCTGTTCGTAGGCAAGCAGCAGGTCGCGCTGTATTTGCCGGACTTCGTCGAGGTTTTGTGTGTCGAGGTAGGTTTGCACGACTTCGGGCATGCCGCCGATGTAGTGGTATTGGCGCAGCAGTTCGATGTAGCGGCTTTTCATCGCGGTGATGAGCGGCCAGTCCCGGCTGTCGAGGAGTTGTGCGAGGTCTTTTTGTCCCAGGGCGATGAGGAATTCGCGGTAGTCCATGGGGTAGAGCGGCAGGAATTCGACTTTGCCGACGGGGAAAGAGGATTGTTGGTGTAGCGAGACGCCTAGCAGTGAGCCAGCGGCGATGATGGGGTATTGCGGGGCATTTTCGTGAAAGTATTTGAGGCAGGATAGCGCCGACGGTACTTCCTGGATTTCATCGAAGATAAGCAGGGTGTTTTCTGCCTGGATGTCCACGCCGCTTTCGATTTTCAGACCGAGCAGCAGGCGGCCAATGTCGTAGTCGCCCGCAAACAGGGCTTGCATACGCGGGTTGTGATCGAAGTTGATGTAGGCGGTTTGGGCAAAGGCTTCAGCGCCGAAGTGCCGCATTGCCCAGGTTTTGCCGACTTGTCGCGCACCCCGGATGATGAGGGGTTTGCGCTTGGCTTTATTTTTCCATTGATGCAGGGCTTGGATGATGTTGCGGTGCATGAGGGAGTCCGTATGTGGGTTTTGCTCTCTATTGTAGGCTCTGCGCATTTTTTCCAAGGAAAAAATGTTGTCTCCGCGCACTTTTTCCTTGGAAAAAGTGTAAACGGGCGATTTGTTCTTGTTTCAGGAATTTTGTATTCGCAAAACATTCATTGTTTGCGCACTATTGCCCCGCCATACTGCGCTTCGTCAATTCAACAACGCAGGAATCATGCCTTGACCAAAATTTTGATGAAATCCACCCTCGCCGCCGCCCTTGCGCTCAGCCTTGCTGCGCAGGCGGAGGTTTCCCTCACCCCAATGAAAGGTACGCAAACCATGCAACTCAGCCAGGAATGGGACAAGATTTTCCCGCAATCCGACAAAGTCGAGCACCACAAGGTGTTGTTCAAAAACCGCTACGGCATCACCCTAGCCGGTGATCTCTATGTACCGAAGGACATCAAGGACGGCGCGAAGCTGCCCGCCATTGCCGTCGCTGGTGCTTTTGGCGCAGTAAAAGAACAGTCCAGTGGACTGTACGCGCAAGCGATGGCGGAACGCGGCTTCGTTACCCTGGCGTTTGATCCGTCCTACCTCGGCGAATCCGGCGGTGAGCCGCGCAACATGGCCTCACCCGACATCAATACGGAAGATTTCAGCGCTGCTGTGGACTATCTAGGTCTGCAAAATTTCGTGAATCGCGATGAAATCGGCATTCTCGGCATCTGCGGCTGGGGCGGCATGGCACTGAATGCGGCGGTATCCGACACGCGCATTAAGGCCGTCGCCACCAGCACGATGTACGACATGACCCGCGTGATGGCCAACGGCTACGAAATCAACATGAAGCAGAACGCCCAGGGCGGCTATGACCGCGCTCAACCACAAATGGACGCTGCCGCGCGCGACAAGTTGAAAGAGCAGCTCAATAACAACCGCTGGGAAGGCGCGCAAAACGGCTACGCTACTCTGGCGCCTGCCAACAACCTCGACCCGGAAAAAGACATCACCGCCGATACGCCAAAATTCATCGCCGAATACGCTGAGTTCTATCGCAGCAAACGCGGCTTCCACCCGCGCGCGGTCAACTCCAACCCGCAAGGTTCGTGGGCAAATACCGTGCCGCTAGCTTTCATCAACATGCCCATCCTGCAACGCGCCGCCGAGCTGAAAACGCCCGCGCTGCTGGTGCACGGCGAAAATGCGCATTCGCGCTATTTCAGCGAGGACGCGTTTAAGTCGCTGGGCAGTGAGGATAAAGAGCTGTTTATCGTCGAAGGCGCGAGCCACACCGATTTGTATGACAACACGGCAGGTAAAATCCCCTTTGACAAGTTTGAGGAGTTCTTCAAGAAGCTCCTGAAATAAGCAGAAAAGCCGCCCGCTTGGGCGGTCTTCAGCAACCATGATTATCAAGCATGACCATCCCGACCACAGCATCGCCCGCATCACCGGAGAAACCCATGAAAACCCTGCTGTTCGCCGCCGCTTTCAGCATTGGCACTACCTTTGGCAATACCATGAATATCACCCTCAACGGCCACACCTACACCGCCACCCTCGCCGACACGTCGGCGGCGGCCGCCTTGCAGCAACAACTGCCGCTCACCCTCGCCTTGCACGACTACAACCGCAACGAAAAAGTCGGCCCGCTGCCGCAGGCGCTGCCTGCCGCCGACGAAGCCATCGGCCACATCGAAGCGGGCGACATCCTGCTCTGGCAGGGCGACAGCATCGTCATCTTCTACGAAAGTTTCAAAACGCCCTATCACTACACCCGCCTCGGCAAAATCACCGACCCGCAAGGGCTGAAGAACGCGCTGGGCAGCGGTAACGTGCAAATCCGGCTCTCGCGGTGAGGGAGAAGACTTTCCCTTGCCAATGGTCGGCAAAGCATGGGGGACGTGCTTTATTGTCTCAACCGGAACCGGCCACTCGCCGGGAAATACCGCAAGCACGCTTACCGGCGACCTGCGCAACTATCGGGAATGTCACATAAAACCCGACCTGCTACTGAGCTATGCCAAGCGGGAGCACACCCTGCATTTGACCCGCATCGGCAGCCATACGGAACGCTATCTAAACCGGACATCACCATGCATCCCTACCCCTTGAACACCATCATCCCCGCCGACAGTCCGCTCTTTGCCGAAATCCACACCATCGTCGCCGAAAACACGCCGAAAATCGCCGAACTCTCCGGTGCGTTCCGCACACAGGAACACATCCGCGCGCTGCTCGCCGACATCACTTGCCGCGACATCCCCGCCGATTTACACGTCAACCTGCCGCTCTACTGCGACTTCGGCAGGCATATCCGCATCGGGCGCGGCGTTTTCATCAATGCGGCAGTGATGCTGACTGACCTCGGCGGCATCACTCTCGAAGATAACGTCCTCATTGGTCCGCGCGCGAACATTATCAGCGTCAACCACCCAGGCGACCCGCAAGCACGGCGCGGCCTCATCCTGAAACCTGTGGTCATCCAAAAGAACGTGTGGATAGGCGCAGGTGCCACCATCCTGCCCGGCGTGACCGTAGGCGAAAACAGCATCGTCGCCGCCGGCGCGGTGGTCAGCAAAGACGTGCCGCCCAACACCGTGGTCGGCGGTGTGCCGGGCAGGGTGTTAAAAAGCTTGTGAGATGGCGCCAAGCGGCGTGGTTGCTGGTTTTGTGGAATATTTTTGTCGCTACGCGGTTTGTCTAAACCCTCTCCCAAACCCCGCTCCCATAGGGCGAGGGGCTTTTGGTGCGAGCAGGAAAGCCCGTAGTTGTGCCGCTTGGCGGAGTTTTGTCGCTGCGCGTTCCCCCCTCCGTCGCTACGCGACACCTTCCCCCACAAGCGGGTGGAAGGATGCCCAGTGCAAGCGGAAAAGTTCGTGGTTTGTGCCGCTTGACGGTTTTTTTGTTTATCGCAATCCGCCCACTCTGCGTCGGCAGCCGTCAAGCGGCGTAAATACCGGCTTCTCCGCCCTGCCCTACTCTTCTTCTGTTTTTTTGCCCAGGTATTGGGCGATGCTCTGCTTGGCTTCCTGCATCAGGCGGTCTTTGTCGAGGTCGCGCATGATTTCTTCGATGATGGGTTTGGCGCCCGCTTCGCCCCAGCTCGCCCCTTGTGCGAAGTAGCGTTCGGCTGCTTTGCCGATGACGTAGCTGCCGTAGTAGGCCACTGCGCCTTGCGCGCCGGCGGTGAGGATGGTGGATAAACCGGCGGTGAGGCCTTTGAGCAGGGAGGAGAGTGCCTGCACACCGTACACCGCGCCCATCAGCACGCCGGTTTGTACGGCGATGGCGCGCACGAGTTCGCCCGCCTGGTGGCGGGTGATGTCGATGCCGTAGGTGCGCGAGAGGTGCACGACCATGCTGGCGTCCGCGGCGAGGGCGAGCAGGTCCACGGCAGGAATGGGGTTTACTGCAACGCCGACGGCTTTGATGAGGGCGTATTGGCGGATGATGTGGTCGGCGAGGTGTTTGCGCGCGGCGACGATTTCGCGGCCAACGCGTTCGGAGAGTTTTCCGGCGAAGACGCTGGCGTTCAGCGCGGCGTAGCTTTTGCCGTCGGCTTCGAGGAGTTGCCAGAGGACGCTTTTTAATGCGGCGATGTCGGGTTCGGAGCGGATGGTGGTCTCGGTTTCGCGCCCGGCGGCGTCCACGCTGATTTGCCGGTAGGCTTCGGGGCGGGCGCTGGCGGAGACGATGCGCTCGGCCGGGATGATGCCGGCGGTGCGGCGGATGAGGTGTTTGTGCAGGGTGGCGCGGTCGGCGTCGCTCAGGCGGTCAGCTTTGTTGTGGACGAGGATGAGCGGCTGGGTTTTTTCGTGCAGTTGCAGCAGAGCTTCGTATTCGGCGCGGGTCATGTCGCTATCAACGACGAAGAGGACGGCATCGGCCTGGCGGGCGACGTGGGCGGCGAGTCTGGCGCGCTCCCGGCCGTCGATTTCGTCGATGCCGGGGGTGTCGATGAGGTACACGCCGCCGCTGTCGTATTCTTGCCAGAGGGTTTGTTCGCTGTGCCGGGTTTTGCCGTGCAGGACGCTGGTGGCGAAGATGTCGCGCCCGGCCAGCGCGTTCAGCAGGGCGGATTTGCCGACACTGACGCGGCCGTAGGCGGCGACGTGGACATGGCCTTTTTCGAGCTTGTCGAGCAGGCGTTGCAGCTGGCGGTAGTCTTCGCCGAGGCGGGCGCGCGCTTCTTCGGGCAGGCGGTCGTCTGCGAGCAGGGCGGTGAGGCTGTCGCGGGCTTTTTCGAGGTGGCGATCAGCTTTGTTTGTCGCGGCCGGTGGCGAGTCGGACGAGGTTTTGCGCCCGCGTTTCCAAATCATTGTGCAGTTGTTCCTCGAATTTCTGGATGATGTGCCGGGTGTCGATGTTGCCGCTGCCGCTTTCGAGTGCTTGCAGGGTGGCGCGGCCGAGGCTTTCAAAGATGAGGCCGTAGGCGACGGCGTGCGAGGCACCGCCGATGACGGTGCCGATGCCGGGGAAGGCTTTGCAGACGTTGCCGGCGAGCGCGAGGATGAGGGTGAGCTGGGTTTTGACTTTGCTGCTCGCCGCTTCGACGAGGGTTTGCAGGTCGATATCGCGCGCGGGGATGTCGTAGAGGCGGGTGAGGTGTTTCAACATATCCATGCCGAGGTAGCCCTGGATGAGGATGTCGGTGCCGGGGCCGACGGCGGCGACGCCGCCGAGCATGGCTTTGCGCGCGTAGTTTTTGACGAGGGCTTCGCCGCGTTCGCGGCGGTAGTAGGCGAGGCGGTGGTTGAGGTTTTCGTTAGCGAGGCTGAGGAGCGCTTCGCGGTTGCGCGCGGTGAGGGTGCCGCGCGCGGCGGTCATTTGCGCGAGGGCTTGCAGCAGCGGCGCGATGTCGCCGCCTTTGTATTCTTCTTCCCAGGTGGCGCTGCCGTCGGCGGCGATGCGGCGGATTTTTTCGCGGTAGGCGCTGGCGCAGGCGATGTAGTGGACGCCATCGGGCAGGCGGCTTTTGATGCGGGTTTTGAGGGCGGCGAGTTCGTCGGCGGTGTAGAGGTTGGTTTTGTTGAGGACGACGAGCATGGGTTTGTCGAAGGCATGCAGGCGCAGGATGGAGATGATGTCGCTTTCGGTGAGATCCTGGTCGATGACGTAGGCGACGATGTGCACGCGGCGCGCGGCGGTCATGACTTCGCGGTCGAGGGTGCCGTCCGCGCCCGCCTGGTGGGTGCCGGGCATATCGAGCAGGGTCAGGCTGAGGCCCCGGTTGTTTTCGTAGTGGTAGCGTTCGATGGCGGTGGTGGAGCCGCCGATGATGGAGGTGTCGATGGCGGCGTTCGGCAAGAGGGTCTGGATGAGCGAGCTTTTGCCGGTGCTGATTTTGCCGAAGAAGGCGAGTTCGAGTTCTTGCGGCTCGGCTTCGATGGCGGCAAGTTCGGCTTCGATGGCGGAGACGTCGATGCCCTGGGCGCGGGCGGCGGCGGCGCGTGCTTGCAGGTCTTCCAGGGTGTGGCGTTTTTTTTCGGCGGCGGCGGTGCCCTGCCCGCGCCGCTTGCGGCCGACGGTCCAGATTTTCCAGATGAGGCCGAGGCCGATGGCGGCGATGAGGGCGACGATGGTGAGGTAGATGGCGATGAAGGCGGGCGGGGTGTGCTGGATGCGGTCCCAGACGCGGAAGGCGATGTCGGTGAACTGGAAGATGATGAGGAAGACGACCAGGACGATGAGGACAGTCAGCAGGATGATGGCTTTGCGGATGAGGGAGACGCTGTTGTTATTGGTCATGGTGGTGCTCCCGGCGGCGGTGCAGCGCGTCGGTAAAGGCGGGCGGCAGGGCGATGATTTTGTGGCGGGCGTAGTCGTAGGCGACCATTTCGCTCTCGGCCCCGGCGATGACGCGCGCACCGCAGCTCACGCGGTATTGCAGGGTGAAGGCAGTGGGGCGCAACGCGTCCACACGCATGGCAATGTCGAGCACATCGTCCAGGAAGGCTTCACCGCGATAGTCGCAGGCGAGTTTGCGCATGATGAGTCCCGCGCCGAAACAGTCGGTTTCCGTCGCGCCGAGGGCGTGCAGCAGGTCAAGCCGCGCCTGGTGCAGCAGGGTGATGAGGCGGTCGTGGCCGAGATGGCCGCCGTAGTTGATGTCGCCGATGCGGACGGTGAGGCGGCCGGTGTAATCCGCGATGAAGGGGGCGGCGGTCATGGCTGCGGCTGGACGACGTCGTTGCGCAGGTAGTGCAGTTCGACGCCTTGTTGCGGCGGCTGCCAGTCGGCGCTGTCAAGGAGGGTGAAGGCGTCAACGGCTTCGGGGAGGTAGTTGTCTTCGGCGATGTTGGCACCGGCGGGAAAGTGCGCGGCGTAAATGGTGCCTGCACCGGCGACCAGCGCGCCGTCGAACCAGTCGGCGGGGATGTCCTGCGGCGGGCAGACGCGGTCGGCACCGGTGCAGACGCCGTTTTCGTACAGCCCCGCATAGACTTCACCCATGCGCGCGTCCATCACCGCGAGGATTTTTTCCGCGCCGCTGTGGCGGCGGATGGTGGCGGCGAGCAGCGCCAGCGAGGAGACGGGCAGGAGCGGCACATCCCAGGCGGTGGCGAGGCCGGTGGCGACGGCCGCGCCGATGCGCAGGCCGGTGAAAGCGCCGGGCCCGGCGCTCAAAATGATGCCCTGGATGGCGGTTTTTTCGAGGCCGTTTTTTTGCAGCAGTTTGTCGATGAGCGGCAGCAGTTCGCGGGTGTGCTGTTGTGCTTCGATTTCGTAGGACTGGCTGGTTTCGCCGCCGTGTTGCAGGGCGACGGAGCAGGCGGTGCCGGAGGTGTCGATGGCGAGCAGGGTGCTGTGTCTGGTCGGCAGGTTCATGCGGGGTTTCCGTTGTTGTTTTCGTGATAGGCGAAGAAGCGGTCAATGGCTTCTATTTTACGCGTTTTGCTCATGGGCGGCAGGCTGTTGAGGAAGGCCGCGCCGTAGTTTTTCCGGGTCAGGCGCGGGTCGGCGAGGACGAGCACGCCGTAGTCGCCCCGGTCGCGGATGAGGCGGCCGACGCCCTGTTTCAGGGTAATGATGGCCTGCGGCAGGGTGTCGTGGATGAAGGGCGACAACCCTTTGTCGGCGAGCAGGCGGTGGCGGGCGCGGGTGACGGGGTCGTTCGGCGCGGCAAAGGGCAGTTTGTCGATGACGACGCAGACGAGGCGGTCGCCGCGCACGTCCACGCCTTCCCAGAAACTCGATGTGGCGAGCAGTACGGCGTTGTCGTGGCGGCGGAAATCGGCGAGCAGCGCGTTTTTCCCCGCCCGCCCCTGTACCAGCAGGTGATAACCGCTGTCTTTGAGGGCGCGTTCGGCGTCGTGCATGGCGCGGTAGCTGGTGAAGAGCAGGAAGGCGCGGCCTTTGCTGCGCGCCAGCACGGGCAGGACGGCCTGAATCAGCGCTTCGTTGTACTGCGGCTGGTTCGGGTCGGGCAGGCCCTCGGGGTGATAGAGGAGCGCCTGATGGCGGAAATCGAAGGGGCTGGCGAGCAGCAGCGAGCGGTAGTCGCGCAGGCCGAGTTCGCGCGCGAAATGGTCGAAGCTGCCGTTCACCGCCAGCGTCGCCGAGAGAAACGTCCAACCGGCGTTGCTGTTCGCAATCCAGTGGGCGAAGCGCCCGGCGGCGTTGACCGGCACCGAGCAGAGGGTGTAATGACGCGGGCCGGCGTCGAGCCAGACGGCACGGGGGGTGGGTTCGCTTTGCGGCGCGGCGCTGTCCCGCCCGGCGGGGTCTTCGTCTCCTTGCGCAGCGCTCTCCGCCCCGCCCTCCCCCGCCAGCGGCGCGGCGTTTTCATCCCGCCCGGCGGCATCTTCCCCCTCCGCAGCGGGTGCCTGCGCGAGGAAGGCGGCGACCAGTTTTTGCAAGTCCTGACAGCGGCCGCAGAGGTGGGCGAGCAGTTTGCCGCGCATTTTTTGCGCGTTGAGTTGCGTCTGAAACAGGGCGAGCAGAGCGGCGAGGTGGCGCAGTTCCGCCCAGAAATCTGGGATGGCGGCGAGTTGCGCCTCGTCCAGCCGCGTTTCCGCCGGTTGGCGCACGGTGAGCTGGATTTTGCTGTTTTGCAGCTTCAAATCACGCAGGGTTTCGCGCAGTGCCGGTGTATCCGGCGCTTCCAGCAGGGCGGCGTGTTCGCCGTCGCTGATAAAACCGAGCAGTTGCCGCGCCGAGAAGCGGTCGCCCAGGAAATGGATGGCGGTCTGCGGCAGGTGGTGCGCCTCGTCAATCACAAATGCCTGAATGTCCGGCAGGATTTCCGCAAAACCCTCGCTTTTCAGGGCGAAATCGGCGAGCAGCAGGTGGTGGTTGATGACGACCACATCCGCTTCTTTTGCCTTTTGCCGCGCCTTCTGCAAAAAGCATTCTTCGTAAAAGGCGCAGTCGCGGCCGAGGCAGTTTTCAATCGTCGAGGTGATGCGCGCCAGCACCGGCGCGTCTTCCGCCACTTCTTTCAATCCGGCGAGATCGCCGTCGGCAGTGGTGTCGAAAAAATGCTCGATGGCGCGGCGCTGCCGCCTGTCCGCCGCCGTCGTGCAGTCATCATCAAGATACTGGTGGTAGTGGTGGTGGCAGAGGTAATTGCGCCGCCCTTTCAGCAGCGCAACGCGGGCTGCGCTGCCCAGCACCTTGCGCACCAGCGGCAAATCCTTGCCGTAAATCTGCTCCTGCAAGTTGCGCGTGGCGGTGGAGACCAGCCCCTTGCGGCCAGAGGCCAAAAGCGGCAGCAAATAGGCAAATGTCTTGCCCGTACCGGTACCCGCTTCGGCCAATAAAATGCCGTCGCGCGACAAATTGTCGGCGACGGCTTCGGCCAGTTCCTGTTGCCCCTGACGCGGCTGATAACCGCTGACGGCGCCGCTCAGGGCGCCGCCTGCCGCGAACAGGGCGGAAATCTCGCGCAAATCAATAAGAAGCGGCTTTGGTGGCGGCCTGTACCGCGCCCTGACTGTCGCCCAGCTTGTTGCGCGAATTGGAAATCAGCGACCACGATTTCTTCAGCATCTGGCTGTTGCCGCCGGACTGCACGGCGCGGCTGGCCATGCTTTCCGCTTCCTTGTAGCGGCCCTGGTGATAACGGATGTTGGCGATGTCGTAGAGAATCTTGCTGTTCTTCGGGTCGAGCCGCTGCGCGTTTTCCAGATAGGCGGCGGCACCGTCCAGATCCCCCTTGCCGAGCGCGCCGGAAGCCTTCTTCAACAGCGCGGACACCGCCGTCTCGCCCTCCGCCCGCGCGGCAGGCTGGGCGCTGGCGACGGCCTTGTTATCGGCAACCGCCGGGGTGCTGGGCGCGCCGACGTTCACATCACTGCTGCCCGGACGCAACGCCTGCCGCTTGTTGTCGGCAGGCGGCTGCGCGGCAGGCGGATTGGCCCCCGTGCGCGGCGCTTCCTTCACCGCCTCGCGCACCGCCACCACGCCCGGTTCCTGCGGCGTCTTCGGCGTGGCCGGATTATTAGTATTCGCCGCCTTGATGGTCGGCGCGGCGGGCTGGTACGGGCTGGCTGCCTGCACCTGCGTCTGCCCGGCGGGCTGCGGCGGCACGGCGGGCTGCTGTGCGAGCTGCGGATTTACCGGCGGCCGCGTCTGCTGCTGATTGACGGGCGGCATCTGCGGCCGCTGCCCGCCGATAGCCATATTGTTGAAACCGCCGCCCTGATTGTTGAAACCAAAACCGCTGTCGGCAGGCGGCGTCTGCCCGCCGAAGGCAGGCTGCTGTCCGTATTGGGTGTTGCGGTTCACAACCGGCGCCTGCCCGTCGCCGTACACGCTGCATCCGCCCAGAAAAAGTGCGGTGGTGATGCCAAGCCATAGGTATTTCATG
Organism: uncultured Cardiobacterium sp.; assembly: GCF_938028825.1. GTDB lineage: Bacteria > Pseudomonadota > Gammaproteobacteria > Cardiobacteriales > Cardiobacteriaceae > Cardiobacterium. The sequence goes on along the minus strand of NZ_CALIZP010000076.1, from coordinate 23,115 downwards.
TTCCGGATCCTCTTAATCGTTTGCCAGGATTGAAAAAATGGGGAATAAAAATGGAGAAAACAAGGGGGTAGAAAGCGGGCGCATTTTACCTTGAATTGTGCGGACGTGCTGGCGGGCGGAACTTTCCCCGCCCGACGGCAGACGGGAAAGAGCGGCGGTTTTTTCACCCTTCCCCTGCGGAGACGACAAAACACGGGACGCGTCAAGCGGTGTCAATGCCGGCTTTTTGCTATTCGAGACGTTGCCCCAACGTCTCAACAGCAAAAAACGCACCGTTTCCCCGCTTGGCAGCGCGCCTGCCCGGAACACACAAAGCAGGCCGCATCTGCCGGCGTGCTAAAAACCCGCCCTGCGCCCGTCAGGCAGCGGTTCAGCGGTAGCCCTGCGGGTTTTTCGCCTGCCAGCGCCAGGTGTCGGCCATCATGTCATCCAGGCTGCGTTCGGTGCGCCAACCGAGTTCGCGTGCGGCTTTTTCCGGATTGGCCCAGAAGGCGGGCAAGTCGCCGGCGCGGCGCGGCACGATGGTGTAGGGAATGGCTTTGCCGCAGGCTTTTTCGTAGGCACGGACGACGTCCAGCACCGAGCTGCCTGTGCCGCTGCCGAGGTTCCAGGTGTACACGCCGGTTTTGTCCGCAATGTGTTCCAGCGCCTTGACGTGGCCGGCGGCAAGATCCATGACGTGGATGTAGTCGCGCAGGCAGGTGCCGTCCGGGGTGTCGTAGTCGTCGCCATAGACGGCGAGGCGTTCGAGGCGGCCGACGGCGACTTGCGAGATGTAGGGCACGAGGTTGTTCGGGATGCCTTGCGGGTCTTCGCCGATGTCGCCGCTTGCGTGCGCGCCGACGGGGTTGAAGTAGCGCAGGAGGGCGATGGTCCATTCCGGGTCGGCGTGGGCGGTGTCGCCGAGGATGGTTTCAATCATGACTTTGGTTTTGCCGTAGGGGCTGCTCGGCACGCCAAGCGGCATGGTTTCGGTGTATTCGCGCGCGCCGCCCTGCTCGCCATAAACGGTCGCCGAGGAGCTGAAGACGAGGTTTTTTACGCCCGCCGCCTGCATGGCTTCGATGAGGGTAATGCTGCCGCCGACGTTGTTGTCGTAGTAGGCGAGCGGTTTTTGCACGCTTTCGCCAACAGCTTTCAGGCCGGCGAAGTGGATGACGGCGCGGACGGGGTGTTCGCCGAGGAGCTGGTCGAGCAGGGCGCGGTCGCGGATGTCGCCTTCGATGAGGCGCGCGTTTTTGCCGGTGAGGCGGTTGACGCGGCGGATGGCTTCCGCCGAGCTGTTGCAGAGGTTGTCGAGGACGAGGACGTCGTGGCCGTGTTGCAGGAGGGTGAGGACGGTGTGCGAGCCGATGTAGCCGGCGCCGCCGGTGACGAGGATCATGTTTTTTCTCCGTTTTGCCGGGGGTGAGGGTGGAAGATGCGCTGCCAGTAGGCTTCGTCAAAGGGGTGTTCCTGCATGTAGGCGGCGATCTGCGGGTAGGCGGCGCGCACGCGGCGCACGATTTTCCAGGTCTGCCACAGCAGTTCCAGGGTCTTTGCCCCGGAGTAGGTGCAGTAGTAGCCGGTGCTGCCGTCCGGGTTGTAGAGGAAGTATTGCCGGTAGGGGTAGATGATGGGGAAGTTGCCGTTGTCCATGGAGAGCAGCGGGATTTTGCCGTTGCTCAGCGCCCGTTTTTTCCACGGGATGATGAGGCGGATGGAGGCGAGCATCATGCATCATGCGCAGCGCGCGTTTGGCGAAGGTGCCGCGCGGGTAGCGCGCTTTTTCTTGTTCGTAGTAGGTGTCGATGTTGTTGTCGATGCCGGTCAGGGGCGGCATGTATTCCCGCGCCAGTTTGACCGGGTAGTCACCGTGGCCGTCGGCAACGAATTGCGGCGCGAGGATGCGGCGGTAGTCGAGCGCGTCGTGCAGTGCTTTGAGGCGGATTTCCGCGCGGCGGTAGTCGTACATCAGGATGTCGCGCACAATCATGGCGAAGGTGCGGCGGAAGGCGATGTTCATCTGTCCGGCCGGGATGTTGAGGAAGGCGAAGGCGAGGACTTCGTTGCGCATGCTGAGGTAGTCGGTCATCATCAGGTGGCGCTTGATGCTGAAGTCTTCGTGCCAGAAGAAGATGGTCGGGAAGACGCTGATGGCGGTGCCGCGTTGGCGCAGGTAGAGCGAGGAGCAGATGTCGTCCCATTTGAAGAAGTAGTTGGGCAGGATGGGAGTCTCGCGGGTTTCCGCCATGTAGAACCACCAGCCGCTGAAATCGGGATACCCTTCGCTGTACAGCGGGGCGTAGAGGTCGTTTGTCCGGGCGGCGGATGCTTCTTCCCGTCCGTCTGCCGCTGCCGCCTGCGCCGTTTTTTCTGCTGTCTGCTGCCGTTGCAGTGCTTTTTTGAGGATGGCGTCGTCGTTGATGGCCTGGAAGAAGTTGCGGATTTTCCACGGCAGGCGGCGCCCTGTTCGTGAATTTTGTCCTTGCGCGTGTAGTGCAGCATCATCCCGCCGAAGGCGCGTTTGGGTTTGGCGATTTGCGCGATGGCGACGGCGCGGTAGATCATTTCCGGCGCGAGGAGGATGTCGTCGTCCATGAAGAGGATGTAGTCGCTCTGTTTTTCCCGCGCGTCCATCAGGCCGCGCATGAAGCCGCCGGTGCCGCCGAGATTGGCCTGGCGGATGAGGGTGAAGTTGTCCGCGCGGGGGAAGTCGCCGGCATCAAGGGTGCTGCCGTTATCGACCACGGTGATGCGGTAGTTCATGGCGGCAAGCGGCGGGTAGGCAAGCAGGGCGGCGACGTTGGCGGTGACGTAGTGTTCTTTTTTGAAGGTGGTGATGCAGATGTCCACGCTTTTGTCCTGCGGTTCGGCATCTACCCGCCAGCAGCCGGCGTGCAGGATGATGTCGGCGCGGGTTTCGATGGAGAAGGCGTAGCGCTTGGTGTTTTTTTCCAGCGGGAAGGGGCCGAGCAGGATTTCGCCGACGGCGGGGTCGAGCTGCCGGTGGACGGTTTCTTCGTTCCACTGGGTTTTGCGGTGCACGCTGATGCTGTCCGCCCGCCCGCTGAAGCGCAGTTGCAGATAGGCTTGCCGCGCGCGGGTGTTGGTGAGGAAGTGTTCGGCGGGGAAGCTGTTGAACAGGGAGGTGAGGTTGAGCGAGACCTGTCTGCCGTAGGCGGTGAGGTGCAGGCCGTCTTCTTTGACCTGGCAGGCGTGGTCGCCGCCGCTTGTGGTGTAGAAGAGTTTTTCGGGGATGGTCGGGAAGGTGAATTGCAGGTGCTGGACGGTGTGCATGGGGTTTCTGTTTCCGGGGTTATTGGGCATGGCGGTCGTGGAAGACGCGCAGGGCGGTCAAGGCAATGATTTTCAGGTCGAGCGCCAGCGACCAGTTATTGATGTACCAGAGGTCGTAGTTGATGCGTTCTTCGAGGTCGGTGTCGCCGCGCCAGCCGTTGACTTGCGCCCAGCCGGTAATCCCCGCCTTGACCATGTGTTTTTGCATGTAGCCGGGGATTTGGCTTTTGAATTGTTCGACGTATTGCGGGCGTTCCGGGCGCGGGCCGACCACCGACATTTCGCCTTTGAGGACGTTCCAGAATTGCGGCAGTTCGTCGATGCTCAGGCGTCTGAGCCAGCGGCCGAGCGGGATGGTCGGTTTTTCCGCCGCCCCGCCCCAGGTGCTGCCGCTTTTTTCGTTATCCACCGGCATGGTGCGGTATTTGATGATGTTGAAGGTGTCGCCGTTCCAGCCGACGCGTTCCTGGCGGTAGAAGACGGGGCTGCCGCTCGTCAGGCGTATCCACAGGGCGACGAGGAGGAGCAGCGGCGCGAGCAGGATGAGGGCAAGCGCGGCGATGGTTTTGTCTTCCAGCCATTTGGCAAGACGCTTGCCGCCGTGCATCGGCGAGATGCTGAGGTCAAGCGCGTAGTGGCCGACGAGGTGGGAGGCGCGGTAGTTGATGAGGCGGATGTCGCGCAGGTCGGGGATGTAGCGGATGTTGGCGGTGCTGTATTTGAGGGCGTCGAGGATGTCGGCGACGGCGTGGGCGTCCGCGAGCGGCAGGCACAGCCAGATTTCGTCGCAGGGCGGTTCACTGTCAAGCGCCGCGTCGTAGCGGCGGATGTCGCCGATGTCGTTGTAGTGGGCTTCTCCGGCATCGGTCAGGCGGATTTGCTTGATGCGGTAGCCCGCAAGCGGTTCGCGCCGCACGGAGCGGTAGATGTCGCGGCAGGCGCTCTGCGTGCCGATAAGCACGATGGAGCGGGTGTTGTAGCCCGCGCCGCGCAGGCGGTTGAGGATGGCGTAGGCGACAAGGCGGGTGATGATGCAGGCGGCGCAGGCGGTACTCAGCCAGATGCCGAACCAGTAGCGCGAGAAGTGATGCCCCGCTTTGGTGAAATAGAGGTAGGCGACGATGAGGGCGGTGAGGTAGGCGTAACTGCGCACGAGGCGGAGGAAGAGCCGGCCGCGCAGGGCGCCGCGCCAGGAGCGATAGACGCCGCAGGCGCCGAACAGGTACACGGCGGCAAGCGAAGAGAGGGTGGTCATCCACTGGTAGCGTTCCCATTGCCAGATGGGATAGCCGAAGTAGGCCCAGAAGGTGAAGGCACCGGCGAGGTAGATGAGGACGGCATCGGCACATTTCGCCAGCCAGTGCATGTGGTGCATGGCGCCGTTGCGCGCGGGGCTAGCGGGTGCCTGGTGCGTCATCGGGGTAATCGCGGATGAGGGTGGCGGGGTCGCGGCGCAGGTCGCGGCGCAGGCCGTCGCCGACCGCCTGCCGCCACAGGCGCAGGTAGCGGTGTTTGTGGCGGTAATGGCGCACAGCGGCGAGCCAGGAGAGCGCTTTCAGCACGGCGACGGGGTAATACCAGATGCCCGCCGCCAGGCGGTAGATGAGCAGGCCGTTGCGGTAGGTGTAATAGGCTTTCCACATCGGATGGTAGCCCCGCCGCGCCGTCTTGAAGGTGGAGCAGTCGTGGATGAAGCGGACGGTCGGCAGGAAGGCGTGGCGCGCGCCCTGCCGGCGCAAGCCGAGGGTGTAGAGGATGTCGTCGCCGTAGATGAAGAGGGCGGCATCAGGTACACCGCAGCGGCGCACCCACCCGGCGCGCACGAAGTAGCCAACGAAGGAGGAGCTGTCGATGGCGACGGGGGCGGTCTGCGTGTAGGCGGCGTGGTCGAGGTGAAAGGCGGCGCGGGCGCGGCCGGTGATGAGGCCGAGCGCGGTCTGCCACAGTTTGCGCGGGTGCCAGAAGGGGTTGTAGCTGGGGCGGTTCATTTCGCAGATGCGGCCATCCGGGTAATAGACGGCGGCGGCGGCGCTGTCGGTGTCGCCGAGGTCGAGGGCGGCGAATTGTTGCAGGGCGTCGGGCGCGGGATAGGCGTCGTCGTCGTAGCAGACGAGCCAGTCGGGATTGTGGGTCAGGGCGGCGGTCATGCCCTGGGCGAAGCCGCCCGCGCCGCCGCTGTTTTTCTCGCTCAGGATGAGGTGCAGACGCGGGTCATGCTGCTGCGCCAGCCAGGCGCGGCTGCCGTCGGACGAGGCGTTATCGACGACGATGACGGCGGCAAAAGGCTGCGCCAGGGTCGCTGCCAGGGTGTGTTGCAGCTTGTGGCAGCGGTTGTGGGTAACGATGACGGCGGCGATGTTGTCCATAGTCAGTCGTGCAGGAAAACGGGCAGGGTGCCGCCACCCGCCTGCGCAGCGAGGTAGGCGCGCGCGGCGTCCAGCGCTTCGCGGATGGTTACGTCCATGTCGAGGTAGCGGTAGGTGGCCAGCCGCCCGATGAAGGTGATGCGTTCCAGGCTGCGCGCCGCCTGTTGGTAGGTGTCGAGCAGCGGTTGCGCGGCGGTGAGGCGGACGGGGTAGTAAGGCAGGTCGTTTTCGCCGCAGGCGCGGCTGTATTCGCGGTAGCAGACGGTGTTGTCGTGCTTTTCCCACGGCGCGAAGTGCTTGTGCTCGGTGATGCGGGTATAGGGAACGTCCAAATCGCCGTAGTTCATCACCGCCGTGCCCTGGTAGTCGCCGGCGGCGGTGAAGCGCTCGAAGTCGAGGGTGCGGTAGTCGAGGCGGCCGTGGCGGTAGTCGAAGTAGCCGTCCAGCGCGCCGCTGTAAAAGGTGTGGGCGTAGGCGGCGCTGTCTGCGCGCCGGTAGCGGGTGTTGAGGCGCAGGCGGATGTTGGGGTGATCCAGCATGGCGGCAACGATGGCGGTGTAGCCGTCTTGCGGCATGCCCTGGTAGCGGTGCGCGAAGTAGTTGTCGTCGTAATTGAAGCGCACCGGCAGGCGTTTGAGGATGGCGGCGGGCAGGGTGCGCGGGTCAAGCCCCCACTGTTTTTGCGTGTAGCCTTTGAAGAAGGCTTCGTAGAGGGCGCGGCCCACGTATTTCAGCGCCTGTTCTTCAAAATTTTGCGGCTCGGCGATGCTGCTGTCCGCCTGCCCGGCGAGAAAGGCGCGCGCTTCGTCGGGGCGCAGGGCTTTGCCGTAGAACTGGTTGATGGTGTGCAGGTTGACCGGCAGGGAATAGACGCGGCCGCCAACGATGCTTTTCACGCGGTTGGTGTAGGGCATCATGGTGCCGTAGCGGCGGATGAAGTCCCAGACTTCGCCGTCATCGGTATGGAAGATGTGCGGGCCATAGACGTGCACCATCACGCCGGTTTCGGCGTCGCGCGCGCTGTGGCAATTGCCGGCGAGGTGGTCGCGGCTGTCGATGACATCCACGGATAATCCCGCCTCGGCGAGGATGCGGGCGATGGTGGCGCCGGAAAAGCCGGCACCGACGATAAGGACGGTTTTTTGTGTCATGGGGTTTTCTCCGTGTGTTCTTCACGCACGATGCAGCCGTGTTCAAGGAAAACCATGCGGCTGCACAGGCGTTTGGCAAGGTCGTGGTCGTGGGTGGCGAAGACGAGGATGCCGGCATGTTCGATGAAGCGCAGCAGCCGCGCTTCGGCCTTCTGGCGGAAGGCTTCGTCACCGACGCTCATCCATTCGTCCATCAGGAGGATTTCCGGTTGCAGGCTAGTCGAGATGGAAAAGGCCAGGCGCAGCACCATGCCGCTGGAATAGGTGCGCACCGGCATGTTGATAAAGTCGCCCAGTTCGCTGAATTCGACGACTTCGTCGGTGATGCCGTCAATCTGTTTCGGCGTGAGGCCGAGGAAGAGGCCGCGCATGCGGATGTTTTCAAAGCCGGTCGCTTCGCCATCCATGCCGAGCATGGCGTCCAGCAGGCTGGTGATTCTGCCTGCGACGGTGATGTTGCCGCCGGATGGGGCATAAACGCCGGCGAAGACGCGCAGCAGGGTGGTTTTGCCGGAGCCGTTGTGTCCGATGAGGGCGACGCGTTCGCCTTCGCGGATGTCGAGGCTGATGTGTTTCAGCGCTTCGATTTCGGCAAAGCCCTTGCGGAAGCTGTTCAGTCCGCCGCCTGCCGCCGCCTTGAAGACGGTTTTTTTGAAGGAACGCTGGTGGGCGTCGAACACGGGAAAGGTGACGCTGATGTCGTCTGCGGTAATGTGCATGGTTATAGCCAGTAGGTGATTTTGCGGCGGGTGAGGTTGAACACCCACAACGCGAACAGCGAACCGGCGACGGCAAAGAACGCCGCCACCTGCCAGTAGAGGGCGTCCGGGCGGTGGCCCAGCACGGGATCACGCAGCAGCGTAATCAGCGAGGTGAAGGGGTTAATCTGGGCGATATGCAGGCGCGCCGGCGGCAGTTGTTGCAGTTGCCAGATAATCGGGGTGACGAAAAACAGCAGGGTGACGATGCTCTGGATGACCGGCAGCATGTCGCGGAAGCGGGTGCAGAAAATGGCAATAAGCAGCCCCAGCCAGAGGATGTTGACCGCGACCAGCAGGAAGGCGGGCAACAGCCAGAAGAAGTTGGCGTTGACGGGGATACCGAGCAGCAGCATCACTACCGGGTAAATCAGCAGGTTGTGCAGCAGGATCAGCAGTTGCCGGTAAAACACCCGCAGCACCAGGGCCGAGAGCGGCATATAGGACTGTTTGAGGATGTGCTCGTTGGCCGTGAAGGTTTCGGCATATTCGTTGAGCGAACCGGCGATAAAGGCCCAGAAAATCAGCCCCAGCGCCAGATGCGGGACGAACTTCGACAAATCAATGGAAAACAGCGCGCCGTAAAGCGGCCCCATCGCCGATACCGTCACCGCCATGCTCAGCGTGATCCAGAACGGCCCCAGCGTGGAACGGCGGTATTTCAGGCGAATATCCTGCTTCGCCAGCGCCTGCCACAGGCGGAAAGCGGCGATACCGCGACGGATATCGGTCATTGCATCATTTCGCATCAAGGATAGCGCCTCGTTATAAGAAGACAAAACGGCGCAATTATCCATAATCGCCCCGGCAAAGCAAAGTAACACACGTTAAGAACCGCCCGCCTTCCCTTGCTTTCCCCCCGCGCCCTATGCTTAAATGCGCTGCTTCTTTCGGCGAGAGTGGCGAAATTGGTAGACGCGCTGGATTTAGGTTCCAGTGGGGCAACCCTTGAGAGTTCGAGTCTCTCCTTTCGCACCAGTTTTCTAGTCTATATTTTTGGCGACAGCCATATTTTTTGAATCGAGGACAGCATGCAATCATCCGTTGAACATCTGGAAGGTCTGACGCATAAATTAACGGTTGAAGTTCCGGCGGAACGGCTGGATCAGGAAGTGGAAAAGCGCTTGAAGGACATCCGTCCGCGCGTCCGCATTGACGGCTTCCGCCCCGGCAAAGTGCCGCCTGCCGTGGTCAGGCAGAAATACGGCGACAGCGTCCGCCAGGACGTCCTCGGTGAAATCATTGACGAGACTTACCGCGAAGCCATCAAGGAAAATGGCTATACCCCCGCTGCCGCGCCGACCATCGAACTGGTTTCCGGCCTCGCCGTCAACGAACCCGTCAAATACACCGCTACCTTCGAAATCATGCCCGAAGTCCATGTACAGGGACTGGACAGCATCAGTATCACCCTGCCGCACACCACTATCGGCGATAAAGATGTGGACGACATGATTACCACCCTGCGCCGCCAGCAGGGTACTTTTGCCGAAGCCGACAAGACGGCGGAAGACGGCGACCGCATTACCGTGGATTTCACCGGGCGGATTGACGGCGTCGCCTTCGACGGCGGTAGCGGCGAAAACATGAATTTCATCATCGGCAACGGCCAGATGCTGCCCGATTTTGAGCAAGGCTTGCGTGGCGGCAAGGCGGGCGAGGAACGCACCTTCGACGTGCATTTCCCGGAAGACTACCACGGCAAAGACGTGGCCGGAAAAACCGCGCAATTCACGGCGACGGTCAAGAAAGTCGAACAACTCAACCTGCCGGAAGTGGATGAAACCTTCATCAAGGCTTTCGGTATCAAGGACGGCGATGTCGCCGCCTTCCGCAAAGCCATTTACGACAATATGGCACGCGAGCTGAACAACGCCATGCTGCGTATCCGTCGCGCCTACATGTTCGACGCCCTGCTGGAAAAAAATGCAGAACAGCCCGTTGCGGAAGGCATGGTGCGTAACGAAATCGCCCGCATGGCGCGCGAAATGCAATTGGAACAACGCATTCCCGATGCCAAAGAGCGCGAAGAACTGGCAGCCCGCATTTTTGACGAAGCCGCGCGCGGCCGCGTCCGCCTCAGCCTGCTGCTGAACAAGCTCTTCGACGAGCGCAAGCCCGAACTGGACAAAGCCCGCGTCGAAGCGCGTATCCAGACCATTGCGGCGACCTACGAAGACCCGCAGGAAGTCGTCAAGTTCTACAACAACGACCGCGAAACCCGCGCCAACCTCGAAGCGGCCATCTTGGAAGAGCAACTGATAGACCAGCTTTACGAACAGGCGCAGGTCAACGAAGAAGAGAAGACCTTCCAGGAAGTCATGGCACTTGGCCAGCAGCGCGGTTAAACATTACGCACTCGCAGGGCAGCCTTGGGCTGCCCTTCATTTATGCCTACCACCGGCCACATACACTCGCGGGGAGAGGATTGGCCAATCCGCGCAGCGACAAGCCCGCATTGATACCGCTTGACGATATTTTGTCGCGTACGAACCCCGCTTGTCATCGAACCGGCACATCCGCCGCTTTACGCCTACCTTGAAATTTCACCAACCACCCGCACATCGGGGACTAGCCTTTTCTCAGGAGAAAACACATGGACATCCAAAACAATCTGCTCATCCCGATGGTCATCGAACAGACCGGGCGCGGCGAACGATCCTACGACATCTATTCCCGCCTGCTGAAAGAGCGGGTCATCTTCCTCGTCGGCCCGGTCAATGACGCCTCGGCCAACCTGATTGTCGCGCAACTCCTCTTCCTTGAAGCAGAAAATCCGGATCAGGACATCCATCTCTACATCAATTCGCCGGGTGGTTCCGTCACCGCCGGTATGTCCATCTACGACACCATGAATTTCATCAAGCCCGACGTCTCCACCCTCTGCCTCGGTCAGGCAGCGAGCATGGGCGCCTTCCTGCTGTCCGCCGGTGCCAAAGGCAAACGCTATGCCCTGCCGCACAGCCGCGTCATGATTCACCAGCCGCTGATTAGCGGCGGTCTGGGTGGACAGGCATCCGACATTGAAATCCATGCCCGCGAGCTGCTCAAAACCAAAGCCACCCTGAACGAACTGCTGGCCAAACACAGCGGCCAACCGCTGGAAAAAATCGAACGCGACACCGACCGCGACAACTTCCTCTCTGCCGAAGAAGCCGCCGCTTACGGCCTGGTGGACCACGTTACCACCTCGCGCGCCGACCTCGCCGCATCCTGAGGCACTACCGCATTCCCGGAGTCATCCATGACTGACAAACACCACCGCTGTTCCTTCTGCCACAAGCCGGATACCGAAGTCCGCCGCCTCATATCCGGGCCGGACGGCATCAATATCTGCGATGAATGCATCACCCTCTGCGGCGACATGCTGAAAGACGGCACGCCTGCCGCAGAAACGCCCACCCTCTTTGAAGGCAAACCGTTGCCGACCCCGTCCGAAATCAAGGCATTCCTCGACGACTACATCATCGGTCAGCACCGCGCCAAAAAAGCGCTGGCAGTCGCCGTGTACAACCACTACAAACGCCTGCTGCTCAACCAGCAGAAAGCCGATGACGGCGTGGAAATCGTCAAAAGCAACATCCTGATGATCGGCTCGACCGGATCGGGCAAAACCCTGCTCGCGCAAACACTTGCCAAATGTCTGGACGTCCCTTTTGCCATCGCCGATGCCACCGCGCTGACCGAAGCGGGCTACGTCGGCGAAGACGTCGAAACCATCGTGCAAAAACTGCTGATGAACTGCGACAACGACGTGACCCGCGCCGAAAAAGGCATTATCTATATTGATGAAATCGACAAAATCGCGCGCAAAAGCGAAAACCTGTCCATCACCCGCGACGTATCCGGTGAAGGCGTGCAACAGGCGCTGCTCAAACTCGTCGAAGGCACCATCGCCGCCGTGCCGCCGCAGGGCGGACGCAAACACCCGCAGCAGGAACTCATCCACGTCAACACCACCAACATCCTCTTCATCTGCGGCGGAGCCTTTGCCGGCCTGGAAAAACTGATTGCCAAACGTACCGAACAGGGCGGCATCGGCTTCGGTGCCCATGTCCACACCAAAGCGGAAGCGGACGAAAACAACAACCGCCTGCTGCAACAAATCGAACCGGAAGACCTCGTCAAATTCGGCCTCATTCCCGAATTTGTCGGCCGCCTGCCCATTATCGCCCTGCTCGATACCCTCGATGAAGACGCGCTGGTACACATCCTGACCGAGCCGAAAAACGCCATCGTGCGCCAGTTTGAAAAAATCTTCGGCTACGAAGACGTGGCGCTTGAATTCACCCCGGAAGCGCTGCAAGCCATCGCTCAAAAAGCCATCAGCCGCAAGACCGGTGCGCGCGGCCTGCGCTCCATCGTCGAGCAAACCCTGCTGGATACCATGTTCACCCTGCCCGACCAAAAAAACATCGACAAAGTTACCGTGACAGCCGACACCATCCTGCAAGGCAACGACCCGCAAATACACCAGAAAGCCACCGCCTGAACCGAAAAACCGAAGAAACCCGATGCAAGAAAAAAACCTCCCCGTACTGCCGCTGCGCGACGTCGTCGTTTACCCGCACGTCATCGTGCCGCTCTTCGTCGGCCGAGAAAAATCCATCGCCGCCCTCGAAGCCGCCAACAAAGACAACCCGGAACAACTGCTGCTCGTGCCGCAGAAAGACGCCACCGTACGCGAACCGGAAACCGCCGACCTGCATCCCACCGGCACCGTCGGCCGCATCGTGCAAATGGCCAAACTGTCCGACGGCACCGTCAAAGTACTCGTTGAAGGACTGCGCCGCATCGAAATCACACAGTGGCAAGAAGGCGGTGCCTACCTGCAAGCGGGCTACCGCGACTACGGCAAACCCGACGCGGACAACGTCGCCACCGACGAACAGCGGGCCATGGCCAAAACCGCCGTCGAACAATTTGCCCGCTTCCTCAAAGAAAACGACAAAAACGCCGACGACCTGTTGCAAAACCTGCGCCAGCTCAACAACCCCGGACGCGTCGCCGACACCATCGCGGCGCACATGGATCTCAGCCTTGAACGCCGCATCGCCATCCTCGACAGCATCGTTCTCGGCGAGCGCCTGCAACACATCCTCATCATCCTCGAAGAAGAACTCGAAAAAACCGACCTGGATCGCAAAATCCGCAAACGCGTCAAACAGCAAATGGAGCGCAACCAGCGCGAGTACTACCTCAACGAACAGATTAAAGCCATCCAGAAAGAGCTCGGCGAAATGGAAGACGCCCTGAACGACGCCGAACAGCTGGAAAAATCCATCAAAGACGCCGGCATGTCCGCCGACGCCGAAAAAAAAGCCCTGTCCGAACTGAACAAACTCAAACAAATGTCGCCGATGTCGGCCGAGGCCAACGTCATCCGCAACTACCTCGAATGGATGATTGACTACCCGTGGTCAAAACGCCGCCGCAGCCAGTACGACATCGCCCGTGCCGAAAAAATTCTTGACCGCGACCACTACGGCCTCGAAGACGTCAAAGAACGCATCCTCGACTACCTCGCCGTGCAAAAACGCAACAAAAACGGCAAAGGCCCCATCATCTGCCTCGTCGGCCCGCCCGGCGTCGGCAAAACCTCGCTGGGCAAATCCATCGCCGAAGCAACCGGGCGCGACTTCGACCGCATCTCGCTCGGCGGTGTCCACGACGAAGCCGAAATCCGCGGTCACCGCCGCACCTACATCGGCTCCCTGCCCGGCAAAATCGTGCAGAAACTGTGCAAACTCGGCAGCAACAACCCGCTCATCCTGCTGGACGAAATCGACAAAATGGGCATGGATCACCGGGGCGACCCCGCCTCCGCCCTGCTCGAAGTCCTCGATCCCGCCCAGAACAGCGCATTCAGCGACCACTACCTCGAAACCGACGTGGATCTCTCCGGCGTCCTCTTCATCGCCACCGCCAACACCCTGAACATCCCGGCGCCGCTCCTGGACCGCATGGAAGTCATCCGCCTGCCCGGCTACACCAGCCGCGAAAAAAGCGAAATCGCCACGCGCTACATCCTGCCGCGCCAAATCCGCGAACACGGTCTGCACAAAAACGAATTCCGGCTGGAAGACGGCGTCATCAACGACATCATCGAGGATTACACCCGCGAAGCAGGCGTGCGGAACCTCGAACGGGAAATCGGCAAGCTGGCGCGCAAAAGCGTCCGCAAACTGCTGACCCCGGAAATCAAAAACATCATCATCGACCGCGCCAACCTCGAAGACTACCTCGGCGTCGCCAAATACCGCCGCAGCGAAGACGACCTGCGTAACAAAATCGGCTGCGTCACCGGTCTCGCCTGGACATCCGTCGGCGGCGAGACCCTGCAAATCGAAGCAACCGTTTTCCGGGGCAAAGGCAAGCTCAACCTGACCGGGCAACTCGGCGACGTGATGAAAGAGTCCATCCAGGCCGCCTCGTCCGTCATCCGCAGCTACCTCGAAACCCACCTGCCCGACCTGCGCTACGACGAATACGACATCCATATGCACCTGCCCGAAGGCGCAACCCCGAAAGATGGTCCCAGCGCCGGTATCGGCATGGCAACCGCCCTGCTCTCGGCACTGAGCAAAATCCCCGTGCGCGGCGACCTTGCCATGACCGGCGAAATCACCCTGCACGGACGGGTACTCGCCATCGGCGGTCTGAAAGAAAAGCTGCTTGCCGCCGTACGCAGCCACATCACCACCGTACTCATCCCCGAAGAAAACCGCAAAGACCTGCGCGACATCCCCGACGAAGTCAAAGACGTGCTGACCATCATACCGGTCAACCATATCGAACAAGTCTTTGCCCATGCCTTCGAAGCATCAGAAATTCCCTTCGACCAGCGCTTGGCCGCACACAAACCGCCGCCGCCCATCAGCACCGAGACCGTAAAAAACGTCCATTGCTAGGCAGAAAAACCAGCCAGGACACCCGAGCCACCCGTACAGGGTGGCTTTACAAAAGTCATCAAAAACAAATAGTTGTCAGAAACACAACATTACCGTAGTAAAAACGCAACAAAAAAATGAAAAAAAGATTGCGCCACGCGGTTATGACTGTATAGAATTCCGCCGTCGGCGTAGTAAGAGCGCCGTCTAATCCTGTAAAACTCACAAAAGGTAGATTTATGAACAAGACGGAATTAGTTGATGCTATTGCTGCCGCTGCGGACATAACCAAAGCACAAGCCGGCAAAGCACTGGATGCCGTACTCGAAAGCGTAACCGAAACCCTGAAAAAAGGCGAAAAAGTTACCCTGATCGGCTTCGGCACTTTCGAAACCCGCGAACGCGCCGCCCGCATCGGCCGCAACCCGCAAACCGGCAAAGAAATCCAGATTGCCGCCAGCACAACGCCTGCATTCAAAGCGGGCAAAAAACTGAAAGATGCCCTTAATACCGCAGCCAAAGGGAAAGGCAAAAAAGGCAAATAACGGCTTGACAAAAAGGGGGTGCAAAACAGTTGCAAGCAGAACAAAAGAAACTATAATGCACGCCCTGCCTAGCCTGAGTGGCGGAACCGGTAGACGCAGCGGATTCAAAATCCGCCGGTGGCAACACCTTGAGAGTTCGAGTCTCTCCTTAGGCACCAATTTTAAAAGCCCCGTTTACGGGGCTTTTATTTTTTGTTGCGGCAAGACGACAGAAACATCATGATGATTGCAAAAGCAGGGGAAAGTTCTTACTCTTTTACCACCGCTTAATACCGATCCCAAGAATAATCTGAGTATGTTGGCGTGCCTGACCGGACACCCATAAAATCTTTATCCGATTTTTATGGGGAACCTACACCGCGCATCGGTATCGTCTTCATCGCCGCGCCGCCTTCTCGGCTCAATTCCCGGGATTGAATAACCACGCCGTTCTGGAATCACAAAACGGCTTCGCCCGTCTGAACGAACATAAACGCTTATCCGGAGAACCGCCATGAAAATCCTCGTAACCTGCGCACACGGCACCGGCACCGGTCCCATCATGAAAAACAAGGTTGAGCTGGTGCTGCAAGAGTTCGGCATCCCCTTCGAGAAAATCGACCACTGCGCCATTGTCAAGGCGAAAGACATTGCCGAGCAGTACGACATCATCTTTTGCGCCACCAGTTTTGCCAGCCTTTTCAAAAATGCCGCCGCCACGGGTACCACCGTCATCGGCATGCGCAACATTCTTTCACTGGAAGAAATCCGCCTGCGCCTGCGTAACGCGGGATTGGCGCCCGACGCAACCGGTATGGATTGAACATATCCCCAACCGGGCAAACAAGACGGCGCAAACTTTCGTGCCGGGGTGCATCCCACCGGCAACACATCATCCGGCAAGTCATTCATGCGGCATAAATCATGCAATACCCTCCCATCAAAAAGCTCAAAACCATCTCCGAACATGAAAGCAGCCTTACTGCCTGCGTTTATATTGTCGCTATCTGTGCTTCTTTCATCGCCTTTGCCGATGATCTGACCAATGGCCGCCAGCTTGTCGGCTTCAGCAAAATGCTGTTGGTGTTATCTGCCGTCATGTTGCCGTTATCGGCCTTGATGAAGTGGAATGAATCCCGCCGCCAGCATTTGATCATACAGACCATCACCGAATTGGGCTTAACCATTCATTTGGCGCATTGGGAGCAAACATCGCTGGGTTTATTGGCGCTGGATACCGCGCAATGCAAGATTATCCTGATTCGTGCCGACAATGATTATGCACCTGTCGTTATCGCCAAGGCGGATATTCTGCAATGCCGGATAGTGACGGAAAGCAAAGACCGCACCCGCAGCAGCGGCTTTGTCTGGGGCAATTATTTCAGCGAAAGCGTTTCCGTTGAGAGCAAAGAAACCTACACCCTGGAAATCCACTACAAAGAAAGGGACAGGACCGTGCATATCCTGCAACTGCCCTTTGGCAAAGACCGCCTCGCCACAGAATCATTGGCGCAAACCATTCATCTTTTCAGCGTATGAATAAACCGCTGACGGAAATGACGCTGGCCGAATTGTGGCAATTATTTCCCATCATGCTGACCCCGCATCATCCCGCCTGGGCGGATTGGTATCGGGAAGAAGCGGCCCTCTTGCGGCAATATCTGCATGCGGAGTCTGTCCGCATCCATCATATCGGCAGTACGGCAATTCCCGGAATTTGGGCGAAACCGATTATCGACATTCTGCTGGAAGTCGCCGATAAGGAAGCCCTGCAACGCGTTGCCGCCATATTGACAGCGCACGGCTATCTGCAAATGTCGGCGAATGATCAGCGCATTTCCCTCAATAAGGGCTATACGCAGCAAGGATTCGCCGAAAAGGTTTTTCATATCCATCTGCGCCTGCCGCAAGATGATGACGAGCTTTATTTCCGCGATTATCTGCGCGCGCATCCCGCCGTCGCGCAGGCATACGAAGCCTTGAAATTGTCGCTGTGGCATCGCTATGAACACGACCGCGACGGCTACACCGCCGCCAAAGGCGATTTCATCCGCCGATATACGCAGGCGGCCAAGTCGCTTTATCACGCACCCATCAACCCGGAGGATTCTGTATGAACGACATTGTGCAACGCTGGCGGCTGGTGCTGGGCACCGAGGCGCAGGAAACCACCGGCTGCGTGCTGGGCGAGCGCGAGCTGCGCATAGACAAGGCGCTGGCGGCGCTTTATGACGAATCCGACCGGCATGAACGGCGCGGCGGGCTGGGTGCGTCCGCGCCGAAGGTCAGCACTTGGCTGGGCGACATCCGCGAGTTTTTCCCGCAGACGGTGGTGCAGGTGATGCAGCAGGACGCGGTCGAACGCCTCAATCTCTCCAGCCTGCTCACGGAAAAAGAAATGCTGGCGAACGTTGTGCCCGATGTGCATCTGGTTGCCACCCTGATGAGCCTCAGCCGCGTCATCCCGGAAAAGAACAAGGCGCTTGCGCGCGAAGTGGTGCGCAAAGTGGTGGATGCCCTGCTCGCCAAGCTCGCCGCGCCGATGCAGCAGGCGGTCACGGGTGCACTGAACCGCAGCGTGCGCAGCCGCAACCCGCGTTTCCGCGAAATCGACTGGCATCGCACCATCCTGAAAAACCTGAAGAACTATCAGCCGGAGTACCGCACCGTCATCCCGGAAATCCGCATCGGCTTCGGGCGCAAGCGCCGCGCCCTGCGCGACATCGTCCTCTGCCTTGATCAAAGCGGTTCGATGGGCACTTCCGTCATCTATTCCGGCATCTTCGCCTCGGTGCTGGCGTCCCTGCCCAGCCTGAGCACGCGACTCGTCGTCTTCGACACCTCTGTGGTGGATTTGACTGACGAGATGCAAGACCCGGTTGACCTGCTCTTCGGCGTGCAACTCGGCGGCGGCACGGACATCAACCGCGCCCTCGCTTTCTGCCAGGAACGCATCACTCGCCCGGAAGAAACAACGCTTGTCCTCATTACCGACCTGGAAGAAGGCGGCAACAGCCAGGCGATGCGCCGCCGCATGCTCGAACTGGTGCAAAGCGGGGTGCAATTCATCGTGCTGCTCGCCCTCAGCGACGACGGCGCGCCGTTTTACGACAAAAGCCATGCCGCCTTCCTCGCCGGACTCGGCGTCCCCGTCTTCGCCTGCACGCCCGACCGCTTCCCCGACCTGATGGCGGCGGCGCTGAACCGGCAGGATTTGTCGCTGTGGGTGTCGCAAAATATCCAGAGCTGACCCCGCCTGTTAAAATACGCCGCCACTGTTATTCCAGAGGCACCCATGCGTATTATTGAAGAAGCACTCACCTTCGACGACGTCCTGCTCGTTCCCGATTTCTCCGACGTACTGCCGCGCGACGTGGATTTATCCGTCCGCCTTGCCCGCGACGTGCAGCTCAACATCCCCCTCTTCTCCGCCGCGATGGACACCGTTTCCGAGGCCCGCCTCGCCATCGCCCTCGCCCAGCTCGGCGGCATTGCCATCATCCACAAAAACATGCCCCCCGCGCAGCAGGCGGCGGAAGTGCGCAAAGTGAAGCGCTTCGAGTCCGGCGTCATCCGCGACCCGCTCACCACCACGCCGCTCGCGACCGTCGGCGAAGTGCGCGAATGCACCCACGAACACAAATTCTCCGGCCTGCCGGTGCTGGAAGACGGCAAAGTGGTCGGCATCGTTACCCGCCGCGACCTGCGCTATGCCGAAGACCACGAACTCGTGCGCGACGTCATGACCCCGCAGGACAAACTCGTGACCGCCAAAGAATCGGCAAGCACCAACGAAATCAAACTGCTGCTGCAAGAGCGGCGCATCGAAAAAGTACTGCTGATTGACGACGAACACCGCCTGAAAGGGCTCGTTACCGTCAAAGACTTGCGCAGCGCCCGCGACTACCCCTTCGCCTGCAAAGACGGCAACGAAAGCCTGCGCGTCGGCGCGGCCATCGGCCCCGGCGGCGACAGCGACGAACGCATCGAACTGCTCACCAAAGCGGGCGTGGACGTGCTGGTGGTCGATACCGCGCACGGCCACTCCAAAGGCGTGCTTGACCGCGTACGCGAACTGCGCCGCAGCCACCCCGGCCTCGTCATCGTCGGCGGCAACATCGCCACCGCCGAAGCCGCCATTGCTTTGGCGGATGCTGGTGCGGATGTGGTTAAAGTTGGCATTGGTCCCGGCTCCATCTGCACCACCCGCATCGTCGCAGGTGTTGGTGTGCCGCAAATCTCGGCCATCAGCAACGTCGCCAAAGCCCTTGCCGGACGCGGAGTCAGCATCATCGCCGACGGCGGCATCCGCTACTCCGGCGACATCGCCAAAGCGATCGCTGCCGGCGCACACGCGGTGATGGTCGGCGGTCTCCTCGCCGGCACCGAAGAATCGCCCGGCGAAGTCGAACTCTACGAAGGCCGCTCCTACAAAGCCTATCGCGGCATGGGTTCCATCGGCGCGATGGCCGCCGGCTCCTCCGACCGCTACTTCCAGGCGGGACAAAAAACCGACAAACTCGTGCCGGAAGGCATCGAAGGCCGCGTACCCTACAAAGGCCTGGTTTCCGGCGTCGTCGAACAGCTCATGGGCGGCCTGCGCGCCTCGATGGGCTACACCGGCTGCCACGACCTGGCGGAAATGCGCAGCAAACCGCGCTTCGTGCGCATCAGCAACGCGGGCATGCAAGAATCGCACGTCCACGACGTGACCATCACCAAAGAACCGCCGAACTACCGGCGCTAAACGGAAAAGGGCAGGCTTCGGCCTGCCCTTTCACGACAAGGATGACCATGCCCCACCGCTACACAATCATCAGCCCCAGGCGCGCCGGCTGCCGTATGGCCGGCCACATCACCACCGACCACCGCCTCAACATCACCATTTGCCAAAACGGCGCGGCGAGTGCGTGCGCAAAGCCGACATCGTCATCGTCAAAAGCTACCTGACCGCCGATGAAATCAACCCCTGAACCGCCTGACCGTCATCTTTCTGGAAAGTGCGGAACTGTGCGCGCCAAAAACTGGCAAGGGTTGACACTTTCATTTTGGCAAAGCCACATAGACGGCATCATCGCCTACAACGACTTTGCCGTATTGGAGGGCAAAGGCACACGCAGCCGAAAGCAAATGGAAGCGCTCGCCAAAGAACAATACGCACTGTTCAGGCAAAACCGTTTGGCGCAGCGCGGCAGGCGGGAGCGGGAGATATTGCCGAGCTGGAAGCGTTGAAGCGGTAGTTTCAGGCAGCTTTCAAGTCCAATTTACAGACATTTTTAACAAATAACATCTTGAAGTACCATAATTAATATGAGTAATGAAATTCTTGCCTTCTTGGGTGGTAGTGCGGTAGGCGCAATAGTCAGCACGTCCATCAATGCATTTGTTACCTACAAAACCACTCAATCCAATCAAAATTTCCAATTAGAACTGGAGCATCAAAAACATCAAAGAGAACAAGTTGAAAAGGAATTGACAGAACAAAAAAGAATGTTGCTGGAAATTTATCAATTATTAAGCAAAATTTCTCGCGAGTTCTCTTTAACCGGCATCAACATAAAGCAGGAAGCACAAATAACAGCAGAACAATATGATGCAGCATATTCGGAAACATGTGCATCTTGCGATTTAATCAGTGCTTATTGTGATTTATTTTTTCCAGACTTATCTCGTGATATAGACAGGATATGTGGAGAAATGAATATATTTTGGGGAACTTTTAAAAACTATCTCTACCTTTGGAAAACACAAGCTGACCACAAATTGAAGCAAAGCAAAATGGATGAGCTTGTAACCATAGCCAACAAAATTGACAAACATATTGGAACGGTAAAATATCAACTATCTTCTATAATGGCAAAAACAGATTAGCCAAAGAGTAACTAAATTTTTGAATCATTTTTCCATATTTTCAAGAAAATAAAACCTTTATCACCCAATATAGAACATTTGCCTTTCAGGTAGCCTGCATCCTATCCACACAAGGAATTTTATGAACATTATCCAAACCATAACCGCCGAGCTCTCCGCCACTGCCGCGCAGATTACCGCCGCCGTCGAACTGTTGGACGACGGCGCGACCGTGCCGTTTATCGCCCGCTACCGCAAGGAAGCCACGGGCGGACTGGACGACACCCAACCTCTCATCAAATCTTCTTATGACCAAACAGCACAAAACCCTGCCACCTGTTCATCAAAAGCGGCAACAACCGCGACACCGTCGCCTAGGCGTATCATCCTGAACCACCCGCGATGCCATGAGCTCTCTCCACCACATCACCACCCTCTACCGGCTTGATCACACCCGCTGCGGCCTGCCTGAACACCAAATAGCCGCCGCCGAACAGCGGCTGGGCATACGCTTTCCCGCCGTGTTGCGCGAATATTTGCTCACATTGGGCGGCAATGAAGCGGTCAATCAATCGTTTAACCGCCTGCTGCCCTTAGGCGAAATGGATTTTGACGGCGGCTATTTGGTGCTGACGGAAGAAAATCAAGGCGTGTCCCGCTGCGGCATAGCCAAAGCCGATTTGGCGCAAGACAATCCGCCCGCCCACATCGGCTTTTATATTGGCGAAACCGACAACTACGAATGGCAGCCGCATCTGCCCGACACCCGCGCCCTGCTGCTGGAACTGGCCTGCACCAACGCCACTATGGGCGGCTTGCCCTACTGCGCCAACATCATGGACGAAGAATCGGTAAGCCCCCAAGCCGTGCAGTTTATCCGGCAAAACTGCAGCGAAATCGTCGAGCTTCGCCAAGAAAACCAACGCTTCTATACCGATGGCTTCCACGAAATCACCCTGCTCTGCTTTGCCGAAAACGGCAACGTCGGCGGCGTATTTATCGGTACAGCCGAGCAAGACCGCTTCGACACGCTGCTCGAACTGTTCGGCTGGGACAACTGGCCCTACACTTCTTATGACGACGAGGATGACGAAGAATAAACCGCTGATATAGTGGATCAAGCTGGAAATAGTACAGAATCATCATTTCTGCCGTAGGTAGAAAATTCAAGTAAATAGAACAAGAACATATTGATTTATATAAAGAATCTGGATTCCCGCTTCGCAGGAATGACGATATTTAGCTGTCATATTCTTAGATGAAATCACTATATTTTCAACTCCGCAGAAACCGCGTTTTAGCTAACGCAGAAACCCAGCCTTGGCTTCACCAAGACATCGTTTTCAGGTAGCCTTTTACCGAAACAGCCTGATATTTTTAGAAAGCACACCCATGAACATCACCCAAATCCTCTCTCAGGAACTCTCCGCCACCGCCGCCCAAATCACCGCCGCCGTCGGGCTTTTGGACGACGGCGCGACCGTGCCCTTTATCGCCCGCTACCGCAAGGAAGCCACGGGCGGGCTGGACGACACTCAGTTGCGCCAGCTTGCCGAGCGGCTGCAATACCTGCGCGAGTTGGAAGAGCGCAAAGCCGTTGTTTTAAAAAGCATTGAAGAGCAAGGCAAGCTTTCAGACGACCTTAGGGCGCAAATCGAAGCTGCCGACAACAAAACCGCGCTGGAAGACCTGTATCTGCCCTACAAGCCCAAACGCCGCACCAAGGCGCAAATCGCGCGCGAACACGGTTTGCAGCCGCTGGCGGACGTGTTGCTTGCCGAGCAGCCGCAGGACGTGGAAGCCGCCGCGCAGGATTATCTCAACGAAAACGTTCCCGACACCAAAGCCGCACTGGACGGCGCACGCGCGATTCTGATGGAGCAGTTTGCCGAAGATGCGGAGCTTATCGGCACACTGCGCGACAAGCTGTGGAACGAAGCGGAAATCCACGCACAAGTGGTTGAAGGCAAAGAAACCGAAGGCGAAAAATTCAGCGATTATTTCGACCACCGCGAACCCGTCCGCGCCATGCCCAGCCACCGCGCGCTGGCGGTTTTGCGCGGCCGCAACGAAGGCGTGTTGAACATCGCGCTCAAATACCAGCCCGACGACACGCCGATTACGCAGCAAAGCGAATACGAGCAACTCATCGCCCGCCGTTTCAAGGTTTCAGACGGCCACAAATGGCTGCGCGACACCGTGCGCCTGACTTGGCGCGCGAAAATCTTTTTGTCGCTGGAACTCGAAGCCTTAGGCCGTCTGAAAGAAGCCGCCGACACCGACGCGATTACCGTGTT
>NZ_CALIZP010000075.1 GCF_938028825.1 uncultured Cardiobacterium sp. | reverse complement strand
TTCACGCTACTTTATTTGCTTATATGTATGAAATGTTAGGTGTATTAGCTATAATCCCCAAACCGTCAGCCGCCCCACGGGGCGGTTTTTCATATCCACACCGGAGAACACCATGCCCACAACCTGCTACGCCCACTCCGCCGACAACCGGCCCGAAGCCTGCTGGCAAACCCTCAGCGACCACGCGCACACCGTCGGCGACATGGCCGCCGCCTTTGCCGCCGCCTTCGGTGCGCAGGAAATCGCCCGCTACACCGGCGAACTGCACGACCTCGGCAAATACAGCCCGGACTTTCAGGCACGCTTGCGCGGCAGCGGCAAGCCCGTCGATCACGCCACCGCCGGTGCGAAAATCGCCTGTGAACGCTGGGGAAAAATCATCGGCAAAATGATGGCCTACTGCATCGCCGGCCACCATGCCGGGCTTGCCAACGGCAGCGGCGCTGGCAATAACCGCCGCAGCCTGCAAGAACGTCTGGCGCTGCAATTCGGCGCGGACATCCCGCTGCCGGATGACGTCTGGCAACAGGAAATCCGCCTGCCGCCCACCCTGGCCGCACCGCCGCTCAAACCCGACGCCCATCACCCCGGTTTTTCCCGCGCCTTCTTTATCCGCATGCTCTACTCCTGCCTGGTCGATGCCGACTACCTCGACACCGAGGCCTTTTACGCCGCCATAGAAGGCACGACGATCGAGCGCGGCGGCTATCCCGCCCTGAACGACCTGCAAACGCACTTCCGCCATTATCTTGCCAACCTCTGCGCCAGCGCCGCGCAACAAAGCGGGGTCAACCCCGCCCATGCCGCCCTGAACCGCCTGCGCCGTGAAATCCTCGACCATGCCACCGCGCAAGCGGCAGAAGCCCCCGGCCTCTTCCGCCTCACCGTGCCCACCGGTGGCGGCAAAACCTTCACCTCCATGTCCTTCGCGCTGGAACACGCGCGGCGGCACGGCCTGCGCCGCATCATCTACGTCATCCCCTTCACCAGCATCATCGAGCAAAACGCCGCCGCCTTCCGCGCAGCCTTCGCCCCGCTTGGTGCCGCCGTGCTGGAACACCACAGCACCTTCGACGACAGCAAACTGCAAAAGCAGGACCAAAGCAGCAAGGACAAACTGCGCCGCGCCTCGGAAAACTGGGATACGCCCGTGGTCGTTACCACCGCTGTGCAATTCTTTGAATCCCTCTTCGCCGACCGCTCCGCGCGCTGCCGCAAACTGCACAACATCGCCGGCAGCGTCATCATCCTCGACGAAGCGCAAATGCTGCCGCCCAACCTCCTCCTGCCCATCATGCAGGCCATCAAAGAACTGGCGCAGAACTACCGTTGCAGCGTCGTCCTGTGCACCGCCACCCAGCCCGCCGTGCAAGCGGCAGACGGCTTCTATCGCGGCTTTGAAAACATGCGCGAAATCGCCCCCGAACCGGAAGCCCTCTTCGCGCAACTGCGCCGCACCACCGTGCGGCACATCGGGCGGCAAACCGACGCCGACCTGCTCGCCAAACTCGGCGAACACCCGCAAATCCTCGTCATCGTCAACAACCGCCGTCAGGCCCGCAGCCTCTACGACGCAGCGGCGGAACAGGGGCTGGACGGCGTTTTCCACCTCAGCACCCTGATGTGCGCCGCCCACCGCCGGCAAACGCTGGAGAGCATCCGTGCCCGCCTGCGCAGCGGTTCCCCCTGCTGCGTCATCGCCACCTCGCTCATCGAAGCCGGTGTCGATGTGGATTTCCCGCTGGTGATGCGCGCCGAAGCGGGTCTGGACAGCGTCGCCCAGGCTGCCGGACGCTGCAACCGCGAAGGCAAACAGGCGGCGGAAAACAGCCCTGTGTGGATCTTCGCCCCCGAAGAAGGTTGGAAAAATCCGCCCGAACTCGCCTTTCAGGCGGAAGTGATGCGCGTCATCGCCCGCCACCACGCGGACGACCTCCTCGCCACCGCCGCCATCACCGCCTACTTCCGCGAACTCTACACCCTGAAAGGCCGTGATCTGGATAAAGAAAACATCCTGCAAAAGCACAGCAACGCCAGAACAAGCCTCGACTTCCCCTTCCAGACCATCGCCGACAAATTCCGCATGATCGAAAGCCCGATGCTGCCGCTGCTTATCCCGTTCGACAGCGAAGCGGAGAAATTGATTGACGCTCTGCGCCACGCCGACCACATCGGCGGACTGCTGCGCGCGCTGCAACCTTACACCGTGCAGATTTATGAAAAAGACCTGGCAGCACTCTACAAAGAGCGGCTGATTGAGCCGCTCAATGAGCAGATATTCGGCAAGCAGTTCTATGCCCTGAGTGGCACGCTGAATGTGTACGACGAAGCGGGATTGAGGATGAAGGATGCAGGAAAGATGCAGGCGGAAAACTGCACATGGTAAATCACATTAAATTGAAATGAAATATTGCATAAAGCCGACGGAGTGGCTAAATTATGGCTATGTTTCAACAGCGTAGGAGAAAGCGTATGACCATGAAAAACCAGCATGTGGTTCCCCGCGGATGGTTGGGCGGTAAAAGGCGAAGGCAATAGCAAAGCGACAGCCGTTTACCGGACGCAGGAAGAAGCCACCGCCCGCGCGGAAGCAATCGCCAGGCACCAAGGGTTGGACACCAAAATACACGGCAGGGATGGACGCATTCGTGCCGGCAACAGCTACGGTCATGATCCTTGCCCGCCGAAGGACAAAAAATGATGCCTTTGCTGTTTGGGGCTAACGGCGATGAAGGCTGGGGATTGAAACCAGACGGCGCAGGCGGTCTCGTCGCTGAGGATGGACGGCCGCCTTCAGGCGGCTGTGAATTGAAACTACGACAACTGCAAAGTACAGGTGATGATGCCCGGCAGCCGCCCCTAGGCGGCTGAGGATTGAAACAATTTCATGTGCTTGAAAAATCGCCCGCTGGGGCGTGAATAGATGAATACAGGAGGGTTAAATGAACCAAATCCGCTTGCACATTTGGGGCGATTACGCCTGTTTTACCCGCCCGGAGATGAAGGTGGAGCGAGTGTCTTACGATGTGATGACGCCGTCGGCGGCACGTGGGATTTTGTCGGCGGTGCACTGGAAGCCGGCCATGCGCTGGGTGGTGGACAAAATTCATGTGCTGAAGCCGATTCGTTTTGAATCGGTGCGGCGCAATGAACTGGGCGACAAGATTTCGGTGAGCAAAATCAACGGCGCGATGAAGCGTAAAAGCGTCGCCGGTTTCTATACGCTGATTGAAGAAGACCGCCAGCAGCGCGCCGCGACGGTGCTGAAAAACGTCGCCTATGTGATTGAAGCCCATATCGCGCTGACGGCGCAGGCGGGCGAGGCGGACAACATTACCAAGCATATCGAGATATTCACGCGCCGCGCGCGCAAGGGGCAATGTTTCCAGCAGCCGTGTTTGGGCGTGCGTGAATTTCCCGCTGATTTTGCCCTGCTTGACGAAAGCGAGCCGCTGCCGCCGTCCGCTTTGTCGGCAAGCGAGGCAAATCGCGATTTGGGCTGGATGCTGCACGATATCGATTTCGAGCATGGCAACACACCGCATTTCTTCCGCGCGGAAATGAAAGACGGCGTCATTCTGGTGCCGCCGTTTTATGCCGAGGAGGTGAAAGCATGATTCTTGCGTCCCTTGCCCGCTATTACGACCGTTTGGCGAAGGAAAGCGATGTGGCCGGCAACCCCAAAGTGCCGCCTTATGGCTTTAGCGAAGAGAAAATCGGCTGGATATTGGTGCTGGATAAAGAAGGGCAACTGCATAATGTGGTCTCAAATCTCAGTACGGATAAGAAACCGCAGCCGAAATTAATGATTGTGCCGCAATCTTTCAAACGTACCGGCACTACGCCAAGACCATTTTTCTTGTGGGATAAAACGGCTTATGCACTTGGCGTGGAAGCCAATAAGGATAAAGCCGAGGCAAAGAAAAAGCCGTTCATACCGGCAGAAAAAACCTTCACCGTCTTCAGGGATTATCATCTCGAATTATTGCAAGGCAGCGCGGATGAAGGCCTGCGTGCCATCTATCTTTTCTTGCGAAACTGGCAGCCTGAACATTTTGCGGAACAGCCTTTGCCGGTAGAAATGCTCGATACCAATGTCGTTTTTTCCCTGGAAGTGCCTAGCGCTTTTATTCATGAACGTGAAGCGGCGCAAACCCTGTGGCTAAACCTGTTGAGAAGTAATGAAGGCGACGAAGGCTTGTGCTTGGTCAGCGGCGAAACAGCCCCGATTGCGCGGCTGCACCCGGCCATTAAAGGCGTATTGGGTGGGCAAAGTTCCGGCGGTTCAATTGTGGCATTTAATAAGGAACATCTGGCATTTACCTCTTTTGGCAAAGAGCAAGGTGCAAATGCCCCCGTTTCTGAACAATCCGCCTTCGCCTATACCACCACGCTGAATTATCTGTTGCGCCGTGAAAATAATCATTGTTTGATCATCGGCGACGCCAGCACGGTCTTTTGGGCGGAAGCAGCTGATAGCGCCGCCGCGCAAGCCGCCGAAGATTTTTTTGCGGAAATAGCTTCACCTGATGACGACGAAGAAAGTGCCAAGGTTTTTGCCGTGCTGGAGCAAGTTGCCAAAGGGCGGCCACTACAAGAAGTGGCACCCGAACTCTCGCCGGATACCCGCTTTTATATCCTGGGTCTTGCCCCTAATGCTTCGCGGCTCTCCATCCGCTTCTGGCTGGATACCGCCTTCGGGCAGTTGGCGCAGAATCTGGCGCAGCATTGGCAGGATTTGGCTATTGAGCCTCGGCCCTGGAAAACACCACCGTCCATTTGGCGGCTGCTGCTGCAAACCGCCGCACTGGGTAAAAGTGAAAATATTTCGCCCATACTGGCAGGAGAAATGGTCCGCGCCGTTATCAACGGCACGCCGTATCCGCTGAGTTTGCTGTCGCAACTGATTGCCCGCGTCCGTGCCGACGGCGATGTGAACGGCTTGCGCGTGGCAATGATGAAAGCCGTGTTGCAGCGGCGATATAGAAAAGGTTTCATTCAAGAAGGAGTCCCCATGAGTTTACATACCGAAAGCAGAAATCCCGCCTACTTATTGGGTCGGCTATTTGCCGTATTGGAGCGCATCCAGCATCAGGCACTCGGTGAATTAAATGCCGGCATTGCCGATCGTTACTATGGCTCGGCTTCTGCCATGCCATATTTTGTTTTTCCCCGCTTATTGGCCGGCGTCAAAAATCACTTGTCGCGCCTGCGTAAAGATAAGGCCGGTATGGCAGTCAATCTGGATAAGGAGTTGGGCACAATCATTGAAAACTTGCCGGAAATCTTTCCCCGCCATTTGAGCATTGAAGAACAAGGCCGCTTTGCCATCGGCTATTACCAGCAAAAGCAAAGCTATTTCATTAAAAAAGACACTACTGAAACCATTGACAATTAAGGAGCCAGAAAATGTCTGCCATTCAAAACCGCTATGAATTTGTCTATTTCTTCGACGTAACCAACGGCAACCCCAACGGTGACCCCGATGCGGGCAATATGCCACGTCTCGATCCCGAATCCAGCAAAGGGTTGGTAACCGATGTCTGCCTGAAACGCAAAATCCGTAATTTTGTGGAAATCAGCA
>NZ_CALIZP010000074.1 GCF_938028825.1 uncultured Cardiobacterium sp. | reverse complement strand
GCCGCTTGACGAAGCATTGATATCCACTACTTCGGCGGGCGATGAATTTTTGTCGTGTACGAAGAGCGGCGGATTAAAACCCGCCAAACGGCGTAAATACCGGGGCGTGTAGGGTGGGCCTTGGCCCATCATGACCCCGATTGCGGAATATAGACGGCAGATTAAAATCCGTCTCACCGTTTAACCCCGCCAAACGGCATAAATACCGGGGCGCGTAGGGTGGCTTCAGTCCGGCGAACAGGCGCAAGCCTGCTTTTTGCCTTCTGGACAAGAACAACACCACTTGGAGAGGGGCATTCGTTTGCATGACAAACGCCAATACCCAAAAAACCCCTCCCCCGGCCATGACACAAATGCGCCGAAAATAGCACTACAAACACTTTACAAGGCCGTAATAGAAACGTATAGTTTCTCGAAAAGCAACAGAAACCCCAAACAACAACACGTTGCTTTCTCTGAAAACCAACATTCAAGGCCGCCGCATGACAACCCAGCCCATTAACACCATCCGCAAGCTGCTGCTTTTTGTTCTGTATCTTGTTTGTAGTACTGTCCTACTCTCGGCTTGCAGTAAGCCTCAAATAGAGAGAATTGCGCAATTTCTGCAGTTTCAAAAGGAAGAAATAATTATAAGACAAGCTGTTAACAAGACAGTTATCTTGGTAGAGGATATGTTAATGCGCTTTAGGCAAAATAACTTGGCAAGGAAAAATATTCCATTGCCACCTCCTAGAGATAATAATGATATAGAGATGATTTTTGATAGTAGAAAATATATCTATGCCAAAATAGATAATTATTCTGGGATAGATGATAGCGAACTATATACTATGATGGTTTTGGATGCTAGCAATAAGACTATAGCATATCATACGACCCCCTTAAACCCAGGATGCCTAGGATATAATGCCATAAGTCAGTTAAAAATAAATTATAAATCACTAATAGATTTAAAACTATATAAAATGGATGCTATTATTTTCTGCGGAAGTAATCATGGAAGACACAATACAGCCTATTTTATGACAAAATATGGTGAAATATTAGGTGTGCTAGATTTTCTAGATGGAGAAGTAAATTTTCATCAAGCATCAGACACAAAAGATCTGTATGCTATTTTATACCTTGACTATTATTTTCCTGGTTATGGAAAAATCTCTTACAACAGAATTGCTAATATAGTATT
Source organism: uncultured Cardiobacterium sp. (assembly GCF_938028825.1). Lineage (GTDB taxonomy): Bacteria > Pseudomonadota > Gammaproteobacteria > Cardiobacteriales > Cardiobacteriaceae > Cardiobacterium. Next base: position 31,623 of record NZ_CALIZP010000074.1, on the reverse strand, counting down.
TCAAGATGATTCTAATAATCTAATAATCAGTTATAAAAATCACGATAACTATTATATGAAAAAACCTAATCATCTAGATAAAGAGATAAGTAGTTATACCAAGATTAAGAATAAAAATAATAGCATTGATGAAAATGAACAAATAAGACGCATTGCTAGTGCTATTATTTATTTATTCTTATTTACTAGATGATGAAGAAAAACATTGTAAGTTTGTAGAGTTATTCCCTTCTGATCTATATGAGAGAATGGATAAAGCTTTTGATTTCCATTTTATTTGCAATAGGAGATAAAACATGGCTCTCAGTACTGAGCAAAAGAGTGCTAAAAATAAAATTATTAGATACGGCATTAAGAACGGTCACTCTAATAGAGACATTCAGTTAGCTGTTAATATAGCATATATTGAATCTAGCTTTAATGAAAATGCTAAAAATTCAGACTCAAAATCAATAGCAAAAGGACTTTTCGAATATAATGTAAATAACTGGAAAGATAGGCATAGTAACCTAGATAGAGATAATACAAACGATTAAATATCCGCTATCTATGGTGACATAAATGATTACTCAAATCGTTATAATAACTTATCTGATTAACAGAAATTAGATTTAACACGAGATGAATATATTTATATAAAACATCATGATGGGACAAATGCAACTAAATTTGGGATGAATGAAAGCCTAGGGAGACGCATATACAATAGCTCACTTACTAATGCTGATCCGAAAGACTTATCTGCTTTCGGATCTATAGATGAAATTTATGATTTAGGAAGAAATAGGGAATATTCTTATTCTTGGGGTGAAAATTCAGACTATGGTAATTGGTTACATACCATTAATCGCGACGGTATCTTCTTCCAATACGACCCCCTCACCCTCGGCCTGAATGGCAACGGCCTCGAAACCCTCGCCGCCAACGATCATGACGGCGCGATGTTCGACCACGAGCGGCTCGGCATCCGCACCGCTACCGGCTGGGTGCACGGCAATGACGGCATTCTGGTGTACGACCGCAACGGCGACGGCAAAATCAACAACGGCGGCGAACTCTTTGGCGACAATACCCTGCTCAAAGACGGCTCGACCGCCGCACATGGCTTTGCTGCACTGGCCGAACTGGATGAAAACGGCGATGGCAAAGTGGATGCCGCCGACAGTGCCTTCGACAAACTCGGCGTTTGGCGCGATCTCAATCACAACGGCATCAGCGAAGAGGGCGAAATTTCTTCCCTTGCGGACGTGCGCATGCAGTCACTTAACCTCGCCTATAAAAATGCCGACCAAAACCTGGGTAACGGCAATACGCTGGCCGAGGTCGGCAGCTACACCGACGCAGACGGCAACGAGCATGCTTATGGGCGATTTGCAGCTTGCCGCCGACCGTTTCCACAGCCGTTTCAGCGACCGCATCGAACTGACCGATGCCCAACGTCGCGAGGTCAACCTCGGGCGGCAGTGGCAGAGTGCGCGACCTGCGCGAAGCCGCCGCCCAATCCTCCGAACCGGCGGAAGTGTTGCAGCAGTACAAAAACGCGGCAACCAAAGAAGAACAACTGGCACTGCGTCACAAACAGATCCTGTGTGGGAATTGCCTTTCTGCCACCAAGCAACATCCTTCAGCCAAGTCGAAAAACATCAGCAGCCATCCATATTTTATTTTTGAAAAACAGCAAGATGTCACGTATTCAATCGACAGCAAAAAGAAGCAGGATGTGCGACTTTACAAGCTGGGATTAGGAGGGTAGAGTTTATACATGGATTTCAACATCAAGTACACAAAATATCGCACTTATGCCACAGAGATATTATGATTATGAAGAGAAAATAACTCATCTACAAACTCTAGAAGCCTCACCTACTACGGAAATGAATATTATGTCTCGTTCAGTTATCAATCGTTTTCAACCCAGCATACAAAATCCGCTTGTCCGCGGATGGGGGGGGAGTACGTTAACCGAAAGAGGTCAATTGTTTTGGCTTACCGCCGGGGTCGCCATGATGACTTTGATGTATAACGAATTCCTTGGAATTATTCTCGCTCCCTACTTTGGGTTTTGGTTCCCACTGTGGATTGCTTGGGGAGGCTACGCGTGTCGGTATCATTCCCGCCTGTCATTGGCATATTCCCCCAAACCTCGAGTGATTTGCTCTCCTCAGGGACTTACCTGTTACGATTCTTTTGGTTGAATCCGGTATCAGTGGCGTTGGTACGAACTCAAGAATATAGGGATTGCCCGACATCCTCGCTGTCTATATATTGAGCCGCGTCATGGTACGCCTTGCACTTACCGCAATAGCCGTCTTGAACATAATGATTACACAGCCATTATTGCCTATGCCCAACGATTTATAAGAGCATCGTCATTTGTGTTACCTCCCGCTCAAAGAATAAATATTGCCACTTTTGATTATTACGAAGATTATGTTCACAATGGGCATTTATACACAGCTATTGCCATAATTTGGGCCGCCACCATCCCTGTCGCAATATGTTTGCCTGAGTTGCCATTTTCAATGCTTGCGTGGTGGGATAAGTGGGATGATGCGCCCGATCGTTTGTTCACATATACTTATCCTCTATCTGTTGCCATTATTATATATGCTTCTATCAAGATACTCTCTCTTATAGGGCATATACATTTGAATCTATATAATATTGAGAATCCTAATAAATACTTTTCTATATATTGTGATGGGTTGCATTTTATAGCTAAGAAAAAACTTACACTTTATTGGCACGATATTATTGATATTTACTTAGATAGTAGCTACAGCCAAGGAACGATTTTTTACCACATCGTTATAACTGACCGCTTGGCTAATAAACGAGAGATTGAGCTTACGCCTAGCTATAATCAGGCTAGACATATTGTGCATACTGTTAAATCGATTATTGAAAAATCATCTTCTCCGTCCTCAATGCTAGACAAACCCTTGGATATGACCAATAACATCACACCAAAACATCACAAAATTTGCTATTAGGTAAATGCTATATTTTCTATTATTATAATCACCTCTACGATACAAAGTAAATTAGATATGAATACTATATTTGTACAAAATAAAAATTTATTTATCATATTATGATCTATAATGATTTTCTATCTTATTATTATATTGCCTGTATTTTTCTCAAAAGGCTCCAGCAGATAATTTATTTGATAGGGACGCAATGATCAAGAAAATAAATTTATACTCAATCATATTATTTAATGATGTTTATTTTACTTTATTAAAAATGGGGAAATAACACTATGAGCTTTTCAATATTGTTTAATCTCGTTGGATCAGCAGCCAGTGCTCTAAACAACATGGTTGGAGCAAGTATTATCTATGATTCATCTTGCATAGAAGAGAAAACAGGTAAAAAAGAAACTGCTTCTGAAGTTACCATAAAATCTGTTAGCGTAGGCGTGTAGCGTAGGCGTGGACGCAGTTAATGCTGCAGCGGCAACGATTAGCTGAGGGGGGGTTCCTACGAAAGCGACACCTACCTCTTCCGCGCCGGGCACGGCAGGGACATTGTCAGCGACTATGCCACCCAAGACGAGCAGGCCGACACCCTGCGCTTTGCAGGCGCGCAAGCGGGTAACGCCGTCTTCGACCACGACGGCTGGGACCTCAACATCAAGGCTTACGGCAGCGAAGACCAGGTTACGGTCAAGGACTATTTCTACAGCGACGGCTACAGCCGCTACAACTTTGCCTTCGGTGACGCCTCATACGATGTTGCCGCTCTCCGCAGCCGCAATTTGCTGAAAGACGGCCTGCCATCCGTCCCTGTGGCGGAAGAAAAAACCGCCGCGCAAACGGCTGATGGCGTGAAAGCGGAAGCCGCGCCTGCATCATCTGCCGGGACGATTCAGACGGCAGAAAACGTTGCTGCACAAGCGGCGGCAGATACTGCCGCCCCTGCGCAGTCCGGCAACGTAAAAGCGGAAGCCGTTTCCGCCGGAACAAAAGCCGCAACCGATGGCGACGCCGCCGCTCCGGTCAAGGCTTTGGCGACGCAGGCCGCAAGTGCCGATTCACCACAAGGCGCTACCGGTACGGCGGATGGCACGGCGACACCGGCGGCGGGCAGCGCACAAAGCACTACCGCCGCAAGCGATGCACGCGCTGCCGCTCCGGTCAAGGCTTTGACGACGCAGGCGGCAAGTGCCGATTCATCACAAGGCGCTACCGGTACGGCGGATGGCACGGCGATACCGGCGGCGGGCAGCGCGCAAAGCACTACCGCCGCAAGCGATGCACGCGCTGCCGCCCAGGCGCAGCACCTGATTGAAGCGATGGCGGCTTTCGACACCCGCAGCGCGGCGGCGGACAACCTCGCCGCCCCGCCGCTGCAACAACTGCCGCTTGCCGCAGCGGATACGGCGACGGTCAAACCGCTGCTGCCGTAACCGGTGCCAACCTGCGACCCCTCTCCGGCAACGGCGAGGGGTTTTTTATATCCGCGTGCCATAGGATAAAAATCCCTCCCGCCGCCATCATCACGGGAGACCCCCAATGAACTTCAAAGAGCAAATCCTGCTGTGACACGTACGGCGAAGGCATTGGCGGCCTGCCGGCGGGGGCGTCCTGCATCTGCCGGGGCACAGGAAGCGGCATGACCGACGCCTGCTTTGACGACATTGACGACGTAGCCGTAAAAACAAAGGAAACCCTCGCCCGCTGGTGCGAGAGGGGCAGGGGCGTTTGTCCGCAGGACGAATCTCATCCGGCGGGACAGACGGGCATTTTTGCCCTCCTCTGCCGCTTCGCGCCTCCCCGGGTATCCATAAAAAATGCGGGCATTTTTTCATGGGAGCCCCGCCTCCCGCTTGTGGGAGGCGGGGGCATCCGCTGTTGTCTGAAAGATTTTTTTGCGAGGCAGATACTTATGGTCGCTTGATGCCGTTCTTGCCAAGAACGCCAAAAAGCAGGCGCAGCAGCCCGGTGGGTTAAATCCCACCCTACGCGCTTGGCAGACCCGGTAATGGCGCCGCTTGGCGTCGTTCTTGCCAAGAACGCCAAAAAGCAGGCGCAGCCTGCCCGATGGGATAAAGCCCATCTACGCGCCCCGGCGACCACGCCGACCGGCGGCGGTCTTTATCCGGAGGTGTGCAGCAGTTGTTGTATCGCCGGGACGAGCAGCACGGCGAGCAGCAGCAGGATGGCTTTTTCGTAGCCGCGCAGGCGCGGGAAGTAGCCGAGGAAGCGGGTTTGCGCGTAGAGGAAGAGGGCGACGCCGGGGATGTAGAGCAGTGCCGCGAGCAGCAGGTGGTCGATGCCCGCCGCGTAGAGGATCCACAGCGCGTAGAGGGTGGCGAGCACGGCGGTGATGCGGATGCGCAGGGCGAGGCGTTCGCGCCAGGCGAGTTTCAGCAGGTAGGCACCAATCAGCAGGTAGGGCACGAGGATCATCGAGGTCGAGATTTTCAGCAGGGTGTTGTAACTCTCGCCGGTCAGCCGCACCAGCAGCAGGCAGGCCTGGATGGTCAGGCAGGAGAAAAGCAGCGAGTGGTGCGGCACACCGCGCGCGTTTTGCGCGAGGAGGGTTTTGGGGAAGGCGCCGTATTGGGCACCGTAGTAGGGCACTTCCATCGAGTAGAGGATCCAGCTCAGGTAGGAGGCGAGCACGGAGACGATGAGACAGAGGGTGATGATGATTTTCCCCGCCGTGCCCATCATCGCTTGCAGCACGCCTGCCATGGAGGGATTGGGCAGGGCGGCGATATCCGCGCGTGCCAGGATGCCGAGGGTCAGTACGGTGATAGCAATGTAGAGAACCAGGGCGATGAGGATGCCGAGCACGGTGGCGAGGCCTACGTCGCTGCGCTTTTTCGCGTGCGCGGAGAGGATGGCCGCGCCTTCGACACCGGTGAAGACCCACAGGGTAATGAGCATGGTGCCCTTCACCTGGGTGAGGGTGGAGGTGCCCAGCGTCGCGCCGTTGAAATCGGTGTTGAAGGTCGCGCCATTGAAGTACCACAGGGCGAGGGCGATGAAGAGCAGCAGCGGGAAGACTTTGACGATGGTGGCGATGAGGTTCACCCCCGCCGCTTCTTTCACGCCACGCGAGGCGAGCCAATAGACCGCCCAGACGATGAGGGATTCGCCCATGAAGGCGTAGAAGGTGTTGCCCTGGCCGAAGATGATGCGCTCCGGTGTGTCGGTGAAGGTGCCGATGCCTTCAAAGGCGACGACGAGGTAGCCGGTCACGCCGATGGTGGCGCAGAGCCAGTAGCCCCAGGCGGAGAAGAATCCGACGAGCTCGCCGAAGCCGGCGCGGGCGTAGGCGTAGATGCCGCCGTCAAGATCGGGGCGCAGGCGCGACAGGTACCAGAAAGAGAGGCCGAGGGCGATGATGCCGACGCCGGTGATGAGCCAGCCGATGAGAAGGGCTTCGGCACCCGCGACTTCCGCCATGTTCTGCGGCAGGCTGAAGATGCCGGAGCCGATCATGGAGCTGAGGACGAGGGCGGTAAGGGCGGTGAGGCCGATTTTTTGGGGTTGCATGGGGTTCCTTGTGGGAAGGTTCAGGGAAGGGAGGGGTTGGAGAGGCGCATACCGGTAGCGGAGAAATCGCCGGTGTGGCGGGTGAGCGGGATGAGGCCGTGCTGTATGGCCGTGGCCGCAATCCATGCATTGTTTTCCGGTGCGGGGTCGGGAATGTGCAGGCGGGCGCAGATGGCAGCGGTTGCTGCGTCAATGGGCAGGATGCGGTTGGCGAAGTTCGTCTTGTTTAACCATTTCGCCACATTGGCATCAATGCGTTCGGGGCGACGGGTTTCGCTGATGATGTCGGTATCCGGCAGATACACGTTCATTCCCCGAAGTCCACGGGGCGGCGTTGTGCCTTGCTGCGCGGCGGGATGTCGGGCTCGATGTCGCTGACATCGGGATGGTCGAGGCTGCGCAAGATGTCGGCAATGGTGCGCCGCTCACCACTGATGCGTTGATATTCGTCGTAGCGCATCAGCACTTGCGGCAGTCACCCGGTGCGGGTGATGAGGACGGGGGCATTGTCTGCCGCCTGTTGCGCGGCATCGGGGTTGTTGCGCAGTTGTTGTGCGGTGATGGTGTGCATACTGCTCTCCTGAAAGGTTTTGTATGTCCTCAGGCCTTGGCCCAGGCGCGGAAACTTGTCGGGTTGCGCGAACTGAGGATGACTTTGCCGTTGCCGCTGAATTTGAGCACCACCGCTTCGCCACTCGTCACGCTGTTAACGAGGTTGCCGATGAGGCCGCGACTGTTGCCGGTGGTTACCGAGATTTCGTAGTGCAGGCGGCTGTCCCAGGCGACGACATGGCCGTTGTCGATGATGACCGGGTTGTCCGCCGCGACATCCAGGGTGAAAAGCGTGCCGAAGCCGTTGACCACCAGCTGCCCCTCGCCCGCCGTCTGGCCGATGAGGAAGCCGCCGGTGCCGGCAAAGAGCGCCGAGCCGATGTTCTGCATCCGTGCGGTGAGGGAGACACCGCTGGTTGCGGCGAGATAGGCGCCGTCGTTCAGGTTGTACTGGGTTTTGCCGATGTCGAGGATTTCCAGGTCGCCCGGCATGAGCGGGGCGAGCAGGCAGTCGCCGTCGCCGCGTTCGGCGCGGATGTGCTGCTGGAAGAAACTTTCACCGTTGGCGAGGCGGCGCACCAGCGCACTCATGAAACCGCCCTGCATCTTGCCGCGCAGTTCGAGGGTGTGGTCCATCATCACCATGGCGTCGCTTTCGCAATAGATTTCTTCGCCACGGCGCAGGCGGACGTGCAGGAAGGGGTCTTGTTCCCCGGTGGGGGTGAATATGGGCATGGGGGGTCCTTGTCGTTGGGGGCGGATGCAAAAAAGCTGCCCGGCGGGGCAGCTTTCATTATAGAAGCAGCGGCTCAGATATTGACGCCGTAGTTCTTTGCCAGCGGGCCGAGGCCGCCCTTGAAGCCCTGACCGATGGCCTTGAATTTCCACTCGCCGTTGTGGCGGTAGATTTCGCCGAAGATCATCGCGGTTTCGACGGAGGCGTCTTCGGAGAGGTCGAAGCGGGCGACTTCGGTGTTGTTGTCCTGGTTGACGCAGCGGATGAAGGCGCTGGATACCTGGCCGAAGTTCTGGCCGCGCGCTTCGGCGTCGTGGATGGTAACGGCGATGGCGATTTTTTCGACATCTGCCGGGACTTTGTTCAGCTCGACGATGATGGCTTCATCGTCGCCTTCGCCTTCGCCGGTGCGGTTGTCGCCGGTATGGACGACGCTGCCGTCGGCGGATTTCGGCTGGTTGTAGAAGATGAAATCGGCGTCACTGCGGACTTTGCCGTTCGCGCCGAGGAGGAAGGCACTGCCGTCGAGGTCGAAATCGGCACCGTCGGTGGCGCGCACGTCCCAGCCGAGGCCGATGAGCATTTTTTGCATGCCGGGGGCTTCTTTGCTCAGGCTGACGTTGCCGCCTTTTTGCAGACTGATGGCCATAAGGGTTCTCCTGTGTGTTGAATTTGAAGGGGTTTGCAGTTGCTGCGGGCACGATTATATAGGAAAGCCCGCCGGCGGGCGGGCTTCTGCGGGGGTTATTGGCGTTTGCCGCCAAAGCCGCCCCATACGGTGCTGCCGTCCTGGTCGATGTGGCTGTAAGAGCCGAAGATTTCTTCAGCCAACGGCCCGGCAAAATTACCGCCAATGACGGTTTTTTTCTCGTCGGCGCCGAGGAAGCCGTTGTCATTGATGTGGGCGCCGGTGATGCCGCCGCTGTGCGACGGGGTGCTCACGCCGGAGTCGCGGGTTTTTTGCGCGAAATCGGCGCGGGCGTTCATCGTGCCGGTCTCGGTGCGCAGGTACTGTTCGCCCTTGTCGTGGAAGTTGAGGATGCTGTCGCCGCTGTATGTGGCGCTGCCGCTATCCGGCATCTGCGTGGTCTGCTCGCCGCGCATGAAGGCCATGCGTTGTTCACCAAAATCCAGATTGCCGAACTGGATGTAACGGTAGCTGTTGTCGCTGATCTGGAAGGACTTGTAGGAGAGGTCTTCTTTGCCGTTGATGTCGTTGAAGATGAGCAGGCCGCCTTGGTGTGCGTTTGCGGCGAAGGTCGGCAGTTTGATTTGCCCGACGCTGAGGTTGCCCTGGTCGCGGATGCTGCGGGAGATGGGGGTGCTGAGGATGCCGGTCATCAGGGTGTAGGTAAAGCCGCTGAGTTCGCCGCTGCGCGGGGTGATGGTCAGCGCGCTGTTGTCCGTTTGCCCGCCGTCCACCGGGGTGTTGTTGCCGGGCCGGGTGATGAGGGTGCTATCACCCGGGCTGCCGGGTATCGGCAGGCCGGATGGCAGCGGCGGCGGTGTTGTTATCGCTGCTGCCGCCGCAGGCACTGAGCAGGGCGATGGTGAGGGTGGCGAGGATGGCCTGATTTTTCACGGGTTTCCTTATGGGATTGGGATGAAAAGGGCGCGCATTGTACAGAAGCGGCGTTTGGGCGCGATGCGGGCTTATTTCACCGCCGCAATCCACGCCTCGATCTGCGCGACGGCGGGCGCAATCTGCGGATGCGCCGACCATGCGTCATCCACCGGCGCGCTGGGGGTGGCGTCGTGGTCGGCGTTGTCGAGGTAGAGCGCGGCGATGGCGGCGGCGGTCGCCGCCGTGGGTTCGCTTTGCAGGTTGCGCCAGTAGTCGAGCGCGGTCGCGAAGGCGAGGTTTTTCGGCGCGACGTTGTCGGCGGGGTAGTCGTCGCCGAGGACGGCGGCGACCTGGTCGAGGCTGTCGAGTTCGGCACCGATGCGGCGTTCGTTCCAGTCCTGCCCGCGCACGAGCAGGCGCAGGCGGCGGTAGTGCGGCTGCTCGATGGTGAGTTCCTGGGCGATTTCTTCGTCGAGAATCTGCGTTTCCAGCGCGGTGATGACTTTGCGCGCGAAGCGTTCAAGGGCGGCGTTGCCGCAGTCTTGCAGTTGACCGAGCAGGTGGTCGAGGGTGTCCTGATAGTTCATGGTTTACTCGCGGTTGGCGCCGAAGACGGCGGTGGTGTCGGGATAAAGCGGGCGGTTAACGGCGGCGGGCAGGCTGAACTGCCCGACGACGTGCTGCGCATTCGGCCCGGCAAAGGTAGCATCGAGGATACCGCCGCTGTACGGCACGGATTTTTCCAGGCTGCGGTCGTTGTAGTGGACATTGCCGTTGATGCTGCTTCCGGCAATGGTGCCCTGCACGTCGAGCGGCTGCCCGCCGACCGCCGAGAGGCCGCGCACGTTGCCGCTGACCGCGCGGCTGCCGAAATCGACGGCGAGGCGGATTTGCCCGTCTTCGGCATCGCGGTAGATGACGTTGCCGCTGTAAGCCGCCGTGCCGCTGCGTGGCAGGGCGACGGCGGGCGTCGGTTGCAGCACATGGAAATGGCGGTAGCGGTCGCCGTCCGCATGGTAGCTGCCGAAGGTGGCGTAGGAGAGATTGCGGTAGAGCAGTGCCGCACCGCCGCGTGTCTGCGCGCGGAAGGCACCGCTGCCGCCGTTGAAGTAATAGGCGTTGTCGCGGTCGGCGGCGGGGATGCAGCTGCGGCAGACGTTGCTTTCCGGGAAGTAGCGCATCACGCCGTCGCCGTCGGTGCGCGCGGTGGTGGCGGCGAAACCGTTCAGGCGGCGCCAGCTTGCCGTTTGCGGTGCGGCTCTGCCGTCGCCGCCGATATTGCCGGGCGGCACGAAGGCACCGCTGCCGATATTGCCGCCGTTATTATTGTTGTTGCGCTGCCAGCCGTTGTGGTAGGTGTTGACGGTGAAGCCGGGGCCGTTGATGGAGACGGCGACATCGCTGCCGCCGCAGGCGGCGAGCAGCAGGGCGGACGTGAGCGCGCATAAGCCGTTGAGGAAACGCATAAAACCTCCTGATTACGAAAGCCTCATTGTAGCGCACAGACGCAGGCTCGTCGGGCGCAGGCCGCGTCCCGCCGCCGCCCGCCACACTTCGCGGAAACCCAGCGCCTGCCAGAACGCCGCCAGTTCCGCGCTGTGGCCGTAACTCACCCCCAGCGGCGCGGGGCAGGCCGCTTGCGCCGCGTGCAGCAAGGCCGTGGCGACGCCTTGCCGCCGCAGGGCGGGGTGCACGGCGATGCGGCTGATGCGCGCCCAGGGGCGGTTCAGGCGCGCGTCCTGCAAATGCACGAGCAACTGCTGCAACAGCAGCCGTCCCTGCGGCCGCCGTTCGCCGCGCAGCACCGCTGCCGCGAGCGCGGGCGGCAGCGGCGATTCCAGCAGGATGGACAGCACCCCCGCCACCCGCGCGCCGTCGGCGGCGACGAACAGCATCTGCTGCGGCACATCCAGCAGCCGCTTCAAATCCTCCGGCGTGGTGCGGTAATGCGCGGCGAAAAGCAGGGCGAACACCGCCTGCAACAACGCCTCATCACTAGCGAGTGCCGCCCGCCCGACCTGCCGCACCGCCCACGCTGCGGGCGCTCCGCCCAACAGCGGTTGCAACAAAAACGCCGCATCCAGCGCCGTTTCCAGCGCGTCGCCATGTGCGAAACGCCACGCCTGCCGCTCGACAACCACCGCCGCGCCATCGCGCGCGACCAGCTGCGGCAACACCTGCAAGGAAAACACCCGCCCGTGCCCCTCATAGCCGTCCTCGCTGGCGGCAAGCGTATAACGCGGGAAACGCGCCGTCAGCGCCAGAAGCTGCGCGGGCGGCACGGCGGAGGCTTCATCGACCAGCAGAAAATCCGCCTGCGGCGCGCGGAAGAGCGCATCATCGGGCGCGAGGAAAAACACGTTCGCCATCCCCGCCAGCAACGGCTGCAAGCGGGTGAGATTGCTGCGAAACGGTGCCACCACCAGCAGCCGCTGGTCCGCCCCCAGCCAGCGCGCCTTCGCCGCCAGCCGCGACGACTTGCCGCGCCCGCGCCGCCCGACGAACACCTGCGGTGCCTCGGTGAAGGCCACCGCCTCCGCCTGCGGCGCGACATCCGCCGCGCCTGCCCCGTCGGCGGCAAAACGGCGCAGGCGGGCATTAAAAAAATCCGCGCAACCATCGGACGGGACGCCAAAATCGAGCAGGCGGCGGTGATCCGGGTCGCCGTCCGGGTAAGCGGGCGGCAAAAACAGCAGCGCATCGTGCCCGTCCGCGACCGTCCCCGCCAGCGCGGCAAAGGCATTGGGGAAAAGCCCACCCGTGGCGTCATACGCCAGCCCCGCGCGCGACTGTCCCAAATAACGGCGAAAATCGCGCAGCGGCACATCCCGCCCGAACACCCCGCTTGCGGGCAAATCCCCCGCCGCCACCAGATGCAAACGCCGCATAACACCTCCCAAAAACCACGTACCGTAATGCTATCATCCCGCCCCTATGAACACCCCTCCTGCCCTCACCCTGCCCCTGCGTGGCCGCGCCCTCATCGAAGCCTCCGCCGGCACCGGCAAAACCTGGACGCTCACCGGCATCATCTTGCGCCTGCTGCTCGAAACCGCCACCGCCCCGCGCGACATCATCGCCACCACCTTCACCCGCAAAGCCGCCGCCGAAATGCAGCACCGCGTGCGCGACCGCCTGGACACCCTGCGCGAGCGCCTCAAAAACATCGTCGACGCCTACCTGACGGATCAAACCCTGCTGGATGACGACGACGCCCTCGCAGCCCGCCTCGGGGCACAGCTTGACCGCGCGGGCGAAACCGACCCCATCAACCGCCACCTCATCCTCGCCCCCGTGCGCGAACGCGGCCTGGACGGCCTCATCCACCTCTACCGCCGCATCGAAGACACCCGCATCGCCCTGGACGAACTCACCATCGGCACCCTCGACAGCATCTGCCAGCGCTGGCTCATCGAAAACGCACTGGAAACCGGCAGCGACGAACACCTGCACATCAACGAACACAGCAGCGCCGACCTCGACACCATCCACGACCACCTGCGCCGCATCCGCCACGAACTCGCCGCCGCCCACCCCGCCGAATACGCCTGCCTCATCGCGGGCGGCGGCCTGCACGACAGCGACGCCTACCTCGGCGCCGTCGCTGCCGCGACCCGTTACAACGAAGCCGCCATCGCGCCCGTTGCCCCGCCCGATGGCAGCGGAGCCGCCGCCCGTGCCGCCCTGCACGGCCTCGACCCCGCCGTGATTGCCGACTGGCAGGCGCTCACCGACAGCGACGCACTCCTTGCCGCCACCCGCAAAGACGCCGCCTGGAAAAAACACCGCGCCGCCCTGCCCGCACTCATCGCCGCCCTGCGCGACAACCGCCCGCCGGATGACGCCTGCACCGCCCTCGCCGCCGGCATCCTCGATCCCAAATTCAACAAAGGCCACGACGCCCTCGCCGCCCGCTACCACGACCACCCGCTCACCACCGCCCTGCGCGCCGCCCTCGCCCACCGCCACGACCACGACACCCTCGACGCCGCCGCCACCGCCGCCCTGCTCGACCGCGTCCGCGCCGAACTGCCCGCCGCCCGCGAACAGCGCGGCGAAACCACCTTCAACGACAAAATCACCCGCCTGAACCGCGCCCTGGAAGGCCCGCACGGTGCCGCACTCGCCCGCTACCTCACCCACCGCTACCCCGTCATGCTGGTGGACGAATCCCAGGACCTCAACCACGACCAGGCGCGCCTGCTCGAAAACACCTACCTGCGCGAGGACACCGCGCCGCCGCGCAGCTTCCTCCTCCTCGTCGGCGACCCCAAACAAGCCATCTACGGCTTTCGCGGCGGCGACGTCGCCAACTACAACCGCCTCAAACAGCACATCGCCCCCGCCGACCGCCACCAGCTCCTCACCAACCACCGCAGCGCCGCCAACCTCATCGCCGCGCACAACGAACACTACACCCATAACGACAACGACCGCCTCGGCGACAACATCCACTACCACCCCGCCAGCGCCGCCAACCTGAAAAACCGCATCGTTGACCACCACGGCAACCCCATCGCCGCCCCCCTCATCTGGATGGACAGCGGCCAGAACCGGGACGAAGAAACCGACAAAATCGCCGCCCTCACCGCACAACTGCTCGCCGCAACCTCACCCTACGCGCGACGCAACGACGACGGCAGCCTGAGCCGCATCCGCCCGCGCGACATCCAAATCCTCATGCGCAGCAACAACGGCCTCGTCACCCTGCAACAAAAACTGCACCGGCACGGCATCGACAGCGAACTCCAGCACGAACAAAACCTCTTTACCGGCAGCGTCGCCCGCGCCTTCGCCGACCTGCTCGCCGCCATCCGCGACCCCGAAAACAGCGCCCACCACAACCGCCTCCTCTCCGGCCCCTACTACAACAAAACCCAGGCCGACCTCGACCACCTCGCCGCCATCGAACAAGGCGAAAACGAAGCAGCGGCAGACGAATACACCCTCGCCGACCTGCGCGCCGCCCTGAACCGCGCCCGCGCCCAATGGCAGACAAACGGCCTCCTCGCCGCCCTCGGCCCGCTGCTCGACCACCCCAAACACAGCATCTGGCAAACCCTCGCCGCCGCGCCCTACCCCGACAACCACCGCCACCTCCTTGACCTGCGCCACATCCAGCAACTGCTGGCCGAACGCCCGCCCGAACAAAACCCCGCCCATTACAGCCGCTGGTGGCAGCGCCAACTCGCCGACCCGCCCCAGGCGGACTGGGCCATCGTGCCGCCCCTGCCCGGCAGCGACGCCGTCCGCCTCCTCACCATCCACAAAGCCAAAGGCCTGCAAGCGCCCATCGTCATCCTCGCCCCCGGCGGCAGCAACAAAGGCGGCAACCGCGACAGCGGCGTCCGTCTCTACCCCGTGCGCGCAGACGGCCGCCTCAGCCTCAGCCCCTGCAAACCCGAAGACGCCGCCCAACAAGAAAACGACCGCTACGAAGACGAAGAAAACCGCCGCCTGCACTACGTCGGCATCACCCGCGCCGAAGACCTGCTCATCATCGCCAAACGCAGCAAAAACCCCGCCAAACCCAGCGAAGCCCTCTACCAAAGCCAGACAGAAAGCCCGCACAGCCGGGAACTGCCGGCAGACGCCACCCTCAGCCAGCACGAACGCGTTCTGCCCGCCGCCGCAGACACACCCGCCGCCGCGCCAAACGGAGAAGCTGAACCCTGGCCGCGCAAACACTACTACGGCTGGCAGCGCACCAGCTTTACCGCCCTCAGCCGCGACACCGACAACCACACCGCCATCGACCTCGCCGACTACGCCATCGCCGAACCGCGCGACAGCGCAGCGGAGCCCACCTCTGACGACGCTGACATCCGCTACACCTTCCCGCGCGGCCCGGCGGCGGGCAGCTACCTGCACGCCATCCTCGAACACACCCACGGCGACCGCCGCGCCGCCTGGCGGCAAACCCTCAGCCGCCACGCCGCCGAATGGCAAATCCCGCTAGATGACGCCGGCCTCAGCGCCTGCGAACAATGGCTGGCGGACATCTACGCCGCACGCTGCCCGCAAAGCGGCATCAGCCTCGCGGCCAGCAAACGCGGCGCCTGCCGCAGCGAATACGGCTTCAGCCTCGCCCTCGACGACCGCGACCCTGCCAACATCGACCGCATCGACGCCCTCTTCACCGCCTGCGGCCTCCCGCTCGGCCTCAAAAAAAACTACAAACACTACCGCTACCTGCGCGGCGAAATCGACCACCTCTACCAGCACGAAAACCGCTACTACATCCTCGACTACAAATCCAACCACCTCGGCGACAGCCCCGCCGCCTACAACGCCGCCGCGCTCAAACAGGCGATGGACGACCACCACTACTGGCTGCAAGCGGCCATCTACCAGGTCGCGCTGCACCGCCTGCTGCAAACACGCCTGTCCGATTACGACCCCGAAACCCACCTCGGCGGCGTCGAATACCTCTACCTGCGCGGCGTGAACAGCGCCGACCGCACAAGCGGCGGCCTCGGCCACCGCTACCCGACCGGCTTCATCCTCGCGCTTGACCGCGAACTCGGCCACCCACCCGCTTGCCAACCCGCCCCCCGCCACCCATGAACGCACTCGCCCACTACCTCGCCGCCCGCCACGGCTGCCCCGGACACGGCGACAGCCTCGCCGCCCTCCTCACCGCTCTGCAAGAAGCGCACGACAACGGCGACACCCTGATCCACCTCCACACCGGCGACGAAGCACCGGAAGAAAAAAAAACCCCGCCACTCGCAGGAAACACCGCAACAAAAGCCCCTCCGATCGCGGGAAACGCCGCACAAAAAGCCCCTCCCCTCGTGGGGGAGGGGTTGGGGTGGGGGCAGCAAACAAACCCGCCGCATACAGCGAAAAAAAACCTGTCTACTGACACAGCCCACATTAGCGAGAAAGAGTTAAAAAATCCCTCCTCCCGCTTGCGGGGGGCCGCGCCCCATAAAAACACAAGCGTTTTTGCGGCGACCCGGACGGTGTCGCGCAGCGACGGAGGAGGGGAATACCCGCCGCAGCCTGACAACACCCACGACACCTTCAACAGCGCCGCAGCAAAAGCCCCTCCCCCCGTAGGGGAGGGGTTGGGGAGAGGGTTAGAAAAAACATCCCCCCCCACACAAAAAAACGACGGCGACGAAGCACAATCACTAACCGAAACCACCCTCGCCGCCCTCGCCGCGCACAACCTCATCGGCGACGGCAGCCGCCCCACCCCGCTGGTGCGTCACGGCGCGCACCTCTGGTACTACCGCAACTACCACAACGAAGCGCGCCTCGCCGCCGCCATCCACGCCCGCCTCGACGACCTCCCCCCGCCCGCCGCCGCAACCGCTGCCGACCCCGGCCTGCGCCCCGAACAACAAGCCGCCGTCGCCCTCGCCCGCCACGGCCGCCTCACCCTCATCAACGGCGGCCCCGGCACCGGCAAAACCCACACCCTCGCCCACCTCATCGCCGCCGAACTGCGCGCGCACCCCGCGCGCCGCATCGCGCTGGCCGCGCCGACCGGCAAAGCCGCAAACCGCATGGAAGAAAGCCTCGCGCGCGCAACCGCCGCCCTGCCCGCCAGCGCCCAAGACGCCATCCGCCGCGCGACAGGCCGCGCCCGCACCCTGCACCGCCTGCTCGGCATCGGCACGGACGGCATCCCCCAATACCACGCCGCGCGCCACCTGCCCTACGACGACATCATCATCGACGAAGCCTCCATGCTCTCCCTCGAACTCGCCGCCGCCCTCTTCGCCGCGACCGCCCCCGCCACCCGCCTCATCCTCCTGGGCGACGCCGACCAGCTCGCCGCCGTCGAACCCGGCGCCATCCTGCACGACCTCAGCCACCACCCCGCCCTGCAAACGCGGCGCATCACCCTGCGCGACAGCGCCCGCTTCAGCGCCGACAGCGGCATCGGCCGACTCGCCGCCATCCTCGGCAGCGGCGGAGAACGCGGTGCCCGCTTCATCACCGCCCTCCACGAACTCGCCATACACGACAGCAAAGCCCCTCCCCCCGTGGCGATGACGGCGGATACCCCCCCTTCCCGCCATGACGAAGCACCAAAGCGCAACACCGCGCCGAAAGCACCCCTTCCCCCGCTTGCGGGGGAGGGTTGGGGAGAGTGTGCCCCGCGCAGCGGGATAACGGCAGACAATCCCCCCAACCACAGCGAAGAAAACCTGAACGAACTCGCCGCAGGCGGCAACAAAGCCCCTCCCCCTGTGGGGGAGGGGTTTGGGGAGAGGGTTGGACAAATCGCGCCAGCGACAGAACACACCAAATACAGCACCAGCTCCGATACAACCTTTGAACACAACACTCCACCGAAAGCCCCCCCTCCCCCGCTTGCGGGGGAGGGCTGGGGTGGGGGTATCCCGCGCAGCGGGATGACGGCAGACAATCCCCCTTCCCGCCATGACAAAGCACCAAAGCGCGATACCCCGCCGAAAGCACCCCCTCCCCCGCTTGCGGGAGAGGGTTGGGGTGAGGGTGTCCCGCGCAGCGGGATAGCGGCAGACAATCCCCCCAACCACAGCGCACAAACACCGCCCATCCACTGGCACCCCGCGCCCGACGCCGACACCTACCGCGCCCTCCTCGCCCCCTACCGCGCCTACCTCGCCCTGCTGCAAAACCCCGACGCCGACCCGCAGGCGCTGCTCGCCGCCTACGACCAATACCGCATCCTCTGCGCGGGGCATCACGGCGCGCTCGGCACTATCCGCATCAACGCCGCGCTGCGCCTGCTGCACCAGCGCGCGCACCACATCGACACCGCGCACAACCACTACCACGGCCTGCCGCTGATGATCCTCGCCAACGACCACCGCCGGCAACTCTACAACGGCGACACCGGCATCTGCCTCGACAGCCCGCACGGCCTGCAACTGCACCTGCCCGGCCGCGACGCCGTACCGCTCGCCCGCTTGAACCCCGCCAACCTCGCCGACGCCTACGCCCTCACCATCCACAAATCACAAGGCTCCGAATATGCGCGCGTCGCCCTGGCGCTGGACGCGCACAGCGAACGCCTCCTCAGCCGCGAACTCCTCTATACCGGCATCACCCGCAGCAAAGGCGCGCTCGACCTCTACGCCGACGCCGCCACCCTCGCCCGCGCCGCCGACACCCCGACCGCCCGCACCACCGGCCTCGCCTGGCACCTCAGCCGCCTGACGGACACGGCACACACCACATAAACAAACAATCCCGATGACCGGGCACAAAACAGACAACAAAGCGCAAAAAACAAACCACATAAAAATGGCATTCATAAAAAAACCGCCATAAAATAGCCAAAAACCGATCTCTAACAACAGAAAAACCCTGCCGCAAAGGGATACAAAACATAGGACTCCAAGCCGAAAAGACGCGCCACATAAAAATGCCCATAAAAACCACAAAACCTCTTGCCCGCCAATCGGCAACCGCCTCACCCCAAAACATCCGTGCCGGAAAAAGCCAAACCCACAACCGGCAAGTGGCCCAAAACCAACCAACGTGGTAAAAATGCAACAGCTTTCCCACAACACCAAAACCTGGAAAGAACCATTTCAAACCATTGAGACAAAAGAGGAAAAACAGATCCCACGGAATAAAAAACGTCCCTGAACCAAAGGGATTAAGACGCAGCATCGGGGCGGGTATGGTGGCAAGATGCGGAATAAAAAACGTCCCTGAACCAAAGGGATTAAGACGCGACGCTTGGCCCGTCAAAGAGGTGGTCGTAGGAATAAAAAACGTCCCTGAACCAAAGGGATTAAGACAGGATGATGGTGGTATGCCCGCCATGCCGGATGGTGAATAAAAAACGTCCCTGAACCAAAGGGATTAAGACTACCAATATTCTTCTTTATCAAAAACAAGTCAAAGAATAAAAAACGTCCCTGAACCAAAGGGATTAAGACCGCGCGGTATCACCATCTCAACCGCACACGTCGAATAAAAAACGTCCCTGGACCAAAGGGATTAAGACGATTTTCACCGTATGCACGCAGCCTTTCATTCCGAATAAAAAACGTCCCTGAACCAAAGGGATTAAGACACTTGTCGTGCGCGAGGCGCTGCACGGGCAGGCGAATAAAAAACGTCCCTGAACCAAAGGGATTAAGACTCGTTCTTCGCCCTAAATTGCAGGGCGGATTTGGAATAAAAAACGTCCCTGAACCAAAGGGATTAAGACAACAATTAAATTCTTAATCGCCGCCAATCCATGAATAAAAAACGTCCCTGAACCAAAGGGATTAAGACGAAGAATTGCGCGTTTTTCGCGCAATTCTTCAAGAATAAAAAACGTCCCTGAACCAAAGGGATTAAGACGTCAGGCGCCACTGCCTGCCACTCCGCGCGGGGAATAAAAAACGTCCCTGAACCAAAGGGATTAAGACTTAGCGACGTGGACGGTCGGCACGGATTATTCTGGAATAAAAAACGTCCCTGAACCAAAGGGATTAAGACCAAATACGTTTAATGGGATCATAAATCCCCCTTTGAATAAAAAACGTCCCTGAACCAAAGGGATTAAGACGTAATCACGGCCAGGTCATCAATCATTTCCGCCTTGAATAAAAAACGTCCCTGAACCAAAGGGATTAAGACTTGAGCTGTCGGTTGAGCCAGCTCCGGCGGTATTGAATAAAAAACGTCCCTGAACCAAAGGGATTAAGACGTGTTAAGATGCTTGTCAAGGGTTATCCCGTTGGGAATAAAAAACGTCCCTGAACCAAAGGGATTAAGACTCAGGTCGGCGGCCTTTGTGGTGCATCTTAGCAGAATAAAAAACGTCCCTGAACCAAAGGGATTAAGACGGGCACAAGTAAGCTATTTAGCCACGGCGCGGCTGAATAAAAAACGTCCCTGAACCAAAGGGATTAAGACGAGAAAGAAGAAGAGAAACAGGGAAGGCATTACTGAATAAAGAACGTCCCTGAACCAAAGGGATTAAGACGCTTCTGCCCTTAATAATATAGGCGCGGCACCTTCGAATAAAAAACGTCCCTGAACCAAAGGGATTAAGACAAGCCCGGCAGCATCGGTTCCAGGGCGGCGATTTGAATAAAAAACGTCCCTGAACCAAAGGGATTAAGACCGGCGCGTGGGTTCGACTGCCAAATTTAATATGAATAAAAAACATCCCTGAACCAAAGGGATTAAGACCTTTTGACGACGTTTAGTTTCCGCATTCCATTCGAATAAAAAACGTCCCTGAACCAAAGGGATTAAGACCCATAATAAATTTAAGTATATCTAAATATGCTTGGGAATAAAAAACGTCCCTGAACCAAAGGGATTAAGACCTTCTTTCTCTAACAGCACAGTAGTGAGCGCCATGAATAAAAAACGTCCCTGAACCAAAGGGATTAAGACCCCTTAATTGTTTAAATACCTAAAGGTTTCAAGCGAATAAAAAACGTCCCTGAACCAAAGGGATTAAGACCGCAGCATGATGACGGTATTAAAGTTACCGAGCGATAAAAAACGTCCCTGAACCAAAGGGATTAAGACGCCAGTGGTCTCCACCACCTCGCGGCGCGAGAGAATAAAAAACGTCCCTGAACCAAAGGGATTAAGACTACCCATGCCCTTGCATTCTCTGCCTCGCGTGATGATAAAAAACGTCCCTGAACCAAAGGGATTAAGACAAACAGATGGTTAGAAAACTACCAAATATTTGCGAATAAAAAATGTCCCTGAACCAAAGGGATTAAGACACATCCAGGATGGATGCATTGATGGCGCAATATCAATAAAAAACGTCCCTGAACCAAAGGGATTAAGACTGCGGGTCAAGCTTATCTACCAATTCATACATTCGAATAAAAACGTCCCTGAACCAAAGGGATTAAGACAAACAGATGGTTAGAAAACCACCAAATATTTGCG
Organism: uncultured Cardiobacterium sp.; assembly: GCF_938028825.1. Classification (GTDB taxonomy): domain Bacteria; phylum Pseudomonadota; class Gammaproteobacteria; order Cardiobacteriales; family Cardiobacteriaceae; genus Cardiobacterium. The sequence goes on along the minus strand of NZ_CALIZP010000074.1, from coordinate 10,391 downwards.
AATAAAAAATGTCCCTGAACCAAAGGGATTAAGACACATCCAGGATGGATGCATTGATGGCGCAATATCAATAAAAAACGTCCCTGAACCAAAGGGATTAAGACTGCGGGTCAAGCTTATCTACCAATTCATACATTCGAATAAAAACGTCCCTGAACCAAAGGGATTAAGACAAACAGATGGTTAGAAAACCACCAAATATTTGCGAATAAAAAATGTCCCTGAACCAAAGGGATTAAGCCTATTTTGGCTCAACGTGCCTCTCCTTCATCCTTTACTTCGCATGCGGTAAAAATCTGCCAAGCGGTGTAAATACCGGATTCTTATCCCCCTTAAGTCGCTACGCGGTCCTTCCCCCGCCAAGCGGGGGAAGGGATTTTTCGTGCAAGTTTCTGGTTTGGATGTCCGTCAGGCGGCGTTATTACCGGTTTTGCCGCGACGTTTTTGTTTTTGCGATGTTGCAGGCCAAGCAACGTCTCTACGTTTTTCTTTCTGCCGTTATGCCATGCCAAATGGCACCAGGCGGCGTAAATGCCGGGGCGCGTAGGGTGGGCTTTAGCTCACCGGGCAGGCTCCGCCCGTTTTTTGTATTTTTTGGGAAGAACGACGCCAAGCGGTGTGAATGCCGGGGTCGTCAGGCGGCGTGGTTGTCGGGTTTTATCACTGCGCGCCTTTGTCTAACCCTCTTCCCAACCCCTCCGCCGGGGACCCACACGCGTTTTTGTGGGGCGCGGCCAATGGGGAGGGCCCTTGTTGTGCCGGCTTTGAGTTTGGGCGCGCCAAGCGGTACATCCGTGTGTTTCAACACATAAGCACAGCTTATGCGCGCCATACTCAACCATGATTGTTGTTTTGTGAATCAATGTGGCAAACTCGCATTTAAACCCACAACAGGAGCTCATCATGGCCAAAGAAATCGAACGCAAGTTTTTGGTGGTCGGCGACGACTGGCGGCAGCTCGCCAAGGGGACGCATTACCGCCAGGGATATCTCAACAGCGTCAAGGAGCGGACGGTGCGCATCCGCACGATTGACGACAAGGCCTATCTCACGGTGAAAGGCCCGACCGTCGGCGTTACCCGTCAGGAATATGAATATGAAATCCCGCATGCCGATTGTGTGCAAATGCTGGAGCATCTCGCCGAGAAACCGATTATTGAAAAGGCGCGCTATAAGATTCCTTTTGCCGGTTTGACTTGGGAGATTGATGAATTTTTTGGCGTCAATGCCGGTTTGATTGTCGCTGAAGTGGAACTCACCAGCGAATCGCAGGCTTTCGAGAAACCCGCCTGGGTGGGTGAAGAGATTTCATCCGATCCACGCTATTTCAATTCCAATCTGGTCAAGAATCCTTATACAACCTGGGATAAATAGAGAGGCCGCCATGAATACCTATGCCAAGAATGTCGCCACTTCTGCCGCCGATGCCGCGAAGATTACCCCACGCGCCGAATTCCGCGTATTCGGTAAGGATATTATCCACGGTGTGCAGCAGCATATGTGGGACGCGAAAGCGACGCTGTATGCCGCCCGCCGTATGCCCGCCGAGATTTATTTTCTCTCGGCAAAAACGGATGCCGCCAATGTCAAGGTGCGCGACAGTCTGCTCGATATCAAGCTGAAGGTCGGCGAAACGCCGGAAGGCTTTGAAATTTTCCAGCCGCGCGGCAAATTCCAGTTCCCGGTGAGCCAGGCGGATTTGCAGACGATTCTCGGTTTCCTGCAAGTCGATATTGCCCTCGATAAGGCGCAATATGAATTGGCGGAATTTGTAGCAATGGCCAAAGCGCATCCTGATTTATGCACGGTATCGGTAGAAAAGATGCGTTATGGTTTCAGTGTGGACGGCATCATCTGCGAATATGCGCAGGTATGGTTCAACGGTGCCCTGATGGAAACGGCCTGCTGTGAAAGCGAGGATTATGCGGGGATTAAAGCCGCCGCTGAAAAACTGGGCATTGCCCAACTCGACAATATCAATTATCTGAAAGCCGGAAAGCAGGTCGTCGGTATGGCGTAGCCATTTATTCATTTGATGGCGGGCTGAAGCCCGCCCTACGGCAATCGTGGATATATTAAGGAGTCGATAATGGCCGATATAGATAAAACCGCATTCGACCCGCTCGATATGCGTAATTATTCGTTGGAGAAATTCAAGGAAATTAAAGCCGGGCCAATCATGCAGCGCCTGAAACTGATCGGTGTGCCGCTCGCCGTGCTGCTCTTCCTGATGTTCCAGTTGCGCTGGTGCGGCACCATCGAGCTGTTTGAAACACAGACGAAGGTGCCGCCCGCCCATTGTTACAGTGCGATGGGCATTTTCCTCGCCTCGCTAGTCCTCTGGCTGACCGAGGCCATCCCCAATTACCTCACTTCCTTGCTGGTCATCGTCGTTGTCGTCCTCACCGGGGTGATGAAGATGCGCCCCGCTTTCGCCATGCTCGGTGAACCGGTGATGATCCTCAACATCGCCAGCTTCATCCTCGCCAGCGCCCTGGTGACGACGGGGCTTGCCAAGCGCATTTCGCTCATCCTCGTGCTGCGCACCAAGGAACGGCTGACCATGCTCTTCCTCTGCTTCGTCGCGCTGAACCTGATTTTCGGCGCCTTCATCAGCGCCACTTCGGCGAAAACCGCGCTGCTGCTGCCGCTTTTCATGGTGATTTCCGCCATTTATGGCGCGACTGGCGGCACTTCACGCAACCACGTCGGGCGCAACATGGTGCTACTCAACCTGCTCGCCAACAATGTCTCCGCCAGCGCCTTCCTCACCGGCTCCGCCGCCAACCTGCTGGCCGTCGCCATGCTGGAAAAGGCGGGCGCGCTCGTCACCTATCAGGACTGGTTCCTCGCCCTCTTCCCGCTCGCCGTGGTGCAATGCCTGGTCGCCTGGTGGACGGGCACGCGCTTCATCTTCCCCATCAAAGAAGAAGACAGCCATCCGAAACTCGCCGGCGGTATGGCGCGGCTGCGTGCGGAATACGACAAGCTCGGCAAGGTGCAGGTGAAGGAAATCAAGGCCGGCGTCGTCTTCCTCATCGTGCTGGCCTTGTGGTGCACCGGCAAATGGACGGGCATCAAGGCCGAAGTCGTGGCGCTGGCCGGTGCCTGCGCCGTGCTCATGCCATCGTTCTCCAACCTGCCCGCCATCGGCGTGATGAAATGGAACGACGCCGACATCCCCTGGCACATGATGATGTTCAGCTTCGGCGCGTATGTGCTGGGCGGCATGATGGATCAGACCGACATCGTCGGCCTCTACGTGCACCGCGCCTTCGACCACTGGAACATCGACCCGCAGGGTGCGGGCAAAGTGCTGGTCTTCGCCGTCCTCAGCGCCGTCTTCGGCTTCACCACCCTTATCAGCGAAAGCAAAACCGCGCGCACCATCATCCTCTTCCCGATCATCATCGCCATCGCCCAGCGCTACCACTGGGATCTGGTCGGCTTCTGCCTGCCGATGGGCTTCATGATCAACCAGGTTTATGTGCTCTACTTCAACTCCAAACCCGCCAACATCAGCTACCTCACCGACCAGTACTCCACCGGCGATTCCTTCAAATATGGCATCATCCAGCTCATCCTCATCTGGATCATCCTCATCCTGTGGACGCACTACGTCATGCCGCTCATGGGCTTTAACAGCCGCTTGTGGTAAGTCATCCCCCCTCTTTTACAGAGGGGGGGGGTAAACAGGGACAGGGCATGATTAAAGAATCCGTCAAGGCGCATGGCAAACACCAGCTTGAAATCAAGCAGAAAGTCCTCTTCGACCGCCACGCCAAAGAAATCCGCTACCGCATTGATACCTGGTTCTTCCTGCCCTCCGCCCTGCAAATCAATCCCGACTTCTATGCCACCAGCGACTTCCGCCGCAGCCTGAAAAACTACGTCCGCCTGCGCCCGCCGACCGAAAAAATCGCCCACCTCAGCGAAGCGGGCGGCGCGCTTGACACCCTCGCCGCCTGGCTGACGACGGCGCAGCGCGACCCGGCGCTGACCCTGGACGACTACGAAAATACCCTGAAACGCTACGCGCTCACCTATAAACGCGCCCTGCGCCTTGCCGTCAAGCTCATCGAAAAAAACCCGCAGAAAAGAAACGAAACCACCGTCCGCGCCACCCTCGCCGCCATCCGTGCCGCGCTCGCCGCCTACCGCGCCCTCGCCGCCCAAACCGCTCCGCTGGAAACCGCGCTGCATTCCGCCGCCTTCCGCTACTGCGACGAATACCTCACGCTGATGACCGTGTACTACCTGCGCCGCCTCGCCGCGCCCGCCGACGTGCCCGCACGCGCCGCCATCCGCGCGCTGTGGCGGGATGAAACCGCCTATTGCCGCAACCACTACCCGGCGAGCATGCCGGAAGCGGCGGGCAACAACGAAGAAGTCCTCTACCGCTGGAGCGCCCTGAAAAAATACATCAACCGCTACCTCTACCTCGATGTGCGCCGCAAAAAAGGCAACCCGCTGCTCATGCACACCGTCTATGCAGTGGCGGCAGCGATTGCCATGATCTTCGCCACCTTCGTCGCCTTCTTCTGGCAGGGCAAATACGGCGCGCTGAGCAGCAACCTCTTCATGGCCGTCGTCATCGCCTACATCTTCAAAGACCGCATGAAAGACATTGGCCGCGAACAACTGCTGCGCCTCTTCCGCAAATGGATTCCTGACCGGCGCCTCGTCATCTACCGTGGCGAAAAAACTATCGTCGGCGGCTGCCGCGAAAACTACCGCTTCGTCGAGCACGACCTGCTGCCGCCGGACATCGCCGCCCTGCGCGAGCGGGGGCACTGGCTGCAACTGCTGAACGACCAGCGCGACGAAGACATCCTCCTCTACAAGAAAGACGTCACCCTGCACAACCGCCCGGCACTCTTCGAGCGCACCCAGTACTCCATCGTGGACATCATCCGCTTCAACATCGCCGACTTCCTCAAACAAATCGACAACCTCTTCGAGCCGCTGCCACTGCCCGAAGACGAAAACGGCGACAGCCGGGGCGAACGCATCTACCACATCTACATGATCCGCCGCATCGACTATGCCGGGCAGCAAGCGAGCGAGCTGGTGCGCCTGGTGGTGAACGCCGCCGGCATCAAGCGCCTGGAAATGATCCAGCCGCTGCAATTTGCCGCCGCAGCAACAGCGGACACCGACGGCGGCACGGGCGAATGACGGCGCGGGGAAAGCCGCGCCGCACTATCGCGGTCTTTTGACCGCCCTGCCTGACGCCGGGGGCGCGCGGCTATGGGCGGCGGCGCAATTTCCATCCGTGTGCATCTGCTACACTGCCCGCCTGCTAATGGTAAGGAGCCGACCACATGAAATATCTGCTATTTTTCCTCGCTTTTTTGGCCGCTGCCTTGCGGGCGCAGGAGGTGCCACCGGCGGCGGAGAAGCCCGCGCTCACCGTGCAGCTCGGCACGCCGCAGCGCGTCACGCACGAGCGCATCCTTGCCGCCGAGGGCGAGGTCGCCGCACGCGAGTTGGCGGCGGTGAATGCGCAGGTGGCTGGGGTATCGCTTGTCCAGTTGAAGGCGGATGTCGGCGATCATGTGCAGGCCGGACAGGTGCTGGCTTTGTTTGATGTCGCGCCTTTGCAGCAGGAGGTGGCGCAGGCGCAGGCAGCGGTGAACCGTGCCCAGGCGGCGTTGGCGCAGGCGAGGCGCAATGCGGCGCGGGCGCGCAAGCTGGTCAAGGACAGTGCATTCAGTGTCAATGATGCCGAGCAGTTGTTCACCGCCGAACGCGACGGGCAGGCGGCGCTGGATGGTGCGCAGGCGGCGTTGCGTCTCGCGCAGTTGCGTCTGGGTTATGCGCAGGTGCGCGCCCCGGCGGCGGGCATCATCACCGCGCGTCCGGCAGAGCTTGGCATGACGGCGGCGGTCGGGCTGCCGCTCTTTACGGTGCAGGTGAATGGCGCGCTGGAATGGCGGGCGCAGGTCACGCCGGATGCGGCGGCGGCGCTTCGTTCGGGCACGGTGGCACATCTCGCGGTGGGCGGGACGGCGGTAAATGGACGGGTGCGCAAGCTGGCGCCGACGGCGGATGCGGCGTCGCGGCTGGTTACAGTGTTTGTCGATGTGCCGCAAGATGCGCCGCTGCGCGCCGGAATGTTTGTGCGTGGCGCGTTTGCCCTCGGCGGGGAAACGGTGCTGACGGTGCCGGCGTCGGCGGTGGTGCGCGAGGATGGTTATGACTTGCTGGTGCTGGTGGATGGCGACAACCGCGCCGCGCGGCGCACGGTGTCGCTGGGCGAACGCCTCGGCGAGCGGGTGGTGGTGCGCGAGGGGCTGGCGGCGGATGCGCGCTTTGTCTTGCGCGGCGGCAGTTTCTTGCAGGATGGCGATGTGGTGCGCGTGGTGGCGGGGGAGTGATGGCGTCTTGCTGCCAAGCGGGAGAAATGTCGGGTTCTCGGACTGCCGCCAGGCGAGGAATCGCTGGTTTTTTATCGCCCGCCAAGCGGCGTTGTCCCGCTGGTCTTTGTTTTTGTCCCGCCGTTTTAACCGGAAGTAAGTCATGAATTTTTCTGCCTGGTCCATCCGCAACCCGCTCGCCACGATTCTGCTCTTCATCCTGCTCACCCTCGGCGGCATCCATGCCTTCCGCGAGATGAAGATTCAGCAGTTTCCCGATATGGATTTTCCGGTGGTGATGGTTACGGTCACGCTGCCCGGTGCCGCGCCGCCGCAGCTGGAAACGGATATTGCCAAGAAGGTGGAGAGTCAGGTGGCCTCCATCGACGGGGTGAAGAAGATTCGCGGCGTGTTGCAGACGGGGGTATCCACCACGATTGTCGAGTTCCGCCTGGAAAAGGATTTGCAGGAGGCGCTGGACGAGGTGCGCTCGGCCATCGGCGAGATTCGCAGCGACCTGCCGGCGGATGCGAACGAGCCGGTCATCAGCAAGCTGGGGACGACGGGGCTGCCGCTGCTCACCTTTTCGGTGTCGGCGCGCGGGATGGATACGCTGGCGCTGTCGTGGTTTGTCGATGACCGCCTGAACCGCCGCCTGACCGCGATTCCCGGCGTCGGCAGTGTGGACCGCATCGGCGGCGAGGCGCGCACGGTGGAGGTCTTGCCCGATCCGGTGAAGTTGCAGGGGCTGGGGCTGACGATTACGGAATTGCAGCAGCAGTTGTTCGCGCTGCAACGCGATGCGGCGGGCGGCGAGGCGCAGATCGGCGACGGCAAGCAGACGATCCGCGCGCTGGGGGCGCTGTCGTATGCGCCCGCGCTGGCAGACCGGCAAATCCGCACGGCGGGCGGTGCTTATCGTCTGGGCGATCTCGCCACCATCCGCGACGGCGCGGCGGAAGCGGATTCGCTGGCGCTCTATGACGGCGAGACGGTGGTCGCCTTCACCATCACCCGCAGCCGGGGCGCGAGCGAGGTGGCGGTCGCGCACGCGGTCGAGGCGGAGCTGGCACGCATTCAGGCGGATTATCCGCAGTTTGCCATCGCCAAAGTCTATGACCGCGCCACGCCGGTCGAGGACGATTACCACCATTCCTTTAATATGCTGCTGGAAGGCGGGCTGCTCGCCGTCGTCGTCGTCTTCCTCTTTTTGCGCAACTGGCGGGCGACGCTGGTCGCCGCCATCGCCCTGCCGCTGTCGGTCATCCCCGCCTTCCTCGTCATGTGGCTCCTGGGTTTCACCCTGAATATCGTCTCGCTGCTGGCGCTGTCGCTGGTCATCGGCGTGCTGGTGGATGACGCCATCGTCGAAATCGAGAATATCATCCGCCACCTGCGCGGCGGCAAATCGCCCTACGATGCGGCGATGGAAGCGGCGGATGAAATCGGCCTGGCGGTGATTGCCACCACCTTCACCCTGATCGGCGTCTTCCTGCCGACCGCCTTCATGGGCAGCGTCATCGGCCAGTTCTTCCGCCAGTTCGGCTGGACGGCGGCGATTGCCGTCTTCTTCTCGCTGGTCGTCGCCCGCCTGGTCACGCCGATGATGTCCGCCTACATCCTGCGCCCCGAACCTGAGCACGCCGCACGCGGCGACGGCCTGCTGATGCGCGCCTACCTCGCCGCCGTCGCCCTCGTTCTGCGCTGGCGCTGGACGACGCTCGCCCTCACCATCGGCCTGTTCGCCCTCTCGCTCGGCCTCGCCCGCCACCTGCCCAGCACCTTCATGCCCGATGACGATATGGACCAGACCCGCGTCATCATCGAACTCACCCCCGATGCCGTCCTGCGCGATACCCGCGCCGTCAGCGAGCAGGTGCGCCGCGCCATCGCCGACATCGGCGGCATCGACCACATCTTCAGCACCATCGGCGAGCAGACGCAGACCATCGGCAGCATCGGCGGCAAAGCGCGCCACCGCGCCAACCTCGACATCGTCCTTGCGCCGCGCGGCACACGCCCCGCCAAAAACAGCATCGAACACGACATCACCCGCCGCCTGGAAAGCATCCCCGGCGCACGCTTCAGCGTCGGCCTCAGCAACGGCGGCACGCCCGGCTACATCGTCTCGCTGACCAGCGACAACCCGCGCCTGCTCGAAGACACCGCGCAAGCGCTGATGCGCGACATCCGCGCCCTGCCGAACGCCGGCACCGTCAGCAGCACCAAAAGCCTCGCCCGCGAAGAACTGCGCATCACCCCGGACGCCCTGCGCATGGCCGACCACGGCGTAACCACCGCGCAAATCGCCGACACCCTGCGCATCGCGACGCAAGGCGACTACGAACAGCGCCTCGCCAAACTGAACCTCGACAGTCGGCAAATCCCCATCATCGTCCGCCTGCCCGCCGCCGCCCGCGCCGACCTCGCGACATTGCACGACCTCGCCATCCGCACCACGGGCGGCAGCGTGCGCGTCGGCGACGTCGCCCGCCTCGACTTCGGCGGGGGGCCTGCGCAAATCACCCGCTTCGACCGCGCCCGCGAAATCCGCATCACCACTCAGGTCGGCAGCGGCGCCCTCGGTGAACTCGTCAGCGCCGTGCGCAACACCCCGACCATGCAGCACCTGCCCCCCGCCGTGCGCGCCCTCGACGAAGGCCAGGCGGAAAACATGAAAGAACTGTTCGAGGGCTTCGTGCTGGCAATGGGCGTCGGCATCTTCTGCATCCTCGCCATCCTCATCCTCCTCTTCCACCGCGTCCTGCAACCCTTCACCATCCTCATGGCGCTGCCGCTGTCCATCGGCGGCGCCTTTGCCGGCCTCCTGCTCGCGGGCAACAGCATCAGCATGAGCTCCATGATCGGCTTCATCATGCTGATGGGCATCGCCAGCAAAAACTCCATCCTCCTCGTCGATTACAGCATCATCGCCGAGAGGCGCGACGGCCTGCCGCGCCACGCCGCCATCCTCGACGCCTGCCACAAACGCGCCCGCCCCATCATCATGACCAGCGTGGCGATGGGCGCGGGCATGACCCCGCTCATGCTCGGCTGGGGCAAAGGCGACCCGACCTTCAGCCAGCCGATGGCGATAGCCGTCATCAGCGGCCTCGTTACCTCGACGCTTCTGAGCCTCGTCGTCATCCCGGTGGTGTACAGCCTGATGGAAGGCGCGGGGGATATCCTGCGGCGGAAAAAACCACAGCACGCCGCTGACACAAAGCAGACAGAACGCGTATAATCCGCGCCCATTGCGGGTGTAGCTCAATGGCAGAGCAGAAGCTTCCCAAGCTTACGACGAGGGTTCGATTCCCTTCACCCGCTCCAAGTTTCAGAACCACGAAGCTCCAGAAGTGACTAAATCGCCAATAACGGTGAGGCTTTTGGGGCTTTTTTATGCACCAGACGTAACCAGCAGTTACCACATCAGTCCAAGTTTTTTGTAGTACTATTTGTAGTGCTAAATCAGTGTGTAGTACCGAAAGTGGCGTTAACAGAAATACAGTGCCGGAATGCAGCAGCCCCGGAAAAAAATGTGAAGAAGTATTTTGACGGCGGTGGCCTGTGCTTGCAGGTGACACCCGATGAGAAAAAATACTGGCGACTTTACTATCGCCTTCCAGGCAGCAAAAAAACAGCAGTCCGTATCTTTTGGTGCTTATCCACAAGTGAGCCTGAAACAGGCTCTACAACGTCGTGATGAAGTGAAATTGCTGATTGCTCGCGGTACGGACCCAAAGCAAGCTGCCAAACAATTGCGTCAAGGGCATACCGTGGCACTGGAACATACCTTTGCTGATGTTGCTGAGAAATGGCTGGCTTATCGTGCTGACATCAAGAAATGGAGTCCAAAGCATCATCAATCAACAAAGAGCAGCTTGGAGAGATTTATGTATCCACGCATCGGTAGTCACCCCGTTACTGAAATTGAGCCCATGCAGATTTTGCCGATACTGCAAGAATTCTTCATACATGACAAAAAAATGAAACCCGCTGAAAGATATAGCAAAGTGCAAGTTTTACGAAGAC
>NZ_CALIZP010000073.1 GCF_938028825.1 uncultured Cardiobacterium sp. | reverse complement strand
CTTTTCACTACATCAACTATGGCTTTGTCCAGCCCGGCATACTTTTCAGGCCACCCCCAAGAGTTTTATCCATCCCCTATTTGCTGTCGCTGCCGTTCGCGTCAAGCTTCCCGCAGCTGCCGCAAGAGACGCCGTCGGCATGGCAGCGATGGGTTGCCGTCTGTACCATGACGGCTCTCTTTAACCCAGCCCACCGGAGCCCACCATGACCCGCAAACTCATCACCCTCCTCGGCAAAGCACAAAAAGGCGGTGACTACCGCGAAGCCCGCTACCTGCTTGACGGCGAGGCCCTCACCACCTCCTACTTCGGCATCGCCCTCGACCAGCACCTGCGCAGCGACCACCTCATCATCCTCGGCACCAGCGGCAGCATGTGGGACAACCTCGCCCAGCAGCTCGGCATTGATGCCGAACTCGCCCTGCTCGAAGCCGCGGAACAGGACAACGTCACCCCTGCCCTTCTCGCCCCGCTCGCGCAGGCTGCAAGCGACAAGCTCGGCAAACCCGTCACCTGCGACCTCATCCCCTATGGCCGCAGCGAGGCCGAACAAATCGCCACCATCGACCACATCCTCCACTACTACACCAAAGGCGACCGCGCCATTCTTGACGTAACCCACGGCCTGCGCCACCTGCCGATGCTCATCCAGCAAATCGCCAACCTCCTGCCCACCCTGCGCGGCACCGGCATCGAAGGCATCTACTACGGCGCGCTCGACCTCACCCGCGACGGCGCTACGCCCGTCCTGCGCATGGACGGCCTGCAACACATCAGCGCATGGCAAAACGCCCTCGCCGCCTACGATTACAGCGGCAACAGCGCCGCCCTTGTCCCCATCCTCAACACCATCGGCATCAGCGACGCCACCACCCGCCTGCTCGCCCAGGCATCCTTCGCCGAACAAACCCACAACCTGCGCCAGTACCGCGAAAAAATCCAGCAATTCCTCGCCGCCCTGAAAAAAGAACCCCCGACCCCGCTGCTCGGCCTCATCCAGCCAACCCTGCACGAACGCCTCAAACTCGACCCCAAACAGCGCGACTGGGAACACCGCTTCCACCTCGCCGCACAAGCCCTGCACAACGGCGACTACCTGCGCGCCGCCCTCTACGGCTACGAAGCCATCTTTGAACGCATCCTGGATGACAACCACCTTCAGCACAACGACGACTACGAAACACGCAAAAGCGCCGTGCTGCGCTACATCCAAAGCCGCAAAGCCGACTGGCGCGACGCCAAAAGCGGCAGCCGGCACAGCCACACCCTCTACGACAAATACGAAAAACTGCGACAAATCCGCAACGCGCTCACACATGGCGAAAGAGGCAATGAATACATCACCGCCACCCTGAACAACGAAGACAAACTCCGCCGCGAACTGGCCGACTGCCTCGACAAACTCAAAACCCTGACCCTCTGAGCCGCCGCCCCTTGCGATACCCGCCCGCCGCCGGAAAACCGCCCCGGCGGGCTTGCAGGCGCGAAGCCGCAAACACGGCAAAAACACAGGAACACGACATGGCATTTACAGAAAAACCGCCCTAGAATGACGGAAAAACGATCTCTAACAATCGGCAAACCCTGAAACAAAGGGATTAAGATCTTTGTTTCTCGTTTAGACGAAAATAGGCCGCCCGAATAAAAAACGTCCCTGAGCCAAAGGGATTAAGATCCGGTGATCGCCTCAGAATAGTCATCAGGTAACTGAATTAAAAACGTCCCTGACCCAAAGGGATTAAGACATTTCCCCCTGTTCCCGTGTAAATTGCACGGATTCGAATAAAAAACGTCCCTGAACTAAAGGGATTAAGGCGGCAGGAATTTATGCAGCCGCGCAAAGGGATTGCGAATACAAAACGTCCTGACCCAAAGGAATTAAAACATGCTTTTGCGAAACGCTCCGGCTCTTTTTAACGTGAATAAAAACGTCCCTGAACCAAAGGGATTAAGACACATTGAATCTTTGCATCTTGTCTGTGGTAGGTGAATAAAAAACGTCCCTGAACCAAAGGGATTAAGACCTATCGAAGCGCGCCATTACTTTTTCCATTTGAATAAAAATATCCCTGTCCCAAAGGGATTAAGACGCAATGACTTTGATTTCGTGTATGCACGCACGAGGAATAAAAAATATCCCTGACCAAAAGGGATTAAGACCAACTATCGCCGCTGTTTCAGGATAGTATTCGCGAATAAAAAACATCCCTGAACCAAAGGGATTAAGACATGGCTCCCGTCGCCAGCTTCTCAAAAGCTTGTGGAATAAAAAACGTCCCTGAACTAAAGGGATTAAGACTTCTTGTCTGCCCACTTACGGGTTTGCAGCTTGGAATAAAAAACATCCCTGTACCAAAGGAATTAGACGATATGCCCAGCGTCGTTTTCCTGCTGTCATGCTGTTGTGCCATGCCAAATGCCGCCAAGCGGCGCAAATACTATCCCCGCCAAGCGGCGTCATTGCTGGGCCCGCCAAGCGCTGTGGTTACTGGATTTTGGTCGCTGCGTGATTATTTTTCTGCTGCCCCCACCCCAACCCCTCCGCCAAGTACCCACAAAAACGCTCGCGTTTTGTGGGGCGCGACCACAGGTGGAGGGGCTTTTTTTGTGCGAGCTTCAAGGATGGATGCCCGTCAAGCGGCGCAAATACTGCCCCGTCAAGCGACGTCGTTACCGGGTCCGCCGGGGCATGGCATTCCGCCTGCCATATCGGTATCGTCGCCCTCCCGTCGTCCACCGGATATCGCCATGCCCCCTTCCCTCCGCCTGCGTCTCGCCCTCGCCCTCAGCGCCGCCATCATCCTCGTCGCCATCGGTGCCGGGGCAGTCGCGTTTTTCTCCATTCTTGAAAAAACGCACGACGAGCAGGACAGCCTCCTCAGTCAGACCGCCTCCCTGATTGACCCTTACAACCCGCTGCCGCTCTACGACGGCGACGACAGCAACCACATCGACATCCAGCCCGTCTCGCCCTTTGGCCGCTACGGCCATTTCTTCCGCCAGAATCCCGCCGACGGCTTCCACGACATCGGCAGGCGCGGCGAGCGCTACCGCGCCTACATCCACACCTATCCGGACGGCTACCGCCTCGCCTTCATTCAGGACAGCACCTACCGTGATCAGGCCGCCTACGCTGGCGCGCGGCACGTCATCACGCCGCTGCTCCTGCTCGTGCCGCTGCTCATCGTGGTCAGTCTCATCACCGTGCACCGCGCCCTGCGCCCGGTGCGCCGCCTCTCGCACCAGCTCGCCGCGCGCGACGAACGCGACCTCTCGCCGCTGGCCGACGCGCATATCCCCAGCGAAATCAGCGGCTTCATCCATGCCATCAACCATCTGCTGACGCGAATCGATGCCGCCCTCAAACGCGAACAACGCTTCATCGCCGATGCCGCGCACGAACTGCGCACGCCGATGACCGCGCTGACCCTGCAAGCGGAACGCCTCGCCGCCCGGCTCGACAGCGACGCCGCCCAGCGCGAGCTGGAACCGCTGCGCAGCGGTATCCGCCGCAGCAGCGCCCTGCTCGAACAACTGCTCACCCTCGCGCGCAGCCAGCACCGCGACGACGCCCCGGCCGGCTGCTACGTGCAGGCGGTGTACCGCCAGGTGGTGGAAACGCTGCTGCCATTGGCGGAAGCGGCAGATTGCGACCTCGGCATCAGCGACAGCACGGACGCCGAACTGCCGCTCCCGGCGACCGAGTTCTACACCCTCATCAAAAACCTCGCCGACAACGCCATCCGCCACGGCGGGCGGCGCATAGACCTCGGCATCGCGGTAAACGGGCGCACCACCACCCTCAGCGTCGAAGACGACGGCGACGGCATCCCCGCCACCGAACGCGAACGCGTCCTCGCCCCCTTCTACCGCCGCCCGGAAAACAGCGGCGACGGCACGGGGCTGGGGCTTGCCATCGTGAAAAGCCTCTGCGACAAACACGGCGCGCAACTCAGCCTGCACGATGCCCGCCACAGCGCGAGCGGCCTGCGCGTGGAAATCCGCTTCGCCCGGCACTGAAACGACCCACCGCGCCCGCCTGCCATAGGCACCCACCCATCGCGTGGCGGAGTAAAACCTGTCAGGAAACAGCGGACAATCCCCAACCCCGCCTGCGGGAGGCGGGGCTTCCACGAAAAAAATGCCCGCATTTTTCGCGGGTGGGTCCCCAAGCGGTGTCGCGAAGCGGCAAATCCCGGCAACCACGCCGCCTAATGAAGCATCGACACGCGCCATTTCGGCAGGCGGCGGATTCTTGTCGCGTACGCTGTGCAGCACAAAAGCGCCCTGCACCGCCACCGCCGCCGGGCGAGATAATGACCACATCCCAATAACAGGAGCCATGCATGCCCCATTTCACCCCCGATCTGGACGACCTGCGCAGCGAAGGCTGGGGCGGGCGTCCCCGGCAGGTCGTTCACTGGCAATTCAGCGCCTGCTGGCTGCTCGTCAGCGTCCTCATCCCCGTTTTTATTTTTGACAGCCGCATCGGCTCGTTCTTCACCGGCCTGCTTACCCATCTCCGGCTGTGGCTGCCGTTCTGGCTCGCGATTGGGGCGGGCTGTTTCTACCGCGATTACCGTCACTACCGGAACAACCGCCGCGAGGATACTGTCTGTCTTGTCTGCGACCCGCAGGGGTTGACCCTCTATGACCGCGCGCAACGCATCAGCCATCAGTGGCGCTGGTCGGAACTTGATAGCGTCAGCGTGCAAGACGGCGCGCTGCACATCATCCCGCGCCACGGCACGGATTTGCGCTACCGCGATGTGCGTCTCGAACACGACCGCGACACTTACCACGCCATCGCCGCCGTCACGCAAACTTTCCTGCACGGCAGCCGCCCGCCGGACGCGCCCACGCGCCACGTCACGCCCCATATCTGGTACGAGCAGCGCGGCAAGATGCGCTACGACAACCGCAGCTATCACGACAGTTTCGTGCTGCTGCTCCTGCTGCCGCTGGTCGCCATCCTGCCCGCGAATATCCGCGACTATGTCCGTATGGCGGAGATGAACGACACCCTGCCTTATCTGCTCAGTCTCGCCGTGTGCGCCGTCCTTTTCTGCATCATCCTGCGCGCCCTGATCCGCCATTACCGCCGCCGCTTTGCCGATCGCGCGAACGAGCAGGCGGCGATAGACGACGACGGCCTGCATTTCTACACACCCTTTGGCAACACCATCAGCCTGCGCTGGGCGGAGATGAAAGGTATCGCATACCGGAAAATCGTGCCGTACAAAGGGCCGGGCCACTACCGCCTCGACATCACCGACCGCCTCGGCAATGCGCGCGAAATCGACATCGACTACCTGCAAGACGTCGAAAAAACCGGGCAGGAAATTGCTGCGGCCGCCGATGCCGTCATCCATCAGCGCCCGCTGCCGCCGCTCTCCCGGCAAAGCGATGATGGCACTGCGCCGGGCCGCGTCCTTTTCTGGATAAACATGCTGTACATCGCGGTGTGGCTGTGGCTGATCCTCGGCTGCCACTATCTGGCAAAGACAAGCTGTTCCCTCAAATTCAGCCTCCTCCTCAACCCCATCCTCAGCCTCGCCAGCCCGGTCTTTTGGCCTTTTTCTTCATCAATCTGGCGTTTGGCAGTATCCGCCGCTGGTTTGACGAGCATTTCTGATACCCAACCCCTGCATACCCCGGCATGAAGCCATGGCATGCGGGCAAACCTTTACCCGCCGTCGGGTGAGGCTGGGGCGGTGTTTGTGTTGAACAAGCGGCAAACCCCGCACGTTCTGCCCACGGGGAAGGGGCTTTTTGAAGGTTCTCATGCGAAGCTGAGCCGAATGCTGCGGGAGCACGGCCCGCTTGCCGCCGATGCCGCATAAAAAACAGGCTTGGCTGCTAATCCCATGTGTTGCACCCGGCAGGCAGCCGTTCCGTTGGCGAGTTATGCACAATGCCAGCGCCGGTGCGCTACGGCGTTTTTGCAACCGGAAAAATCGTTTGTATAACAGATTGCTTAGCGTATCCGTATGTTTCCAAACATTTTTTATTTTTTGTTTGCGAGGATGTTTTCCGCCGCAAGTCGTGGCCGGCATTGGTTTTTTCGCCGTTATCCGCAGGTTATGCACAGAGTTATCCACAATACGGCGCGGCTGGTTTCGATAGTAAGATGCCGCCCCTTCTTTGCATTCATGAGGTCATTATGGAAACCATCCTTGCCACGGCGATTACCCTGTTCCTTATCATGGACCCGCTCGGGAATGTGCCGGTTTTTCTCGTCGTGCTGGCGCCTATCCGGGAGGAGCGGCGGCGGCGCATCATCATGCGCGAGCTCCTGATTGCGCTCGTGGTGATGCTGGTCTTCCTCTTCTTCGGCCCCGCCATGCTGCGTGCCATCGGCATTTCCAGTGAAGCGGTGGCGATTGCCGGCGGGCTGGTGCTGATGATTATCGCCATCCGCATGATTTTCCCGCTGCGCGGCAGTTCGGTGATGGGCGATGACGACACGGAAGGTGAACCGCTGATCGTGCCGCTCGCCATTCCGCTCCTCGCAGGCCCTTCGCTGCTCGCCACGCTGATGCTGCGCGCGGGACAGGGGGATTTGTGGCGGCACACGCTGCCCGCGCTGCTGCTCGCCTGGGCAGCCTCGGCGCTGATTCTGCTGGCGTCGCCGTCTTTATACCGCGCCTTCGGCAATCGCGGCCTGAAAGCGATGGAGCGGCTGATGGGCATGGTGCTTATCTGCATCTCGGTGCAGATGCTGCTGAACGCCTTCTCCCATTTCCTGCACTAAATTTTACCTTTTTGTTCATATGGATAACCGGAATTACTGAAATGGTGTAAGCGGCGTACAATGCCGCTTTCTTCATTATCCGAGGTCAATCATGGAAACCATTTCAGCTACCGCCATCACGCTGTTTTTCATCATGAACCCTATCGGCAACGTACCGGTATTCCTTGCCGTGCTGGCGCCGGTGCAAGAGGCACGGCGCAGCCGCATCATTCTGCGTGAACTGCTCCTTGCCCTGCTGGTAATGCTGGTCTTTCTCTTTGCCGGCCCCGCCATGCTGCGGGCACTCGGCATCTCGCGCGAAGCGGTGGCGATTGCCGGCGGGCTGGTGCTGATGATTATCGCCATCCGCATGATTTTCCCGCTGCGCGGCGGCTCGCTGATGGGCGAGGACGACAACGGCGACAGCGAACCGCTGCTTGTGCCACTCGCCGTGCCGCTGATTGCCGGTCCTTCGCTGCTGGCGACGCTGATGTTGCAGGCGGGACACGGCAGCATCACCAGGCACATCCTGCCTGCCATGCTTATAGCCTGGGCAATATCGGCACTGATTCTGCTGGCCTCGCCGTTTCTCTACCGCATTCTCGGCAATCGCGGCCTGAAAGCGATGGAGCGGCTGATGGGGATGGTGCTCATCTGTATCTCCGTGCAGATGCTGCTGAACGCGTTTGCCCATATTCTCCACTGAACCATACAATACGCGGCTTTTCTGCTATCCGGAGGCCGCTTTGCACGCTTTATCCCCTACGACTCGCACGGAATTTGTCCGTGGCATCCGCGAAAGCGGGCCACTGCTCATCGGTCTCCTGCCGTTTGCCCTGATTCTCGGCATGCAGGGCGGGCAGAAGGGCATGAGCTGGCTGGAAATGCTCTTGATGACCGGCATGAATTTCGCCGGCGGTTCGGAGTTCGCCGCCGTCAACGCCTGGGTACATCCGCTGCCGATCGCGCTGATTGCCGGGATGACGCTGATGATTAATTCCCGCCACATCCTGATGGGCGCAGCGCTGGCGCCGTATCTGCGCCATCTGCCGATGAAAAAAATCCTGCCTGCACTGTTTTTCATGTGCGACGAAAGCTGGGCGATGGGCATGGCGGAGGCACGGAAGCGGCGGGCGCAGGGATTGTCGGCGGCATTCAACCTGCCTTATTACGCGGGGGTGTGCTTCATTCTCTACACAATCTGGGTTTCGTTTACTGCCTGCGGTGCAGTGTTGGGGCCGAAACTGGGTGATGTCGCTGCCTGGGGCTTCGGCATGGCCTTTCCGGCGGTGTTTCTGGTGCTGATTCGCGGCATGTGGCGCGGGGTCAGACCCGCCCTGCCGTGGCTGGTGAGCCTGATAGTCGCCGCCGTGGTGTATCGCGTCTTCGGCGGCGCATGGTATGTCCCGGCGGGCGCAGTGGCGGGACTCACCACCGCCTGGCTGATGGGCGCGGAAGCGGAGGCGGCATGATTGCGCTCGATTCTTTCCTGCTCTTCCTCGCCATGCTGACGGCGACGTATTCCACCCGTCTCATCGGCTTTTTTGCCCTGCGCAAGCGCACGTTGAGCAAGCGGGCAACGGCGGTGATGGAAGCGGCACCGGGCTGCGTGCTGATTGCGGTGATTGCGCCGTATTTCGTCTCCGACAAGCCGCACGAGGTCATCGCCATTCTTTTGACCGCGCTCGCCGCCTGCCGCTTCGCCATGCTGCCGACGGTGCTCATCGGCGTGGCCTCGGCCGGGATACTCGGTTACTGGTTGCGATAGAGGCAGACCGCCGACGACTGCGCCACCGTGCATGACAATGCGACCGGCAGCACCGGCTGCATCGCCCTCGCCTCCAATGCCCTGCGCTCCGGCATCGTCGCCGCGCACAACGCCTGCGGTCATCCGCTGGAAGGCAGCGGCGTGCAGGGTTCAAACGGCATCGACATCTTTGATCTGAAAATGGTCCCGACCGGGTTGACCGCAGAAAAAGCGGCGCAGCACGGCTACCACCCGGCCGTCGTCGCCGTCAACGACAGCCAGAAACCCGCCTTCATGCCGGACAACTACGACGTTACCCTGAAAATCGTCTATGACCGCGACAGCCGCATCATCCTCGGTGCGCAAATCGCCTCGCGTGCCGACATCAGCATGGCCATCCACCTTTTCTCCCTCGCCATTCAGGAACGCATCACCATCGACCGCCTCGCCCTGCTTGACCTCTTCTTCCTGCCGCACTTCAACAAACCCTACAACTAAACGCGGCGTTGCAAGCCATGCGTTGAAAAAGCCTGCCCTGCCGCCGGGCGCGGCTTCATACGGCAAAAATAAAGAAAAACCCTTCCCCCGTTGCGGGGGGAAGGGTGCGCAAGCGACGGAGGTATTTCTCGCGCGGGGGATTTCCGGATTACGCCGGCAGATGCAGCGGCACGAAGATAAGGGTGTAGGCGATGACCACGAGCAGCGCGGCAAGGGTCGGGACAGAGGTGCGCTTGACCAGCAGCATCGGCGAGAGGTTGCCCGCGCCGCTGACGGCGACGATGACGCCGGAAACCGGCGACAGGGTGCGGCCGACGTTCGAGGCCTGCTGCATCGGCAGGATGAGGTAGGCGGAATTGATGCCAAGTTTGTCCGCCAGTTTCGGCGCGATTTCCACGAAGGCATAGAACGCCGCGTTGCCGGAACCGGAAGCGACCACCACCAGCAGGGTAATACCGACCAGCGCCAGCATCATGATGGTCGCCGCCGAGCCGCTTTTTTCCACCAGCGCAATCATGTCGTTCACGAAACCGATGCTGCTCAGGCCTTCCGAGAAGACACCGGCGGCAATCAAGAGGATGACCACGCCGGCAAAGGCCGCGCCCATTTCGCGGTAGGCGATTTCCAGGCCGTCGTAAAGCGCTTTCGCGCAGGAGCCTTGCGTCTCGCCCGCCAGGCGGTGATAGAGGCTGCGGATGTATTCGATGGTGAGGCTGATGATGAGGGTGAGCACGACCACCGCGCCGAGTGTCATTTCCGGCATGACCTTGCCGCCGATTTCAAATTTGCCGTCGAAAATCAGCATCCCGGCAATCGGCAGGAAGGGCAGCAGCATGTAAAACGCCGGTGCCTTTTTCAGGGTGGAGAGATCCATGTTGATGCGTTCGCCGCTGCTTTGGCTGACGAGTCCCTCGCGGCGGTCGCAGAAGGGTTGCCAGAAGAAATGGGCGGCAGCGGTGGCGACGATGGCGAGCACGCTCATCGGGATCATGTAGGTGAAGGCGTAGTCTTTCACCGAGATGTGCGCCTGTTCGGCGGCGAGCACCACATCCGGCGCGGTCGGGGCGAGGGTCATCATCGCCGTGGTGGCGCAGACGGCCGCCGCGCTGGGGCGGGAGATGCCGAGGCTGGTGAGGATGGGGAAGAGGGTCGCCATGAGGAAGGCGCCGAGCGCGGTTGCCGAAGAAATGGCGAACGAGAGCAGGCTGCCGATGAAGAAGCCGCCGATCATCAGTACATACGGCGAGCGGATGTAGCCGAGCGGGTGCGAGAGAACGCGGATGACGGTGTCGTTCGCGCCGATATGCGACATGTAGGCGGAGAAACCGATGAGCACCATGATGAGCAGACCCAGGCCGCCGCCCCGGTTTGCCATCAGGTTGTAGATGAGGTTGCTGATATCGACGAAAAACAGCCCCGTTGCCTTCTCGCCACCGATGGGTTTGCCGAGGAAAGCCACGGCAAACAACATCAATGCCACACCGGCGACAAAGAGCACGCCTTTGGCGTTATAGCCACGAATGATGAGAAAGCCCACTAGAAAAATGGTGAGAAAACCGATAATTAAGCCCATGATGCACCTTTCAGGTTGATAAAAATCAGGCGCACATTATCACTTTCTTACAGAATGTAAACACAAGTCCACGCAAACTCCACAAAATGCAGTGTTTTTTGCAGATTGCCGCCGTGATTTTGCGTGTATCTTCCAATAATCCACCCCGACACACCGCGCCGCTGCCGCATGACCGCCCTAATTTTCCCCTAAGAATCGCCCCCTACAATGCGCGCCATCGGCAGGAGGTGAGAGACCTGTCGATGAAAGAAAATTCCATAGCCATCCTTTTATTCACAAGCGGAGAGAGAACCATATGAACAAAACCTTCCTCGCCACCCTCAGCCTTGCCGTCCTGACCAGCGGCAGCCTCGCTCACGCCGCTCACCACGATGAGCAGCAGGCGCTCGTACAAAGCGGAACCGGCGCTGCGCAAGCCGTAGCCGCCGACGACAAAGTGCCGCGCGACGCCCAACCCTGAACCCAAACCCAAGGAGACATACCATGAAAAAACACATCCTGGCGCCCCTCGGTCTTGCCCTGCTGCTTGCCGGCGGCGCGGCGGCGGCGAAAGACCATGACGGCCGCGAACATCGCGGCCCCGGCCCGCACGGTCCGCACCACGGCGTTTTCCAGGCATTGCAACAGAGCAAGATCAGCGCCGCCCAAGCCGTTGCCATCGCCGAAAAAGAAAGCGGCGCCCGGGCCGACACCCTCGAACTCGAATTGGCGCAGGGCCGCCCCGTCTATGACATCGACCTGCGCGACGACAAGCAGGAATACGAATACCGCATCGACGCGGTAAGCGGCGACGTCATCAAGCGCGAAAGCGAGTACGAAAAAAACATGCCGCGCTACGCCCCCGTCAAACTGGAACAGGCGATTGAAACCGCAGAAAGAGAAGTCAGCGCGAAAGTGGTGGATGCCGAACTCGAAGGCCGCCGCAAAGGGCTGGTGTATGAAATCAAACTGCTCGCGGCCGACGGCGGGCGCTATTTCGCGGAAATCAGCGCCGAAGACGGCAAAATCCTGCGCGGTAGCAAGCCCATCGTGCCGCCGAATGCGGCCGATGCCGCCGACGTGCTGAAACAGGAAGAGCAGGCCGCCCCGCCACCGCCTCCACCGCCGCCTGCTCCGGCAGGGCAGGACGGGATACCACCTTCAGATGCTCCGGCGAAATCCTGACATCATCCGCCTGATCCAAGCGACAGCCCCGGCTGTCGCTTTTTTGTGCCTGAACGGGTGGTGTAAAAACGCGCAACCTACTGCAAAAGAAGGGAAAAAACGCGTCCAGAGAGCAAAACCGTTATATTACAAACATGCTATACTCGCGCGCCCCAAAGAAACCCACACCATCACGAGCAATCCACATGAACAGACGGGATTTCATCACCGCTACCGGTGCTATCGGTGCCGCCGTACTCAGCAGCAAAACCTTCGCTCAGGACAACCCCCAACAAGCCGAAGCGGACGTCCACAGCTTCGGCCGCGTCATCACCCTCGCGCAAGAACGCGCCCAAAGCCCCGACAAACCCGAACAATACAAACTTGGCGGCATTTTTTCCGACCTGACCTACGATCAGTACCGGGGCATCCGCTTCCGTCGCGAAGCCGATCCCATTCACGCCGCGAACGCCAACTCCCAGTTCGGCCTTGATCTCTTGCCGCCCGGCTTCTTTTATAAAGACCGCGTCCGTATCTATCTCGTCAAGAACGACAAGGCGGAAGAAATCGTCTTTGACCCCGGCGTTTTCGATTTCGACCCGAATCAGTTCGACGCCGCCACCCTCGAATTTCCCGACGAGGTGCGCCAGGGGCTGGGCTGGTCGGGCTTCCGCCTGCGCTACGCCATCAACTCGCCCGATTACATGGACGAATTCGCCGTTTTTCAGGGCGCGAGCTACTTCCGCGCCATCGCCCGCGACACCCTCTACGGCCTCTCGGCGCGCGGCATCGCCCTCGGCACCGGCGGGCCGGGCGGTGAAGAATTCCCGCGCTTCACCCGGTTCTGGATTTACCAGCCGGAGGCGAACGACCGCAGCATCCGCCTTGAAGCACTGCTGGAAAGCCCCTCGCTCACCGGCGCTTATGCGATGGAAATCATCCCCGGCGCGGAAACCGTCTTCCTCATCAAAAGCAGCCTTTTCCCGCGCAAGGACATCGAACATTACGGCATCGCGCCGCTCACCTCGATGTACTACTTCAGCCCCAGCCGCCGCGCCGCCGTCAACGACTACCGCAACGCCGTGCACGACAACGACGGCCTCGCCATGTACACCGGCGGCGAAGCGCGCCTGTGGCGGCCGCTGTGCAACCCGCGCGACCTGCAATTCTCCGCCTTCATCGACGACAGCCCGAAAGGCTTCGGCCTCTTGCAGCGCGCCCGCGCCTTCGACAACTTCCAGGACGCCGAAGCGCGTTACGACAAGCGCCCCTCCGCCTGGATCACCCCGCGCGGCAAATGGGACAAAGGCAGCATCTCGCTGGTCGAAATCCCTGTTACCAACGAATTCAACGACAACATCATCGCCTTCTGGTCGCCCGCCGAACCGCTGAAAGCGGGCGAGCGGCGCGATTTTGCCTACGACCTCACCTGGTCGCAGGCAGGCCCCGAATTTTCCGGCCGCGCGCGCATTGTCGGCACCCGCAGCGGCGCGGCGGTGAACAACCCCGAACTCTTCACCTTCACCGTGGACTTCGCCGTCCCCGAAGGCAGTGCCCCGCTTGACCCCGATGCCCTCAAACTCGTGACCAACACCAGTGCCGGGGAAATCCGCGCCGCCCACCTCGTCCGCCTGCCCGAAGGCGGCAAACTGCGCGCCGCCTTCGACTACCAGCCGAAAAGCAACACCATGGCCGAACTGCAACTGCGCCTGACCGACGCAGGCGGCGTTCCCGTCGCCGAAAGCTGGTTTTACCGCTGGGTGCCGCTCTGAGCCGCCACCATTTCTTGAAAAATGCGACAAAGGGCGGGCATCAACCCGCCTTTCTACCAACTGACCGACAAAAACACCGATGAACACCACCATCCCCGCCGTCCCGCCGGAAGCTCCGCTCAACATGCGCGTCCAGTCGCTGCGCAAAGCGCCCGGCCGGCCACCCGTCCACACCCCGCTGCGTACCCACCTCGCCCGCCTCGTCGCCTTCGGCGGCGCGCTTGCCATCGGCACCCTCGGCAGCTGGCACATGCTCAAAGCTTTCGGCGACGGCCGCAGCACCCTGCTGCAATACATCCTGCTCATCTTCTTCGCCCTCACCTTCTACTGGGTCGCCTTCTCCACCACCGCCTGCCTCGCCGGACTCCTGCCACAGCGCCGCCACAAAGGCGCGCTCAACCCGCAAGGCGGCAAAGTCGCCCTGCTCATGCCCGTCTATGGCGAAGACCCAGCGCTGACCCACGCCGCCCTGCTCGCCATGGCGCGGCAACTCAGCCAGACCGCGCTCGCCGGACGCGCCGAAATCTTCATCATCTCCGACACGCAAAAACCCGATGCCTGGCTGGGCGAAACCGCAGCACTGCACATCCTGCGCGAACAATCCCCGCTTCCCGTCTGGTACCGCCGCCGCGCGCAAAACAGCGGGCGCAAATCCGGCAACGTCGAAAACTTCGTGCGTCGTTGGGGCGGGCGCTACGACTACATGATCATGCTCGACGCCGACAGCCTGATGGAAGCCGACACCCTCGTCGAAATGGTGGCGCGCATGGATGCCGAACCGCGCCTCGGCCTGCTGCAAACCATGCCGCACCTCATCGGCGGCCACTCCCTGCTCGCCCGCGCCATCCAGTTCGCCGGCGCCCTCTACGGCCCCATCGTCGCGCGCGGCGTCGCCGCCTGGCAGGGCGAAGACGGCAACTACTGGGGGCACAACGCCATCATCCGCGTCCGTGCCTTCGCCGACAGTTGCGGCCTGCCCATCCTGCGCGGGCGCAACCCCATCGGCGGCCACATCATGAGCCACGACTTCGTCGAAGCCGCCCTCCTGCGCCGCGCCGGCTGGCACGTGCGCATGGATCCCGATCTTGGCGGCAGCTACGAAGGCCTGCCGCCGACGCTCGACGACCTCGTCGGCCGCGAACGCCGCTGGGCGCAGGGCAACATGCAGCACCTCGGCATCATCGGCGCCAAAGGCCTGCGCTGGCCGAGCCGCATCCACTTCCTCATCGGCATCGCCAGCTACATCATGAGCCCCATCTGGCTCATCATGCTCATCGTCGGCACCGGCATCACCGCGCAAACCCTCTTCACCAAGCCCAAATACTTCACCAGCGCACGCCAGCTCTTCCCCGACTGGCCGACCTTCGATCCCAAACGGATGCTGTGGCTCTTCTTCGCCGCCATCAGTCTGCTGCTTTTGCCCAAATTCATCGGCTGGCTGCGCGTCCTCATCAGCGGCAAACGCCGCCGCGCCTTCGGCGGCACCCTCGCCGTCAGCAAAGGCTTCATCGCCGAACTCATCATCTCCACCCTCTACGCGCCGCTGCTCATGCTCATCCAGACCCGGCACGTCATCGACATCTTCCTGGGGCGCGACAGCGGCTGGCGCACGCAAAACCGCGAAGGCGCGCTGCTGCCGTGGGGCGAGGCCATCAAGCGCAACCTGCTCTATGTCGCCATCGCCATCATCGTCCTGTGCGGCCTCATCTGGCAGGCGCCGAACCAGATCATCTGGCTCTCGCCCATCATCATCGGCCTCTTCCTCTCGCCGTGGCTGTCGCGGCACAGCGGCAACACCCGCCTGGGCAGCTGGCTTGCCCACAAACGCATCCTGCTCATCCCCGAAGAAACCAGCCCGCCCGCCATTGCCACCGCTGCCGCCGCAGACAGCGCCGCCTTTGCCGCCTGCCGCAGCCGCCGCATCGCGGAGCTGGGCCGCGACCGCGCCCTCGCCGCCACGCACATCGCCGCCCTCGACCCCACCGCGCCGCAAAGTACGAAAGACCGCCTGCTGCACATCACCGCCAAGGCCAAACTGCAAGAAGCGCGGCACTATGCCGAAGCGCTGAAATACCTGACCCCGCAGGAACTCATGCACGTCGCGGGTTCGGCGGAACTCATCGAAACCCTGCTTAACCTGCCCGAATAAAGAAGGCGACCATGCAAATCCTGCCCCTGCACCACAGCGGCCCGCTCGGCGGCATCCTCGAAGACAACAGCCAATACCAGATTGTCGAACTGCGCCTGCGCGCGGGCAACGAACTGCCGCCGTACCACAGCAGCGCCGCCGTCATCCTCATCACCCTGAGCGGCAGCGCGGAAATCCGCAGCGCGCGCGACGGCAGCACGACAACCCTGCTGCCCGACCGCATCATCAGCCTTGCGCCGCTGGAGACCCACACCATCCGCGCCACCGCCGACAACACCCATATCATCGTCATCAAAAGCGGCCTGACACCGGGCGCATAACACCCGCCGGAAATCATCCTCCCGCCAGCGCCGCAGCGGGCGGCATCACCAGACAAAAAACGCTTCCCGTGGGAAGCGTTTTTCATCAGGGGCGAAGCGGTCAGCGGATGCCGCTTTGTTGCAGCAGCGCATCCACGCGCGGCTCGCGGCCACGGAAGGCGATGAAGCTCGCCATGCTGGGGCGGCTGCCGCCGGTGGCGAGGATTTCGTCGCGAAAGCGCGCGCCGGTTGCCGGATTGAAGACGCCTTCTTCTTCAAATGCCGCGAAGCTGTCCGCCGAGAGGACTTCCGCCCATTTGTAGCTGTAATAGCCCGCCGCGTAGCCGCCCGCGAAGATGTGGCTGAATTGCATCGGGAAGCGGTTTTCCGCATAGGCGGGGGTAACGGCGACAGCGGCGCGCACAGCGGCGTGCACGGCGAGCGGGTCATCGCGCCACGCCGTGCCGCTGTGGTAGCGGAAGTCGAACAGGGCAAATTCGAGCTGGCGCAGCATCGCCATGGCCGACTGGAAGTTCTTCGCGGCGATGAGTTTGTTGTAGAGCTCGTCGGGCAGCGGGGCGCCCGTGTCTTTGTGCCGCGTCATTTCCGCCAGCGCCGCGTGGTCGTAGCAGTAGTTCTCCATGAACTGGCTGGGCTGTTCGACGGCATCCCATTCGACGCCGTTGATGCCGGAGATGGAGTAGATGTCCACGGCGGTGAGCATATGGTGCAGGCCGTGGCCGAATTCGTGGAAGAGAGTGGTCACTTCCTGGTGGGTGAGGCAGGCCTCGGCTTCGCCGACGGGCGGGGTGAAGTTGCAGACGAGGTAGGCAACGGGCAGTTGCAGCGCGTCGTTGTCACGGAAGCGGGAGACGGCGCCGTCCATCCACGCGCCGCCGCGTTTTTTGGCGCGGGCGTAGGGGTCAAGGTAGAACTGGGCGCGCAGGCTGCCGTCGGCATTCAGCACATCGTAGGCGAGCACGTCCTGGTGCCAGGTGCTGAGGCTGTGGTTGGCGCGGAAGGAGATGCCGAAGAGGCGCTGGCTGATGGCAAAGAGGCCGTCGATGACGCGGCTGATGGGGAAATAGGGGCGCAGGTCTTCTTGCGAGAGGGCGTATTGCGCCTGGCGCCGTTTTTCGGCGGCATAGGCGACATCCCACGGCGCGAGGTCGGCAAGCGCGAGTTCGCGCGCGGCGTAGTCGCGCAGCGCCGCCATTTCCGCCTCGCCCGCCGCTTTGCTTTTGCCGACGAGGTCGTCGAGGAAGGCGAAGACGGCTTGCGGCTGTTTCGCCATTTTGTCGGCGACGGATAGCGCGGCGTAGTCGGCGTAGCCGAGGATTTCCGCCTGGCGCGCGCGCAGGCGCATGGTTTCTTCGATGATGGCGGCGTTGTCGTATTGGCCGCCGTCGGCGAGTTCGCTGGCGCGGGCGTTGTAGGCGCGATATACGGTTTCGCGCAGGGCGCGGTCGTCGGCATAGGTGAGGACGGGGATGACGACGGGCGCATCGAGTGTCAGGCAGTAGCCGTCGAGACCGCGCTGGCGGGCGAGATCGGCCAGCAGCGGCTTGACGGCATCCGGCAGGCCGGCAAGGCGGCTGTCGTCGGCCAGCGGCAGTTGCCAGGCGTTGGTGGCATCCAGTACGTTGTTGGAGAAGCGGCTGGCAAGTTCGGTGAGACGCTGGCTGTTGGCGCGGAATTCGGCTTTGGCGTCATCCGGCAGGGCGACGCCGTGCCGCGCGAAGGATTCGAGGCTGTCGTCAATGACTTTCTGCTGCGCGGCGCTGAGGCGCGGGTATTCGCCGCTTGCCTTCAAGGCGCGCACCGCCTGATAGAGGCCGTTGTGCTGGGCGAGGTCGGTGCCGTAGGCGGCGAGTTCGGGCAGGATTTTTTCATAAGCGGCGCGCCATGCGTCGCTGCTCTGCACACCGTGCAGGTGGCTGATGGGCGAAACGGCCTTGTTGAGGCGGTTCGCCATGCGTTCCAGCGGCTGCATCAGGGTGTCCCAGGTTGGCGCAGGCAGCGCCGCGAGGCGTTCGGCCTCGGCGCGGTTTTCTTTGATGATGGCGAAGATGGCATCGACGTGTTCGGGTTTGATGCGGGCGAAATCGGGCGCGGCGGGCGGGTGATAAAGCGGGTTGTCGCTGAAATCGGTCATGGGGTTTCCTGAATTGAGGTGGGAAAAGGCGCGAAGTATATAGCGGCCTGCGGGCAGCCGGTGGCGAAAATGGCAACTTTTGCCGCGTTTTCATTGCCGCCCGGCGGTGGCTTGCGTTAAAGTATGTGGCGATTTTTGGACGGTTATCGTGTTCAAAATGTCAATTCCCGAACTCATCTATTAGGAGACTTTGAATGATGAAACGTAAGCTTTCCGTGCTGCTGACTTCTGTCGCCATCGCCGCTTTGGCGCAAGCACAAGAAAATTCCGATGCGCAACAAGAAGCTGCCGCACCCGCACCTGCCGAGGGCATGACGCTGACCGTCCCGCAAGTCAAAGCCGGCGAATGTCAGGCACTCGTCGTTATTCCGGCCCGCTTTGAACCGCGCACCGAGCAGGTCGTCATTAAAGACGCATCCAAGACCTATGAAATCGTCCCGGCCGAATACGAAACCACCGACGAGCAAGTCGTTATCAAACCCGCCAGCAAAAAGCTGGAAATCGTCCCTGCCGTCTTTGAAACCGTCGAAGAACAAATCGAAATCGAACCGGCCATGACCACCCAGGAAGTCATCCCGCCGCAATACAACGAAGTCAAAGAAGAAGTCGTCGCCAAACCCGCCTACATGACCGCGCGCAGCGAAGGCCCGGCGCGCACCTTCTCCTCCACCGGCGAAGCGCTGCGGATGGTGGAAGTCCCGGCAGAAATGGCGAGCATCACCAAGCAGGTCGTGCAGGAAGAAGCCCGCATCAACCCGACCCAGGTCGAAGCCAAATTCAAGACCATCAAAAAACAAAAACTGGTCAGCGAAGAAACCACGCGCGAAGTGGAAGTTCCGGCTGAATACGAAACCGTCAAAGTCAAAAAACTGGTGAAAGAAGCGCAGCAAATCGAGAAGGAAATCCCGGCCGAATACGCGGAAGTCACCAAATACGAAAAAATTTCCGACGCGCAAGTGCGCTGGGAAAGCGTGCTGTGTAACGACACCGTGAACAGCAAAACCATCGAAGCCGTGCAAGCCGCACTGAAAAAAGAAGGCTACCGCGTCTCCGTTGACGGTTCGCTCGGCCCGGGCACCATGAAAGCGCTGGAGGCCTACCAACGCAAACACAACCTCGGCGTGGGCGGCGTGACCCGCGAAACCCTGCAATCCATGGGTATCGAGCAATAAATTACCGCTCACCCGTGACTCTTGAAGGAAGGCGCAAGCCTTCCTTTTTTGTTAGAACGTGTTCATAGTCTTCGCAGCAGCACTCCCAAGAAAGCCAAAACCATCATTTGCAGACTGGTACTCAGCTTACGCCCGCAGTTTTTCCACAGCCGCCTGTTCTTTTCCGGCCGGGAAAAACTGCGCTCTACCACCCACCACTTCGGCAATACCTTAAACCGGTGCAATTCGTTGCGTTTGGCAATTTCTACCTCCGTACCAATCAACTCCTGTACCGACGAAGCAAATGCCTTACCCGTGTAACCACCGTCGGCAAGGACTTTTTGCA
>NZ_CALIZP010000072.1 GCF_938028825.1 uncultured Cardiobacterium sp. | reverse complement strand
CAGACAGACAGACAGACAGACAGACAGACAGACAGACAGACAGACAGACAGACAGACAGATTAAATGGGCTGCCTGAAAAAGTTGTTTGGAAACAGTTAGGAGATGTGGGAGAAGTTCGTATGTGCAAACGTATTTTGAAAGGCCAAACTTCCAGTTTTGGTGATGTGCCTTTTTATAAAATCGGGACTTTTGGTAAGAACCCAAATTCCTATATTTCGAGAAAACTATTTGAAGAATATAAAGAAAAATATCATTATCCTAGGTTAGGTGAGGTTCTAATCTCAGCAAGCGGTACAATTGGAAGAACGGTTATCTTTGATGGACAAGATGCGTATTTTCAAGATAGCAACATCGTTTGGATTGAAAATGAAGAAAAGCAGGTCTTAAATAAATACCTATTTTATTTTTATCAGATTGCCAAATGGGATGTTGCCGAAGGTGGAACAATTCCACGTCTCTACAATGATAGTTTAAGAAAAATGTTAGTCCCCATCCCCCCGCTCGCTGAACAAGCCCGTATCGTCGCTATTCTCGACAAATTCGACACCCTGACCACTTCCCTTAGCGACGGCCTGCCGCGTGAAATCGCCCTGCGCCGTCAACAATATGAATATTACCGCGAACAACTGCTGAACTTTCCAAAAAGCCATTAAAGTAGGGTGGGCTTTAGCCCACCATGTGTTTGTGCCGATATATTGGCGGTGGGCTGAAACTCACCCTACATAACCATGCAAAATATATTTATGGGTTGCTGTTTATACGAATACTTTGCAGCAGGTTAAAATCCACCCCGCTTAAAAAACAAAAACGTGCGTTTGTAGGGTGGGCTTTAGCCCACCATGTGTTTATGCCAATATGTTTGCGGTGGGCTGAAGCCCACCCTACATAACCATGTAAAATATATTTATGGGTTGGTGTTTATACGAATACTTTACGGCAGGTTAAAACGCATCCTGCTTAAAAAACAAAAACGTGCGTTTGTAGGTGGGCTTTAGCCCACCATATGTTTACACGAAAGCTTGGCGATAGGTCAAAATCCATCCTGCATAAAATGCAAAATTGCACGTTTGTAGGGTGGGCTTCAGCCCACCATAAAGCATGTCAGGTAAATACATGGTGGGTTAAAACCCACCCTACGTGGCAATGTAAAATATACTTGCAGGGTGAACTTATATTCACCAATAAAAATAAAATGGCATAAAATGACAGAATAAAATCCATACACATTCAAAGGAGAAATGAAATGGCAGATTACCGACGAGCCTTCGTATGCGGCGGCTTGTATTTTTTTACTTTGGTACTGCAAGACCGCTCAAAAAGTTACTTGACGGATTATATTGATATTTTCCGTGCCGCATATAAAGAAACCATCGCCCGTTATCCCTTTGAAACGGTCGCCATTTGTATCTTGCCGGATCATGTCCATTTGCTGATACGCTTGCCGGAAGGAGAAGATGATTATCCGACGCGGATAGCATATTTAAAAACACAATTTTCCCGTAATCTGCCAGTACAAACCAGGAATCCTAATCAAAGCAAATTTAAGCGCAGGGAAACTGGTATTTGGCAACGACGTTATTGGGAGCATTTGATTCGGGATAATGCTGATCTGGCGAGACATATGGATTATGTTTATTACAACCCTGTCAAACATGGCTATGTAAGCATGGTACAAGAATGGCCATTCTCATCGTTTCATCGTGATGTAAAAGCAGGGTTGTATCCGTTAAATTGGGGCGTCAGCATTAGCGAAGCCGCTTGGGATTTATATGATGACTGAAGTAGGGTGGGCTTTAGCCCACCATAAAACATACTAGATAACCCATATGGTGGGCTAAAGCCCACCTACTTGATTTAACGCTACCTTATTTGGGAGAAATAACATGACTGAAACCACCAAACCCATCGCCGAGACCGATCATTTCATCGTCCTCGACAAATACGAAAAAATTGCGCAATCCGGCAATTATCAATCGGAAAAGCAGCTTGAAGAGGAATTGCTGGCCGATTTGCAACAGCAGGGCTATGAATACCGCCATGATTTGAACAGTCACAGTAAACTGCTGGCCAATCTGCGCGGGCAATTGCAGCGGCTGAATGGTGTCGTCTTCACCGATAGCGAATGGCAGCGTTTTTTAGTGGAATATCTGGATAAACCGGCGGACGGCATTATTGATAAAACCCGCAAAATCCAGGATAACCACATTTATGATTTCGCTTTTGATGATGGCCGTCTAAAGAATATTTATCTTGTTGATAAAAAGCAGCTTGCTCGCAATCAGGTGCAGGTTATCAACCAGTTTGAACAGACAGGGACACACGCCAACCGCTATGACGTGACCATACTGGTGAATGGCCTGCCGTTGGTGCATATCGAATTAAAGAAACGTGGCGTGGCGATTCGCGAGGCTTTTAATCAGGTACACCGTTATAGCAAGGAGAGTTTTAACAGCGACAATTCGCTCTTCAAGTTCCTGCAAATCTTCGTGATTTCCAACGGCACGGATACGCGCTATTTCGCCAATACCACCAAGCGCGATAAACACAGCTTTGATTTCACCATGAATTGGGCGAAGTCGGATAATTACCCCATCAAGGATTTGAAGGATTTCACCGCCACCTTTTTGCAAAAACACACCCTGCTCAGTGTCCTGCTGCGTTACAGTGTTTTTGACGTGAATAACACGCTGCTGATTATGCGTCCTTATCAGATTGCTGCCGTTGAGCGGATTTTGTGGAAGATTAACAGCTCGGCGCAGACCAAAAACTGGTGCAAGCCGGAAAGCGGCGGCTATATCTGGCACACCACCGGCAGCGGCAAAACCCTGACCAGCTTCAAGGCGGCGCGCCTCGCTACGGAGCTGGATTGCATCGATAAAGTGCTTTTTGTGGTGGACAGGAAAGATCTGGATTTCCAGACCATGAAGGAATATCAGCGTTTTTCGCCCGACAGCGTCAACGGCTCAAACAGCACGGCGGGGCTGAAACGCAATCTGGAAAATAGCGATAACAAAATCATCGTGACCACCATCCAGAAGCTGAATAATCTAATGAAAAGCGAAGACAGTCTGCCGGTATATCAAAAGCCGGTCATTTTTATCTTCGATAAATGCCACCGCTCACAATTCGGCGAGGCGCAAAAAAATCTGAAAAAGAAATTCAAGCAATTCTGCCAATTCGGTTTTACGGGCACGCCTATTTTTCCCGATAACGCCCTAGGAGCGGAGACGACAGCGGGTGTCTTTGGCCGCGAATTGCATTCCTATGTAATTACTGACGCCATCCGCGATGAAAAAGTGCTGAAATTCAAAGTGGATTACAACGACACACGCCCGCAATTCCAATCGCTGGAAAGCGAGCAGGATGAAAAGAAACTGACTGCTGCCGAAAACCGCCAGGCACTCTTGCATCCCGAACGCATCCGCAAAATCACCGAATATATCCTGCAACATTTCCGCGAAAAAACGCACCGCCTGAATGCGGGCGGCAAAGGCTTTAATGCCATGTTTGCGGTAAGCAGCATTGAGGCAGCCAAAAGTTATTATCAGGCATTCAAGGAACAGCAGGCAGGCAAGAATAATCCGCTGAAAGTCGCCACCATTTTTTCTTTTGCCGCTAATGAAGAGCAAAACGCTATTGGTGAAATCGTTGATGAAACCTTTGAGCCCACGGCGATGGAAAATAGCGCGAAAGAATTTTTGCAATCAGCCATTGAGGATTACAACGCCTGTTTCCACACCAGTTACAGCGTGGAAAGCAAGGCTTTTGAAAACTACTACAAGGATTTGGCCAAGCGGGTGAAAGGCAGGGACGGCGATGACAAACCGCTGCCCTATGCCGAGCGAGTGGATTTGCTGATTGTGGTCGGGATGTTCCTGACCGGCTTTGATGCGCCGGAACTCAATACCCTGTTTGTCGATAAAAACCTGCGTTATCACGGCCTGATTCAGGCGTTTTCCCGCACAAACCGCATTTTTAATGCCAGCAAAACCTTTGGCAATATCGTGACCTTTCGCGATTTGGAAGATGCGACGATTAAAGCCATTACCCTGTTCGGCGATAAAAACACCAAAAATGTGGTGCTGGAAAAAAGCTATCAGGAATATATGGAAGGCTATACCGATAATCTCACCGGCGAAGCACGGCGCGGCTATCTCGATGTGGTGCAGGAATTGCAGGATCGTTTCCCCGAACCCGATAAAATCGAAACGGAAAAGGATAAAAAAGATTTTGCCAAACTTTTTGGCGAATACCTGCGCGTGGAAAATATCTTGCAGAATTATGATGAATTTGCTGCTTTGCAGGCTTTGCAACAAATTGATACCGATGATGCGGTGGCCATGCAATCCTTGCAGGAAAAATATTATTTACAGGATGACGAACTGGCAAAAATGCAGGCGATCGCTATTCCCTCTGCGCGTCAGTTGCAAGATTACCGCTCCACCTATAACGATATCCGCGACTGGCTGCGGCAGAGCAAAGCGGGCGAAGCACAGGAAGCCTCCAAGCTGGATTGGGATGATGTGGTGTTTGAAATTGATTTGCTCAAATCGCAGGAAATTAGTCTGGATTACATCCTGGAATTGATTTTCGAGCGGAACAAGAAAGTCAAAAACAAAACGGAACTGGTGGAAGAAATCCGCCGCATCATCCGCGCCAGCATCGGTAACCGCGCCAAGGAAAGCCTGATCGTCGATTTCATCAACCAGACAGATTTAGATGATATTCCCAACGTGCCGGCCATTATTGAGGCTTTTTTTTCTTTCGCGCAGGAAGAACAACG
Source organism: uncultured Cardiobacterium sp. (assembly GCF_938028825.1). Classification (GTDB taxonomy): domain Bacteria; phylum Pseudomonadota; class Gammaproteobacteria; order Cardiobacteriales; family Cardiobacteriaceae; genus Cardiobacterium. Next base: position 14,808 of record NZ_CALIZP010000072.1, on the reverse strand, counting down.
GCGCGAAGCGGCGGAACTGATTGCCGCCGAGGGGTTGAATGAAGCCGCCGCGAAACGCTACCTCGCGATTTCGCTCAAACGCGGCTACGCCAGCGAAAACGGCACAGAATTGAGCGATGCCCTGCCGAAAATGAGCCCGCTCAACCCGCAGCATCTGGCGAAGAAACAAAGTGTCTTCCGGAAAATCGCCGCCTTTGTGGAAAAGTTCCTGGGAGTAGGCGGTGAATTATGATAACAAAATCAAGAAATAATCCATTGCAGGATGGGCTTCGCCCTCCTGCATACAGACGCTCCGGACAGGATTGAGACGGGGCGGGGCTGACGCCCTCCACCGCTCGCCGCCGACGCGAGCTTTACGCTGACGCAGAAAATCGTCAGCCGCGCCTGCGGCTTGCCGGAAAGCCGGGGCGTGCGCCCCGGCACCTACTGCGAACCGCAACTTCCCGAACCGCCTCGGCAAAGACGCAAACGTGTACCTCGCCCCGGCGGAACTGGTAGTGATCAGCGCCCGCCCGGACCGCCTGCCGACCATGGCGGAATACCGCGACGCCATCCGTGCCATCGCCCCGGCGGACGGCAAGGTGTACCGCTACCTCAACTTCAACAAAATCGAGGATTACAACGCGGTGGCAGCAACGGTGGGCATCTAGACGCCACAATAGAAAAAAATCCCGCTGCGACGGGATTTTTTTCTGGCCGGAACGGGCGGCGGGAATAGCAGTCGGGCGGCCGCCCTCTGCCCTTTTGCCGTCGCAGAATTCTCCTCCGTATGCGAAAAGGCAGACGCGCGGTCTGCCGTGGTGTGATTAACGGGGAAAGCGGTGTTATTGGCGGATGAGGTAGTCGAATGCCGACAGTGCCGCTTTCGCGCCTTCGCCCATCGCCACGATGATTTGTTTGTACGGCACGGTGGTCACGTCGCCTGCCGCGAAGATGCCCGGCACGTTGGTTTCGCCTTTGGCGTTGATGACGATTTCGCCGAAGCGGGTGCGCTCAACGGCGTCGCCGAGGAAGTCGCTGTTCGGCACCAACCCGATTTGCACGAAGACGCCTTGCAGTGGCAGGTCATGCACCGCGCCGTCGGTGCGGTCGGTGTAGCGGATGTAGCTCACTTTGCCGCCTTCGGTCGTGATTTCCTGCGCAGCAGCGTTGGTGATAACGCGGATGTTGTTGCGTTTGCCGAGTTGTTCGACCAGCACTTTGTCCGCTTTGAGTTCGGGCATGAATTCCATCAGGGTCACGCTGTTGACGATGCCCGCGAGATCCAGCGCGGCTTCGACGCCGGAGTTGCCGCCGCCGATGACGGCGATGTCTTTGTCTTTGAAGAAGGGGCCGTCGCAGTGCGGGCAGAAGGCGACGCCGTTGCCGATGTTTTCTTTTTCGCCGGGGATGCCGAGTTCGCGCCATTTGGCGCCGCTGGCGATGATGAGGGTGCGGGTTTCGATGGTCTCGCCGGTGTTGAGGGTGACGGTGTGGGTGCTGCCGGTGGTGACGCTTTTCACGCGCAGGTTTTCGCGGATGGTGATGGGGTAGGCGGCGAGGTGGCTGTGCAGTTTGCCCGCGAGTTCGGGGCCGGTGGTTTTCGGCACCGAGATGAGGTTTTCGATGTCCATGGTGTCTTTGACCTGGCCGCCGATGCGGTCGGCGACGAGGGTGACGCTGAGGCCTTTGCGCGCGGCGTAGATGGCGGCGGATGAACCTGCCGGACCACCGCCGATGACGACTACGTCTTGCAGCGGTAAGGCTTGCGCGGGCGCGGCGTTTTGCGCGAGCCCGGGCTGTTGTTCGAGTAGTTTTTCGACGAGGCGGGCGGTGTCAATTTTGCCGTTGGCAAAGCTTTTACCGTTGAGATAGACGGCGGGCACGCCCTGGATGTTGCGCGCTTCGATTTCCGCTTGGAAGAGGCCGCCGTCAATCATTTCGCTGCGGATGTGCGGGTTGAGCAGGGCGAACTGGTTGAGGGTCTGCACGACGTCCGGGCAGTTGTGGCAGGAAAGCGAGACGTAGGTGGTGAAGTGCAGCGGCCGCTCAATGCTGCGGATGAGCGCCCGGATGCTGTCGTCGAGTTTGAGCGCGCTGCCGCCCGCTTGCAGGATAGCAAGGATGAGCGAGGTGAATTCGTGGCCACCGGGGATGCCGGTGAAGATGATGCCGGTGTCGGTGCCGTCGGCGCGCAGGGTGAAGCTGATGGGGGTGGTGAGCGCGGGGTCGGCGGTCTCTTCAAGATGCAGGCGCGGCGAGGTAGAGGCGATTTGCGTGAGGAAGGTTTTGAGTTCGTCGCGTTTTTCGTGCGCGCCGGGGGCGAGGACGAGGGTGATGTCGCGGCTGAGGCGGTTCATGTGCTGGCGGACAGCGTCCAGCATGGCCTGGTCGAGTTGCATGGGATTCCTTGATGTTGGGGGGTCGTTTGGCGGTTGCCCGATATGGAAACAGCGCCCGCAGGCGCCGCTTCCCGGTTAAAACGGGCTGGCGGGCGAGCAGCGCACAACGCCGCAATGCGCCCGCCTGTGCCGTTTTTTCAAATCTTGCCGACGAGGTCGAGGCTGGGTTTCAGGGTCTCTTGTCCTGCTTCCCAAGCGGCCGGGCAGACTTCGCCGTCGTGCTGGGCGACGTATTGGGCGGCCTTGACTTTGCGCACCATGTCTTTGGCACTGCGGCCAATGCCGTTGTCGTGGATTTCGGCGACTTTGATCTTGCCTTCCGGGTCAACGAGGAAGGTGCCGCGATAGGCCAGCCCTTCTTCTTCGATCATCACGTCGAAGCCGCGCGCAAGCACGCCGGTCGGGTCGCCGAGCATCGGGTACTTGATGCCGCTGATGGCCGGGCTGTGGTCGTGCCAGGCTTTGTGGGTGAAATGGGTGTCGCAGGACACGGCATAGACTTCGACGCCGAGCGCTTGCAGTTCGTCATAGTGTTTGGCCATGTCTTCCAGTTCGGTCGGGCAGACGAAGGTGAAATCCGCCGGGTAGAAAAGGAAGATGGACCATTGGCCTTTGACGCTGTCGCTGCTGACGGTCTTGAACTCGCCGTTGTGGAAAGCCTGTACGGAAAAATCGGGGATGGTGCGGTTGATGATGGGCATAAAGAGACCTCGTTTCGTTGCATGATTGGTGCCGCCAATTGCGGCGGTGCGATGCATTATAGTTATCCGCAACCATTTGAAAAGACTTGCAGACTGCAATATTTACCTTTTATTTTTTTTATGTATAATCGCCCAACAATTTGTTTAGGTGAACATAGAATGATTACTTTACGCCAGATCCAGTTCGCGCTCGCCGTCGCCCGCAACAAACATTTCAAGCGCGCAGCCGAAGAGTGCAACATCTCCCAATCCGCCCTCTCGCTGGGCATCGCCGAAATGGAAAAAAACCTCGGTGTCATCGTCTTCGAGCGCAACAACAAGCAGGTCGTCATCACCCCCATCGGCGAAGAGCTGCTGCGCCGCGCCCAGCAAATCTATCTCGACGCGCAGCAACTCGTCGAGCAGGCACACGCCGGTCAGGACACCCTGCATTTCCCGATGGCCATCGGCTTCATCCCGACCATCGCCCCCTACCTGCTGCCGCAGGCGCTGCCCGTCGTGCACAAGGCCTACCCCAAATTCGAGCTGAACATCCGCGAAGACGTGAGTGAACGCCTCATCAGCGCCGTGCACAACGGCATGCTGGACGCCGCACTCATCGCCCTACCCTACGACACCCCCGGCCTCAACACCTTTGAAATCGGCAGCGAACGCTTCTACGTCGTCCTGCACCGCAACCACCCGCTCAGCGGACAGACCAAAATCACCGCCAGACAACTGCGCAACGAAGACAGCCTGCTGCTCCTCAGTAACGGGCACTGCCTCAAAGACCACATTGTGGAAATCTGCAAATTTCGCAACGACATCACGCACAGCTTCCGCGAAGCGAGCCTTAACACCCTCGTGCAAATGGTGGTGAACGACATGGGGCTGACCCTTGTCCCCGAAATGGCGCTGCCCTCGCTGCGCAACCAGCCGGACATCCGCACCATCCCGCTTGACGTGCCCGCGCCGCACCGCCGCCTCGCCCTCGTCACCCGCCCCAACTACCCGCGCACCAACGAACTCGAAGCCCTGATGGGGCTCTTCCGCGAAGCGCTGGACAACATCCGCGCCGACAACGGATGAACGCCTTGCACTGCCTGGCGGAAGCCTTCACCTGGCTTCTCCGCCCCGGTATCCGCCGCTACACCCTGCTGCCGCTTTGCGCCAACATCATCTTCTTCGGTGCCGGCAGCTACGCCGCCTGGCACTACGGCACCGCCTATATCGACCGCCTCCTGCCCGACTGGCTGGCGTGGCTGCACTGGCTGCTCTACCCGCTCCTCGTCCTCACCCTGCTCCTCCTTGCCTACACCACCTTCGCGCTGATGGCGAACCTCATCGCTGCCCCCTTCAACAGCCTGCTCGCCGCCGCCGTCGAAAAAGCCGAACGCGACGATCCCGCCCCGCCCGAGCTGCCGCTGTGGCGGGACATCCTTGCGGACATCATGCAGGAAATCCACAAAGCGCTGTACTTCCTCGCCCTCGCCGTCCCCACCCTTGTCCTTGCCCTCCTCCTGCCGCCGCTTGCCCCCGTCCTCTGGTTTGCCTACGCCGCCTGGTGCGCCGCGCTGCAATACCTCGACTACCCGATGGCGAACAACGGTATCCCCTTCCACGAAGAACGCCGCCTCCTGCGGCAACGACGCGGCGAAAGCCTTGCTTACGGCGGCGCGGTCAGCCTCATGACCACCGTCCCCGTGCTCAACCTCATCGCCATGCCGGTCGGCGTCATCGCCGCCACCCTCTACTGGGTGCGCCACCTGCGGCAGGAAAACTGAAAACACCCCCGCATGAACCCCCTGCCCCTCAGTCTCCGGATAGCCACACGCTACGGCCTACACTACTGGGCGAAGAAAAAACTCACCCGCCGGGAGGACGGTTAGCCGTTAGGGGAACCCCGCGATTGACGCCGCCTGGCGCCCGCTTCCGCCCCCCGTCGTATAATCCCCGCCAATCCCCTTCCCTGCCCCAATCCATGCGCGATTCCAAACCCGCCGCAAGCGGCGACCTTTTCCAGCTCGTCAGCGACTACCGGCCCTCCGGCGACCAGCCGACCGCCATCGCCCAACTCCTCGAAGGGCTGGAAGACGGCCTTGCCAAGCAGACCCTGCTTGGCGTGACCGGCTCTGGCAAAACCTTCACCATGGCGAACGTCATCGCCCGTGCGCAGCGCCCCGCGCTCATCCTCGCGCCGAACAAAACCCTCGCCGCCCAGCTCTACGGCGAAATGCGCGAATTCTTCCCGCACAACGCCGTTGAATACTTCGTTTCCTACTACGACTACTACCAGCCGGAAGCCTACGTCCCCGCTTCGGACACCTTCATCGAAAAAGACGCCTCCATCAACGAACACATCGAGCAGATGCGCCTTTCCGCGACCAAAGCCATCCTGGAACGGCGCGATACCATCATCGTCGCCTCCGTCTCCTCCATCTACGGCCTCGGCGACCCCAGCCAGTACCGGCAAATGCGCCTGCACCTCTCCAGAGGCGAACGCATTGACCCGCACGACGTACACGCCCACCTCGCCGAACTGCAATACACGCGCAACGACATCCAGCTTGCGCGTGGCACCTTCCGCAGCAAAGGCGACACCATCGACATCATGCCTGCCGAATCCGACTGGTACGCAGTGCGCATTGAACTCTTCGACGACACCATTGAAAACATCCGCTACTTCGACCCGCTCACGGGCGAAATGCTCGATCCCGTGCCGCGCGTGACCATCTACCCGAAAACCCACTACGCCACACCGCGCGACACCATCCTCGCCTCTATCGAACTCATCAAGGCAGAACTGCGCGAGCGCGTCGCCGCGCTTGTCGAGCAGAAAAAACTCGTCGAAGCGCAGCGCCTCGAACAGCGCACAAGATTCGACCTTGAAATGATGAACGAACTTGGCTACTGCTCCGGCATCGAAAACTACTCGCGCTACCTCTCCGGACGACAAGCGGGCGAACCGCCGCCGACCCTGCACGACTACCTGCCTGCTGACGCATTGCTGATGATTGACGAAAGCCACGTGACCATCCCGCAGCTAAACGGCATGTACCGGGGCGACCGCTCGCGCAAAGAAACCCTGGTGGATTACGGCTTTCGCCTGCCGTCTGCGCTCGATAACCGCCCACTGCGCTTTGAAGAATTTGAGGCCATTGCGCCGCAGACCATCTACATCTCGGCCACACCGGGCGACTACGAACGCGCACACAGCGGCCAGACCGTCGAACAAGTCGTGCGCCCGACCGGCCTGCTTGACCCCGAAGTCGAAATCCGCCCGGTCGAAAGCCAGGTTGAAGACGTGCTTGGCGAAATCCGCACCCGCGTCGCCGCCGACGAACGCGTCCTCATCACCACGCTGACCAAAAAAATGGCGGAAGACCTTACTGACTACCTGATGGAGCACGACGTGCGTGTACGCTACATCCACTCGGACGTTGGCACCGTCGAACGCATGGAAATCATCCGCGACCTGCGCCTCGGCACCTTCGACGTGCTGGTCGGCATCAACCTGCTGCGCGAAGGGCTGGACATGCCGGAAGTCTCGCTGGTCGCCATCTTCGATGCCGACAAAGAAGGCTTCCTGCGCGGCGAACGCGCCCTCATCCAGACCATCGGCCGCGCCGCGCGCAACGCCAAAGGCAAAGCCATCCTCTACGCGGCACACATCACCCGCTCCATGCAGGCGGCGATTGACGAAACCAATCGCCGCCGCGAAAAACAGCAGGCCTACAACACCGCGCACGGCATCACCCCGCAGACCATCCGCAAAAAAATCACCGACGTGATGGAAGGCGCACACGTCGCCATCAAAGCCAAAAAAGCACACCGCGAACGTGACAAAGAACCGATGCCCGCCGACCCGAAGGCTGCCGCCAAACTCATCAAACAGCTCGAAAAAGAAATGCTCGCCCACGCGAAAAACCTCGAATTTGAACAGGCCGCCGCCCTGCGCGACCGCATCAAGCACATCGAGCAGAGCGTGTACATCGAGCAGGCGTGACAACATGCACACCATTCCCTCCCTCTCTTTCTGAGCACTATGTCAAGCAAACCCTTCCTCAAATGGGCAGGCGGCAAGCACAAGCTTGTGCCCTTCCTCACCTCCCATCTGCCGCAGCAGCGCAGCGGACGACTCATCGAACCCTTTGCCGGTTCCGCCGCACTCACCCTCGCGACCGACTACGACGCCTACCTCATCAACGACACCAATCCTGACCTAATCACTCTTTACACCATCCTCAAACAGGAAAAACAGGGCTTTATTGACTATGCCCGCCACTACTTCATCCCGGATAACAACGAAGAAAGCCGCTACTACGCCCTGCGCGAGCAATTTAATGACAGCCACGATCCCGCTGAACGCGCCGCCCTCTTCATTTACCTCAACCGCCACGCTTTCAACGGCCTGTGCCGCTACAACGGCAAAGGCGGCTACAACGTCCCCTTTGGCCGTTACCGCGCGCCCTACTTCCCCGAAAAAGAAATGCAGGCCTACCTCGGCAAAGCCGGACGTATCGAACTCAGTTGCGGCGACTTCCGTGACGCCCTCGCCCAAGCGACGGATGATGACACCATCTACTGCGATCCGCCCTACGTTCCGCTCAGCGACACCGCCTCCTTCACCGCCTACCACAAAGACAGCTTCAACCATGACGAACAACAGCGTCTCGCTGACACTGCCCGCATCATCGCCCCGCGCACACGCGGCATCCTCATCTCCAACCACGACACCGCTTACACCCGTGCCCTCTACCACGATGCCCGTCTCGCGACCGTCCACGTCCAGCGCAATATCGCCGCAAGCGGCGCCAGCCGACAAAAAGTTGGGGAAATACTGGCCATCTATGCTCCCTGAAACTCTCACCCTCGCCGAAGAAGCGGCAGCCTACGGCAATCTGAACAAACAGTACGGCCCCGGCTACATCACCTACAACGCCGACGCCCTGCACCTCATGCGCCGCATCCTCGACAAACACCCACAGGGTCGCTTCGACATGATCTTTGTGGATCCGCCCTACTACCTGTCCAACGACGGCATCACCTGCCACAACGGCCAGGCCGTGTCCGTCAACAAAGGGAACTGGGACAAATCACGCGGCATCGCTGCCGACATGGAGGCCTACGAAGAATGGCTGCGCCTGTGCTATGCCCTGCTACGCCCCGATGCCACCATCTGGGTCTGCGGCACCCAGCACAACATCTACCTCATTGGCTATCTCATGCAGACCATCGGTTACCACATCCTGAACAACATCACCTGGGAAAAGCCCAATCCGCCGCCGAACCTGAGCTGCCGCTATTTCACCCACGCTACTGAAACCCTGCTCTGGGCAAAAAAACACAAAAAAGCGCGCCACACCTACCATTACGAGCTCATGCGCGCCGAAAACTACGGCAAACAAATGAAAAGCGTCTGGCGAATTGCCCCACCGCCACGCGCGGAAAAACAATACGGCAAACACCCGACACAAAAACCGCTGGCGCTCGTCGAGCGCTGCATCCGCGCCGCTAGCAACCCGGATGACCTCATCTTCGATCCCTTCATGGGCAGCGGCACTACCGGCGTCGCCGCCCTGCGCCACGGCCGCCGCTTCTGCGGTTGCGAGCGTGATTCCATCTACTACGAACTGGCTAACCAGAGGATAAAGCACCATGATTAAAGACGGCATCGGCGGGGCAAACACCCGCACCGGCCTGCAATTTGAAGCCAAAACCGACCTGCAACAACTCTTTACCGCCATTCCGGGCTACGAACTGCGCGAAACCGCTGATAACGCCGGATACGAAGTCTGGTTTGCCGGAAAACTGTTGGCTCACTGCTTCAAGAAGCGCGAGTTCTACCGTTTCCTGAAACGCTACCAAATCAACTGGCAAGACCACCTATCGAAGCGGCTGGAACCCGATAACGGTCTCTTTGTCATTGTGCGCGATACTCTGTTTATCATCGAAGTTAAATACCAAAAAGTTGAAGGCTCCGTTGACGAAAAACTGCAAACCTGCGATTTCAAGCGCAAGCAATACACCAAACTAGTACACACACTCGGTTGGCGGGTAGAATACGTTTACGTTCTGAATGCCGAATGGTTCGACAAACCCAAGTATCGCGATACATTGGATTACATCCACAGCGTCGGCTGCCATTATCTGTTTGACCAAATCCCCCTAAAATGGCTGGGACTGCCCGGCGGCACAACAGAGGATTAACCATGCCCATCCTCACCCTGCGCAACCGCGAACACCCCTTCCGCCTTTTCTTCCCGCTCGCCTGTCTCGGGGCCTGGGTCGCCCTCTTGCCGTGGCTGGCGCTGCTGCTCTTCGCCCCCGCGCGCGCCGCCGCTTTCCCGCTGCACTGGCATGCCTTTGCCTTTTTGAACCTCTGCGCCGGGGCGGGTTTCGCCGGCTTCCTCATGACCGCGCTGCCCGCCTGGACGGACGACCCCGCGCCGCGCCACGTCCACAGCACCATCCTGCTCGTCCTCTGGGCGGCCATCCTCACCGCCCTGCCCTACCCCGCCCCCGCCGCCTGGGCGGCCTGCGTTTTCTGGCTCTACCTCACCGCCTACACCGCCCGGCGCGTCATCCATAACCGCAACAGCCGCCTCATCAGCTTCATCCTCGTCCTCGCCATGCTCGCCGCCTGCGCCACCGCATACGGCTTGAAGCCCGACGGCGACATCCTGCACCGCATGGTGGACGTGATGCTGATTGCCGTGGCGCTGGTCAACTTCCGCGTCGGCCGCGCCATCGGCAATCAGGCGCTGGCAGACGGCGGCCACGGCGCGCTGACCTTCATGCCCAACCCCTACACCAAAAACATCAGCGCCCTCATGCTCGGCCTCTACGCCATCGTCGCCGCCTGCGGTGCCGCCGACCCCATCCAGGGCTGGCTGGCGCTCGCCACCGCCGCCGCCTTTGCCGCCCGCCTGCAAGAATGGCACAGCCTCATGCTGCTGCGCGCGCATTACGTCCGCGCCCATTACGCGGTCAGCCTGGCGCTGGTCGCGGGTTATGCCCTGCTCGGCATCGCGCAGCTCGGCCTGCCCGCGCTCTTCAGCCCGGTGCGGCACCTGCTCGCCATCACCGCCATGCTGGCGATGGTGCTGGTCATCATGAGCATCGCCGGTGTGCGCCACAGCGGGCTGGATTTGCGCTTCTATCCGGATACCCGCCTCGCGCTCGCCCTCATCCTCGCGGGCGGCATCAGCCGCTGCCTCGGCGCGCTGCTGCTGCCGAACCTCATCACCATCTACGCCATCCCCACCGCCTGCATCGCCGCCGCCTTCACCCTCTACGCCCTGCGCTACCTCGGCATTTTCCGCCGCACCGAACCGCGTTGACCGCCCATGCGCCGCCGCCAGCGGAGAGTGGGCTAACCAACCGCGACAGCAGAAAATCCCGGCAACGGCACCGCCTGGCGGCTTTCGTCCCGCTTCTTGTCATCCCATTTTTGCACGCCAATACCATGAACCCCACCCTGATCCGCGCCCATCTCGCCCTGCTCGCCGGCCTCCTCGTCCTCGCTGCCTGCGCCATTCTGCGCGCCGCCGACGGCGCCGGTCTGCCGCTGTTTGCCGCCTGCCTCACCCTGTGGGGCTGGACGGCGCATTACCGCCGCAGTGCCTGGACGGGGGCGAACCTCTTCCTCCTCACCTGGCTGGTCTTCCCGCTGCTGAAAATCATCGACCGCCACCTCATCCCCCGGCATGCGGATGCCCTGCTCGCCGCCATCGACCGCCATCTCTGGGGCGGGCGCATCCTGCCCGCCTACTTCCGCTACGAAGCGCACCCGCTGCTCACCGACCTGCTCGCCGCCTGCTATTTCAGCTTCTACGCCATCGTCCTCGGCAGCGTTTTTTACTACGCCTGCCGCCGCACCACGCCCGCCGCACGCCGCTACTTCAACGGCCTCATCTTCCTCTATCTGGCGGGCTTCCTCGGCTACTGCCTGCTGCCCGCCGCCGGGCCCGCCTTCACCACCCACCCCGACGGCGGCGCGGGCGGTCTCATCGCACCGACGCTTATCGCCATCATCAAGGGCGGCGTGACCGGCATGGATGTCTTCCCCAGCCTGCACACCGCCCTCACCCTCTACATCACGGCGTACTTGTGGCGCGACGGCAAACGCGCGGCGGCGCTCCTCTGCGCGCCGCTCACCGCCGGCACCATCACCGCCACCATCTTCCTGCGTTACCATTACGGCGTGGACGTGCTGGCGGGCATCCTGCTTGCCGTTCTCGCCCTGCGCGGCACATCCGCCCGCACACCGCGCAACGCTGCATAAACCATGCCGCAGCTGCGGCATCCCTTCGACAAACCGGCAACAGCCAGGGAAACCCCATGAAAAACGAACAAAAAGCACAAGCCATCACCTCCGCCATCACCAGCGCGATGGTCGAAGGCGACTACGCCCGCATCTACCAGCTGCTGCGCGAACTGGACGAAATCGCCCCCGCCAAAGCCGTCAACGCCCTCGCCGTCCTGCACGGCGTTCTCGGCGACAACCCGCAGGCCAAAGCGGAAATCTTCGACAAATTCATCCCCGGCGGCGCAGACGAGGACGACAAATTCAAAATCATGTTCAGCCCCTTCAATCCGGGCAAAGAATAACAGGCAAACCCGCCCGCTCGCCGCCTTGTCTCAGTCCTATTTGAAACGACGATAGTACGGCGCGGGTTTTTATGGGTGCCCGGTCAGGCGCGCCGACATCGCATCATTCCGCTGGAACGACTATACCCCGCCCGGCGGCGGCGCTTGTCCGGGGTGCCGTCGCCTCTGCGTGGCCGGGCTTCAGCCCGGCCTGCGTTTTTGCTTTCACCTTTGGTGCCGCCCGGTGTGTTTCAGCCGATGAGGAAGGACTGTTGCGCGAGTTGGGCGGCGGTGTCGAGATCGGCGAGGGCGGTTGTCGGGTAGTCGTTGGGCGTTGACGGGTGGGCGGCGCTGTCCGCCGTCGGGGCGGTGAGGAGGTCGTGCAGGCGGAGGGGGGCGCTGTCGTTGCCCGTCGTGCCGGAGTCCGGCCATGTTGCCGCCGCTGTTGCCGCGTCCGGACAGGCATCTGCCGCCGGCGCGGGGGCGTTTTTGTGCTGCGTCGGCGGCAGCGCGCTGTCGGCGAGGGTACCGATGCGGGTTTCGTGGTAGCCGTTGCGGTCGGTGTAGTCGGCTTTCACGGTGAGGATGTGGCTGCGCTCGCCGCTCTGCGGGGTGTAGTCGCGGCTTGTCGCGCCGTCGATGGCGATGCCGTCTTTGTACCATTGGTATTGCACGTTGTCGGGGACGCCGTCGGCGTCGTGCACATCGGCAGTCAGGGTGTCGCCGTCGTGGATGGCGACGCTGCCCGCGCGGTTCGGCGGGATGGTATCGATGAGGGCGACGGTGGCATCGCTGGTGAGGTTTTCGGCGTGGTGGGCGCTGTCGGTGTAGCTCACGCGGACGCTGATGTGTTTGCCGCTTGCGCTGCTGAGCGGGACGTAGCGGGCGTGCACGGTGCCGGGGATGGCCTCGCCGTCGGCCAGCCATTGGTAGTGGATGACGGGTTTGCCGTCGTATTGTTTTTCGTTGCGCCCCGCGCTGCCTGTCGGGATGCCGTCGGCGTCCTGCACATCGGCGTAGAGGGTGCGCCCGACTTCGGGGGCGATTTTTTTGCTGCCGCCCGCGCCGCCCGCCGCTTCTGCAAGGGTCGGCCAGTGTTCGGGGTGGTTCACGTCGAAGCCCGGCATGCCGTCGTGGCGGATGCGCAGGGTGATGCTGCCGCTGTGGTTCGGCAGGGGGTGGTCGGCGGCGGCGATGACGGCGGTCGGCGCGCTCACCGCATGGCCGCTATGAGTGCCGTAGTCGGTGAGGGTAACGCGGACGCTGAGGGTTTTGCCGAGGTCGGCATCGCTCGGGATGTATTGGTGTTTGCCGTCTGCTTGCCGCCCGGCGCTGTGCGGGATTTCGACGCCGTCGGCGTACCAGCGGTAGTACACGGCGTTTTCGTGGTAGCCGTTGCCGTCGTGGACGGCGGCGGTGAGGGTCGCGCCGACTTTGGCGCTGCCGCGAATGACGACAGTGGTGGGCTGATCGGCGGCGTAGCCGGTGAAGTTGAGGTGGTTGCGGGCTTCCACGTCGTTGTTGCCGTGCATGAGGTCGCTGATGCGGCCTTTGCCGCCAAGGGTGTTGTCGCGGACGGTAGCGTCGGGGGTGCGTTCGCCGATGAGGATGGTGTATTCGGGCGGGGCGCGGTCGCTCGTGATGTGGTTGCCGGTGACGACGGCACCGCTCGCGCCGCGCAGGATGATGCTGCCCCGGTTGTTGGTGAAGGTGTTGCCGTCGATGCGGATGTCGCTGATGACGCGTTGTTCTTCGGGGTTGAGGCCGAGCACGCTGAGGCCGGTGCGGCCGTTGTCGGCAAAGGTGTTGGCGCGGATGTCCATGTGGGTCACGCTTTGTCCCGCTTCGGGTTCGATGTCGATGCCCGCCTGCGGGTCGGTGCCTTTGCGACGCGGGTTGGCGGCGAGTTCGGTGGTGCTCGCGGTGCCGCTGCCGGTGTTTTGGAAGGTGCTGTGCAGGATGCGGATGTGGTCGCCGTCCATGATGGAGATACCCTGGCGGCGGTTGGCGTCGGCGGTGATGCCCTGGATGGCGATGTCGTCATTGCGCAGGCGCGGGTCGGCGTAGGTGTTGTCGATGCCGATGCCGTCGCCCCAGAAGTGGCGGATGGTGGTGCCCTCGACACTGATGTTGCGCGAGGAGAGGATGGTGATGCCGTTGCCCCATTCGCCTGTCGTGCCGTTGTGGGTGTAGCGCTCGCCGACGAGGGTGCCGCCGCGTATGTGCGCGTTTTCGACTTCGTAGAAGTTGAAGATGTCGTGATAGGGCTTGTCGTTGGCGTAGGCTTTGAGGACGGCGTCTGCCGCCATGTCCACGGTCACGTTGCTGCGCATTTTCAGCCCGGCGGGCAGTTGCCATTGCCCCGTGCTTGCGTCGGCGCGGATCATGTAGGTGCCGCCGGGGATGCGCACGGTGCCGCCGCCCGCGTGCCAGGCGGCATCGATGGCGGCCTGGATGGCGGCGGTGTCGTCCGCCGCCGCACTTTCGCCGTCATGACCGTTCGCGCCGAAGCGGGCATCGGTCACGTCGAAAACCAGCGGCGTTTTTGCGACGGGGATGTGGCTGACGTAGCCCGCCGTCGCCGCGTTGGCCGCTTCGCTGTGCGCGGCGTGGTCGGTGTAGGTGGCGCGCACGCTGATGCTGCGCCCGGTGTCGGCGGCGGTGAGGGTGTAACTCGCACCGGTCGCGCCCGCAACCGGTTGCCCGTCCGCCAGCCATTGATAGTGAACCTGGGCGGGGTCGTAACCGTCGCCGTCGCTGAGGTGGGCGGTAAGGGTACTGCCGACGCGCGCCTCGCCGCTGATGTCGACCGTGCCTGCATGGTTCGCCTGCGGCGCGGGGTTGACCGCTGCGCTGCGCGGGCTTTCGTCGTGTCCGGCATTGTCCCGATAGTCGGCGCGCGCACTGATGCGGTGTCCGGCGTCGGCGTCGGTGAGGGTGTAGGTTTTGCCGCTGCCGCCGCCGATGGGCCGGCCGTCGCGCAGCCATTGGTATTGCACGTTGCCGGGCACACCGTCGGCATCGCTGACGGTCGCGGTGAGCGTCGCCCCGACTTTCTCCTCGCCGCTGAGGGTGATAGTGCCTGCGTGATTGGGCTGGGGATTGGGCTGGGGATTGGGCTGGGGATTGGGCTGGGGATTGGGCTGGGGATTGGG